>NZ_JBQAEG010000012.1:0-147952 GCF_051915205.1 Bacillus cereus group sp. MYBKT111-2
GTTGGGCCTGTTACTCCTGTTACTCCCATACTTCCCGTTGATCCCGTACTTCCCGTTGGACCTGTGTTCCCCGTCGATCCGGTACTTCCTGTCGCTCCCGTACTTCCCGTTGGACCTGTGTTCCCCGTCGATCCGGTACTTCCCGTTGGACCCGTATCTCCCGTTGATCCTGTATTTCCAGTTGGGCCTGTTACTCCCGTTGCCCCTGTATTTCCTGTCGCTCCCGTACTTCCCGTTACTCCTGTATTTCCGGTTGGGCCTGTTACTCCCGTTGATCCCGTGCTTCCGGTTGCTCCGGTACTCCCCGTCGGCCCTGTCGTCCCTGTCATTCCAGTTGGCACTGGAGGAAAAGTAGGACCAACAAGATCTGGTGATAACTTAAAATTAGAATGTATCGACCTTTTTATTTTTAAATTTTCATCATTTCCTTCCACTACTCCCACCACCTTCAACAGCAAAATACAATTACAAAATATGCTTCACATAAAGTGAAACTTTAATCAGCCCTCGCCAATCGGACTTTTATAGGTAGCCCGATCCCCACCTACCTTCTTTGCTTTCGCTAAATTTTGAGGGGGAATCTTACTGCCCATTAAAGTGGGATAAAAAATCACCTTCTATTTGAATTGTATTTTCCAAAGAAGTTTCCAATACTATTTTTCAAACAATTACTCCGCTTTTCACGCTACATAAGCTCTTCTTACAAATAAAAAACTCCCCTATGATTTTAGGGGAGTCCAGCAACTGAATCCATATTATCTGTATTAGGGACAGCTTGTGCTATACCCGATGCATTTACACTTTGCCCCATATTTGTTCCTGTTACAGTACCAGCAGGAGTACCCCTTGTATATGTTGTCGTCACCGAATCTCCTGGCTGTAAACAAAGCTTCGTCTCCGTTCCTATTACTGTAACAACGTCGATCCAAGTGCACCCCATCGAGCCACTATACGATTTCGTAGCAGTAAATGAAGTATCCCTCAAATTATCACCGGTAAATATATTCCCAGTGTTATTCACAATAACAAACTCTTTTATATGAGCAGGCATAATCACACTCTACCTTTCCTCTATGAACCTAATGTACGTGTACTCGTTGCTAATGGTGGAAGAAATACTGATGTTCTAATGACCGCTTCTGGCTGTCTTTTTCCATTTAAAAAGATAGCCGCACTCGATCCCCCAGCACCTGCATATACTTTTGCTACAGCTAAAGGTGAGATATCATAACAATCGCCGACATTAACAGCACCTGTATTATTTATAATTTTTACTTTCCGCAAGTTAATCCCCATTTACCTATCCCCCTTTTGTACACTGTATGCAAAAGAAAAAAACTTGAAACAGACTCGTTTCAAGTTTTTTAAACTACTTATTTAATTTCTCCTTCATATTGAAGCATACCGCCAACCATGTTCACTGTTTTAAAGCCGTGCTCATTTAAATAATGGCATACATTTTCACTGCGCATTCCCGAGCGACAAATAAAGATATATTCATTCTCTTTATCAAAGAAATCTACTTTATTTGGGATATCCCCCATTTTAATATGTACAGCTTCTGGAATTTTCCCTGTTGCTACTTCTTCATCTTCTCTTACGTCTACTAAAAATAACGTTTCTCCGTTTTCTAAACGCTCTTGTACTTCTTCTGTAGTAATTGTTTTCACTTCTGTCATATTTCGTTCCTCCTTATATACAATAAAAACCTTTAGTTTCTTCCTTGAATAATCATTCCTCATCAATTTTAGCACGCGAAAGAAAGAACGCAAAGAACGGAGAATTTATTTCTCAATTTTCTCGCAAAACTTATTCTTTACAAACATAACTCGTGCATTGTATCCTCAATATACTTGTTTTATGAAGGGAGTCGATTAAAATGACACTTTTTCTTTTCATTATGAGCATTGTGTTCTTACTCGCTGCAATTATTGCACTTAGTATGAAAAATAATAAAAAGATAAAATCACCACAAGAAATGTCATTCTTATTTCTATTACTTAGTATTGCATTCTTCGGTATAGCAATTGCCACATATATTTTCCGCCTACAAATCATGTGAAAAAAGGTGCCTACTACATACATTGCACCTTTTTCACATCATTTATTTTCTACGCAAAACTAGATACTTTCCGATTTAAAAACTCATACACTTTCTTTTCAAATAAATGAATATCAAATACTCCCGCCATATGCCCATTTATACTTTCTATCTCATATACTTCTGCATACTTCCCTTGCTTTTGCAATAGGTCTACCATTTTATAATTATAACGCGACGGCTGAAGCAAATCTTGTTTACACGGAATCATAAGTACATTTGCTTCTACATTAGACAGCGCCTCTTCTAAAGACGAAAATCCATGCGCAATGTCATGTAATAAAACTGCTTTCGCAGTGTACATCCACGAATTTGCATCTACTAACCCTATACTTCTATATGTCAATTTGTTTATCTCTTTCTCAAATGATGTTAATAAAGAAACCTTTTCATACGGTTCTACTTCTATACTATTACGAGGGAAGGTTGTTTCATAAAAATGCTCATCAAACGCGTTCATAAACATCATTCTATTTGCTAACTGAAGCCCCTTCATTGGCTGCTCTTCTCCATATTTCCCGCCCTTCCAACTTGGATCCAGCCGGATAGCCTCAATTGCATTTTGCGCTACATTTACCGACGTAATAATTGGATTTTGCGGGTTCGTAATAACACCAATCATCCGCTCTACCATATGAGGGTAATGAACAGCCCATTGCTGCGCAATCATCCCGCCAGCTGATGGGCCCATTACAGCGTGTAACCTTGGGATTCCCATATCTTTTATTAACTCGTATTGCATACGAGCTACATGAAGAAATGTAAAAACCGGAAAGTCCATCGCATATTCATCTCCAGTTTTCGGATTAATCGATTTCGGTCCCGTTGTAATTACATGAGGGTTCTTCACCTGCACATTACAAAGATTATCAGTGCATATAACAAAGTATTGATTTGTATCAATTGCTTTTCCCGGTCCAATTAAACCATCCCACCAGCCAGACTCCTCATCATGCGCTGTATATTTTCCTGCCGCGTGACTAGTTGCACTAAAATAATGACAAATCAAAATCACATTGGATCTCTCTCTATTTAAAGTACCATACGTCTCATACCCCATTTGAACAGGAATTGTCCTACCATTTTCAAATGTAAACTCCTTTAAAATAAACTTCTCCTTTTTTACAATTTTCACAGACTCGCCCTCTTCTCGTCATAGTATGAACTGCTTACTAAAAGATTTTTTCTATGCAAACCCATCTCCTTCTTCTTTTCATAAATAAATGAATAATATACAAAATTAGCCACAAAATAGCACTATATTACACAATTAAAGAGGGCATACATATGATTTGGAATTGGCTACGTAAGAAAAAAAAATCAAATACAACAGAGAAAAACGAAACAGATAATTCGGAGCAAAAACCTACCAATCAAGAGGACGACAACAAAGAACAGACTAGAAGTACGAAACATAATAAAGGTAACAATAGCGAGCAAAAAAAAGAGGAACACAAGGAATCTTCTCAAGATAATCAGCAAAATCAATCGAATCAAGATCAGCAACAAAGTGCTAAACAAGATGAATCTTCTCAAGAGCAACAGAAGCATTCTAAGCAAGATGACTCCAATCAAGGGCAACAGAAGCACTCTAAGCAAGACGACTCCAATCAAGGGCAACAGAAGCATTCTAAGCAGAACGACTCCGATCAGGATCAACAGCAACACTCTAAGCAAGACGACTCCAATCAAGGGCAACAGAAGCATTCTAAGCAGAACGACTCCGATCAGGGTCAACAGCAACACTCTAAGCAAGACGACTCCAATCAAGGGCAACAGAAGCATTCTAAGCAGAACGACTCCGATCAGGATCAACAACAACAATCTAAGCAAGACGGCTCGAATCAGGATAAGCAACAAAATTCTAAAGGTAATAGTATTTATGATTTTTCGAAACCAGAAAAAGATCGTATTCATTCTTTACAAGATTTAATAGAGAAGCTGAAAAAGTCTAGTGATTTTGTGAATTATCATACATCCGATGACGAAACGATGCCTTATTGGATTTCTTACTATCGTCCTTCGCTTGATGGAGAGAAATTACAAAAATATTTAATGCCCACTCTTTTAGAACGACCTAACGCATCACTAGAAGAGCTGAAGGAACATATTCCGATGAGCGGCATTACAATTACGAACGATTTACAAAAAATTGAGGACATGGTTTTAAAGGGGCATGCGATTGTTCAAGTAAATCAACAAGATCAAAAATGTATGCTCGCAAATATTGCAATTGATAATTATCGTGCACCAACTCCTCCTTTAAACGAATCGACTGTTATTGGTCCGCAAGAAGGTTTTGTAGAGGATATTGATACAAACATAAATTTAGTACGAAAACGTCTTCCTGTTTTAGATTTACAAACAAAAGAGATGATTATCGGTGAGTTTTCCAAAACAAAAGTTGTCATGATGTATTTAGACAACCTTGCTGAAAAAGATAATGTTGATTTTCTAGAGGAGTCTTTACGTGCTCTTGAATATGATCAAATTAATGATAGTGCTTATTTACAAGAATTGATGGGAGAAAAGTCGATTTTCCCTCTCTATATCAATACAGAACGCACTGATAGAGTTACAAAAGCACTAATCGATGGGAAAATCGCTATTTTTGTGGACGGTTCTCCAAGTGTTTTACTAACACCTGTATCTTATTTCGATTTTTTCATTTCACCAGAAGACTACAACGTCTCTTGGCTATACGCTACATTCTCAAGGGTTTTACGTCTTATTGCCGTTTTATTCTCGATATGCGCTACACCGTTATACGTTGCAGTTTTAAATTATCATTATGAACTCATTCCGAGTGATTTACTTGAAACTTTAATTTTATCAAGGGCGCAAGTACCATTCCCGCCTTTAATTGAAGCACTCTTTTTAGAACTCGCAATCGATTTACTGAGAGAAGCTGGGGCAAGGTTACCGATGAAAGTTGGTCAAACGCTCGGTATTGTAGGCGGTATCGTAATCGGGCAAGCATCTGTACAAGCTGGTTTAACGAGTAATATTTTATTAATTATCGTTGCCTTATCAGCACTCGCTTCCTTTATTACACCTATTTATAAAATGGGTAATGCGGTTCGATTACTACGTTTCCCGTTTCTCATATTTGCAGAAATAGGAGGACTTTTCGGGATTTCACTTGGATTTATCTTCTTATTTACGCACCTATTTAGACTTACTTCTTTACGCAAGCCGTACGCTTTGTTCTACCCAACAAGACAACAATCTGTTAAAGATTCTTGGATCCGTTTTCCTTTAACAATGATTGATACACGGGATGTACAAGCAAGGCCACAACATGTAAAAAAAGCAGCGAAAGGAATTTCAACAAAACATAGATCAGACTTTGATGATTAAGAAATGAGGTGCATTCGATGAGTAAAGTTCAAGAAAAATATCAAATATCTCCTGTCTTCGTTTTCTTCTTAATTCACGGTGCACAGTTCGGTGCTGGCGTTCTCGGCTTCGCTCGAATCACCGCAAAGGCCGCTGGATACGACGGATGGATGGGCGTTGTAATCACAGGGCTCTGTATCCATCTTCTTATATGGATGATGTATTTTTTATTAAAAGAAACAAATGGAAATTTAATTGATTTACAAAGGCAAACATTTGGAAAATTGATAGGGAATGTCTTTAATATCATCTTTGCAGCTTATTTTTTAATCGTCAGTATTTCGGTTATTCGAACGTATGTTGAAATTATTCAAGTATGGATGTTTCCTACCGCTTCCACCTTTATGTTAACACTCTTTTTGTGCTTAGTTAGCTATTACATTATCTCTTCTGGATTTCGTGTAATTACCGGTATTTGCGTCATCTCTATTGGTGGTACATTAGGATATTTATTTCTAAGCTTATTCGTTTTGAAATATTCACATTGGGATAATTTACTACCTATATTCACACATTCTTTTTCAGATATTTTAAAATCTGCTCAAACGTCAATCTACAGTATGACTGGTTTTGAGGTTTACCTCATGATTTATCCGTTTGTAAAAAAACCTATGCAGTCTCATAAATTTGCTCAATACGGAGCACTATTTTCAAATCTTCTATATGTATTTAGCACCCTTTTAGCCTTTGCATTTTTTAGTGAAAAACAATTATTAAAAACGATATGGCCCCAACTTTCTATGACTCAAGTCATTCAATTACCGTTTATAGAAAGACTCGAATATATTGCAATTTCAGGCTATGCACTCGTTATTATTTCAAGTTTTATCCTCCCTTTATGGGCGTCAATGAGAGCAACTCACGAAATATTCCGTGTAAAACAAAGAGGTATTTTAATTGCTTTTATCTTTATCACGCTCATTGTTTCACAACTTTTAACAAATAGGCATGATATTAACAATTTTATTAGTAATGCAGCAAAAGTTAGTTTTTGGCTCATTTATGTATACATCCCAATCCTATTTATCATTGTGTGGGTGAAAAGAAAATGGAAAAAATCAAAAGCATAAGCAAATTAATACTTATTTCTTGTATAACATTCTTCAGTCTAACGGGATGTTTACAAAAAAATATTATCGATGATGTACAACTTATTCAGGGAACAGTATTTGATGTTGCAAAAGATAATAAAGTAAAAGTGACATTCGTTTGCCCCATTCAGAAAAAAGGAAATAAAGTTCAAGTTTTTGAAGGCAGCGCAAATGCGGTAAAACAAGTAAGAGCAGACACATCGTTAGAGTCTTCTCAACCTTTTGCTAGCGGACAAATGCGTGTCGCTCTATATACGATAAAACTTGCTAAAACAGGAATGGCTACTTCATTCGACACGTTACTTCGAGATGTAAACATAGGGAATGCTTTATATGTTGGTTTATTAGAGGGGAATGGTACTGAACTTTTAAAAGGTAAATATTCGACTTCATATAACATTGCAATTTATATAAAAAAATTGCTAGAACATAATATGGAGACCGGTCCTTTACCAACGGATAACCTACATGTAGGAGCATTCCGTTATTATCAAGAAGGACAAGACTACTATATTCCCATTTTAAAGAAGCATGGTGATAAAATAAAAATCACCGGAATTGGTCTTTTTAAAAAAGATAAATATATCGGTAAAATCGTGGAAAAAGACATGTTCATTTTTAAAGGACTATTAGAGAAACATAAATTAGATTCACATGAATTTAAAACGGATTCTGCGTACGTAGTGGTTAATAATATTCGTTCTGTTCCAACTTACGATATAAAGATTAAAAATGGGAAGCCTTCTTTTTTCATTCACGTTCATCTTGATGCACGTATTCAAGAACTATCAAAACAAATTAACTTAGAAAATAATAAAAACACAAAAAACATTAAAAAAGATATTCAAAAACAATTAGATAAACAAGCTGCTAAGTTAATTAAGCAGTTAAAATCTTTAAACGTCGATCCCCTCGGGCTAGGGGCAAAATATAAACACCATTATCGTCCATTCAAATTAGAAGAGTGGAGAAAAATGTACAAAGATGTTCCAATTACTATAAAATACACTGTAAATATTACAAATTCTGGTGTAATTGAATGAGAAATGATTGAACTCCTCTTCCCGGCATGATACAACGGAAAGAGGAGTTTTTATTTTAGATAGAGAGAGAAGATGTTTATGGGGGAGCTTATGTCTAAAAAATTAGTAAAGCCTATTTTAAATGGTATTTTATTTCTCGGCGTCTTTTTATTTGCTCATACATACTTAAAAAATGTTTCCTTCACACGTTATTTACTTGTCGTTATACCAATGTTGCTCGTTGGTATGTTTGGCATCGACCTTATTTTATCCATTTTAATAAAAGAAGAAAAATAACGAGCAGGGCCGTCCCAAAAATATTCCGGGATGGCTTTCTTTTATTAATGGATTATGTTTTTTCGTTTAGTCGATATAATATTTCCCTATCTTAACTAAAAGATGCAACTTTTAAACAGTCCCTTTTCATTTCATAATCACCTTATGTTACAATGGGATTCGGCACTAAGCGAGAAAGGATGAAACAACATGACAAACGAAAAAGGTTTAGATAAAGGGTACGAACTTGTTGCAAAAATGCATGAAGTATTCGGACATCCTGTGACAAATACTCCAACAAAATTAACAGAAGAACGTGCAAAAATCCGTGCGAGTTTTATGCAAGAAGAGCTAGAAGAATTTTTAGAAGCAACGACTGTTGAAGATCAATATGATGCACTGATTGATCTTATTTACTTTGCATTCGGCACGTTTGCCGAAATGGGCGTACGTCCTGATAAAGGATTCGAAATTGTAAATAACGCAAACATGGCAAAACTATTCCCTGACGGGAAACCTCGATTCCGCGAAGGTGACGGCAAAATTCTAAAACCAGAGGGCTGGCAAGCACCAGAACCACAACTTCGTGCTGAAATCGAACGTCAACGCCAAGAAGCTGAAAAAAACTGCTAGGATTTCCTAGCAGTTTTTTATTATGTCTTTTTTTCTGGCAATCATTAATGTCCCACGTGTCCAGCGTGCCCTGCTGCTCCACTAATACTAGCCGCTCCTGCCGCTGCTCCCGCTGCTCCTGCTCCAATTCCACCTGTCCAAGGAGAAGATTGTTGTTGATACTGTTGGTATTGTTGGTATTGTTGGTGTTGTTGGTGTTGTTGGCCTTGGTAACCTTGATGACCTTGGTGACCTTGGTGACCTTGGTGACCTTGGTGACCTTGGTGGCCTTGGTGACCTTGGTGACCTTGGTGACCTTGGTGGCCTTGGTGACCTTGATGACCTTGGTGACCTTGGTGGCCGTGGTGTCCATGATGACCTTGGTGACCTTGGTGACCTTGATGGTGATGGTGTCCATGGTGGCCTTGGTGAGTTTGATAAAGAACAGCCTGTGGATGTATATGATGGTGGCCGTGGTGATGTACTTGTTGTTGATGATGTCCATGATGACCTTGGTGGTGATGGTGTCCATGATGACCTTGGTGATGATGGTGTCCATGATGACCTTGGTGGTGATGGTGTCCATGATGACCTTGGTGACCTTGATGGTGGTGTCCGTGATGATCATGAACAACTTGTGGAAAACCACCTATCCCTCCTGCCACAACACCTACTCCTGGTACCGGAAATCCTGTTTGTACGCCTCCAACGAAAGATGGAAATGCAGTTGGTACGCCTACTGGTACTCCTCCCGCTGCTCCGCCTACAAATGTTGGGATTCCTGTTTGTACGCCAGCTACTGATGTTGAAAAACCTCCAGGTGTTCCACCCATCCAGCTCGGAATTCCGCCATATCCTTGTTGTCCGCCTCCCATTAACATCATTTGTTCATAACTATCCGATCCACCTCCGAAAAATCCGTGTGGTGCATTATTGTCCATCCCTTTCATTCCTTTCACCTCTTCTACTCAATTTAGCCTACCTTTTTTATCATATTTCCTATAGAAAAATAGGTGTTTGTCTGTATTGGAATTCCGCTCTTTTATTTGTACGTAGTGAAATAATAAATAGGTGTTTGTCTGTATTGGAATTCCGCTCTTTTATTTGTACGTAGTGAAATAATTGAAAACTTAGACTAAGGTGATCCAGAAATTATTTTCTACACAAAAAAGCTCAGAGTATACATACTCTGAGCTTTTATTTAGAATACATTAGTTTGCAACAACGTTAACAAGTTTTCCAGGAACTACAATTACTTTACGAACTGTTTTCCCTTCAATTTGGTCCTTAATTGCTTCAAGTGCAAGTTGTTCCATTTCTTCTTTTGATGCGTCTTTACTCATTGTTAGTTTTGCGCGAACTTTACCCATAACTTGAACAACGATTTCAACTTCATCTTCTACAAGTTTAGACTCATCAAATGTTGGCCAGCTTGCATATGTGATTGTTTCATTGTATCCAAGTTTGCTCCATAGCTCTTCCCCGATGTGAGGTGCAACTGGTGCAATCATTTTTACGAAACCTTCTACATATTCTTTCGGAAGTGTTTCAGCTTTGTATGCATCGTTGATGAATACCATCATTTGAGAAATCGCTGTGTTGAAGCGAAGCTCTGCATAGTCTTCTGTTACTTTCTTCACTGTTTGGTGGTAAGCTTTTTCAAGCTCTTTATTTGGTGCATCAGTAATTTTCTCACTTAGTTCACCGTTATCTTGAACGAATAGGCGCCATACGCGGTCTAGGAAACGACGAGCTCCGTCAAGACCATTTTCAGACCAAGCGATTGAAGCATCTAATGGTCCCATGAACATTTCGTATAGACGAAGTGTATCTGCACCGTGGCTTGCTACGATATCATCAGGGTTTACAACGTTACCTTTTGATTTACTCATTTTCTCGTTGTTTTCACCTAAAATCATACCTTGGTTGAATAATTGTTGGAACGGCTCTTTCGTTGGAACTACACCGATATCGTATAATACTTTATGCCAGAAACGAGCATATAGTAAGTGAAGTACAGCATGCTCTGCTCCGCCGATATAAATATCAACTGGAAGCCATTGTTTTACTTTTTCAGGATCCACAAGTGCTTCGCTGTTGTTTGGATCGATGTAACGTAGGTAATACCAGCAGCTACCAGCCCATTGTGGCATTGTATTCGTTTCACGACGACCTTTTTTCCCAGTCTCAGGATCAACAACATTTACCCACTCGTCAATGTTAGCAAGTGGTGATTCACCAGTACCTGAAGGACGGATGTTTTCTGTTTTCGGAAGAACTAGTGGTAATTCTTCTTCTTTCACAGCTGTCATTGTGCCATCTTCCCAGTGGATTACTGGAATTGGCTCACCCCAGTAACGTTGACGGCTGAATAACCAGTCACGTAGACGGTACGTTACTTTTTGATTTCCTGCGCTCGTTACTTCAAGCCATTCAATCATTTTTGCGATTGCTTCTTCTTTATTTAATCCATCAAGGAATGCTGAGTTTACGTGTGCACCATCACCTGTGTATGCTTCTTTCGTAATGTCTCCGCCTTTTACAACTTCCTTCATTGGAAGATTGAACGTTGATGCGAATTCATAGTCACGCTCATCATGAGCTGGAACTGCCATTACAGCACCTGTTCCGTAAGTTGCAAGAACGTAATCCGCGATCCAGATTGGTAATTTCTCACCATTTACTGGGTTAACTGCGTAAGCACCAGTGAATACACCAGTTTTCTCTTTCGCAAGTTCTGTACGCTCTAGGTCACTCTTCATTTTTACAGAATTAATGTAAGCTTCTACAGCTTCTTTTTGTTCAGCAGTTGTAATATCAGCAACAAGTGCATGTTCCGGAGCAAGTACACAGTAGCTTGCACCGAATAATGTATCAGGACGCGTTGTGAAAACTGTGAACTTCTCGTCTGTACCATCGATGTTGAAGTGTACTTCTGCACCTTCAGAACGACCGATCCAGTTACGTTGCATATCTTTTAAGCTTTCTGGCCAATCAAGCTCATCTAGATCTTCTAATAGACGATCTCCGTAAGCTGTAATTTTTAACATCCACTGTCTCATCGGACGACGTTCAACTGGATGTCCACCGCGCTCACTCTTACCATCGATGATCTCTTCGTTTGCAAGTACTGTACCAAGTGCTGGGCACCAGTTTACAGGTACTTCATCAACGTAAGCTAAGCCTTTTTCAAATAGTTTTAGGAAGATCCATTGTGTCCACTTGTAGTAGTTTGGATCTGTTGTATTTACTTCACGGTCCCAATCGTAAGAGAAACCTAATGATTTAATTTGGTTACGGAACGTATTAATATTATGCTCTGTAAATTCAGCTGGGCTGTTTCCAGTATCAAGTGCATATTGTTCTGCTGGAAGACCGAATGCATCCCATCCCATTGGATGAAGAACGTTATATCCTTGCATACGCTTCATACGAGATAAAATATCCGTCGCTGTATAACCTTCTGGATGTCCTACGTGTAGACCTGCACCTGATGGATATGGGAACATATCTAGTGCATAAAATTTTGGTTTTTCTGTCTCATCTGGCGTACGGAATGTTTTATTCTCTTCCCAGTACCCTTGCCACTTCTTCTCAATTTCTTGATGATTAAAGCTCATGAGATACCCTCCTTGAAATTCTATTTATTTTCACCGCCCAAAATACAAAAAACCTCTCATCCCTAGAAAGGGACGAGAGGTTATAGATTCCCGCGGTACCACCCTAAATTAATGTACAAATATACATTCGCTTAGATCCGTAACGTGGATTAACGGCAATTGCTACTATTAGTTTCACAACTGCAACTCAAAGGCGAGTTCATAACGAAACGTGGATTGACTTGCACCTACCGTCAACTCTCTAAACCAGCTTCTATTACTACTACTCCTTCTCACTGTTATTACAAATATGAGTTAAGTGAACTACCCTTCGCTTAGTATCTCTAAAGAGCTTACTTAAAGCGGGGCTTCTCGGTTAATCGTTACTTTTAATAACTAACGAATTCGTCTTAAGACAGCCGAGCTATCTCCCTTGTTCTAAAGGTTGTTTTATTTAAATATATTCTAAAACATGTGAACATGTTCCGTCAAACTAAACTGCAATTTTTTCTTCAACTGTTTCTTCTACTTTTACTCGTTTATCATAAATACTCGTTGCGATAAGCGCTACTACAAGCATTACCATGATTGCTATAAACAATACTTCCATATTATATAAATCAACAATTGCTCCGCCAACGACTGGCCCGAACATTTTCCCTACAGTCGCCGCACTATTTACAACACCTTGATAAAACCCTAACTTATCTTTTGGCGCAAGTATATTTGCAATCGTTGGAACTGCTGGCCATACGAATAACTCACCAATTGTTAGTGTTACCATCGCAACAAGGAACATCGTAAATTGCTGCGCTTGACTTAATACAATGAATGACGCCGCAAAAATGATGATTCCGATGATAATTTGTTGTTTTAAAGAACGTTTCATCCAGCGAATTAGCATACTAACTAGCGGCTGTGCACAAACGATCATCGCTCCGTTTATCGTCCATAATAAACTATAGTGACGAAGGCTAATGTTTAATTCTTGCATATGTGTTGCGATCGCCCCTTGCCACTGTACGTATGTAACCCAGCATAAAGCATATGCTACACATACGATAAGAAGTGCTTTGAATCCAGGTGTAAGCGACCAACCTTTTTTCGTTTCGGTTTCTTTTTGCACTCCTGGCTCTTTTTTGTCTTCCATACCACGGAATCCAATAAAAGCAATCAGAAAGAAAACAAAGTATAAAATAAAGTTTGCTAAGAAAATATAGTCAAAACGATACGATGCAACTAATCCACCACATGCTGTTCCGATTGCAATCCCAACATTTTGTCCAACATACATCGCATTAAATGCTCGTCTTCCGCCCTCTGGCCAAACCGTACCAACCATCGCGTACATCGATGGGAAGACCATTCCAGAACCAAAACCGATTAACGCTAGCCACACAACGTATAAAGGCCAACCGTGGAAGAACACAAGACCTAAAATCGATACGAGTGTAATCACAATTCCTACTAAAGTTGATTTATAACCGCCCCATTTATCAAATAAAACACCGCCGAGCAAGTTTCCGATTACACCAGTAAGCGAGTTGATCATTAATACCATTCCGGCCACAGATAAAGATTTTCCTAGGTGATCATGCAAATAAATTGTATTAAAAGGCCATAAAAAAGAAGCACCTGTGACATTAATAATCATCCCAGCTACTAATAGCCATACTTTCCTTGGCATAGTCTCCCCTCCTATTCTATTTTTTCGTTCATCTATAACAGTAAAATTGTAGTCGTTTTTAAATAGGAAGGCAACTGATTAATAGTTGATGAAATTCAGATAATGATTTTGCGGTAAATGCAATTATATTGATTGCTTCTTGGATTATATCGGCGCAACTAAAAATATATCAGCGATTATTAAAATATATCGACTTACCGACAAAAAATGACAACAGTAACAATATATAAAGGGGCTGCATGAATTTCATGCAGCCCCTTTATATATTACCCAACTTCTTTTTCTCGCTTTGCACGTTCTTTCGCACTCCATTTAAATACTTTATCTAGTAGAGAGTATATTCTCCCGGACTCTTTCGTTAGTAACGGTCCTAACGATGCCAATATTAAAACGTACAGTGCAGAGAACGGTTTAATCGCTGCCATTAAGCCACCCGCAATGCCGATATTCGCTACAATAATAGAAAATTCCCCGCGTGATACGAGCGTTAAACCTATATTCGTAGAAGCCTTATGGGATAACCCGGCTTTATGTCCCGCAATCATTCCAGCAGTAAAATTACCGATTAGAGTAATGAAAACTGCTCCTAATGCCAACCACACTGCTCCTCCAAGCGAAAACGGATCTATACTTAAACCGAAGCTGAAAAAGAATATGGCTCCAAAGAAATCACGGAATGGGACGACGAGCTTCTCAATCCGATCACTATGCTCTGTTTCAGAAAAGACGAGTCCTAACAATAACGCTCCAATTGCCTCAGCGACATGAATCGTTTCTGAAAATCCTGCTACGAAGAATAAAATAGCGAATATTACGATAATAAAAATTTCATTTGAGGAAATATCTAATATTTTATTTAAAAACGGCGTAGCTTTTCTAGCGATTACAAAGAATAGTAGCATATACCCTACTGCGATTAACACCGATGTAAGTGCACCTACAAATGATGTTGCCCCACCGAGCACTAATCCTGAAACGACTGATAAATATACCGCTAAAAAGATATCATCAAACATAATGATTCCTAAAATCAGCTCCGTCTCTTTATTACCAGATCTTCTTAAATCAACAATGACTTTTGCAACAATTGCACTTGATGAAATTGTAATGATTCCAGCAATAATTAACGTCTCTAATAAGGGGAATCCCACCACATATCCATAAAGCAAACCTAATAAGAAATTAAGTGATATGTGAACAGTCCCCCCAAAAGCAATCGACTTTCCTGATTTAATTAATTTTTTTATTGAGAATTCTAAGCCTAAATAGAATAGGAGGAATATGACGCCAACACGGCCGAGGAAGGAAATAACTTCTCCGCTTTCAATAAACCTTAAATCGATAAGTCCTAGATCTGGGGCATGAGGCCCCACTAACATACCGAGTATAATGAGAAACGGAATAATCGAAAACTTTAACTTTGCAGCGAGGATAGCTGCAAAAGCTACTAATACTAACGCAGTTCCAACTTCAAAGATTAAAGTATCCATCGATTATGAATCACCTCCTGCTGAAAGCAATTCATTAATAATTCTTTTCACTTCATGTCTCGCGCCCGATAACACGAGCATATCGCCAGCTTCAATAATAGAGTCTGGACCTGGATTAAAGAATTTCTTCATATTCTTTTTTAAAATAGCAATAATCGTTACGTTATATGTTTTTCTGACATGTAAGCTACCAATTGTTTTTTGTACGACTGGTGCGTTATTTTCCACCTTAAACCATTCAATTGATAGTCCTTCAAAAGCCATCTCAATTGTGTCTAAAGCTTGCGGTCTATATACCATTCCGCCTAATATAGCCGCAATTTGTCTCGCTTCAGAATCACGAAGAGAAATGCTTGAAATACTTTCATCATGATCTGCATCAAAATGATACATTTCTCTTCGGCCATCATCATGAATAACAATAACCAGCTTTTCATTACCTTTTGTAATTACTTCAAACTTACATCCAATGCCCGGTAATTCACTCTCTCGAATATTCATATTCCCGCCTCCTAAAGTTTTTAGTTACGGCTTTTACAAATCAACATCAATCTCGGTTTTAAATTCTTCATCTTTTGAGATTCCTAAATACTTGAGCGTCTCTGATGGCGTTGCGTGATGAAAATGCTTTTGCAATAGTGCAATCGCTATCCCTCTTTTGTATGCATGAAATCCAAACGTTTTTCTCATTGAGTTTGTTCCGATTTTACCAACAATCCCAACCGCTTCAGCAGCATTATGAATGACACGATACGCTTGTTGACGTGTAATTGAATTTTTCGTTTTATTAGATTGAAATACGTAGTTTTCTCTTTTCACATCAATAGATTGTACGTACTCTAAAAGTGCTTCTTTTACTTTTGTATTTAAATAAATATCTTGTTTAAACTTTTCATCTTTCACAGGAAGAGAATAAAACTCTTTAACAGTTCCATCTTCATTTAATACCTCTTCAAATTTCATACTAAGTAGCTCAGTAATTTTTAATCCTGTGTTAATTCCAATAACAAATAAAAGATAATCTCGCTGTGAGTGCTCTTTTAAATACTTTTTCATAGCCTCAATTTGGCTTATATCTTTTAATGCCTCTACAACTTCCATACATGTATTCTCCTCATCTTATGAACGGTAATTTTCTCATCATGTTGTCCATTTTACCTTATCACGCTATGAGATTTCCATGTATTATCCATTATTTTTACAATATACTTTTAGGTTTGGAAATTTATAATTGTGCAAATACAGTAGGGGTAGGAATAATAGGAGATACAAGTTCAGCCTCTTTCTACAGATCGGATTCCTCCTTTCCTTATCCAGCTGCTTCTACTTTTATATTATGTTACTTATTTACATTATATTATATATTTCAGTAACATTAAAGTGTTTTTTCTGAAAATAATAAAAACCGAGCAATTTCGCTCGGTTTTTATTAATCTTCTTTCGGAAGAACAATTCCTTTATACAATTGAACTGTAATGAAGTAATAAATCGCATAAATAACTACGAAAATTACGATTGGTACCCAAATACGGAAGTACGGATCGATTAAAATAAATCCGAAAATATTCATACCAACTAATACGTGAGCAATACCTACAATTGCTGGGAATAGGAAGACTAAGAATAACTCTTTATAAATGGATTTCGTTAATAATTCACGGCGCACCCCGATTTTACGAAGCATTTGATAACGCGTAATATCTTTTGATGCACCAGAAAGAATTTTGAACATTAAACAACTTGCCATCATTGCTAAGAAAGCAATTCCAAGGAAGAATCCCATAAACACTGTTCCGCTCGCAACGCCATAGAACATGTCGTAAGCTTGATATTTACTATCTAATCTTTCAGCTTTTACATTTTTATATTTATCTAGCTGCAACTCGTCAAGTTTTTTCCATTCTTTTTTATGTGCTTCAAAATCATCTGTTTTTCCAGTAAATACAATTCCTTCTTTACCATTTACAGTATCGTACATTTTTTGATCTACAATTTTAATTGCATGATCTTCATGCACGTAAAATGGCTGGATTGTTCTGAAAGCCTCGTCCCATTCTTGTGGAAGTTCTTTAGCACTCGCATCTTTTTCATTCATTTCTCTAGAAACTGCACCCACTGGTAGTTCCTCTGAAACTTTTTTCGTTTTTACTAAATCCTTCATCGACTTCATATTTGTCATATCTTTTACTAAAGGACGATTTTTCTCTAAATCTTCTTTTACATAGTAAACGTATTTATCATCGACTTTGTAACGATATTCGCTTTTCTCTTTAAATGTAATACCGTCTAAAATTTTCTTTTCTTCAGCAGTTGGATTATGAACTACTGAATCATATATTACGAAACCATCAACCATTTTTATAACGTTATTTTTAAACGCCATACCACCTGAAATGGCACCGGCCCCAAGAGCAACTAACATTGCTACTGTCGCAAGCACCTTTGTTAAGCTATTAATACGGAAGTTTAATTGTGCAAATGTAAAAGCGTTAAGTCCTTTTTCACTACGTTTTTTATTACTTTTTAACTTTTTAATAATGACTGGAAGAAGTGATCCAAATAGCATGTAAGTACCAGCTGTTGTTGTAATTAATGCAATAAGGATTCCCATTTCTCTTAGTTTTTCCATGTAAATCATTGATGCATAACCAATTCCTAATAAAATAACCGCTAGGAATGCAACTAAACCTGTCATTTTTCCTTTTACTGCAACACGCTCTGTTTGTGCATCTGCATGTACAAGTTGCAGTACAGAAATACGTGATAACTTAATACTATTCATAATTGCTGATAGTACAAATAATGCAAAGAAGAAAATACAAGTAACAGTCATAGATGGCAGGTAAAATGCTTTATAGCCTTCACCAGCAAATTCTAATTGTTTCATTAATAACTGCCCGATACCTTCTGCAAGTCCTACACCAACTGTAATACCAATCGCAAGAGATGCAGCACCTAATACTATCGTTTCAATAAACATAAGTAATGTAACTTTATGCTTTTTTGCTCCTAACATCATATACATACCAAACTCTTTTTGACGAAGAGATAATAAGAAAGAGTTCGCATATAAAATATAGAAGAAGGTTATGATTGCTAGTAAAAATGAACCTGCTTGGAATACGAATCCAATTGATTGAATAACTGAGTTAGATTCGATAAATGCTTTATTCAGCGCTAACGTTTGAAACATATAAAAAATTGAGATAGACATGACAAGACCGACAAGTAAGACTATATAATCTTTCAGCTTACTTTTTAGTCCTGACATGGAAAGTTTGAATAACATGTACTAGAACCTCCTTTCTTACGCTTTTTGTGTACCTAAATCTGCAAGTACATCTAAAATTTCTTTATAGAACTCTTCACGCGTACCACCGCGGTGAATTTCTTTATATAGCTCACCATCTTGAATGAATAAAATACGTTGACAGTAACTTGCACTGTATGGATCATGTGTGACCATCATAATAGATACGCCTTGATCTTTATTTAAGTTTGTCATCGCATCAAGTAAACTCGTTGCATTTTTAGAATCAAGCGCTCCTGTTGGCTCGTCCCCTAAAATAATTGCCGGTTCATGTACTAATGCACGTGCCGCTGCTGAACGTTGCTTTTGTCCACCAGATACTTCAGATGGATACTTTTGAAGAATTTCTGTAATTCCTAACATATCCGCTACTTTTTCTACTTTTGGTCCAATATTTCGTGACGAGACACCTTGAAGAGAAAGTGGAAGTGCAATGTTTTCATAAATAGATAAGTTCTCTAGTAAGTTAAAGTCTTGGAAGATGAATCCTAACTTTTGTGAACGGAAATCTGAAAGCTCACCTTGCTTCATTTTTGTAATATCCGTTCCCGCAATTTCAACAACGCCGCCCGTTGCTTTATCTAGCGTTGAAATTACATTTAATAATGTCGTTTTACCAGAACCAGATGGTCCCATAATCCCAACAAACTCACCCTCTTGAATTGAGAATGATACACCTTTTAATGCGTGTGATTGGTTCTCACCTTTTTTACCGTACACTTTTTGAACGTTTTTCACGTCTACAACTGGTTTCGTCATATATATCCTCCTACGCTTGTTTTTCCATTACCTATTTTGCGCCTTTTGGAGATGAACTGCTATTTGTTAACATTACAATTACCTTACACTTTTGTAAGATAAAAAAGGTGTACTTGTAAGCTTGGCTATTAATACTAGTGAAATAGTGAATCGGTAACTGAAATTATATCGGCGATTTTTCAAATATATCGACGATTCTCCTACTTTTATCAGCGATTTTTTTAATATATCGGCGATTCTCCCACTTTTATCAGCGATTTTTTTAATATATCGGCGATTCTCCCACTTTTATCAGCGATTTTTTTAATATATCGACTTATCGACAAAAGCTGACAATAAAAATAAGCTGTTCCACAAAAGGAACAGCCCACTTCTCTCTTTATCCCACTTTAATGGGCAGTAAGAACCCCCCACTGATTAAAGTTTCACTTTATTTCTTTAAAGGCGTTACCGTCCAATACGTAATAACACGCCAAATCCATTCTAATGGACCCATTTTAAAGATTTTCATCCAAATCACACTAAACACAATTTGAATTGCATAAATTGCAATACACACATATAACGTCTGCATGTAAGTTAAATTTCCTGCAAAGTTACATACACTGCCTGCAATTAAAATCATTGCAGTTTGTCCGATATAATTTGTTAATGCCATACGGCCATAATATTTCAGTGGTGCTAACAATGTTTGAACTGGTTTTAATTGAAGTAGTAAAATTAATGCTCCAACATAGAAAGCTGAAATAATTGGGCCAACTGTAACACCAATTTTTAAAAATTGGCTTGCAGCATCCATTGTTCCGTCCTCATTCATTAGTATCATATTTACAAATGGATCAGCAGGCACGTGCCCGTATTGATACCATACAGCTACGACACTTAAAACAAACATAATACCTGTAAAAATAGCGACTTTCTTTATATTTTGCGCAAGATTTTCAAATGCACGATATTGCCCTGCAGCAAGCCCTAATAAAATTAAGCCAAGTGGCAATAGTTCCTTAGCACCCATTACGCTAAAGGCAATTGTTAAAATAAGACCAATAACTAAGTTCACTTGTTTTTTCACTTTATAAAATGGTAAAGCGATCAACCCGCAAATTGCATATAACGTTAATGCTTCTCCAGATTGAAACATTTGATGAATCAAACCGAAAATAAATAGTGCAACTAAGCGGCGTAAAAATAAAACATATCCATTTTTCCCCTTTGCAATTGCTCTAGAGATAAAGATATAGAATCCCACTCCAAATAAGAATGAGAAGATTGAGAAGAAACGACCTTCTACAAATAAGTATAGAAACCTTTGATAGCTAGCATCCACTGTATTAGGATCTGGAATTTTAATGTTAAGTAGTGCAAGAATATTTACTAAAATAATCCCCAGTAATGCGAAGCCACGAATGTAATCTAACTCATCAATTCGTTTGTTTGTCATATTGTTCCCCATAAAGCAACTCCTTGTATAAAATTTAACCCTTCCTTACTCTACTGGAGAAAACGGCTCGCAACTATCGACAAACCTTACAGAAATCTTACATTCTTGTCATATAACAAAATAAAACCAGGTCATATTGCGACCTGGTCTACTCTGATTGTTTCGATCTTTGAGGTTGTCCTTTTTTACTGTTACGCTGTTTCACTTGAACAACTGGATCAAGCTCATTCGAAAACTCAGCGTTATGTCCATTTTGCGTTTTTTGCTCTGGGTTATTTTGATCTGAACGTTTCGCCATTACATTCACTCCTTATTAGTGCGGTGTAATAATCATTTGATGTTGCAATTGGCGAATTGCCATACGTGCTCTATTTAATTGCTCACGTTGCTCATCATTCGCATGTTGTTGCATCGTTTGTAAATCGTTATATGCTTGTTCTAATTGTAACTGCGCATCCGAATACTCCATCGTATTGTAATGCTCTTGTCTCATGCCTTGGTCTAATTGTTCTTTCGCATATTCCACCGCTTGTTCTGCTTGTGTAATATACGATTCAAGTGATTGACGCTCTGCCATAATTGTCCCTCCTTGCTTCAATTCCCCTTTAGTGTGTCCCTTCCATATGAACCTTATGAGTATGTTATAATGGATTTTGTTTCATTTTGACTCGGCTTAGGAGGGAAAGTAATGAAGGTTCAAAACCCTTTTCCATATACGAACGACAATAAACGTTATCATACATGGAATTACCATTTACGAAATGAATTTGGTGAAAAAATCTTTAAAGTTTCATTAGATGCTGGCTTCGATTGCCCGAACCGTGACGGTACAGTTGCTTATGGCGGTTGTACATTTTGCAGTGCTGCTGGATCTGGTGACTTCGCTGGCGATCGCCGCGATGATGTTATAACGCAATATCATGAAATGAAAGAAAAAATGCGCTCAAAGTGGAAAGATGGAAAATGCATTGCGTATTTCCAAGCGTATACAAATACACACGCACCACTTGAAGTATTAAAAGAGAAATTCGAACCGCTTCTAGCTGAAAAAGACGTTGTCGGTCTTTCTATCGCAACTCGTCCAGATTGTTTACCGGACGATGTCGTTGCATATTTAGCGGACTTAAATAAACGCACATATCTTTGGGTTGAACTCGGACTACAAACTGTTCATGAACGAACTGCAAACCTTATTAACCGCGCTCACGATTATCCTTCTTACGTTGAAGGCGTAAATAAATTACGTAAGCATGGTATTCGAGTTTGCTCTCATATTATTAACGGCCTTCCACTTGAAGATTACGACATGATGATGGAAACAGCTCGTGAAGTAGCGAAGCTTGACGTACAAGGAATTAAAATCCACTTACTTCACTTATTAAAAGGAACGCCAATGGTAAAGCAATATGAAAAAGGACAACTCGAGTTCCTTTCTCTTGAGGATTACGTAAGTCTCGTTGTTGATCAACTTGAAATCATTCCAGAGGACGTAATTGTGCACCGCATCACAGGTGACGGTCCACCTGATTTAATGATTGGTCCAATGTGGAGCTTAAATAAATGGGAAGTATTAAATTCCATCGATGCAGAATTTGTACGCCGCGGAAGCTGGCAAGGAAAATATGCAAATGAGGAGAAACAAAAATGAAATTAGAACGTGTATTACCGTTTGCTCGCACTCTCTTGCAAACGGCAGTAAAAGAAGGCGATTACGCTGTAGATGCAACTTTAGGAAACGGGCATGACACATGCTTTCTAGCTGAAATCGTTGGCGATAACGGAAAAGTATTTGGATTTGATATTCAAAAAGAGGCAATTGAAAGCTCAACAACTCGTCTAAAAGAAAAAGAACTTTTCGAACGTACTGTTTTAGTTCACGATAGTCACGATACACTTCTATCCGTATTACCAGAAGATGCAAAAGGTAAAGTAACAGGCGCAATTTTCAACTTAGGTTACCTTCCAGGCGGAGACAAGCATATCGTTACAAAACCGAACTCAACAATCTCAGCAATCGAACAATTATTAGAAGTAATGGCACCTGAAGGTATCATCGTCCTTGTTATTTACCACGGACATCCAGAAGGACAAGTAGAACGGGACGCTGTTCTCAAATTTGCCGAAGAATTAGACCAAAAACAAGCACACGTACTGCGCTACGGCTTCATTAACCAACAAAATAACCCGCCATTTATTGTGGCGATTGAGAAGCGATAAATATATCGACGATTTTTCAATTATATCTATCGTAACTTAGAATATATCAACGATTTTTTCGATATATCGACGATTCGACACACTATATCGACTTATCGACAAAACATAACAAAAAAAGACGTGCACTCACTGCACGTCTTTTTGTTATTCTCCTATATAATGGATATATACACTATTTAAAGAAAGAAGGATAGAACTTTGCTAGTAGAACTAAAGGGAATTCAAAAGAAGTATGGCAAATCACTTATACTAGACAACATTGATTTATCCATTCCAGAAGGAGAAGCACTCGCCATTATTGGCGGGAACGGGACTGGAAAAGTACTCTACTCAAAATAATTGCAGGCTTTATTTCACATACGGCGGGGACAATTCAAAGGAAAGAACATATACAAATCGGCTATGTACCTGAACATTTTCCTGAAGGGATTCGTTTTACATTAGAGGGTTATCTATTTCATCTCGGCCGCATTCACGGTTTATCAACAAAATATGTAAAAGATAAAATTCCGCTGCTTCTTGAAAGGTTTCATTTACTTCATGCAAGACATTCCGTTATACGAAACTTTTCAAAAGGTATGAAACAAAAAACCGGTATTATGCAAGCATTACTTACGGACGTCCATTTATTAATTTTAGACGAACCGCTTTCTGGACTCGATCCGAACTCTCAGCAAGAATTGGAACATATTTTACTCTCATTAAAACAACAAGGTATATCCGTATTATTTACATGTCACGAAAAACAACTATTAGAAAACTTCGCCGATAGAATTGTGACGTTAGCAAATCATACAATCACAGAAAATATCTCTGCACAAAAAGGAGCAGAACAAGTCTATATTGAAGCAATTGTTCACGAAACATTTTCAGCGATAGAACTACAAAAACAATCCGGTTTTATACACGTTGCACACAATTCAAATCAAAACCTTATTCAATTACAAATTGAAAAAGAATATACAAACGAAATGCTTCAGTTTTTATTGCATAAAAAAGCATCTATCACACTGCTACAACCTAACTTTTAAATCGAAAGAAGGTTTATTATGTTTGCTCTTATTCGTTATCACTTTCTCGACTATACAAAATCGTATAAGTACGTCCCTCCTATTGCGATGTACTTCATGAGCTTACTTTTTGTATATGCATATAAACCGACTCCTATTGTACCGACATATTTAGAAACAGCACTTGCGCTTTATTTATTATCTGCCTGGATTACAATCACAATTTTTCATACGGAAGACCCTATACAAGAGCAAATTACGATTTCTCACACAAATAATATTTCCGCACTATACGTTGGTAAATACATTACGGCTCTTCTCATTTGTACTGTGTTATCTTTTATATCCGTAATCTACCCAATTATTTTGCAAATGTTTAATGAAAAAATAACAGTTTCTTTATTTCTAGTCGGATTTCTCGCTCACATGTCTTTCTCTATACTAGGAATTTCAATCGCAACATTATTTACTAGAAATATAATTCAAAAAGCAGGCACTGCTTGGCTTAGCCTTACATTTATATTGCTTATAACGATTGCTTCTATCCAATTTAAAAAAGATTTACTATGGTTTTTACCACCTGTCGAAAGCTTTCTAATGCTTGGAAAATACAACTATAATATACTGACTCACACGCTATGGCTCACAGCTTGGGCTATCGTATATTCATTTTTATTATTTACCTTATTTCTTTTTATCGTTCGCAAAAAACGTTTTTAATTACATATTGAAGGAGACGAAACAATGATCGGAATACTAGCAGGAATGGGGCCAAAATCAACTGGACCATTCGTTGATACAGTTGTAGCAGAGTGCCAAACAATATACGGAGCAAAGCATGATATGGACTTTCCTCATATGATGATCTATTCGTGCCCAACACCGTTTTACATGGATCGCCCTCTTGATCATGAAGCGATGAAAAAAGCGATTATTGAAGGAGCACAAAAACTCGAGAGTACTGGCACAAGCTTTATCGCTATGCCGTGCAATACAGCGCATCTTTATTTTGAAGAGTTACAGCGTTCTCTTTCTGTTCCGATTTTAAATATAGTCGATGAAACGTTACAAGCAATTCCTGAAACTGCAAAAAGAGTCGCTCTTCTCGCAACAGAAGCAACTGTTCAAGCTGGTATTTACCAAGATGGGATTGCAAAGCGGAATATAGAATACATTCATCATGAAACATGGCAGGAAATGATTAATCAAATTATTACTTGTATTAAATCTGGAGAGATTGAAAAAGCTCACGAATTGTGGAATGCGCTCGTTTTACAATTGAGAGAGGAAGTTGATACGGCAATTATTGCATGTACTGATTTGAATGTGGTGGCGATTGAGGATTTTGTTGATTCCTCTCAATGTCTTGCGAAAGCGGTTGTTAGGATGTATGTAGAAACTATAAGGGGGTCCCAATGAATATACCTTTTGAAATGGGATACACGTTTGATGAAAACCTTAGAGAAAAACCTATATCCCTTGCTGAAATGAAGCAAGGGATTGTACTTTTGAAAGAGCATTTACATGAAGGACCGTTATATGGGAAAAACTGCGGATTAATCGGTGTTTATGAACGAATCACTGGCAACCTTTCTGACAGTAAGTATTACTTACAGAAGGCCATTGAATATTACACACAAACAGACAACATCCAAGGGCTCTTTATTAACAAACTTCGCCTCGCACATACATATCATTGGGAAAGAAATTTTTCTGCTGCAAATACAATCTTTGCCGAACTTCTACAAACACTGCCAGACTTACCCGCTTATGAAGATTTTTTCTACCAACATTACGGAAAAAGTAAATTAGATGAAGGTGACTTCCAAACCGCCCTTACTTGTTTTCAAAAAGCACTTCAAATTAGGCTACAAAAAGGAAATGAAGAGCTGATTCATTCAACTAAGCTTTGCATTGCGTATTGTATGTCTCGCCGATAAAAATCCCCAAAACTTTTAACTTTCTTCACAATTCTTTCAAAGTATCCACACTTAATCTCGCTATATTAAATAAGTAGTTATTCATATAGGGAAGGTTAGGGGAACTAAGAGCATGAAAGTAAATCGTTCGCTTCATTACATTTTTTGGCGTTGGCATTTTTATGCTGGGCTTTTTATTACGCCGCTTCTTATTACGTTGTCACTGAGCGGAATTGGGTATTTATTTCGGGAAGAGGTTGAGGATTTCATCTATAAAGATTTATATTTTGGGAAGAGTGCTCAAACAGAATCTATTTCGATGGCTGATTCTATTTCCTTAACAGAGAAAAAATATCCACATTATAGTGTGGCGAAAATTAGTGAGTTTAATGGGGATTATAATACGAGACTTACGATTACAAATGAGTATACTGGGCAACAAAAATATGTGTATTTAGATAGTAATAATCAAATTGTTGGGGATCAAAACGCAAGTGAAACGTTTGCCAATATAATGAGGGAATTACATAGTTCTCTTTTAGTTGGTGGCACTGTCGTCAACTATACTGTAGAACTTGCGGCATGTTGGACAATCTTTTTAATTGTAACTGGGTTGTACATGAGTATACGCCGATTCAAAAACACACCGGCATCCAATAAGCGAGAGAAAGCAAAACGACGTCATTCTATTATCGGTATTATATTTACAATTCCTCTCGTTTTGTTAGTTGCATCTGGATTGCCATGGTCAGGATTTATGGGTAACCAAATTTATAAAATTGCATCGTCAAATGAATCACTCGGATATCCAAAGTTGTATATGGCACCGCCTGAATCGAAGGTAAAAGAATTGCCGTGGGCAACTAGAAAAGAAGCACCTCCTGAATCGAATTCGAATGAGCCAAAAGCAATTTCTGTCGATGAATTGCGAAACGGAATTAAAATAAAGAAACCGTATGTTATTTCACTACCAGCTGATCCAAAAGGTGTGTTCACTGTTTCGAAATCAAGCGGTTCCGGTATTACAGGTATGCATGTTGCACCAAATGAAGAAATAACAGCTTATTTTGATCAATATAGCGGAGAGCTCATTTCCAAAACGGACTATCGTGATTATGGATTACTTGCGCAATGGTTCACTTACGGTATCCCGCTTCACGAAGGTCATTTATTCGGATGGCCAAATAAAATATTATGCTTACTAACGACATTATCTTTATTACTTCTTATTTATTACGGAATAAAAATGTGGCTAGCAAGAAAGCCGAAAGGAAAATTAGCAGCACCGCCAAAGCAAAGAGATAAGAAAAGCATACTCGTTTTCTTTATCATGATGGTTATACTAGGCGCTGTCATGCCTTTATTCGGACTATCTGTTTTAGCTATTTTTGTGATTGAACTTCTTATATATGTATTTTCAAAAATACGCTCATAGTAAAAAAGCATTTGTACTCCCTTGTACAAATGCTTTTTTATTTACTATTTTCTTTTTTTCTACCACTTATTAAAAAGACAATATCTACTATAATAATCAATACAATAATAACTTGAGCTACATAATCCATCGTTGTAGGACCACCGGCTTTATTCATCATCATATACATTCCAGTTACAAATGAAATGGAGAGTAGCACGAGTAATGTAACCTCAATATGGTCATATAGCTTTTGAAACAATTGCTTCATTTCTGCCACCGCATTTACCATATTATAACAAAAAACCACTCTACATGAGTGGTTTTCTTTATCACTGCGCCGTTTTCTTTCGGTACATCTTCCCGTTCCAATAGAAGAATCGTGAAGTGAGACCACCGTATTTTACAATGCGACGTGCCATTTTGTGCATATTCTTTTGTGCTGATACTTTTTGGTCTGATAAATAAATACCAAGTAATCCTCGGCTTATGAGACGATGAAACTTCGCATGAGGCAAATCACCAATGCTCTTCTCTGCTTCTTCTACAAAATGTTTCATACGATCTAATATCACTTGCTCGTTTTCATAATAACTACAGAAATTCAAATCCCCGCCGATGCGGTCTTCTTCTTGATCAATAAAATAATCAAGTAAGATATGAAGTCCTTGTACGTAAGGAAAATATCCTTGTCTAATTTTCGCAATATCTTCATCATGTAATTCATCATGAAAGGCATATGCGACAAGACAGAAGATTCCAAGCGTAGAACCGGCACATGCTGAAAATTCAAACCAACTCATCTCCGGTAAGTTTTCTTTATGTGCTTCAAACCATGTTTGTAATCTTGGTTCTCTTTCTTCTAATTTCACATGTTTATGAATTTGCAGATCACAATAATAACAAGCAAGTTCATGAAGAATAGGAGCAATTTTGTCATAGTGCTTCGTTTTCTTTAAAACATCTTGGCATGTTTCAACAAGTTCATCTAAATAACCACCATCATCTTGATCATCACGATAGCGATAATAATTACCGCCACCTTCTACTTCAGGTGATAATGCCATTAACATAGATTCATGCAGTGCGGCAAAATCATTCGGATCAAGTGATGTACTGCGATCACATAAATTATCTAAGTAGTCACTAATCGTTTGATATGCGACGATAAAACGAATACATTCCTCACGGTGTTCATTTGCTAATAGTGCTAAAATGCCACCGCCTTCGCAATGAAACGTTTTATGCTCAATACTTGCGATTGCCTGACTATGAAGCTCATCATTCGGAATATGGTAGGCACGCTCTTTCCACATCGCTAGCTCATGGTGTACAACCGGAAACACATCACGGTATACTTTCGCCATGAGCGTTATGGGATTACTCGGTACGTTCACTTCTTCCTTCATCTCCTCTATTCAATGTACAAATAATTTACTTATTTGTTTCTATTATGTTATTGATGCGTATTTCAGTAAATGACTGAATATAATTCAAAATTTCATCACGCTCATACTCATTTAATAACTCATGATAACAATTCGGCCATTCTTTAAAAGCCTTATCACTTATTTTAACATTATTAAACCAAGTGCGGACACGTGTTTTATCTACAAGTTTATCCTCACATGCTTGCATTAGCAAGAGCGGAACATCTGGAAAATCATCTATTTTTTTATGAGCGATTTCAATAGACTTAATCAATTCACTATACCAACGTACTGATACTTTGCGCAAGAACAATGAATCGTTCTCCATCGCATCTCTCACCTCATGATTACGCGTTGACATTTCCACTGTAAGATTCGTTGCAAATTGTAACTTCGGAGCGATAATATTTAATATTTTTGAGGCAGCTTGAAGCGGTGCAGAAGGTCCAGCTAATACACCTAAACATGGCGAACTTAAAATAATGCCGTCCACATCTTCTCTCTTCGTCTCTTGCATCATACGAATGACAATAAGACCACCCATACTATGACCAAATAGAAAAATAGGTAACCGATACTTTCTTGCCTCTTTCACCCATAATTTAACTTCCTCTATGTATTCATCAAACGAATCAATATGTCCTCTATTTCTTGAAGTCGTTCCATGTGACGGAAGGTCCCCCATCACGACGTGATAGCCGATATGATTCCACATTTCCGCAACAGCTTCATAACGTCCGTGATATTCCATTGCGCCGTGCACAATAACGATGACAGCCTTTGCTTGCTCAGCTTCATAATTCCACATACGGCTCTCCTCCATTTCACTCTTTCTCATAATTTGATACACTGAAACTAGTCTCTAGGAAAGGAAGGCTTTACATGATATATCCTTACAAAGAAAAAAATCCGAAAATTGCGAGTAGTGCTTTTATCGCTGACTACGTAACCATTACTGGTGATGTGACAATTGGCGAGGAATCAAGTATTTGGTTTAATACAGTCATACGTGGTGATGTGTCACCGACAATTATTGGAGACCGGGTAAATGTACAAGACCAATGTACACTTCATCAAAGCCCGCAATATCCTCTTATTTTAGAAGACGATGTTACAGTTGGACATCAAGTGATTTTACATAGCTGTCATATAAAAAAAGACGCTTTAATTGGAATGGGATCTATTATATTAGATGGTGCTGAAATTGGCGAAGGAGCCTTTATCGGTGCTGGAAGCCTCGTTTCACAAGGAAAGAAAATTCCGCCGAACACGCTAGCTTTCGGTCGTCCAGCGAAAGTCGTTCGTGAGTTAACAGAAGAAGACCGTAAAGACATGGAGCGAATTCGCACGCAATACGTTGAAAAAGGTCAATATTATAAATCACTACAAAAATGATTTTACTGCTGCCATAATACTGGCAGTTTTTTTATATAAAATCTAACTTTTTCTTTACAAAACATTATTACTCCCTCAACAAAATCTTATTAAAATAAAAGCTAATATCTCCATATATATGTAGATGAGGGAGGAGAATTTTCATGAAGGTCAGTGGATTATATAAAATAGAATGTTACATTTTTAGAGGAATTAACCGCTACTTTGATCAAAAAACATTAAATATCTTTTTCAGCAATATTACTCATATCGGTGGCGCGACTTTCTCTATCGCACTCACACTGTTCTTTTTAATTTTCGCAAGTGGAACTTTGCATCAAGCTGCAATTGCAACTGCTATTTCGTTAGCAATTAGCCATATTCCTGTGCAAATATTAAAAAGATGGTATCCACGAAAACGTCCTTATTTAACAATTCAGGATGCAAAATATCCAGTTCATCCATTACAAGACCACTCTTTCCCATCTGGTCATACAACAGCCGTTTTCTCTGTCTTTATTCCATTTATTTGCTATAATCCAAACTTACTTGTTTTTCTATTACCGTTAGCATTATGCGTTGGTATTTCTCGTATTTATTTAGGGCTTCACTATCCGTCTGATGTATTCGTCGGTATGTGCCTCGGCACTTGCTCTGGCATCATCTCTTTTTATCAATTCATCCCACTTTTCACATAAAGGAGTGATATGATGAGAGTCGCCATTTTTACCGATACTTTTACACCACAAGTCAACGGGGTTGCGAAAACATTAGAACGATTAACACGTTATTTTCAGAAAGAAAAGATCGCCTATTCTGTTTTCGCCCCTCAGCATACAGCTGAAGATGATTTCGTAGCGAATGTGAACAAGATGAGAAGTATCCCGTTAACAATATTATATCCAGAATGCCGCTTTTCTTTTCCTACTCCGCGCATTAAACGAGAACTTCTTTCCTTTAAACCTGACATGATTCACATTGCTACACCTTTCAACATGGGACTTTGTGGATTGTATTATGCCAAAAAGTTAAACATCCCAGTTGTCGGTTCTTATCATACTGATTTCGATGCTTATTTACGCTATTACAAAATCGAATTTCTCTCTCATATGCTTTGGAACTATTTAAAATGGTTTCATAGTCATATGCAAAAAAATTTCGTTCCTTCCTTTGAAACGTTACACCAACTAAAAAATAAAGGCTTTCAGGCCCTCTCCATATGGGGACGTGGTGTAGATTGCACACTCTTTCATCCATCTTACAATACAGACCTATTCCGAAAAAAATATAATATTACAGCGAAGTATGTCCTTTCCTATGTTGGACGGATTGCTCCTGAAAAAGATATTGATACGTTGCAACACCTTATCGTGAAAACGACGCATAATCGAAACGACATTCATTGGCTCATCGCGGGAGACGGTCCGCTAGCAAAAAATTTGCGTGAATCTGTTCCGAGCACAAATATTACTTTTACTGGATATTTACAAGGAAAAGATTTAGCTGAAGCATATGCTTGTTCTAACATGATGGTATTTCCATCAGCTACTGAAACATTTGGAAATGTTGTACTTGAATCGCTTGCATGCGGCACACCTGTCATCGGTGCAAATAGTGGCGGGGTTAAAAATATTATTACGGATGGAAAAACGGGAGTTCTTTGTCCGCCCAAAAATGAGGACGCATTTCTATCATCCATTTATTCTTTATTGCAAAATGAAGAAAAACTGGAGCAGATGGGAATAGCAGCTTTATCTTATGTGAAATCAAAAAGCTGGGATGAGATCTTTCGTGGCTTGCTTAACCAATATGAAGAAGTCCTTCAGCATAACGAATCAGAGTTGCTTGCTTAAATAGAAAAACTCCCTTCAAAAAACGAAGGGAGTTTATTATACAATTGTAAAATTTACTTAAATAAAGTGAAACTTTAATCAGTGGGGGTTTTCTTCATCCCCCACTGATTATCAGCCCTCACCAATCGGACTTTTATGGGCAGTTGATCCCCCACCTAACTTCTTTGCTTTTCCTGAATGTTGAGGTGGGGATCTTACTGCCCATTAAAGTCGGATAAATGATACACAAGGTGAAATATTATATTATTCCTATATTCATTATAACAAAAATAAACATAACTAAATAGACTTGTAATAAAAACCCATAAAAATTAAAATATGGTTATACAGTATTTTTACTCTGTATAGTGATTTTAAGAATTCCCCTTAAAATCAACTTACTCACATACCTTTATACAGTAATTGTTCCCCAATTTCTGTATACAAAAAAACCTTTCATTCATTTGAAAGGTCTTTTTGAGCCTGCACATATTCTTCTTTCGTATTCACATTTATAAACCAATCCGCATTTGCTTGTACATCTTCACCAGCAATATATTTCACATTACATTGTGATAAAAGCTGACCCATACTTCTTTTTTCTTCTTGAAGCAAAGCATAAATCTTTTCTTTCACGCGGTTATGGTACGCTGCAAGTAACGGTTGTTTTCTTCCATTAATAATAGGTACAACCGCATCATATTCATTGCTTGTTTGCTCTAATAAAATGGTAAACCACTCATGCGAAACATTTGGCGCATCACATGGCATAATAGCGTACCAATCAGCTTCTATGTATTCCATTCCTGATACAATTCCAGCAAGTGGGCCGTTTCCTTTATAATGCGGAATATCTTCTATAACAGGAACTTGTACGAGTTGCTCTACTCGCTCTTTTATATCGGAGTGACTAATGACTACAACTTCTTGGAGCGCACTTGTCATCAATTTCAAAATATGCTCAATAAACGTACTCCCTTGCCAGCTCGCTAACGCTTTCGGCTCACCGAATCTACTCGACATACCGCCTGCCAATACAATTCCAGCCCATTTACTCATTGGCGATGCAGCTCAAATGTAATATGACCTAATTCCGGTAAAATTAATTTATTCATCGCAAGACGAACCGCTCCGCTAGACCCTGGCATTGAAAAGACTACTTTGCGCCCAATTGTGCCGCCGATCGCTCTACTTAACATGGCGCTACTTCCGATATCTTCTAAATAACTAATCATGCGGAACAACTCACCAAATCCAACAATTTCTTTATGTAATAACGCTGATACTGCTTCAATTGTGACATCACGTTTCGTAATACCAGTTCCGCCATTTGTTAATACAACATCTACATCTTCCTTATGATAACCAGCTAACACCGCTTGCTGAATACTTTCTTTATCATCTTTTACAATTTCATAAGATGTCACTGTATGGCCTGCTTCTTTTAATAGTTCATGTAATAGTTGTCCGCTCTTATCTGTCTCTTCTGTACGTGTATCAGAAATCGTTATGATCTTGCAGCGCACTTCTTTTGGCGCTTGTTTTTTATGTTCGGTTACGCTCATTTTTTCATCTTTCCTTTCTTAAAGACTTTTCTTCATTTTATCATACATATCTTTACACAATTATGTATGAAGCCAACAATGCGCCATGATACAATATAAGTATAATAACCCACAAAAAGGAAAGTGCACTTTCTTATACTCCTTAGACTACACACCTTTAGCTACTCTTTATATTTTCTACATACATAGAATTCAATTTTAAAACTTGTACTAAAAAATAAATTGGAGGTCTACCTATTATGGAACTATACAAAAAATTAACAACAACATTCATCCTCTTATTTATCGCTTCCATCACTGTCGGCTTTTCTCTAAAAGGCGCAATTCCATACGCTACATTAGTAAGTATTATATGCGCAACACTATTTTTACTAAGCAGTGCCTTTTGCGCGGGTAAAGCACGTCAAATGAAAGGGTGATTTCACATGTTTCAAAAAAAGCCAACTGTTTGTAAATCATGCCAAAAAGAAATACAAACATATGAAAAAGCATGGATTCATATGCCGCTTCCGGCAAATGGTATGACGAATATAAAAAAGTATATTGAGCTAGAAGGCGAAGTGTATTGCAAATCATGCATTCAAATGATAAGTAAAACGAAATAAAAAAAGCTTTGCGCTCACTGCGCAAAGCTTTTTTTCATATATTATAGACCAGCTTGCTCTTTTAAAGCTGCAGCTTTGTCTGTACGTTCCCATGTTAGATCTACATCAGTACGTCCGAAGTGGCCGTAAGCTGCTGTTTGTTTGTAAATTGGGCGACGTAAGTCTAGCATTTTAATAATACCAGCTGGGCGAAGATCGAAGTTGTTACGAACTAGTTCTACTAGTACGTCTTCAGATACTTTACCAGTGCCGAATGTATCAACTGAAATTGATACTGGTTGTGCTACACCGATTGCGTATGCAAGTTGTACTTCTGCTTTTTCAGCAAGACCAGCTGCTACGATGTTTTTCGCAACATAACGAGCTGCATATGCTGCAGAACGGTCAACTTTTGTTGCATCTTTACCAGAGAATGCACCGCCACCGTGGCGAGCGTATCCACCGTAAGTATCAACGATGATTTTACGTCCTGTTAAACCAGCATCACCTTGTGGTCCACCAATTACGAAGCGGCCAGTTGGGTTAATGAAGAATTTTGTTTCTCCATCGATTAATTCTGCTGGTACTACAGCTTTAATTACGTGCTCTTTTAAGTCGCGATCGATTTCTTCCCATGTAACATCTGGGTGATGTTGTGTAGAAATTACGATAGTATCAACACGTACTGGTTTACCATTTTCATCATACTCAACTGTAACTTGCGTTTTTCCGTCCGGACGTAGGTATGATAATGTATCATTTTTACGTACTTCAGTTAAACGGCGAGCTAATTTGTGAGCAAGCGAGATTGGAAGTGGCATTAACTCTTGTGTTTCATTACATGCGAAACCAAACATTAAACCTTGGTCTCCTGCACCAATTGCCTCAATCTCAGCGTCAGTCATTTGACCTTCGCGTGCTTCTAGCGCTTGGTCAACACCCATAGCGATGTCAGCAGATTGCTCATCGATAGATGTTAAAACTGCACAAGTTTCTGCATCGAATCCGTATTTTGCGCGTGTGTAACCAATGCCTTGAATTGTTTCACGAACGATTTTTGGAATATCTACGTAAGTAGAAGTCGTAATTTCCCCCGCTACCAATACTAAACCAGTTGTTACAGTTGTTTCACAAGCTACACGTGCATTTGCGTCTTTTGATAAGATCGCATCTAAAATTGAATCAGAAATTTGGTCACAAATTTTATCTGGATGTCCTTCAGTTACAGACTCAGATGTGAACAGATGACGTTTTTTTGTCATGTGGTAAACCTCCCTACAGTAATTGTATATATTGTACGGAACTCATCCTTAATTTGCCACAGATTGCGACATACATTTATTCTCCCACACAAGCATACAGAAAAACCTTTCCTACATAATAGAGAGGAAAGGTTTAATTTGCTACTTGCATACTGCTTTTTGCCCTTCGCTCTTATCGTTCGAGACCTGTAGCCTCGCACAGGTTTTAGCACCTATTCACTTGTGTTTACCAATACAAGTGAGGTTGCTGGGCTTCATCGGGCCTGTCCCTCCGCCAGCTCGGGATAAGAGAGTATCCGTCCCAACCTATACTAAAGAAATGATATTCATTTGTCAATTAATATTCACATTTTCGTGAAAGTTTTTCTCAATGCGCCTAAAATGAAATATTAATAAGGAAATAATGTATTCACACAAACAAAAAGAAATAAATAGTATACATTATTTATATAATTGTGTTATACTCTTGTTGGGGATTACGAGAAATATTTCATTAAATGAAAAGGATGGTATATAAATATGAGTACTGTGAATGTCCAAATTGGTTTACACGAATTATTGAACGGAAGCAATGCACAGATTCAACTAAGTGTTCCGCAATTAGTGGAAAAAGTATTAATGCGAAATGAAGGGAAATTAACTTCGACTGGTGCCGTTTCTGCTTCAACTGGAAAATATACAGGACGTTCTCCTAAAGATAAATTTATTGTGAAAGAAGCATCGGTTGCTGACAAAATTGCTTGGGGAGCAGTGAACCAACCGATTTCTGAAGAACATTTTAATAAATTATATACGAAAGTTTTAGAATACTTAAAAGAGAAAGAAGAGTTATTCGTCTTCAAAGGATTTGCAGGCGCTGACCGCAATTACCGCCTACCAATTCAAGTTATTAATGAATATGCATGGCACAATTTATTTGTACATCAACTATTCATTCGTCCAACTGAAGAAGAATTAACAACTCATGAATCAGAGTTCACAATTGTTTCTGCACCGAATTTCAAAGCTGATCCAGCTGTTGACGGTACAAACTCTGAAGCATTCATTATGGTTTCATTCGAAAAACGTATCGTACTAATTGGTGGTACAGAATACGCTGGAGAAATGAAAAAATCAATCTTCTCTATTATGAACTTCTTATTACCTGAACAAGATATCCTTTCTATGCATTGCTCTGCAAACGTAGGTGAAGAAGGCGATGTAGCATTATTCTTCGGTTTATCTGGAACAGGTAAAACAACATTATCTGCTGATCCAAACCGTAAATTAATCGGTGATGATGAGCACGGTTGGTCTGATAACGGTGTATTCAATATTGAAGGCGGTTGCTACGCGAAATGTGTAAACCTTTCTCACGAGAAAGAACCACAAATTTTCGATGCAATCACATTTGGATCTGTTTTAGAAAACGTTATCATTAATGACCAAACGCGTATCGCAGACTATAACGATACTACTTTAACAGAAAATACTCGTGCTGCATACCCTATGCATGCGATTGACAATATCGTACTACCAAGTGTTGCAGGACACCCAAATACAATTATCTTCTTAACTGCTGATGCATCTGGCGTATTGCCTCCAATCAGTAAGTTATCAAAAGAACAAGCTATGTATCACTTCTTAAGTGGTTACACTAGTAAACTAGCAGGAACAGAGCGCGGTGTTACATCTCCGCAAGCAACATTCTCAACTTGCTTCGGTTCACCATTCTTACCACTTGATGCATCTCGCTATGCTGAAATGCTTGGTGAAAAAATTGAGAAACACGATGCGAAAGTATTCTTAGTAAACACTGGCTGGACTGGTGGCGAATACGGCGTTGGTAAACGTATGAACTTAGGTTACACTCGTGCAATGATTCAAGCAGCATTAAGCGGTGAACTTGCGAAAACTGAAACAGCTAAACATGACATCTTCGGTCTTGAAGTTCCACTTCACGTACCAGGTGTACCTGACGAAGTGTTAATGCCTGAACAAACTTGGGCTGATAAAGCTGCTTATAAAGCAAAAGCAATCGAACTTGCAAATGAATTCAAAGCTAACTTCAAAAAGTTCGACAGCGTATCTGAAGACATTATTAACTTAGGCGGTCCAATCGCTTAAGCGCAAACTTTCTGTTGGAATAACCCTTTACTCATATGAATAAGTGTCGTGTAACCGTAAAGTTTCGCGTACTCACCGACAAAACCCAATGCGGCTTAACGGTTACACACACTTACATAAAAAAGAAGCTTACGTTTTTTACGTAAGCTTCTTTCTATATCTTATATAAAGTGAAACGTTACTCTCTTCATCTGTGACTTCGTTTGTTAATTTACATAATTTTCACTTTATAGTTATTTGTTTTTAGTTTTTCATGATATAATTTACATATATAGGAAGGGGTGAAACCTATGAAAAATTTTTCTCGTACAGGAAAAATTTTATTCAGTTATGGAGCGATTCAAATGTTTTGGGGACTTGTAATGCTTAACGTTAATTTATTTGAGCATACAAGTGAAACGATAAAATATATTATTCTAATTACCGGAATAGTTTTTTGTATTATATCCAACTTTTTTAAAGAACATAAAAGTCATACTAATACGTAATTTCATGTTAACTTATCGGAAGCAAAAACCTGTATTTTATGCAATGTTTCGCTTCCTGTTATACTATCCATTATCGTATCCCTTATTCCAGAGTAAATCCATTTTCACACAGACAAATCACGGCTTCGAATATATAAATTATATCTCTACTCGCTACATATCTCTGGTTTCACATCGCATGGGGTAAAACAGGCTCTGACCGCTTCTAGCCATGGCTGGATCATCTATCCCATCTAAAAAGAAGCTTTTTATCTTTTTAGCTCTTTGTTAATTCTTTCTCATCTTTCATACTATAGTATCCTAAATTCACAACAATTAAGAAATAACCGCCCATAATCCCTACTGCAAATGCCCACATCACCATATGGTGCTCAATTTCGTACATAATAATAGCGCCTAAAATAGCAGCGGCAAAACGATTAAACATACCGAGCGTCGGCGCTTTCGTTTTCTTTACGATACTATCTCCAAGCTTCTCAATTCGTCTCCCTAAAAGCCAAACGCAATACATACTTACGATAAGTCCAATTCCTGCACCTAAAAAATGTGCTGAAAACGGCGTTACCATCCAGCCTAGTAAAAGAATACCTAGTATATAATACGATTGAATTTTAAACGACCTTAATGACATACTAATCATGATGTTCTCCTCTTCCGTAATTTTTATCTATCCAACAATAAATTTTTTCAAGTCTATACTACTTACATTCATTTCACTCAAATTAAAAACAACATAAACGGTATGTTTATGTTGTTTAAATATTTTTAGAAAATAATATTATACAAGATTTCAAAGATCATCCCCCCCATAATTTGTGACGTTTTTTCAAACATTTTTCGTCCATTTATGAAAAAATTGATATCAATCTATGAACATACGGATATGATGTAATAAGTACACAAATAAAGGGGGCGTCTAATGATTTATTTTTTAATGGCTCTCATTCACCTTATTATCCCTGCACTTATTGGACTTTCATTGTATTGGTACACGAAAAACCATAGTATTTTCTACGCTGTCCTCGGTGTCCTTCTTCCGGGTATTATTCTTATTACACTCTTCCGTATTCCATTTTTAAACTTAATTCCACTTATTACTGCGATCTTATTTCTCATCTTCTTACCAAAAATAAAAAAATAGGAAAGCAGATCATAGGTGATCTGTTTTCCTATTTTGATATAGGTTCCCCCGCAGTAGAATGAATGTTTACTTTCTCCGATTTCACAAACCATAAACCGAAGAAAATAATAATTCCACCGATTATTTGTTGAAACGATACGTATTCATTTGCCCATACAGCTGCAAATAAAACAGCTACAAGTGGCGTTATATACATATATACCATCGTATGTGATGCTCCAATTTTTTGAACACCAACATACCACATTACTAAACCAAATACTGTTACAAAGAAAATAGAATATAGTAAAGCGAATAGTGTTATTCCATGTGTAATATGAAATGGCATTATAAATACGTATGGTCCACTTAAAAGCAAGAGTGGAATCGCGCCAACTAGTGCTGACCATGCGGTAACACGTAGCGCTGAATATTTTTTAATTAATGGACCAGCTAAAACAGGATAAAGCCCCCAACATATTGATGTAATGAGTCCAATCCCATTCCCGTAAAAAGAACTAGCCAGTGAATGCCCTGCTACTAAAACTAAGGCTGCACCACAAAAGGCAATAATCGAACCGATAAGCTTTCGAGAAGAAAACTTTTCTTGTTTTAAGATAATCGCAAATACAGTTGTAAAAATAGGTGAAATAGAAATGAGTAAAGAGGCATTTGTAGCGGATGTATATTTAACAGTTTCCATAAATAACGTTTGATACAGTACAATACCTACAACGCTAACGATGATTAATCTAGGTATATCTTTTCTCTCCATATAAACCGACTTTTCAATAAAAAATGTAAGGAGTAACATAAGCGGTGCCGCCGATATCATCCGAAGTGCAGTAAACTCAATTGCTGTAAATTCTAAAAGTCCATATTTCGCAATCGTAAAATTAATCCCCCAAATGATAACGACTGCTAAAATTAATAACTCAATTCCCCATCTTCTCATGCGTATCCCCTCCGCAAATAAGATTATACAGAAAATTCAATCATATGTACATTTCATTATGTGAAAAAATCTTTTTATTGTATGAAACGTTTTGGGGCATGAAATTATATCAGCGATTTTCTGAATATATTAGCGCAACTCTGATTATATCGGCGATTTTCAAAATATATCGGCGCAACTCGAATTATATCAGCGATTTTTTAAATATAGCGACTTATACACTAAAAAAGGTGGCTCCAAAATACGTTTTGGAACCACCTTTTCTTTACTACACTCGAACGTGTAACTTCATATTTGGATTATAAAATTGGCTCGGGCTCTTCAGCTGAAACGTCCCTCCACCTTCATGCCAATCAACTGTTAATTTATCATCCATAAATACAAGCTTTGTGCGATCTGCGATAAAATTCATTGTGCTAGATTCGATATCCACATCGCGCTCATCTTTTTCTGCTACAGCTACTAAATCGATAATTCCGCTCATTACACAACCGCAACCTTCATTATCGTAAAATAACTTTATATATTTCGCTTCATTTGGAATCGTATCCATAATCTTTTTATATGCTGCTTCTGTTACAGTAACGTACATACTCTAATCTTCATCCTCTCTTCTCGTATCCTTCATATATTGTACCACCATTTTTCTTTAAAAATATATACAGAAAATTACGAACAATATACAATGTATGTAGTAAAGGAGGTTGTATCACTCATGCTCAAATTACTGCGATACCCCATCTTCCTAGGTCTACTCGGTAGCTTTTTTATTTCTAGCGGTATGATATTACAACATATACTTCCTTATTCTCCTTCTATTGGTTGGATTTTAGGTTTTATTTGTTTCCTAACCGCTTCTTATTTCGCTGTGAAGAACAAAAACATCTAATTAGTTCAAGGAGGATAACATAACATGCCAGCTTTAAAAGAAATAGAACAATCACTCAATCATTTGTTCCAAATCAAAAAATATGGAAAAGATAGTGCCTTTAGTCGATTTATCCCATCTGTATATGATCCTATCCACTTTCCGTGGCAACAATTTTTCGAAACCAATTTTGTAGAGCTATTTAACGGTCTTATGATACGAGGAGCTGAAACTGTAAATAAAGTATTTTTAGCTGTTTTTCCTACAAATGACGTTCTTGAAACATTCATTTCACAGTCCACATCTGGTGATTTACTTTTTATGCACCACCCACTTGTAATGGAATGCGGTGATCCACTTGGAAAATCAGGTCGTGGTTTTATTCCAATACCTGAAAAATATTTGCAAGCAATAAAAGAAAAACAACTTTCTATATATACATGTCACGGACCAATGGATATTCATCAAACGCATGGAACGAGCATTTCAATTGCAAAATCTTTACATGCTCATGTAGTTGACGGCTTTGCATATGAAGGTCCAGAACAAGAGCCAGTTGGCCTTATTTGTGAAATAGATGAAACATCCACAGAAGCACTCCAAAAGCGTCTAAAAAATCTCTTCCATATTCCTTATACAGACTTCGAAGGTAAACAACATAATTCTATCAAAAAAATTGCAATTATTGCAGGATGTGGTGATGTCGTGTCTCTCATGAAAGAAGCAGAAGCAAAAGGTGCTGAAGCATATATTACTGGGGAAATCCATTGCCATATCGACAATGATTACGGTAAACAGAAATACTCGCTCATTATGGATTACGTAAAAGAAACGAATATGTCACTCATCGGTGTATCACACTCTGCCTCTGAATATTTAGTGAAAGAAACATTGATGTATAATTGGTTTAAAGAAAATTTTGAAGTGGATGTTACTTTGATTCCACAGGAAAAATGGTGGTTATAAATTTTTAAAGAGGTAGCTAAATTAGCTATCTCTTTTTACTAAACTTAAAATTTCATGAGGCGTTTGAAAAATATAATCAGCCTCTTCGAATCCTTTCCTTGTCTTTGCTCCCCATAAGGCTAAACCAAATTTTGCTCCCGCTTGTTTTGCGCATTGTAAGTCATATACTGAGTCACCTATGTATATCGCTTCTTGTGCCTCTATATTCAATCTTTTTAGACATGTCACAAGTGGCTCTGGATGTGGTTTATGTTTCATTGTATCTTCCACACAAATAGAGTGTTCAAAATATGAATGTAATCCAAATGGCTGGAAATCATCGATAAACTCTTGACGTGTTTTTGAAGTCACAATACCAGTTCGAATCTTATATGAAGATACTATTTCAATCACTTCCGCAATTCCTTTAAATACTGTAATTTCATTCTTAAAATCTGCCATATTACGTATCCATTTCTCATGAACTGCTTTCATATTTTCCACACCAATTTCTTGTAACGTAGCCATACCAGGAATACCTAATGCAAAATGTAGCTTTTCTAATGAATAATTCATCCCTTCATCTCGCAACGTTCTCTGTAATGAATATAAAACTGCTTTTTCCGTATCTAACATCGTTCCGTCAATATCAAATATAATCCCCTTCATTTTTACGTCCCCCTTTACTTCACTCCAACGATTAGCTCAATTCCATATTCTTTCACTACTCTTTCTAAATCGCCAGGTATAGCATCATTCGTAATAATTGTATCTATCGATTCTAATGACAGCGCCTTAAAGTTTTGACGTTGATTCATTTTTGTCTCATCAGCAAGTAAAAACACTTCATTTGTTTGTTTAACAATTTGACGCTTAAAATGAATATCTTCCTCATACGCATAATAGACACCATCTTCTGTAAGACCGGGTGATCCAATAAAAACCTTATCAAAATGATAATCTTTTAGTTTCTCCATTGCAGAAAAACCCGTCATATAACGTGAGTGTTTATTTAATTCTCCACCTAAAATATGAATATTTACATTCTCCATATCCATTAAATGATTTACTGTATCAATTGAATTTGTAACAACCGTTATGTTACTTGCTGTCAAAAATGAAGCCATACAGTTAACAGTTGTTGAAACATCAAGATAAATCACTTCATTATCTTCTACAAAAGAAGCAGCTCGCTTTCCAATAGATATCTTATATTCAATTTCTTTTTCCTCACGATTTACATAATCCGATATTTTATGGTGGAAAGATGATAAAGCTACACCACCATGGGTTCGCACTATTGTTGTTTCATTTGTTAACTTTACAATATCTCTTCTTGCTGTATCTCTGGAGACTTGAAATAGCTCACACATTATCTTCAAACTCATCGTCCTATGTTCATTCAAATACTCCATTATTTTTATTAAACGTTCCTCTTGATTCATACTCTCACCCATTTTTATTTACTTTTAAGTACTTTTAAGTTATTTTAAGTATATCACAACATAAATCCTTAAATAAACCTTAAAATAACTTAAAACAGGAGTGAGAAAATGCTACGTACAATTATTTTTGATTTTGATGGCACACTAGCTGATACTTTACCTTTATGTTATTACTCGTTTCAAAACGTTTTTTGGCAATTTGATAATAAAGAAATTACTGAAGCAGAGATTCTTTCTATGTTTGGCCCAAGTGAAATTGGTATTATCCATGAGAACTTACTCTCTGAAGAAAAAGAAGTAGCAGTTGAAAGATACTATGAATGTTATGAAGAAAAGCATCATGATTACGTAGAGCAAAATCATGAAATAGTAGACCTTTTAATACATTTAAAAAAACAAGGGTTTCAGTTAGCTATCGTAACTGGAAAAGCAAGAAGAAGCCTGGACATTTCTCTAAAAGTATTAGGATTAGTTTCTTTCTTCGACTGTATAGTAGCTGGAGATGATGTAATGAAGCCAAAACCTGATCCTGAAGGTATTCTTCTTGTATTAAATACATTACATGTAAATGCAAACGAAGCAATTTTTATTGGGGATAGTGATGCTGACATACTTGCTGGAAAACAGGCAGATGTACGAACGATTGGCGTACAATGGTTACCAAACTATCAATCTGCTACATTTACTGTACAACCAGATTATTTTATTAAGAAAACAGATGATTTTCTCATCTCATTAAATACTACATTTTCAAAATAAGTAGTCTACTACTGACAAAATTACTGGATCGGGGTAACTTCAAGTATTTAATCCTACTTCAGCTGTAGGTCCAGCTACTGTAACTTGGAGTAGCATTACAACCGGAAACCTCGTTTCGAGAGGAGATGCTATATCCCTTTATATTAATCCTGGAATTACTACCAGTGCTGTATATTCTGTTTTTCTAATCACAAATATTTAGTTCTCTCTTAAAAATAATTTATTCAACAGAAAAAGCCTCAATAATTTAGGTCAACAACTAACAAACTCACTCTATATTACCACCATAAAAATACCCATATCTTAGATTCGTAATTATACATAATGCACCAATAGTGTAAACACTTCCGGATTTTTATTCACAAAAAAGGGAAATCACTCTCAAATAAATGATTTCCCTTTTTAAAATACATTTTTTATTGTATCGGCAACATAACCTTCACCGTCGTTCCAACCCCAACTTCACTTTCAAAACTCATTTTACCGTTGTGATCTTTAATAATTTTTTCTGTAACTACTAAACCTAAACCTGTTCCCGTTTCTTTTGTTGTGTAAAAGGCTTCATTTAGCTTCGGGATTTTGTCTTTTGGAATGCCGCAACCTTCATCCTTAACTTGAACAATGATTGCATCTTCTACAGTCACTTTAATCGTAATCGTTCCGCCAACTGACATTGCTTCAATCGCATTTTTAATTAAATTAAAAAACACTTGTTTTAATCGTTTTTCATCGCATGTAATCGATGGTATGTCTTTACTATAAATACCTTGTATGTGCACACCTTGATTTAAAGCAGGCTTCCCCATAACTCGAATAACATAAGCGATAATTTCTTCTATATTATGAACTTCTGATTCTATTGATTTAGATTTCTCAAATCCACTAAGTTCTGTAGCGATTGTATGAATTCGTTCTACTTCTTGTTTCATAATATCACTATATATTTTATCCTCTGGATATTTAACTGCTTGCTTATTTACAAATTTATCTAAATTAGCTAAAGGTCTTTTAATTTTGGAACCAATAACTGTAGCCATTTTTCCAACAGTTGCTAACTTTTCTGTTTGTTGTATTTCTTTATTCATCATCTCAAGCGTACGAACGTAAGATTGGAACCTTAAAAACATAATCCAACATATGATAGTAAATACGCTATATAATGCCATCGGAATTAAAACGAGTGATGAGTGAATCATGATTCCTATAAGAGCATATTTTCCAACAAGTATGCTCGGAACTAACCAAAAATATCTTTTATTCACAAAAAGTGGGGCAAATAAAATAAAAAATCCTTCTACTATATTCCCACCATCAAACTCAGTATCACTACCGTAGTAAATCATAATATTATGGATAAAATCTAATAGATTATACCCAATTAGAATAATATACTTTACTGCAAATGGATTTTTCCATTTCATAAAGTATATTCCAATGCAAAATAAAACCACCATCAGAAAATAAAGCCATAAACCTAAACCATCTTCAAATTGTCCTACTCCTTCTTGCTCTCCTCCTATTAAAGGTACAATAAATTCGTAGGCAAGATCGTATACAAAAAATATAATGAAAAATAAACTTAAATATATTTTCAGCGCCTTCATTTCTTCATTTTTAAATATACCGTCTTTATTCATATGGTAACTCCTAGCTTTTCTCTCAATTGGATTTCATTATTTCCACACTTTTTTGGAAGAATAATATCTATTCTCGTTCCCTTATCTCTTTCACTTGAAATATGTAACGTACCAAGGTGTTCGTTGACAATTCGATCTGCTACCGTAAGTCCCAAACCAATTTTATCTTGTTTTGTTGTATAAAAAGCTTCTGTAACACGAGCCACATTCTCTTTCTTAATACCGTAACCATTATCGATTACACTTAGCATTACATAATCTTGTCCTTTATTTTCTAACCGTAACTCTAATGTGCCACCTTGCTCCATTGCCTCCAGAGCATTTTTTATGACATATAGAAAAACTCCTCGCATTTTCCGCTCATCACATTCAATTTCTATCATCTTTTCTTCGATATTAGAAATAAGCTGGATACTAGATTCATTCATTTTTTCTCGAAGAATTGTTACTGCTTGTAATACAATTTCACCTATATTATGTTTCTTATAAATAGAAGGTTTACATGTAGCAACTTCCATCAATTCACTTATCATATTATTCATATTTTCTATTTCAAAAATCATCTGTTTATAAATAGGGTCCTCTTCATGCTTCTCTCGTTGTAATTGCGTAAACCCTTTCAATGAAGCAAGTGGATTTTTAATTTCATGTCCCACTGTCGCTGCCATCTTTCCGATTACTGCTAATTTTTGTGATTCACTAGCAATCTTAATACTTTCCTTTACCGCTGAAAGGTATTGTATAAATCGATTTAAAATGATGTATGCTGCTATTAATACGAGTGTATACATAATGAGGAACATAAATCCTTTTACTTCTTTTAATACAAATAAGTAAATTACATATTTCCCTACAATAGTTGAAAGTACAAACACAAAATATTTTTTATTTAAAAATATAGGTACAAAGAAGATAAGAATAATTTCTACTATATTTCCCCCATCAAATGCCGCCTCATTATAAAGCATATACGAAAATATGTTAGCAATTTCTATTCCTATGTATGCAAATACACATGCATATTTCACAAAATTCACTTTCTCTTTTTTTATTAAATATACATTCATACCGAGTATTGCAGTTCCGCAAATAACTTGCCATAGTATGCTATGTCCCTTATCCGTTAGTGATTTATTTTCTAATACGATTGCATAGAAAATTTGGTATGAAACAACAATGACGTATAGCACCCACAAAAGGATTTTGGCATTCCTTTCTTCTTCTTTATATGATAGAAAACTTTCTTTCACTTCAACACCCCTTCAACATAATATCTCGAAGAATACCATTTATTATAATAAATGATTTTCTTATACAAACAAAGATAAATCGAACATTTGAGGAAAATCATCCCAACGTTTTAATATTTTCAGACGATATGTAATCATAAAAATTATAAACAATAATACGTATATTATGTGGGAGAGATTTTATATAAGTGGTAAATTAACTATCCCTCACTAATCGGGCTTTTACGGGGAATTGATGAGGAATAAGTAACTACAATCTTTCACACGTAAGAATGAAGGAAAGTTTGGTGTCTTAATAGAACGAAATCCTACACTCCTAGCGGATGAAGTAAACGAAGATCTTATAAAGTTTTTGCATTCATAAAAACCTATGCCAAATCGTATCGATAGGAACGTAGTTTTCAAAAACGTTAAAATTCACACATTTCTCACAAATCAACTGATAAAACGATTATATTTTCATTTATACTAAATGTACAGGTAATACTCCCTAAACCCAGCTTGTCTGGTTACCCCGTTAAATACTATAAAAAAGAACTTGTATCGTTATACAAGTTCTTTTTGTTTCTTTTATCCCGCTTTAACGGGCAGTAAGACCCCCACCTCAAAATTCAGCAAAGCAAAGAAGTTAGGTGGGGGTCGGGCTGCCCATAAAAGTCCGATTGGTGAAGGCTAATAATCAGTGGGGGATGAAGAAAACCCCCACTGATTAAAGTTTCACTTTATTTAAAGAGGATATCTTTACTATATTGATTTCCAACAAGTAAATCATACTGAAGCATTTTATATTGCTCTAACATTTCTTTTTGTTTCTTTGTTAAATCATTGATTACTTCTCCATTTTTATCAACTTTTAATTCATCTCTAAGCACCGGTATTTCCTTGTAAAATCCCGATAAAAATTGATAAAATAAAGATTTATTTAATCCTGCATAATCAAAAATAAGATTAGAAAAATAAATTGGACTTACTACACCTAAATTATCATTTGGCATATCAAAGTTTGCGTACATTAATAGCGGCGTTTGGGCCATCGCTAAACGTTCGCTCGGTGTTTTTTCATTCGTTATATACCCATTCTCTTTATAAAAAGATTTATTTGTTCCTAATGATGGAAGATGATCTCCAAAGAATACTAATAATGTAGGTCTATCTAAATTATCTAGTTGCTCTATTAAATATTGAAGGGCCTCATCTGAACGTCTTACCCCTTCTGTATACGTTTCTAATTCTCCCTTTGATTCTTCATTTTCTAGCCCGCTAATTTCTATTAGGTTTTCACCAAATCGGCCCTCTGTAAATGGAAAATGATTTTGCATCGTAACTGCATGAATAAATGTAGGTTGTTTTTGTTTCTCTAACTCAGCAATTATCTCTTTACTCATCGCTAAATCACTAATATAATCTCCATCAACATCTACATTTTCCATCGTATCAGCTGCATTAAATTTATCAAATCCTAACACCTTATATACATCATCACGTTTAAAGAATGTGCGACCAAATGAATGAATTGCACTTGTGTAATACCCTTCTTTTTTCAACGCCGTAGGGATTGATGGAATTTCTTTCTTATTTGTAATAACCTGCTGATATGGTATAGAACCTGGCTTTAACAAACTCATTGAATAACTCGTTAATGCCTCAAATTCAACGTTCGCCGTATTTCCCCCAAATGTAGGAGAAATAGTTTGTCCACCAGGAAAGTTTTCTATATAATGATGTAAATTTGGTACAGGATCTTCACTAAAAGAAAGGTTAGTTGCTTTCGTCGGATCCCAAAACGATTCACTCATTACAAAAATAATATTCGGTTTCTCTTTTTTCTTTTGGCTCCCTATATTTCCACTATATTGTTTTTTTATATCGTTTGCTATTTGAAGCATATTTTCTTTAGAATAATTTTTGGGTTTTTCCATAACTGTTGTATCTAAATTGCTAATAAACCCAAGTACAAAACCATTTGAAGCATAGTTCTCATTTTGATCCCACAAAACAAAATCTACACCTGATTTTTGAAATACTTTATTCATAAATGTGTTCGCAAAATTACCGTACGCATATAGAACAAAAATAGATCCTACTACTAATAAGGCTCTTATTCCTAGATGAGTCTTTACATTTTGAATATACCTTCTCATATATATCCCTGCTACAATACAAGCCACGATACTTAAGATAATGACAAAAATATAACTCCAGCTAAAATAGTCCATCACCATCGGTATAACAGATTGCATATGCATAATTTGTGTGAAATCAGAAGGATACAGCGGATCACCTCTAAAAATAAGCTTTAAATAATTCACAATACCTAAAATGACTAACGTACAGCTCGTTAAAATCATACTTAGAAAAACCTTGCCTATTAAATTATAAACAAGAATGTATATTGCATAAATTACTACAAAACTTAATATAAACTGCATGTTATACAAGTAAATCCAATTCATTGCCTCTATAAAACTCATATTAACTTGCATGACAATATAAAATAACGCTACTGTATGAGCTAGTAAAAATAATACAAAATGCACTCGTAGGGATGCCCTAAGTGTAGACATCTCTTTTTTATTAAAATGTGAAATATAAAATGTTATGCCCCATATTAAAATCATCATAACAATTAAAACAAGATTTTGATTTAAATGAGCTTTCATTATGTCTAAATTAAAAACCTTTAAAAGCATAAACAGCATAGTTATTACTAATAAAGTCACCATACTACTTATAATGCTAGAAATTAATATATTTCTTTTTGGAAGATCAAAAAGTGTAGAACCATACTTCAATTCATTCCCTCGTTTCTATGTCTTAATTTCCCCCGCATCGAAAGAACTATTTCTATTAAAATAACATATATGACATATTTCTTCTGCATACTTGATTCTATCATAAATGTATTGTCTTAATATTCCCTTAGTAAACAGTTAAATTATGGCATACAAATTACTCATTCTTGAAAAACTTAATTTCAGCATTCCACTTTATGATATAATAACTATGTTTTGGAAATCCTTAATACTATTAAAGATTTCACATGAAAATACGAAAGAATTAATAAAAAAGGAGTTGCTCATTTTTGCTTACTAAGTTTAAGAGTTTGCCTAAAGCGGTATATGCAATTTTGGCGCTTTCTTTCCTGTTGCACGTTTTTTGTTTAGTAAAACAGCCAGGATTAGATGGAGAGTTAGTCAAAGTAACATATGGTGCAAATGATGCCTTTAACTATTCGTTAACAGCTGAACAACTATTAAAACATGGTGTATTTGGTTATGTGTATTTAGAACCTAGTGAAGTTCCAGGAAAAAATGCATATATCACACCAGGTCAGCCATTACTATTAGCTGGCGCTATGATTATTTCTGATATTACATCAATTCCTTACTATTACGTAGCAACTGTTATTAACATGATTATGAACCTATGCACAGTGCTATTAGTATTCTTAATAGGAAAAGAATTGTTCGAAAAAAACATCTATGGAATTGTTGCAAGTATTTTATATGCTATTTATCCAAGTAACTATACATACTTCCGTACATTGCTAACAGAAGTTCCATCCATATTCTTATTAGCGTTATGTGTATATGTATTTGTTCTCGCATGGAAATACAATAAAGTGAAATTCCATATATGGTTTGGAATTGTCGTTTCAATTTTACTTATGTTCCGTCCAAATCCAGCTCCAATGATGCTCATTCCTGTTCTTGTTGTGTTATTTACATATGGATTTAAAGACTCCATTCGAATCGGATTGTTATGGTTTATCGGGCCTTTCTTTATTATTGGTGCATGGGTTGTTCGTAACTATTTAGCACTCAACCAATTTATTTTATTCTCAACCCAAGGTGCTGATCCACTAATTGCGGGTGCTGATCCATTTAATAAAATTGGATATGAAAATATAGTAAATGAAATGAGAGCCAAAGGCTTAGATGACAAAGGGGCATACGCAAAAGAATTAATCAAGAACGGCTTTAAGACGGACTTCACTTATTGGTTCTCTTGGTTCACTGTCGGTAAAACAATTGAATTATTCAAAACAGCTCCTGCTGTAGACCAATACCGTATTCACAACTTTATGCAACTATGTCATAGAGTGTTTATCATCGGTACATTCTTGAGCAGCTTCTGCTTCATGCTAAATTCATTTAAACATAAACGCGTTATGATGCTAGTAGCAAGTTCTATTATTTACATTATCTTCTCAAACTTATTCTTAGCAATTAATCGCTATGGATTTTTCATTAATCCTCTTATGTGCTTAATTCTTGCATACGGATTAATTCACATTGTGCAGAAGCTTCCATTCTTCCGCACGAACCAAGCATAATAAGAAAGAGGTCGTCCAACGGTGGACGACCTCTTTCTTATTACCCCACACTTTGCACACAGCCAATTTGTCCATTCTGTAATCACACTTTAATTCCGTATGTATATGTTTCTGTATTTGTCAAAATATCTTTCACAATACTACTCACTATTTCACTTATAAATGCAAATTTTTACAACTATTACTATAACGAAAAGAACCCGCCACAAGACAGGTTCTTTTCGTTATTTTATGATAAAAGAAAAAATCATTAGCATGTGTATTATATAAAAGGAAACAGCCATATTTTCCATACGATACATACGAGTACAATAACTACAAAATCAAAAAAATCTAATCTCGGACCCTTTTTCATATTCATCTCTAGCCACATATGAATCCATTTTGTTTTTGTATATTTTTGGATGTTTTTCTTTGCAAATCGGTAAATGAGCACTTGCATAATAAAAAATCCCACTACAAAAATGAATAAGAAAATGAGAAAATCGACCACAAAATTCCTCCTTATTTTTGCAGCGATTTTTCTACGATATGATTTTTCAAAACCCACTCTTCAAATTGAGCACTTCCAAATTCCCAACTAAGATCACGAGCATGTACAGAAAAAACGTAATAGCCAGCATATTCGTCCATAAATTTACCCGTCTCGATCCCATCTTTCTGAAGACCATATGCTCCAAAATTAAAATATACATCCCACACGTCTTCATTCTTCCGTTTATAAGCAATCGATTCCATATCACATTCTGTTCCGAAATAGTCAAGATGTAAATGTACGCTATCATCATATTCGTACTCCATTTTATCACCCCTTATATTTGTACTTCTTTATCACCAAAAAAATTCCTGCTATCTACACTCACATGTGGGCACTTACCTACATATCATGCTTGTAGAGTGACTTCTAGGAGGTGTTATATAGTGAAAAAATTAATAGCTGTTTTTTGTATCATGTTACTAGCTGTCTTCACACTTGCTGCTTGCAGTAGTAAAAAAGAAGACACGAAAGAACAAACTCAAAATGTTCGCGTCGGCGAAGTTACCCACTCTCTCTTCTATGCCCCGTTATATGTCGGGATTGAAAAAGGATTTTTTAAAGATGAGGGATTACATGTTGACCTCCAAACAACAGCTGGAGGAGATAAAACGATGACTGCCTTATTATCTGGCGGGATTGATATTGCTCTCGTCGGTTCTGAAACATCTATTTACGTTCATCAACAAGGCGCAAAAGACCCCGTCATTAACTTCGCACAACTTACACAAACAGATGGAACATTTTTAGTTTCGCGTAAAAAATTAGACTCTTTTAATTGGAATGACGTAAAAGGTGTTACGTTTTTAGGACAGCGTAAAGGCGGTATGCCGCAAATGGTTGGAGAATACGTTTTAAAGAAAAATGGCATTGACCCTCACAAAGATACAAACTTAATTCAAAACATCGAATTTGCTAATATTGCAAATGCCTACGCATCTGGTACGGGAGAATTTGTCCAACTCTTTGAACCGACTGCAAGTATATTCGAAAAAGAAGGAAAAGGATATATCGTCGCTTCGTTCGGAAATGAATCTGGTACTGTTCCGTATACATCGTTCATGGCAAAAGAAAGTTTCTTAAAGAAAGATAAAGCTGCTGCTGAAAAATTCACACGGGCGCTCTATAAAGCACAACAATGGGTTGATACTCATAGCCCAGAAGAAATTGCTGATGCCGTTTCTCCGTTATTTAAAGACACTTCAAAAGACATTACAGTAAAAGTAATTGAACGGTATAAAAAGCAACATTCTTATGCGACAAATCCGCTATTAGATGCTGAAGAATGGAAACAGCTCCAAACGATTATGAAAGACGCTGGCGAATTACAAAAAGAAGTTCCACATGAAGCGCTCGTCAATACGAAAATTGCCGAGAGCGTTATTAAGAAATAGAGGCGAAGTGTATGAGCTTTTTACAAATACGTAACGTTTCTCACTGCTTTTTCGCAAAAGAGAATGCCAAATTGATTCTTGAAGATATGAGTTTACAAGTGGAAGAAGGCGAATTCATTTCGATACTCGGTCCAAGTGGTTGTGGCAAAACGACACTCCTCTCCATTATTGCCGGGCTGCTTGATCCAATTGAAGGTATCGTCTTTTTAGATGGTGAGCCCATTACAACGAAAACTTCATCTATGGGGTACATGTTGCAGCAAGACTACTTGTTCCCTTGGAAGACAATTGAAGAAAATATTATGCTTGGACTTCATATCCGAAACATTTATGATGAACAGACGAAAGAACATACTTTACAGCTTTTAAAGCAAGTCGGTCTACATGATGTAGAGCAGCAATACCCTCGTGAACTATCCGGTGGTATGCGTCAACGTGCCGCCCTCGTTCGAACATTAGCGACCGATCCAAAAATTTTATTGCTAGATGAACCTTTTTCGGCGCTCGATTATCAAACGAAATTGAAACTAGAAGATCTCGTTTTCAGCTTACTACACACATATAAGAAAACTTCACTACTCGTTACGCATGATATTGAAGAAGCAATTGCGATGAGTGATCGTATTTATTTACTACAAGCGAATCCCGGAAAAATTGCAAAAACATTTATCGTCCCAGAAAGCATCCGTTCCTTATCACCGTTAGAATCACGCCATCACCATGACTTCCCATCCCTCTTCCAAAATATATGGAAGGAGCTGGAGCGTCTTGGATAATATAAAGCAACTACATGAACAGTTTCGGAAAAAAGAACGCAGGCGCGCATGGTTAGCACGCTCTTTGCAGCTTTTACTGCTCATTCTTTTCTTTGCACTATGGGAAATCGCTAGCAAAAAAGAATGGATTGACCCTTTACTCTTTAGCTCTCCTTCAAGCATTTGGGATCTCTTCCTTAATAAATGGATGGACGGTTCGCTTTGGGTCCACATATGGACGACATTACTTGAAACGGGAGTAGGCTTCATTCTTGGAACAGTGCTCGGAGCCATTATCGCTACTTTCCTTTGGTGGCTACCACTTCTCGCCCGCGTACTTGATCCATATCTCGTCGTCCTAAACGCCATGCCAAAAGTGGCACTTGGGCCAATTATCATTGTAATCTTCGGCCCAAATATTTCTTCGTCAATTGCAATGGGAGTAATCATTTCTATCATCATTACCATTCTCGTTATTTACAGCGCATTCCAAGAAGTCGATTCTAACTATATAAAAGTGATGGACACATTTGGCGCAAATAAATGGCAATGTTATAAACAAGTCGTTCTCCCTGCATCTTTCCCAGCCATTATTTCAACGTTAAAAGTGAACGTTGGATTATCGTGGGTCGGTGTTATATTCGGCGAACTTCTCGTCTCTAAACAAGGCCTTGGCTACTTAATTAGCTACGGATTCCAAGTATTTAATTTCACACTTGTCTTACTAAGCGTACTACTCACATGCGTCCTCGCAACACTTATGTATGTGTTTGTTGAGGCATTTGAAAAACTTCTAATTGGGAAACGAAAAAGAAGCTGACTTAGAGCGATAGACTATAGTCAGCTTCTTTCTTTTACTTTTTATCACACATCTTTGTTTCATTTTTAACGTTTCCATCCGCAACCGTAACTGTATGGAAACAATCTTTCACACGTACTGTAACGACATTATCTTTTCGATCTATTACATGATAATCACTAAACTTTTTATCCAATGCACTACGAATTTGCTCCCCTTCAAAAATCGGAAAACCGTGAGACATTACCCAAATGAGACCAGCAACAGCAAGAATCGTTTTCATACGTTTCATTACCTCCTCTAGAGTAAACTTATAGCCCCTATAACACGCGCATTATAATTGTGTCTAAATTGTGACATTTTTATACTAATTCTATTTTATAGTGATAGTTCCTTCTTCTTTTTGATAAAAAGACAGAATTTTCAATTTTATCAACATAAAAAACGCAAAGAACTAAAATTCTTTACGTTTTCTTAACTAACATATATAACTCACATTAGTTTCCACTTTGTTGTTCAATCGTTTTCGAAATATCATATAATCCCGACAACACTTCCGCTCTCATTTTTACAAGCTCGGGGAATTGATAGAAAAAGGCGATTTTTTTATATTTTAACTCCGTTCCTTCTTTCACCTTTTTTGAGTCTTGTAAAATAAACGCTGTAAACGTATCTGCAATATCTTCCGCTACATTTGTCGTTCCATACTGTGAGACAAACTCATCATGCTTTTCTTTAAAAAATTCAATTTGCGTTTCTTCACTTTCTTCTACTTTCTTTTCTGTCCACTCCTGCTCAATAGACTTCCAGAAAGAATTATAAAATTGATTAATATAAGAGTTTTCCTCCGCACATCCCTCTTGTAAGAAAAGATTTCCACATTTATTTCGGTACGTCGAAATATCTTTATCCTCTTCAAAATCCTTTACATAGTTTTCATCTACTGGTATTTGCTTATGCCCGAGCGTTAACACGTGAGCCGTCTCATGAATTAATGTTTTCATCACTTCATCAATATTTACCGCAGAATCAAGCGTATCTAAGCTAAGAGTCCATTCTTTCGGATTCTCTATACTAGGCATAACGTGAGCAACAACACCGTCATAACCATCCGTTATTAAATCAAATTCTGTTATATTCCCGCGATATTTAGCTGGAATAAGCGTGCGATACATATCCCATAAATCTTCATGATACCCTCTATCTTGACGTTGTTGTAGCACCTCTTCTTTCGCTTCTTTCTCTTCAGCAAATACTTTATTTAAACGTTTCCGTTCTATTTTTTCAAAATAAGGATCTACAATTTCATCACCATCAATATAATAAGAAGCTAAAAAGAAATAATTTTCATCATCATCTTCTTTTTTCTGCTCTGCCTCTTTCATATCCGCACTTTCATGCTCTTCTATTTCATAATCTTCTACTGCTTCAAGCTCAGATAATCCATCTATTTTTTCATATACTTTTTGAAGTTTCTTATCTCCTATTTCCACACATTCTTCGTCTGTTTTACACACTTCTTTTTCTTTCACACTCTTCATAGAACTTTCGCATCCTGCTAGTAAGCCGATTGCAACGATAACCCCTACTAACTTGCCATACAGTCTCTTCATACAATCCTCCATCATTCCATTCTACAAAAATATAATAATCTCTTTTTAACGAATATGCGATAATGAATTATAAAAATTGTAAGGAAGTTTTCTATGATTCGGGCAGTCCTATTCTAAAAAATTATATCAGCGATTTTTCGAATATATCGAACACAACTTGAAATATATCAGCGATTTTTGAAATATATCGACTGTAACTCAAATTATATCGGCGATTTTCACAATATATCGACTTACCGACAAAAACTGACAAACAAAAAAGAAGCCGTCGTTTAAAAACGCCTCTGCTTCCTTTATAATTCATATACTGTAAACTGCGGTTTACTCGGATGATCTTTAACTAGCGCATCATCTGGAAACTTTGAAACTTTTTGATATAAGGCAATGTCACCCATGCAACCTGCTGTTAGTAGAATTCCTAAAAATGAGAGTGGCTCCAGATTCATAACTAATCCCAATACAATTGGCAAAATTCCAGTCGGTAAAAACGGCAGCATTAACACTTTCTTCATTTGCTTTACTGTAATTTCTTTTTTAGAATGAGCGTATGCAGCACCTAATTTCCAATTGACGCCCCATGTTAGTTCACTCCACGGAACACCTCCGATATAACGAAATCCAATTAAATGTATTGCCTCATGAATACAAACGAAAACAATCATTCCAATAATCAAAAGAAACATAACGGGCAATGTAAATTCAAATTGAACCCCGCCTGAAAGAAATATATGCAAATAACCAATTCCAAACGCCAACGCAAATATTATAAGTAATGAATAGATATTTAACTTAACCATCGAAACAGTAACAGTCATTTCTTTCCCTTTATTCATCTTTCCCCTCCTAAAATGTAAATATATCTTTACAAAATTGTATAATATATCCAAAATAATGTAAAGATATATTTACATTTGATCTTATAAAAAAAGAAATCGGCCACTTTACTTCGTAAAACAGCCGATTTCTTCTATATGTTTCATCGTACGCGCCAATACATCGTCGCGCATTATAAAGCTAAATTTTCTATCCGTTTTAATGTTGTCAGGAATGTCTGTTAATAAAACAGATCCCTTCGTTTCTTCGTAATGCGTATGTTGTTCTACCGCACTAATTGTTGCAAAATAAATGTTTTTAATGATTATTTTGTCTTTTCCAGATACTTTATATTGTCCTAAGTAAGTTAAATCAGAAACTATGCCGCCGGTTTCTTCATGAACCTCTCGAACTGCCGCTTCTTCCGGTGTTTCCCCTAGTTCTACTTTTCCACCTGGAAATTCAAGACCGCGACGTAAATGATGCGTTAATAACCATTGATCCCCGTACCGGCATACAACCCAAACATGCTTTGGCTCAGGAGAAAATGGATAACGTTCAAACGATAATTGTACAGTGTTGTGGTAATAATCTTTAAATTTGTACATGCCATTACTCCCCTATTGATGGTTACAAGTTTTTCCTACCACAAATTGTAGCATATTCTCGCTTTTCTGCATAATATTATCCAATTATAATCCATTGATTATTCCCATTTGCGCGACTAATTCTTTCGTCTCATGATTTCCTAAATCGTAAATCATTTTATATGCTTTTTGTAGTTGTTCATCATATCGGTCATTATTTGAATCATGATGATACTCAACAAATGGAACGTGGGAGCGTACAAATGACCCTAAATCCTCTACATATGCTTGATCGAAGTACTCTCTTAACTCCGTAATTTCCTCATCATTTGCGGAAATCTCAAAATTATACGTATCCGCTGTCTTCACTTGTGAAATTTGACCGTTTGCTATTGATATATAATATGTTTTTTTCTGCTCCATGTAACACCCTTCTTTCATCCTTTTTATTTCTATTGTTTTCATCAATTACAAAATTATGTAAAATAAAGAAAAGGAGGGATTCCATGTTTAAAATATTAATTATCGGTATTATCATCGTCCTAGTCATATTAGTACTCTCCGTCATGACGATTAATAAAGGGTATGCTTATAAACATTCTGTCGATAAACTAGAAGATAACCCGTATACAAAAAACAGCAAGAAGAATTCATAATACGCTTCGTATACTACTACTTATTTTAGGCCACATCATATCCAGTATTCGTTTACTAGCAGGTCAACATAACTTCCTATCACTTTCACAATTTCTATTAGGAACTTTACTATTCCTCATTATCCTTGGACAAATAAAGAAAAAAGATTCAGGAACCGGATTTATTTAGATTTTCCTCATCATTAGCTATATAAAATAACAGGGGGGGATATATATGCTAAAAGGATTACAGATTACTTTTGCACTCATTGCATTATGTATAGTAATCTATGGATATTTTACTGGTAATAGAGAAATAATGCCTTATATGTTCATTTTCTTAGGATTGATGGCTTTCACTATAGGACTAGGAGAAATAAAACAAGACAGAAAATCTAGTGGTATATTTGCTTTCATAGCTGGAGCTGGTGCTTTATTTCTTAGCTTCTCAGAAATATTCCGGTAAATAATCTATTTAAGGGGGAATTACATGCTAATTGGGTTACGGATTGCTTTAGGACTTTTCACGCTTCTCATACTCTTTCTTTGCACTTATATCCAGATTACCGATCATTTCTCACTTCTCCCATACGTACAATTTATTCTCAGTTGTTTCTTTATTCTTGTCGGAATTAACGAATTTATATTCGGACGAAAATCAATGAGCATTCCGTTTTTTTTCGTTTCTATTCTTACGCTCTTCGTTCTCATATCAAACTACCTTCGCTACGTATAGAATGAAATCTTGAGCAATTTCGCATTTACAAGCACGTAATAAAATAGGGATGATTTTTTTGTCAGTTTTTGTCGGTAAGTCGATATTCCATGTCGAAACGTCGATATATAAAAAAAATCGTTGATATATTTCAAGTTACGGTCGATATATTCGAAAAATCGTCGATATAATTTTATTTATTATCATGACAAAAAAAACTGCCCTTTTACAGGCAGTTTTCTTTCTATCCAAATACTTTCTCAAGTTCATCTTTATCTTGGCTTAACCAGAAGTTCATTAAACGTTTTGCTCCTTCTAAATCGTGAAGCTTCGCTTGACCACATTGCGTTTCATTTGCAGCTGGAATTTCTGTAATTTGAACCGCATCTTTTAATGTTAATTCTAATAAATCAATAATTTCTCGAACTGTCGGTGTTCCGCTTACTACAAGGTAGTATCCTGTTTGGCAGCCCATTGGTGAAATATCGATAATATCGAAATGCGGATAACGATCAATATATTTACGTAAATTAAATGCTAATAAATGTTCTAACGTATGAATAACATCTGGTTTCATTGCTTGTTTATTCGGTTGGCAAAAACGAATATCAAATTTATTTACAATACCGTCACTACCTACATTGTGAACTCCGCAATGTCTTACATAAGGTGCCTTTACAATCGTATGATCTAATTCAAAGCTTTCTACTGATGGCATACAACATCTCTCCCGCTTTTAATTTAATTCCGTTATATCCAATATGATATAACGGAAATGCACATTAGTAAAGTATTATGTACAGTCGTGCTATAATACTTTAAGAATATGCTGAAAAGGAGATCGTTATGAAACAGATTTTTATTGGGATTATACGCTTTTATCAAAAGTTCATTTCTCCGATGACACCACCCACTTGCCGCTTTTATCCAACTTGTTCTCATTACGGATTAGAGGCGTTTCAAAAGCATGGTGCACTCAAAGGCTTTTGGCTTACTTGTAAGCGTATATTAAAATGTCACCCTTTCCACCCAGGAGGATTTGATCCTGTCCCAGATAAAAAGGATGACAAAGTAAATTCTTAATTGTCGTAACCATTCACAACTAAATCTAATTTTCCTGTATCAGGATCGATAACAAGACCGTGAACAGGTACTTCTTCCGGAAGTAATGGGTGGTTGCGAAGTACTGATACGCTATGTTCTACACTTTCTTCCACACTAGAGAAGCCGCGCAAGAATTGTTCTAAATCGATTCCAGAATAACGAAGCATATCTAATTTCTCTTCTGTTATACCGCGTTCTTTCATTTTCTCAATCGTACTGCTTGCTTGAATTTTTGCCATACCACAATCATGGTGACCAACTACACATACTTCATCAGCGCCAAGTTCGTATACAGCGACTAAAATACTACGCATAATACTTCCAAATGGATGTGAAATAACAGCGCCTGCTACTTTAATAATTTTCACATCGCCGTTACGCATATTCATCGCTTTCGGCAATAGTTCAACAAGTCTTGTATCCATACAAGAAATAATGACCATCTTTTTATTTGGAAATTTCCCCGCCACAAACTCTTCATACTTTTTCTCTTCCACAAATTTCTCATTGTATTGCAAAATCTCTTCTAATGACTTCATAGTAAAAGGCCCTCTTTTCTCTCGTTTACACTACATAATTAGTGTACCAAAATATGAAAAACTCAAAAAGGATATCGCTTTATAGTAAAAATAAGATATTTTCAGATAATCGACATAATTCTTTCAAAATATACACACAGCTTTGTAACAAGTCTCACATACTTTAAACGCATTTTCACTATAAACTGATTGTAGATAATGTAAAAAAGGAGTGAATATTTATTATGTCCGACGTTCTGTTACTGAGTCGTTTTCAATTTGCAATTACTATTTTTTATCACTTTTTATTTGTACCTTTGACAATCGGACTTGTCATTTTAGTAGCATGTATGGAAACGCAATACGCCCGCACATTGAACCCAACATACCGCAAAATGGCAAATTTCTGGGGTAAATTATTTACAATTAACTTCGTAATGGGGATTATAACCGGGATTACGATGGAATTCCAATTTGGAACAAACTGGTCTGAGTACTCCAAATATATGGGAGATATTTTCGGATCACCTCTCGCAATTGAAGCACTCGTTGCCTTCTTCTTAGAATCTACTTTCATGGGAATATGGTTATTCGGTAAAGATAAAATTTCACCAAAGTTCCGTGCCTTCTGTATGTGGATGGTTGCACTTGGCACAAATATTTCCGCCCTTTGGATTATTACAGCAAACGGCTTTATGCAAAACCCAGTTGGCTACGTCGTACGTAACGGCCGCGCTGAATTAAATGATTTCTGGGCACTCGTTACGAATCCATACGCTTGGAATATGTTCTTCCATACTGTAGTTGGTTGTTATATTGTTGGTGCTTTCTTCGTCATGGCAATTAGTGCCTATCACTTATTACGTAAAAATGAAGTTGAATTCTTCAAAAAATCATTTAAGTTTGGCTTAATGTTAGGCTTATTTGCCGCAACAATTACACCGTTTATGGGACATCAATCTGGTGTATCCGCAGCTAAATATCAACCTGCTAAAGGTGCTGCAATGGAAGCTGTTTGGGAAACTGGAAAAGGACAAGGCTTCTCGATTGTTCAAATTCCTGATGTAAAAAACGAAAAGAACTTTGAATTCCTAACGATTCCAAAGTTAGGAAGCTTCTTCTATACAAATTCATTTGATGGGGAAATTGTTGGTTTAAAAGATATTCCGAAAGAAGATCGTCCAAATGTTAACCTCGTGTACTATAGCTTCCGCTTAATGGTTGCACTTGGCATGTTCTTTATGGCATTAACTTGGTACGGTTTCTACTTAAACCGAAAAGGAAAACTAGAAAACTCAAAACGTTACTTAAAAATTACAATATGGTCTGTTTTACTACCATATATCGCAATTAATGCTGGTTGGATTGTTGCCGAAGTAGGTCGTCAACCATGGACAGTATATAAACTCATGCGTACCGCAGAATCTGTATCACCTATATCTGTCCCGCAAATTTGGTTCTCATTAATTAGTTTAATCTTGTTCTACACTTTACTTTTAATCGCAGACGTATACTTAATGCTGAAGTTCGCCAAAAAAGGACCAGCAGCATTAGAGGAACCTGCTACTGAGGGGGGCGTGGCTCATGTCTCATGATATGCTTGCGATTATCTGGTTTGGTTTATGGGGCGTGATTTGGACAGTTTACTTTATTCTTGATGGATATGCACTTGGTAACGGAATGATTTTTCCTTTCGTTACGAAAGACCGACAAGAACGAAATCAATTACAAGAAGCAATTGGCCCGTTTTGGGGCGGTAATGAAGTGTGGTTAATTACAGCTGGTGGCGCAACATTTGCTGCCTTCCCAGTCACATATGCAAATATGTTTAGTTATTTATATACACCGTTATTCTTAGTATTACTTGCACTATTTGCTCGTGCTGCTGGACTTGAGTTCATGCATAAAGATGATTCACCAATTTGGCAAAAAACTTGTAAATGGGCATTTGCAATTGGTAGTTTCTTAATTGCTTTCCTATTCGGTGTTACATTTGCTAATCTTTATTACGGACTACAAATTGGAAAAAATGGCTATGAAGGAAATTTACTTAGCTTACTAAATCATTACGGTATTTTAGGAGGGCTGTTCTTCACTGCTATATTCGTCGTATCTGGTGCCCTTTGGGTTATGATTAAAACGACTGGTGAAGTATCTGACCGTGCTTATAAAATCGCAAGACCATTTTCAATGGCAGCTGCTATCATTTTAGCTATTTTCTATGTAGCAACTGCAAATCGTACAAATTTATTCCAAAACTTCACAGAGTACCCGGTACTATTCATTCTTCCAGTACTTGCAATGTTAATGAGTGTACTCGCACTTATTATGGTGTACAAACATAAAATCGGTCTTGCATTCACATTCGTTTGCTTAACAATCGCAATGTTTATGACAACTGGCTTTGCGGGTATGTTCCCAAGAATGTTACCATCTCGTATTAATGATGCTTATAGTACAACGTTATACAACGCAGCTGGTAGTCAATTAAACTTAAAAATTATGTTCTTCGTTGCAATGGTTATGGTACCAATTGTTATTGGATATCAACTTTGGAGTTACAGTATCTTTAAAAATAAAATTCATAAAGACTCTGCTAAAGGGTATCACTAAAATGAAAAAAGACACTTCGTTTGAAGTGTCTTTTTTATACGTATGATTTTCGATAAGATGTTATATTTCTAATCTAACAACTATAATACAGAAGAATCATTAACAGCTCACAGCTAGATTGTAGCACAGGGTAAGTCCATCATTTGATGCAATTTTGCATATTTCTCTATAAAGTAAACTGCATTCCCTGATCATTCACATCGCTATCTCCTACATCCGCTGTACTAACCCCGCTAAATGTTTGTACTTTAATCCCTGTATTCGATGATCCCGATCCATTATAAGCTTTCGTTTTTTCAATCGGCTGCACGTTATATTTATCTCCTAAATTAATCGTTCCATTGCAGTTTTCAATAATAACGCCTTCCACAACTGACGGCATTTTGTCACCTACTTTCATTTCCTTACTTTCATTTTATGAAAAGTGCCTAAAAAAATAGCATGTCTCCATAAGAAAAAGCACTCAAATTGAGTGCTTTTTCTTATTTACCTTTTTTCTTTTTCTCACAAGCAATTCCATCGCCATCACGGTCTAAATGCTTACCGTAATATGGACTATCTCTTGTAATATCATAATATCCCGCATCGTTTGCTTCTTTACAGTTAGCAAAACGTTTCGGATCTGGTTTTACTTCTGGTTTCGGTTGTGGCTGTGGTTGTTTTGCTCCTGGTCTTTCTTCAAATGGTAACGTTGCATTATATAAGAACTGAACGTATTGCTCACGACTTACATGCATTTTAGGTGCGAATGTACCATCACCAGTTCCAGCCGTAATATAATTTGATTTAATTGCAGTAATAGCAGGATTCGCCCATCCATTTCTATCTACATCCGGGAAATTATGATCCCCTCTAATTTGCAATTGGAATCCTCTTGTCAAAATTTGTGCCATTTCTTCACGAGTTAACGAATCTTTCGGTCTAAATTTTCCTGTGTTATCTCCAACAAATATACCCATCTCTGTTAAAGCAAGAATCTCTTTTTTAAACATAGTTGAACGATCCGTAATATCTTTATATGGATTGTTATACTGTTCTTTTACTGTCGGTTTTAAATGGCGGAACATAAGAGCTGCAACTTGCTCACGCGTTACATCATCACCAAATCCAAAAATCCCATTTCCGTATCCAGCAACAACGTTTTTATTTGCTAAATCCATAATTGCTTTATAAGACCAATGATTGTTTGGAACATCTTTAAAACCTGCGCTTGCCTCCGCTGTTCCAATTGAAGTAAATGCTGTAGTTGCAACAAGTGCACCTGTTAAAATTAATTTTTTAAATCTCATACTTAAGTCTCCTTCTCTTTCCATAATAACCATTTAACAATATAACAAATTATTCAAATGTAATTTGTCATATTCTGTCGAACACAAAAAAGAATCCTGCAGGATTCTTTTTTGCTAAGCATGAATGGCAATTTTGGAGACAGTTGACTTCTTCAAAAATTTATTAGGGGTAATATTTTGAAAAAGAAAGCCTTTCATATGTAGGTTAACACCACTGGAATATATAGTAAATTGATAATATTTATACGGAAGATTGCTAATGTTTAGTATAGATACTTTCCACTATATCAACAGTGAAAAGCATCTACATGAAACAACAAAAAAGGCGCCTTCAAAGAAGATGCCTTTCATAAACAGACACTATAAAACAGAATTATTTATTGTTATACGATTGTTAGATACAAAAAGTAGAGGGAAATGTTTGTATTACATTCTGTTTTATAAAGTATGTCTACCACTTATATTTTAATCCTCTTCACTTGAAAATAAATATAATATGCATAATTACATACGAAAAAGAAAAGACACTCCATAGAGTGCCTCTTCAACCATTTTACTTTTAATATATCGCTTTACATACATTGTAACATATGTATCCATATATTTTATTGAGAAAATTCAAAATCCTTTTTTTTTCATTTTCAATTATAAAATCATGTAATATAAAAGGTATGTCAAATTCTTATACAAGTTGAGGTGTACTATATTTATGTCTTTCGGAATCATTCCTCTTATATTGTTTATTATTTTTCTTATCTCCTATTTAAAAGATCCACGAAAAATAATAAATGGGTTTTTATTTAATACTTTTATCTGTTTTTTCCTTCTGTTTTGTATACTTGTCTCTTGGAACTCAAGTAATACTATTCTAGGCTACATAATAGTCTTACCTATTTTAGCACTTATCGTTATGATTCCTTTTGGTATTGTTGCTTTAATGTTTGGACTATTTCTGAATGCGAGAATTTTAATGAAACGAGAAGGCCGACGTTTTACTAACTGTTTAACACTTATTGCTGCTTTAGGTATTTTATTCTGTATATTATTCCTTTTCATAAGTCCAGCAAGTTTCTTCTCATCACATTTCCAGCCTATTTTCGCTGGTATTTCTCTTATAACCGTATATTTCTTTATACACTTATCTAACTTCTTAAGCGCTTATTTTCTATATCAATTCAACAGACCAAGGCGTAATCAAGATTTCATTATCGTTCTCGGTAGCGGCTTAATTAATGATAAAGTACCACCTTTACTTGCCAGTCGTATTCATAAAGCGATCGACTTTTACTGGAAACAAGCCGCTGTGAATACGCCACCAACAATTATTTTCTCTGGTGGACAAGGTCCAGATGAAGGCCTTCCTGAAGCAGAAGCGATGCAAAAGTACGCTGTTGAAAAAGGAATTCCGCTTGAACATACAGTGCAAGAAAATCGCTCTGTAAACACATATCAAAATATGTTGTTCTCTAAAGAAATTATGGATTCTTTAAAACCAGACGGTAAGTATAAAAGTATTTTTACAACGAATAATTTCCACCTTTTCCGCGCTGGTATATATGCAAGACAAGCTGGTCTTAATAGCCAAGGAATTGGATCAAAGACAGCCTTTTATTATTGGCCTAATGCAATGATTCGTGAGTATGTTGCAATCGTTGTGATGGGACGTAAGCGCCATATGAAAATATGTGGAACTATTTTAGGTTTTGCTTTATTCCTAACAGTCCTTAGTTTTATTGTTTCTTAATAACTATTCAATAAAAAGTCCCCTAAACGCTTTATACAAAGGGGACTTTTTTATATCTTTCAGTCCATCAAATTTAAATAAGTAACATAACAGCATACAACACATTAATTATTCCAGAAACCAATCCAACAATAGCAAATGTTTTACTCGTACCTGTCACTTTTTTGTTTAAACCTAATATAGAAAACACGATAGCTACACTACCAATAAGCCCCCATAAATTAATAAACCAAGATATTAATCCAGTGATAAAACCAACTAAAGAAAAAACTTCTATCCCGCTATTTGAAACACTTCTCTCTATCGCTTTATAGCTAAGACTCTCCCCGCACTGCCCGCAAAACTTGTTGCCCTCATTTGTTTCATTTCCACATTTCGTACAGTATCCCACAGAATCCCCTCCCTATGATCAATGCCCAAAATGCATATGTCCATATTATTCATTCTACTTTTTTATATCAACATTATGACCACCATCTAACCTTCTACAGTTGTATTTAAAATAATAATATGGTGATAATATTCCCTGCATACATCCATTAAAGGAGAATTTTTTCAAATTAAATGTTAAAATGGAATTTAGGTGTGAATTACGTAACAAATAAGAAACTAGTTTGAAACGAGGAAATTACATGGAGAAAATTATCAAAAACAAGCCCAATAAGCTAAAAATTGCTTCTAAAGCTTTGATGATTATTATTGGGGCATTTATCACAGCGTACGGATTAGAAGCAGTATTAATTCCAAATAACGTATCAGACGGTGGTGTAACTGGTTTAAGTATCGTTAGTTCAAGATTGTTTGGATTACCATTAGGAGCTCTAATCGCAGTTATTAACATTCCTTTCGTTTGGTTAGGATATAAGCAAATCGGTAAAAGCTTCGCTATTTATTCCATTATCGGGATTGCTTCATTAGCAATAGGTACCGTTGTCATGCACGGAATACCAGCTATTATTGAAGGCGATACATTATTAGTTACAGTTGTTGGTGGTATTATCATCGGTTTTGGTATGGGACTAGCATTGCGTAATGGCGGGGCATTAGATGGAATCGATATGCTAGCTGTATTGCTTTCTCGTAAGTTACCATTTGGAACGAGTGACCTTATTTTATTCTTAAACATGTTCGTATTTATTTTCGTATCAACCGTATTCGGTCTTCAAGGAGCTATCCTTTCGGCAATTGCTTACTTTATTGCTTCGAAAGTGATTCATATCGTTGAAGTTGGTTTAAGTGGTTCGAAAGCATTTAAAATCATTACGAAAGAGCCTGAATTGATGGTAGAAACAATTCGTGATCGTTTAGGCCGAAGTGCAACATATAACGAAGTATACGGCGGTTATTCTAGAGAGAAATTCAAAGAAATTTCTTGTGTAATTAACCGTTTAGAAGAAAGTAAAATGAAAGAACTTATTAATGAAATCGATCCACATGCCTTTATTACAGTTTATGACGTAGCAGAAGTAAAAGGCGGTAACTTTAAGAAACGTGATATTCATTAATCATTATGAAAGAAGAGGGTGTGCCAATATGTTGGCACACCCTCTTCTTATTATTTGTCAGTAAGTCGATATATTTCAATAATCGTTGATATATTTTTACTCCCCCCATCTTCCCCCGCTCTTAATCCATGCCACGTATTTTTGAAAGGCTGGCACTTCTTGTTGGAAACGAAGCGGAACATATAGAAAAAGAGTACACGTACATAGTATCCATAGAATACCTACTACAAAGTGAAATTTCATCGTTGTGCTAATAAACAAACTTAAGAATAATACGAGGAACATAATTACACTAAATCTTTTATACATAGTCATAATAATCTCCTCCTTATAACTTCATTGTACCAGCTATAAGGAATTAATTTCCATAATAAAAAAAGACCGAAAAGCCACTTCCACTTTTCGGTCTCTACACTATCTTCTCTTCGTAATCTTTCCTGAACCACCGACCCTCGTTTTCGGAGGAGATGTATTCCTTGGCGGCGTTTTAATAGATGATTTCGGCTTCACATCTGATCCGCTCGAACCACCTGGTGTTTTCGTTATTTTCCCTTTGCTTCCAGTAGAAGGCGGAGGCGTGCTGCTTCCTTTTTTCGTAATACTTCCTGTATCTCCTACAGAAGATTTCGAATCTACATTATCGCCACGCTTAATGATAGACCCTTTCCCTTCCTTCGTAATTGGAGGCGGGGTTTTCTTTTCTTCTTTCGTAGGCGGTCTCTCTGGAATAACTGGTTTATGATTTTGTCTGTCATTATATCCTCGATAATCACCGTACGATGATTTTCGTGAACCGAATATATCATTTAATATACTACCCATAATATATCCTTGCAGGAAGGACGGTTGGTAATTTTGACGGACAAACTCTTTATTACTTATTTCAATTAACGTATCAGATGGCTTCTCTTTATCCTTTTGCAGATTATAAATCTTATCAGAATAAACGAGGAACATTTGATTTTCGTCTTCTTTAGATGCTTGCTTCGGTTCTCTTTCATTCATGAGTTCCTTTGCGACTTCAGGAACTGACCGATTGGCGGCCCTATACACGTAAGATTCTTGTTTACCTTCCTTTGCGACAGATTCAAGCGGATAACGGTCTTGAATCGACTTTGTCTGCCCGCCCTGACAACCTGATAAGGCATATCCAGCAACAACAAGTAATGTAACGATAGCAAGTATAGGGATCACGAACGATTTAATCATGGTAAACAATCGGTTTGACATGATTACGCCCCCTTACGTTGCTCTTATAATTTGTACATCAGCAGGAATAATTGCTTCTCCCTCATACATCATTGTGCGACCATTTTGCCATTCAATACGTAATAATTTTCGATTATCCGATTGGAACTCCCATACATACTGTTCTTCTGAAGCTGAGAATGGTGTTTTCCCCATCACAACAACACGTCCGTTATATTGCTCTTCCATATGGTACTCTGTATCATCCATTTCAATTGTCGTCGGAATTTCATCAATCGAATCTAAACGACCATCAATTGGTGTATATAATTTGTAATACGTATTTTCACGGTCTTCAATTTTTAAATAACGAATATCTTTTCCGTCTTGCAGTGTTAAAACAATTTCTTTACGAGAATGCATACTCGTTTTCCCAATTAATTCATACATGACTAATGAAACTTCAACCATATCGCCAGGAGCTAACGTTAACAAACTTTTCTCTGGTTTCGGCGGTTCTGGGCTTTTCATTATATTTTTAATTCGTTTAAATAAACTCATGAGCTACCCCTCCTTCTCTCTTTATAAACAAGCACCTAAAATAAGTGCACCCACAATATGTAATGATCCGGCCAACATCGCGTGCGCAACACTGCCTTCTTTCGTACCTTCTTCTAAATCTAAACCAGCCATTTTTTTTAACACAAATTCGATAAACATTTCTACCACTAATAAAATAACGAAAGAAACTGCTGATGCAAGTAGCGCTTGCCATAAGTCATTTGCTTTCGTTATCGATTGAGATAAAATGTACCCTTGCGCGAATAATTTCATAACGAAACGAGTTGTTACAGCTGTATTCCCATTTTTTATTTCTTTTAAATCATTGTATTTTGTAAAAATCGAATCAACCCACATAATTGCAAATAAAAGTACTGCACTCGCTCCAGTCCATACAAGCATGGCTAATACATTTGTCCATGTCATTGCAAAACCTCCTCTAAAAAGTAATAGAAAACCGACATGAATTTGTTTAGACATGTCGGTTCATTTGTCTCTATTCTATATTATTTCTCATACTGCTTCATAATACGAGCTAATTCATCGTCAACAGCAGAATTTTTGTTTAAGCTTGCGAATTCATCATCTAATGATTTTTCTTTTTTGTACACTTCACCGCTTGCTTCTGCTTCAGCCTCTAATTGAAGAGCTTTCTCTTCCATACGGCTTAAACCAGCTTTCGCTGAGTTTGAATCAAATCCAGACATCGCCTGATTAATATTCTTTTGTGCTTTCGCCGCATTTACACGTGCTACAAGTGTCTCACGTTTATTTTTCAGCTCAGTTAATTGCTTACGCATTTCTTCTAGCTTCAGGCGCAGATTATCAGCAGCAACTTTATTTTGCTCGTAGCTTGCTTTATACTCATTCATCTTTTGCTCTGCATTTTGTTTTTCTTCTAATGCACGGCGCGCAAGATCTAAGTTGTTAGCTTGAACAGCCATATGAGCTTGCTCTTCACGTTTTTTCACAAGTGCTTCTTGCTCTTCAAATAAGATTTTGAATTTCTTCTCAAGTGCAATTTGAGCGGCTACACTTTTCTCAGCTTCTTGTACATCCGCTTGCATATCGCGTAAATATTGATCCGTCATCTTAACTGGATCTTCCGCTTTTTCAATTAATGAATATACGTTCGACATAGTTAAATCTCTTAATCGTTTAAATACAGACATCTAAATTCCTCCTATGATATACCTCATATTTCAAATTCACTACTTGGAAAACTGAAAAATCTCCCTTTACAGTAAAGAATATTCATTTTTACAGCCTATGTGTTTATTATAACAAAACTAATATGTCCTTACATGTTATTTCCAAAATACATCCATTATAATATGACATTCTATATATAATATTGTATTTCTAATATATTCTCATTATCCCTCTTTAAAATTAACTTGCTTTTGTGCAATTTCACTAAATTACATAAGTGTAATGTTACTGTAAGCTAACTCGATAGTTGCGTCTCCCTATTTCTTATACACTAATACTAGAAGCAACAAACAAGCTTCTCATCATTTCAAAACTAATACAAAAATTGTATTTACTATAAAACATATAAAAGGAGAAATCATCATGAAAAAATTAGTAGGAATCGGGTTAGCAGCAGCAATTTCACTTGGAGCATTATCAGGTTGTTCTTTATTAGGAGAGAAAGCGAACGGTTTTGTACTTTATGGATCAGAAGAACAAGTTCAGCAAATTACAGATAAAAACAAAAAAGAAGTGAAAGAAAAAGACTTCTATAAAATGAAAATGACAACATTAGAAGGTAAAAAAGTTCTTGTCATGGATAAGAAAACTGGTGAAGAACTGGTGAAGAAAGAATTACTTAACAAAGTGGATGCAAAAGACAACACGAAGCCACTTGATAAATTACCAGCTGTAACAGCAGAACAAGGTATATTATTTGCTAAAGAAAAAGTAGAAAATGCTACACTTGATGGAGCAAAATTAAAATATGAAGGCAACACAATTATCGGAAGTGGCCGTGCATATACAGATATGTATGCGATTGTTGATGAAGCAACTTACAGCAATGTAAAAGGTGAAGAAAAATCTGTAGGTGTATTAAAATTTGATAAGGATCCAAGTAAAGAATTCCCTGGAAAGAATGGTGTAGAATCATCACAACTTGTAAAAATTAAAAAGTAATAAAAAAAGCTTTGCGACATTCGCAAAGCTTTTTTCTATTTATGAGCAATTTGCTCCATATCCGGACTACAAGTATTCGACTGACACGACTTATTTAAAGAACATGCCGCGCATTTCCCTTTTTTACTTCTCTTTACAAAATTAACTAACGTGTATGCTGCATAACCAAAAATGATAGCTCCAATTATAATATTGACCATCATCACAATACATCTCCTTCTAGAATCCGAGTAGGGATCCAACTTGGTATATAATGAGCGTTAATACATAAGCAACTACGAGTGGATACACGACTGAGAAAATCGTCCATTTCGCTGATCCTGTTTCACGTTTAATAACAGCTACCGTCGCTAAACACGGAACATATAATAAAATAAAGAACATAAATGCATAAGCTGATAATGCTGTATAATGTGCTCCCATTACATTTCCAAGCACATCTTCTTTCACCGCATAAATAATGGCCATTGTAGAAACGACAACTTCCTTCGCTAAAAATCCTGTTAAAAGGGAAGCTGCAGCTTGCCACGTTCCAAAACCAAGCGGTGCAAATAGTGGTGCGATAAATTCACCAATCATTGCTAAGAAACTGTCTCCCATATCAACACCAAATCCTGATGGCCCTGCATAATTTAATAGCCAAATGACAACAGAACCACCGAAGATAAATGTACCTGCTTTACGGACAAATCCTTTCCCTTTCTCCCACGTACTTAGCCATAACGTTTTCGCTTGCGGCACGCGGTAAGGCGGTAGTTCAATAACGAAAATAGATTTTTCCGCTTTTAAAATGGTAAGAGACATAATCTTTGTAACTAATAACGCAAGGACAATCCCTGCAACATATAGGGAGAACACAACAGTTGCCTGACTATGTGGGAAGAATACTCCCGCAAATAACGCATATACAGGTAAACGTGCCGAACAAGACATAAATGGTGTTACAAGAACTGTAAGTAAACGTTCTTTTTCTTGTTCAATCGTTCTCGCTGCCATAATACCTGGAACATTACATCCAAAACCGATAATCATCGGAATAAACGCTTTTCCGTTTAAACCGAAGAACTCCATAATTCTATCCATAACAACTGCAATTCGCGCCATATATCCTGAGTCTTCTAATAATGAAATGAAAAAGAATAGTGCAAAGATTTGTGGAACGAATACTAATACGGCACCAACACCAGCAATAATACCTTCTGTAACGAGTGCTTGAATAAAATCAGAAGCCCCAACACTTGTAAGTCCAGCTGTCACCCAATCCGTAAGCTGTCCAGCAAAAAACTCATCTAACATATCCGATAAAGGTGTCCCAATCCACGTAAACGTAACCTGAAAAATAAAAAACATAACTGCTAAAAAGATTGGAAGTCCTAAAATTTTATGTGTAATTAATCTATCAATTTTTTCTGAAAAAGGAATTTCTCCTTCTTTCTCATGCTTCATAACATTTGTTTTTAACTTTTCAATATACGCTTCACGAGTTTTGTAAATGTGCTCTTCCAACGTACAATCAAGTTTTTCTTCTAAGCGAGATCGAATGGCTACAAGTTCCTTATAGATTGGTAATGCTTTCATTTCTTTTTCTACTACTTCGTTATTACTTAAAAATTGAAGAGCTAACCATCTCGGATGCTCATAATTCGCTTTCTCTAAAAGAGAAATTACTTCTCCAATTCCTTCATCCATTCGTACACCATATGAAATAATGAATGGCTTTTTCTCGTTTTTGTCATTTTCTTTAAGAGTCGCAAGTAATTCTTCACAGCCTTTTCCACTTCTTGCAACGACAGGAACGACTGTTACACCTAATAGTTCTGATAATCGTTTTACATCAATGACAATTCCTCTTTGCTTCGCCACATCAATCATATTTAAACCAATTGAAACGGGCTTACCAAATTCAAGTAATTGCAACGTTAAATGCATATTTCGTTCAAACTGCGAAGAATCCACAATATTTAACATATGCTGAAATTCTTCTGTTAATAGAAAGTTTGTTACAACACCTTCATCACGCGAAACTGGATTTAAATCATACACACCTGGTAAATCAATTAATGTTCCTTGCTTATCTTTTAATTTATCAACCTTCTTTTCTACTGTTACACCGCTCCAGTTTCCTACGTATTCATAAGAACCAGTAAGCGCATTAAATAATGATGTTTTCCCTGTATTCGGATTCCCTAGCAAAGCTACCTTATTCACGCTAATTCCACCTTTATCATTTTCGCGTCACAATGACGAATACTAATTAACTGTCCACGACACTCCAATGTACAAGGACCTTTGAACATCGCTTTCTGCTTCATACGAAGTTCGCTTCCTTCAGAAAGACCAAAAGCAGCCAGTCTTCTCTTTAATAAATAATCTAAAGACTGCACACTTTTCACTAACACTTTCTCACCGATTTTAATATCTACTAAGCTCATAACCTTCCCCCTCCGAAGAGAATGATAATTATTTTCAAAAGAATTATAGCACACTCTATTTCTTGAGCACTATACCCTTTGACTTCATATTTATTAACATTTCTCTACAATTTTATTTCAATTATTGTCATAATTGATTCGTTTGCCATTCTCATCCATTTCGCTTACAATAAACAATAGCAAATAAAGAATCTCGTTATCACAGGGGGAGCCATGCCGCTGAGAGGGAACACTTCGTTCCGACCCTTCGAACCTGTTAGTTAATGCTAACGCAGGGATTGTGCAAACGTCCGAAATACATACCTCTTGTTTACGTATTTCGTATCCTCCTATGATATCTATTCTTTTTTGTACAACTTGGATTTAGGGGGAGACAACATGCGTAACACCAATTTACAAGCGATGATCGAATCTGCTATTCTTGCAGCCTTCGCCATGGTCATCGACATTTTACCATTATCAATTAAACTTCCAACAGGCGGTTCCATTTCATTTGCTATGATTCCTATTTTTATTATCGCTTATCGCTGGGGCTTTAAATCAGCTTTCTTAGGTGGTTTAGTTTGGGGACTATTACAAATTGTCGTGGGAGATGCTTACATTTTAACACCTGTTCAAGCATTCATTGAGTACTTCATTGCCTTTGCTTTTATTGGATTTGCTGGCTTATTCTATCGTCCAATTCAAAAAGCACTTTTAACGTCTAATGAAAATAACTTAGAACAATCAAATTTAGGTAGCCGTAAAGACAAACCTTCTTCAAAACAAAACGAAGGAAAAAAGGTTCTTGGTTATATTATCCTTGCTACATTTATCGGTAGCTTTGCTCGCTACTTCTGTCACTTTATTGCCGGTATTATTTTCTGGGGACAATATGCGCCGAAAGGTCAATCAGCTGTGCTTTATTCATTAATCGTAAATGGTAGTACAATGATTGGGTCTTATATTTTATGTACCGTTTTACTTATATTTTTATTCCTCACTTCACCACGCTTATTCAAGAGCATCAATGCTTATCAAATAAATGCAAACAAAAAGGGCGCTTAATGAGCGCTCTTTTTTCATATCGAAATATCAATTAAAAATACAATAAATGCACAAAAGAAAATAAATACCATTATACTTAGCCAATTGCTATGCACGGTTCATCGACTCCTTACATAACCTCATTTTCTAAACAAATTATACTGATTAAAAATAAAGATTAGGTAAAGATAATATGAAAATTAATTAAAAAAGCATAGATCATATTGTCTACGCTTTTTTCAATAAGTAGAAATAAAATAATACACCATCTTCTGTATTCTTTACTCCATATTCAACTTCATGCAGTTCTAAAATATTCTTTGAAATGGCAAGCCCGAGCCCTGTTCCACCTTGCGAACGCTGACGAGCTGCATCCACGCGATAAAAACGATCCCAAATTTTATCTAATTGTTCTTCTTCAATGTGAGTACCTTTATTTTCAATACATACTTTTAAACGATTTCTTTCATCTATTGTAGAAATAATAATATCTTCTTTACTTGGTGTATAACGTATGGCATTCGTAAGGAAATTCACGATCACTTGTTCAATCCGGCCTTGATTTGCGACTACTTCAAATGGACCTATATTTTTATGAACACGAAGTTCTTTTTTCTCTATTTCTACAGAAAGGTGTTCACATATATCTTCCATTACTGTATCGATATAAAATGAATCCATTTTCATTTTATATGTACCTGACTCAAATTTAGCTAACTCAAGCATATCCAAAATTAACGTATCCATTTTATCTACTTCTCGTTCCATCGCTTGAAAATAATACTCTTTTTTATGCTCAGCTACTCCATCTTTTAAAATAGAAATACAGCTTTTCATAATACTCAGCGGTGTTTTTAGTTCATGCGAAACACCAGAAATAAATTCTTTCCGCGTTTTTTCTAACTTTCTTTCCTTTTCAATATCTTCTTCTAACTGTCCAATATGCGAATTGAGTTTATTCGATAGCACATTAATATTTTTCGATAAATCCCCAATTTCATCTTTTGAAGTAATCGGTATTTTTTCTGTAAAATCTAAATGCGCTATTTTCTTCGTTGTATCATTTATTTTTAATAGCGGCTTTGCAATTTGTTTTGAATAATAGAACGAAGCTAGAAAAATGAGAACGACTACAAATGCAATGATGTAAATGTAGTAATCTTGCACCATTTGTACAGCTTCATCTACAGGCTGTAAAGAAGCCATCGCATATATATATGTTACCGATCCGTCTTTTTCTTTTATCGGTTTCATTAATAATTTATATTTTATATCATTTTTTTCATAGTCCATTGTCTTTGTTGAATACTCTATTTGATTACTCTCTTTTAGTACTACATCCGTTTGAAATTCTTTTATACTATCCAAAAATAAAGTGTTTTTATAAATTGGATTTACGGGTCCTGTTACATCAGGGAATTGTACTTTCGTAATTTTCCCTGATAGATTAAAGTCCGAATTTTGAGCCGCCCTCTTCTGTTCCTCAGCACTCATAATTCCAGCAACCTTTTTTCTTTCCACACTAGCATCTTGAGCGACTTTTGGCTTCTCATCACTTATCTGAATTTCTTTTGCAGCTATTTTTTTGCCTAACGATTTATTCAACCAACTCAAATTTACATCTTCTATATGTACATAACATGTGATGAAACTATCGTCTCGTTTTAACCCATAAAAATAGACTGACCGCCCTTCCAACTTAGGTAGTGTCCCACCTTCAATTTCATCTATACTCATGAGATAGTACAAAGGCATCTTGATTACCTTTTTTCCAAACTCCTTTTCCGCCCTACGATCTAAAATAACCTCTACATAAAAATCATCTGCATATTTTAAATTCCCATTCTGATCCAATGTCGTAATCCACGTGTTATTTTCTCTAAAAAAGTCTTGCTCCAGCTTCTGAATTCCTTCTGTACTTCCTGCGTAATTCAAATAATTCTTCTCAAAGGAATTTAAATTCACTTTAATATCTTCTACTTTTCGATTCGCATAATATTGTTTAAAAAATATCGTTTGTCCAATAAATATCGTCGCTAAAATTAACATACATAACGCTGTGGTGAGGGTAAATAATTTTAGTACAATCCCTTTTCTCATACATTCCCCTCAAATTTATAACCGGTTCGTACTACAGTTGTAATGTATTTTGCTTTCTCTCCTAATTTATTTCGCAAATTACGAATATGACTATTAACCGTTCGATCGTCGCCTGCAAATTCATATCCCCAAATTCTTGAAATTAATTGCTCTCGCGTTAAGACAATTCCTGGATTTTTCATAAAATACGCTAATATTTCAAATTCTGTATGTGTTAAATTAATGTCTGTTTTATTTACCGTAACAGTACGCGATGGAAAATGAACATGAATACCATGGATCGATAATATCTCATCTTCATTCTCTAAAAGCTGCTTTGTCACTTTTCTACTCTCTAACAACCGTTTTGCTCTTGCTAATAAAATTGGTGGGCTATATGGCTTCGTCACATAGTCATCCGCCCCAAGTTCAAAGCCAAGTAACGTATCATCTTCATCAACACGTGCCGTTAGCATAATGATAGGAACCTCAGATGTTTTACGGATTCTTCGGCAAACGGACCACCCATCAAGTTCTGGCAACATAATATCTAAAATAACTAAATCAACCTCTTCTTCTTCAAATACAACTAAAGCTTCTTTCCCATCCCTTGCTTCAAACACTACATATTGCTCACTTAAAAAATAATCTTTTAATATTTCACGCAAAATATCTTCATCTTCTACAATTAAAATGTTTTTTGCCATAACTTATATCCCCCTCTCGCTCTTAGAAACTACAATTTCATTTTGAATAACTAGCAGTTAACTTCGCCTCGATAATATATCTATCTGGCGCATCCCCTATATAATTAAATGGATAGCAAGTCGTCAGTGTTAATATCGGTTCTTCTTTTTTTATAATAACAGTACGATCATCCGCATGGGTAATCCATGTTTTTTGAATTTTATATGTGTAAGTTTTATTATCATACTCTAAAATAAGAGTGTCTCTTTCTTTTAACTCTCCTAAATCTGTAAAGACAGTATCTCGATGTCCACTTAGTACAGTATGTCCCCCTCCAGATGGTGTTGTCGTTACGTCACTAACGAACATTCCAACCCCTTTTTTCAGCGTTGCATCATCTGCTCCCCAATATATAGAAAACTTCTTTTTTATTTTCGGTATATGTAACATCGCTACCTTTTCTCCTTCTTTATGCTCTGTTTGAGAAGAAGGCACTTGAGAAGTTACGGGTGTTTCATGTGAAAGTTGATTATGTTGTATATTGTTAAGACTCTTTATTTCTTCTTCTGTCAGTTGCTGAGCAGAGCTTTTTCCTTTATACCATTCCATAGCGTAATATGATCCCATAAATAGTCCTATAGCCATCAATATGATACCGATATAATTGAGTAACTTCATGTTTCATCCCTCCATGCCAAAAATGGTAGGAATAACCTACCATTTTTAATATATGAAATTATTCCATTCTTTATAGGAAAATATTTTATTTACGCCTTAACTTTATTGCGACGATTCAAACCAAATAATGTCCCTACCCCTACAAAGCATGCGCTTAGTGCCATCATTGCTACATTATTAGAAGCTGTGTTTGGTAATTTTTCACCTTCTACAACTGGCTTTGCTACTTCTTTTTTTGCTACATCATTTTTTTGCTGTTCCTTAATTGCTTCCTCTTTTTTAGCCATATCATTTTTTTCTTGTACTTGTGCCGCTTGCTTTTTCTCCGCATCACTCTTTTGCTGTATCTTAATCGCTTCTTCTTTTTTAGCTTTATCTTGCTGCAGTTGCGCCTCTTCTTCCTTCGTTACTGTTCCAGTATCCGCGCTTGCTACTGAAGAATGTCCTACTGTTAAAAGTGCCATTGTACAGATTGATAATAGTTTCTTTTTCATTTCATTTCTCTCCTTTTATACGTTTTACATCACTTCGCATCGGATGTATCACTAGAATAAACAAGAGATATAAATATAAAATGCAGATGAAATATATTTCATTTAAAGATTTCATTGTAAAAAAGGTTATCCGAAATCATCTTCGGATAACCTTTTAAAATTAATCTACACTTAAGGCCTTCTTGCCCATTTGATTATAAATACTTGCAAACCGGCTCTTACTCACTTTTACATTTTTCGTTCCATAGAAAGGATCATTATAGTATACGTAATTATCATCCACTCCTGTTAAAACAACCGCATGCGTATTCATTCTTGCAGAAATTGTCTTTCCACCTGGTGTTTTCCACGTTGTAATTGGTCTTGGATTATTTAAAGCGACAGTCACCCACGTTACTACTGGTTTTCCATTTCTTACATAGTCTTCTAAAACAGAAAGATCATTTCCAGTTAAATTCGTTCCTCTTGCATATTTATCTAACAAACGTTTTAGTGGTTCGGGATTAATAGAATATCCTGGCGTATTTCCTGTCACATCACCTACAAACCCTACATCTGGATCTCCCCAAATTTGTGATGATGTTTTATAGTTCTTTAATTTCGTTTGATCAAAAGGCATTTCAAAAGCAAATGCTACTTTATTTAACGAGCGACCAATTTGATGTTCTACAAGCATTTGTAAAGAAACGACTTCACAGCCATTATGCAATTCTGGGAATTGATATAGTGATGGTACGTTTAATATAACTTGACTACGATTAATATTTCCTTCATTAACCCACTTTAACCCATTACTAGTTTGAATTTGAATCCAACCACCGTCTCTCTCACCATAAACCTCGACTGTCTGTGGTGCATACCTTCCTGATACACGAGATACAAAACTTGGACTATCATAAGCAAAGAACACTTTAGATAAATACTTCGCTTCTTTTTTCGTATCCAACCATTGATAGCCTGCATATGTACGTATACGAAGCCAAGTTCCTCTTTCCTCTACAACCGTTACTGCTTGAGGCCCATAATAATCTAGTATATTCGCAGACCTGAAAGGAGCATCATAAGTAGTAAAGTCTCTATCAATCTGAACTTTTTTGTCTATTAAGCAGACCCACTTATAGCCTAAGGCCGTATAAACTTTAATCCAATTTCCTTCTCTTTCTTCAATAACCGTTACACTTTGCGGAGCATACTCACCTGAAATCCCTGAAGATAAGGATGCCTCATTATATGTCAAAAAGTTTTTATTCATATTCACTTTCTTTTCAACTAAACAAACCCACTTAAAACCAGTATCCGTATGAATTCTAATCCAGCCACCATCTCGCTCTTCATACACTGTTACTTCCCTAGGGCCATATTCCTTTGAAATTCCAGATGATAAAGATGGTCCATTATACGTAAAGAATTTTTTCGAAATGCTTATCTTCTTCATCTTCAATTCATTGTCTTTAGACTTATCTGTAACTGCGACGAGCTGTGCTGCCTCTGCACGTGTAATGGATCTATCTGGCTGCCAACGTCCTCCATCAACACCACTTGAAATACCCATGCTTACTAAAATATTAATGAATTTCTCACCCCAATGATCTTTTACATCAGGAAATAATGTTGATAATTCTTCATGAACCTTTTTCTCTAGTTGATAGGCTTGTACTAACATCGTTGCCATAGCAGCTCTTGTCATTTGACCATTCGGATTAAATTTCCCATTTCCTTCCCCTTTAATGACTCCTGCCTTTTCCACAGCAGCAATATAAGGCGTTGCCCAATGATCTTGAGAGTCTGTAAAAGTTGGTTTCTCCCCCTCTTTAACTTCTAATTCTAAAATTTTCGCCATAATTGTTGCTGCTTCAGCTCTGCTTAATACTTTACTTGGTGAAAATGTTCCATCTGGCATCCCAGAAATAACTTTTTTATGAACTAAATAATAAACAGACTCTTGTGCCCATCCTGGAACGTCAGGAAATGATTGCGGCGCTACTTGCATTGTAATGGTAGCTTGTTTTAATTCTGTCTCTCTCTTTTCTTGTTCTTCTTTTTGCTTCCATTCAAATTCTTGTTTTGTTTGTTCCTCTTTTTGTTTTAATTCAAATTCTTGTTTTGCCTGTTCTTCTTTTTGTTTTAATTCAAGTTCTTGTTTTGCCTGTTCTTCTTTTTGTTTTAATTCAAGTTCTTGTTTTGCTTGTTCCTCTTTTTGTTTTAATTCAAGTTCTTGTTTTGCCTGCTCTTCTTTCTGTGTTAACTCAAGCTCTTGTTTCGTTTTCTGCTCCAATTCTAGCTGTTGCTTCTTCAATTCTTCCTGCTGTTTTCGTAATTCCTCTTGTTGCTTCTTTAGCTCTTCTTTCTTTTTTTGTTCTTCTAATTCTTCAAGTTTTTTTTCTTCTTGGCTATTATTTTCTTTTATTTCTAATGCATTCTTCTCTTCAAGTTCTTCTTGTTTTTTTAATTCAGCAGCTTTTTTCTCTTCATTATTATCCTTCACTTGTAACGGGTTCTTCCCTTCAAGTTCTGCTTGCTGCTTTTTCAACTCATCTAATTCCTGCTGTACTTCTTCCAGTTGTACTTTATGTTCACCATCTTGTTTCAGTAACTCGTCTTTTTTCTGTTTTAATTCATCTACCTTAACAAATAATTCTTTCTGCTGTTTTAAAATTTCTTCTCTTTTTTCTAATTCTATTTGTCGTTCTTTTACAGCTTCTAATTGTTGTTGCAGTTCGCTTTTCTCATTGCTCTGTATATAGGAGAAAACTTCTATACTATTTCTCGTTTTATTTTCAATTTCCGCTAGCGAACTAGAAGGAAAGGTTAATAGATTTGTCGCTAACAAACTCGCTACTGCAATTACACTATATTTTTTCATCATACACACACCTTTTCGAATTTTATTACGATTATACTTTCATACTAAATGTAAAATGTAAGATTCCTCCATAATCATAGCAAATTTTTCCTCAAACAAAATACTTTTTTGCAAAAAAGAAAAAGAGCACTGTATGATACAATGCTCTTTTCGGGTGTGTGTCTCAATTATTTACATGTTACTTTCGCGTGCTTTAGAAGTAGAATGGGCCGGAGCGATAACTAATTGTCTCGGCTCAGTTTTCTTTAAGTGATTTTTGACGTTACACTTACGACGTTGAACAACCCACGCTTTAATAGGGTTTGTCAAAATAATTTTTTGCTCTTCGTTAGGGGCCTCTTCTTCCAACCTACAACTCTCGCTCCATTTATTCCATTTCATTGTAAATTTAGAAGAAGAATGATCGTCTTCTCGATCAAACAAGTGCAAAAAATCCATCTCGCCAGCTAGCATTACGGTGTTGCTAGTTGCTAAAAAAGAAAAGGTCGTCCAACGTTTCTCCATGCCCTCCTACTCCTTTTTCACATATAGAGTGCCTAAAACTTAATTTACCTAAAATATGCTTGCCTTTTACCTTACACCCATAGTTTATCCAAAACACTACTATGCAACTATCGATTTCCCTTACAACTACCTTACATTTTTGTAAGAAACAAAAAAACCTTCACTATGCCTATGTGAAGGTCTCTTATTTCTTATCTATATGATCTTTCATATCATCAAGTCCAGCTTCTTGTAGCTGCGACATCATACCATGAGAAATTGCGCCTAATACTAAAGTCATTCCAATTAGTGAAATCCGAATCGCTGGTACATCAATTATATAAGCCAACAATCCAAGAACAATTGTTAATAGTAATGCTTTTATAAATGTTACAGTTGTGTACTGTTTCTTCTTCATTATCATCACCCTTTATGGAAGCGTTTTCTTAATATAATTAGTATATCATATCATCAGATGATTTTGTCGGTATTTTGTAAAAAATTACTATCTCCTTTGACTTTTTCCTTTCTATCCTTTACAGTCGAAATGTTCACAAGTTTTACACTGTAGGAGGACTCCAATGAATATTGAAATAAAAGACACTTTAATTTCTGAAGAACAATTACAAGAAAAAGTAAAAGAACTAGCACTTCAAATCGAACGTGATTTTGAAGGAGAAGAAATTGTAGTAATCGCTGTATTAAAAGGATCTTTCGTATTTGCTGCTGATTTAATTCGTCACATTAAAAACGATGTAACAATCGACTTTATTTCTGCATCTAGCTACGGAAATCAAACAGAAACAACTGGCAAAGTAAAACTATTAAAAGATATCGATGTAAACATTACTGGCAAAAACGTAATTGTCGTAGAAGACATTATCGATTCTGGCTTAACACTTCACTTCTTAAAAGACCACTTCTTTATGCATAAACCAAAAGCGTTAAAATTCTGTACGCTACTTGATAAACCTGAGCGTCGTAAAGTGGACTTAAAAGCTGAATATGTTGGCTTCCAAATTCCAGACGAATTTATCGTTGGCTACGGCATCGACTGCGCAGAAAAATATCGTAACTTACCATTTATTGCTTCGGTTGTAACGGAATAATCGTATAACTTAAAAAATCGATAGTACATGAAATTTATATCGGCGATTTTCAAAATATATCGACCGTATCTTAAATTATATCGGCGATTTTTCAAATATATCGACTGTAACTCAAATTATATCGGCGATTTTTTCAATATATCGACTTACCGACAATAACCGACAATCTTAGCACGCTATTAATAGGAAGAAGCTGTTCTGAAATACATCGGAACAGCTCCTTCTTTCCATTACAAAAAAACAGGGAGAGATGAAAAATGACAAAGACAAAATTTGAAAAAGTACTCCTCATCGTAAATCCAAAAGCTGGACAAGGCGACTTACATACAAATTTAACAAAAATCGTACCACCTCTTGCCGCAGCTTTTCCTGACTTACATATCCTTCATACGAAAAAGCAAGGTGATGCAACAAAATATTGCCAAGAGTTTGCTAGTAAAGTAGATTTAATTATCGTCTTTGGTGGTGACGGAACAGTATTTGAATGCACAAACGGCTTAGCACCTCTTGAAACTAGACCTACACTTGCAATCATTCCAGGTGGAACTTGCAATGACTTCTCTCGCACACTCGGCGTTCCGCAAAACATTGCAGAAGCAGCAAAACTTATCACTAAGGAACACGTAAAACCAGTTGACGTTGCAAAAGCAAACGGACAACATTTCCTAAACTTCTGGGGCATTGGACTCGTATCTGAAGTATCAAACAATATCGATGCAGAAGAAAAAGCAAAGCTCGGAAAAATAGGCTACTACTTAAGCACAATTCGAACTGTCAAAAATGCTGAAACATTCCCAGTTAAAATCACTTATGACGGACAAGTATATGAAGATGAAGCTGTCCTTGTTATGGTTGGAAACGGTGAATATCTTGGCGGCATCCCGTCCTTTATTCCGAACGTAAAATGCGACGACGGAACACTTGATATTTTCGTAGTCAAATCAACAGGTATTCAAGCATTTAAAGATTACATCGGAAAGAAACTATTTGAAGACTCAAACGAAAATGACATCTTCCACGTAAAAGCGAAATCCATTCATATTGAAACAGAAGAAGAAAAAGAAGTAGATACAGATGGAGAAAGTTCGCTTCATACACCTTGTCATATTGAAGTATTACAAGGGCACTTTACGATGATTTATAATCCTGCGGTTGTGTAATACTAAAAGACGAGCTAAAGTGTTAACATTTTAGCTCGTCTTTTTTATTAGAAGGATATTTTAATCTACGCTTTCATTTTTAATATGAGTTTTCATAATCAAACTCCACCCAATTTTTCCAATGTGTATTAGCGTTCTTATTCACAATAACACTTAGATCTTTCTTCTCTATTGCAGCGGCTACTGATTGGAAGAATTCATTTTCACTTACTTTTTCATCTTCAACATGTTTCCATTCTTCCGTTTCATACGCTACTTCCCAGTCGCCTTCTAAATCAAACTCTTCTAAAATCTCTTCTTTACTCCACCACAATAAATTTCGTGCTTCATTATTAGTAGCAAGCATACGCATGAAGTATGTTGGATAAGAATCTTTCGTTTTTACTTCTATTCCATGATTCACATAATCCTCTTCTGTAAATTCATACTCAAAATGATGATCACGAATTTTCACACTGTCATTATAAATATTTGGTATAAATTCACCTTCATCATCAAACAACTCATATTCTCCATCATTTAATTGTAAAATACCATCATCACCAATTGAATGATTTATTCTATCACCGTATACTTGAATATCATTACATACACCTAATGATCCTACACCGACAACTTGAAATACCATTAACCAATCTTTATTATCTTTAAAGAAAAGAGAGAATTTCACTTGTGAAATATCCATATATTCATTATCAAAGGCAGGAAATTCATAGTTACTTTGCTTTTTATCTAATAGTTTCAAAATATCTTTTTGCATCTGTAGCATCTTCACCTCTATATAAACTTTTCAAATTTACTAGAGTATAACATAGCTATACTTACCTCTGACATTATAATAATTCTACTTAAAAATAGCAGAATGGACTATTTGCATCCTCTAGTTATTTTTAGATACAATTAAGAAAAGAAGCACCTTCATATAAGGGAGAGGACAACCTTTGTTCAACCAACAATTAGTGAATTTACGCATTGATTTTGCATTTAAACAATTGTTTGGTACGAATGGTAGTGAAGATATTCTCATTGCCTTTTTAAACGCGATGTTACAAGAGTCTTTAGAGTCACCTATTACTTCTCTACAATTAGAAGATCCACATTTACACCGAGAACACGCAAATGATAAATTATCAATTCTAGACATTTCAGCAACATTAGACACAGGGACAAAAGTAAATGTAGAAATACAGCTTAATAATAATCACGATATGATGAAACGCAGTTTATATTATTGGGGAAAATTATACACATCCCAGTTACAAAAAGGTATGCCCTACAGTGCACTTCGTAAAACCATCACCATTAATTTATTGAACTTCATAATGTTTTTAGATCACAAAGAATTTCATACAAAGGGCACATTGTGGAATACACAACACCAGAAACTCTTGAGTGATGACATAGAAATTCACATTGTAGAAATTCCAAAGTTAACAGAACAGTGGCATGAAGAAAAAGTAAATCCGTGGAAAGACCCATTTGCTCGTTGGCTTTTATTGCTTTCAGCAAATGAGGATGAGCACTTAACTAAACTATTGGAGGATATTGCTATGAACCAAGACCCTATTTTACAAAAAGCAATAAACAAGTGGGAACGTATGAGTCAAGATTCCTCTTTCCGACAAGCCTATGACGCAAGGGAGAAAGTTTTAATGGATGAAGCAGCAAAATTCGCCCACGCAGAGACAGAAGGTATGAAAAGAGGCATGGAAAAGGGCATGGAAAAAGGTATGGAAAAAGGTATGGAAAAAGGTATGGAAAAAGGCTTAGAACAAGGTATAGAAAAAGGTCGAAAAGAAGGAGTTCAACAGGGAAAAATCCAAATGATTAAAAGTATGTATGATCTTGGTATACCACTTGAGACGATTGCTAAGGCAAGTAAATTAAGTGTACATGATGTTGAACGAATTTTAGAAAATAAATAATGATAAAAAGCGAAAGAGAGCATAATTTTCACTATGCTCTCTTTCTTTCTTTTCTATTTACTAACGATCCCAAAATAAGCACGAACCGTCAACAAATAATAACCAATATAAATAACACTATACACGCCGATGCTAATTAACAACGGAACTGCAATTTCATACGGAAGTACTGTCGCTAATCCTGTTAATGCAAATAAAGTGTGTAATATGCCAACTACTAAAGGAATGAAGAAAATAAATCTCATTTGTTTTGCGATTGCCCTTTTCATTTCTTTTTTCGTGACACCTAGTTTTCGAAGAACGATGTAACGCTCACGATCTGCATGTGCTTCTGTTAATTGCTTGAAGTAAATGATAGACCCTGTTGCGAGTAAAAATACAAGTCCTAAGAACATACCACTAAACATCATTAAGCCTGACGTTGTTACACTGCAGACTTTCAAATGTTTAATAAGTTGATTAAGCTAAATATGCTTGTTGTAACGCCTCTAAACCATCTTTATAAATGCCATGGAATAGATTAATTACCTCTTCATCAGTAACCTCTACAGGAGTGAAGCTACCAGACCATTCAACTAATGATGTGTTAGCATCTTTACCTTCTTTAACATGGATTGTAGATAAATAATTCGTCACAGGGAATGGTGCTTGCATAATTGAATATGTGTAGTAACGTTCTTTCTCATTAAATGCTTCTAAACGCTCTACGATTGCATCGCCATCAGGATTAGCTAAATGACGTACACGTCCACCTTCCGTTACTTTACTGCTAGGGATATATGGTAACCAATCTGGAAGTGCATCAAAACCTCCGATTAATTGCCATACTTGGGCAGGTGAAGCTGGAATTTCAATAGATGTAATAGTATTTGCCATTTTCATTACTCTCCTTTTTATTTAACGTTAATTGGTAGTGGTGCATTAACTGCAACTAATTTTTGTTCACGCATTTCTTCCCAGAACGCTGCTGGAATCATTGTTTTCAATGCAGCTTGGTCTTCTGCAATTCGTTCCGGTTTACTTGCACCTGGAATAACAGCAGCAACCGCTGGGTTAGCCAGTGAAAACTGTAAAGCAGCAGCTTTAATACTAATTCCATGACGATCTGCAAGGTTTTTCATTTTATTAACTTTTTCAATGATTTCTGGTGACGCTTTTTGGTATTCGAAGTGAGCACCTCCAGCAAGAACACCTGAGCTATATGGTCCACCAACAACAATGTCCATATTGTTTTTTACAGCCGCAGGCATTACGCGTTCTAACGCACGCTCGTGGTCTAATAATGAATAGCGACCAGCTAATAAAGATACATTTGGTTTTGCTTCTTCTAAGTCCAGCATAAGTTCAATAGCTTCTACTTTATTTACTCCAAGGCCCCAGCCTTTAATTACACCTTCATCACGCAATTGAGTAAGTGCACGGAATGCCCCTGTTCGAGCAATCTCAAATTGTGAAATCCACTCATCTCCATAAAAATCTTGTGCTACGTCATGAATATAAACAAAATCTAGACGATCTGTTTTTAAACGTTTTAAACTATCTTCAATAGAACGAAGAGTTGCGTCCGCACTATAGTCGTTGATAATTTTATTTTTACGACCAAATTCGAAAAGTCCGCCTTTTTCACCTAAATCACGTGTAGATGGATCTTCCAATTCATCTGAAATAATTCGACCTACTTTTGTACTTAAGAAGTACTCATCACGATTTCTTTTCGATAGTGCTTCACCAAGACGAATCTCTGCTAAACCAGATCCATACAGTGGAGCTGTATCAAAGTAACGAACACCATTATCCCAAGCAGCATCCACTGTTGCGATTGCTTCTTCCTCTGGAATATTACGGTACATATTACCTAGTGGTGCCGTACCAAAACCAAGTGTACCTTTTAATAAATCTTTCATTTAAAATCTCCTCCTAAAATCTATTTAAAAATGTTTAATGAATATCAATTAATGTGACAAGGGCTGACCGATTAAAGCACGATAGTTATGAAAAATAACGTATATGCTTTTTAGTTCTATACTACTCATTTCCCTCTCACGTATGTAATTATGTCTTATCTACAACACAATAAAAAGTACGCACTTTAAAGTGTTATAGATACTAATAAGTAACAATTTTATGTTTCAACGTCTGTAGCTCCAAAATAAAATGATTAAAAATGATTTTATAAAAAACACCTATTTTTGCGGAGATAACCGTAGAAATTATGAGTGGAACATAGAAAGTTGTTATTACTCTTCATTCAAAAAAGGCCACAACGAACTGAAACATGTTCGTTGTGGCCTTTTACCTTCTTTAAAAGATTACATTACATTTCGAACAAAAAGGAGCAGAATTCCCTTTTCTAATTTTCGCATCACATTTTGGACAATATACGTATCGTTCTTCTATCTTTTGTCGTTCTATCATATGTAAAGATACTACCCTCATACTACACATAATCCCAATTAATATAAGACTAACAACGAGTAGCATTCCTCTCACTCCTCCCCTTTAAATTTTACCATAAAATAACAAACCCGATTCTCTCATCGAGAATCGGGTTTATATTTACAATCCTAACTTTGCCTTTGCACCGTCAGGAATTATTTCTTCTTCTATTTGTACCTTATCGTGCACAGACTTTCCTCTCGTAATTACATGCCAGTATGAACCTTTTTGCAATGTATCCACTCCATCAATTGTTATCTCTTTTTCGTTTCCATCCTTATCATATGTGTTCACTGTGTATGCACGGCCTTTATTTCCACCTAAATCTTTTCCATCGTTATCAATTACGGCATAACGATATTCTAATTTAAGAAACGGGTTCATGGAATCTACTGTAGCACTTCCACTTAATAAATATGTCGCTCCTGCGACGATAACAAGTAATGATCCAAAAATAAATCTTTTCATTTATATTCCGCCTTTTATTATGTTTTCTTGAGAACATTTCTAAGTATAGAGCGCATTTCTTAATAAAAACTCGTACTGTTTCTTAACTTTTTCTTAATGTAGAAGAAATGTGGCGTTACATCTAGGTACATGAAATTATATCGACGATTTTTCAAATATATCGAACACAACTCAAAATATATCGACGATTTTTCAAATATATCGAACACAACTCAAAATATATCGACGATTTTTCGAATATGTCGAACACGACTCAAAATATATCGACGATTTTTCGAATATATCGACGTTTCGACAAGGAATATCGACTTACCGACAAAAACTGACAGTAGAAACAACAAAAAAGGCTGTTCCAAAATGTATTTTGGAACAGCCTCCGCTACTTACTCACTACTGCACTTCTTTTTACATAAAACAAACTGCCAATTAAAACGACAATTACGCCAAAATACACACCATACTCTATCGCAACTGCTACAATTCTTTCAATATGTTGTCCGAATAAAGAACCGAGCACAAAATAAATGAGCGTCCAAACAAATCCTGTCGTATAGGAATACAAAGCATATATCCGAAATGACATGTTATTCATTCCAACTACATACGGTACAATATGTCTTACAACTGGTATGAAGTAACTTGTAACTAACGCATAATGACCATATTTCTCTACCATTTGTTGAGATTTCAAAAGATATTTTGCCTTTTTCTTTTTCATTAGTTTATGAAGTACTTTTGTACCAAATATTTTCCCTAGTATATAACCTAAAGAAAGTCCGGATACAACTCCTAAATACGTTAATAAAAATGCAGGAATGATACTTAATATCCCTATTGATGATACGAAACCACCACTCATAACGATCATTTCATCTGGAATTGGCATACCGATAATCCCTAACCATAAACAGAAAAATAAAGCCCAATAACCGTATTGTTCAATATAAGATAATAATTCATGTAATTCCATTATGCATACGCTCTTCTTAGTTCTTTTTTACAACTAAAGACGTAGGCTGGCGGGAAATTGAGCCACACTTTTTCTAGTGTAATTTCGGGGAAGAAATGCTGTATAAATCCTTTTTTCACAAGTGAATATTGAAATGTAATAAATTCACCATTCTCATGTATCGCTTCCATTGCATTATTTAAAATGCGTTTTGAAACTTCTTCTGGTAAAGAGGTAAAAGGTAATCCCGATAAGACGTAATCCACGTATTCTATATGGAACTCTTCCATATACTTCTTTATATTTTCAGCTGAACCATGTACAACAATGACGTTCTGTTCATCTTTAAACTTTCTTGTTAACTCTTTGCAAAACACTTCATTAATTTCAATAAGAAGAAATATTGTCTCCTTCTTCTTTCTTTTCATAATCTCTTTCGTAAAAACCCCTGTACCAGGCCCTAACTCTATGATGCACTTCGCCTTATTAAAATCAATTACATCTACCATTTTCTTTGCTAATATTTTTGAACTTGGCGTAATTGCACCAGTATGTTTCGGATGTTTTATAAATTCATGTAAGAATGTTATGAGCTGCATGTAACCCTCTCTCCATTCGTTCGATAGTTTTTAACTTGTTTCTAAGTATAACTATCGTTTCTTAACAAAAATTGAGGAGATTTCTTAAGATTTTATGAAGAATGTATCATTCATTCTTACACACGAAATTTTTTGAGTTCCAAATATAAATACCTCTCTTATATTTATTAATTTGGTATAATGGATATAAAAAGAACTTTATGGAAGGTACCATCACTACGTCTATTTTCATACAACATCTGTAGAAATAAATCTGTCAATTATCTTTCATTATTATCCAACATATGTAATTATTTTGTATGAGCAAAGAAATTCAAATAATAAGAAATTTATATTTTGTAGAAACGAATATAGGTTCAAATATATTTCAAAACGATTTAACAGGAGAAGATTATGAATAATTATATCGACATACAGCACTTATGCGACCTTGTACATAGTACTTTTCATGTACCTGTTCAATTTTTAGCTACTAATAAAAAAATTGTATATGAATCTACTTCTCATACGATTGGTAGTCCTTTTTATACTTCTAAAGAAGAACATCTGAATGAAATTTATCAAGAAAATGCTCCTTGTAATTTTCCAATTTTCAAAGGGAATAAATATCTTGAGAATTTTATTAGCATTCATATAACAAATCATGAACATATAAAAGGAACGATTATAATCGGCCCTACCACTTACCCAAAAGTATCAGATGAAATGGCGATTAAACTTATGAAATATTTCAACTGTAATGATAAAACGCAACAAGGAATAGACTACTATCAATTTCTACCTGAGATTAAAAAAAGCACACTAATTGATATAAGTATTTGGTTACATTACGTCATTTTTAATGAAAAATTAGATCGCGATATTGTTTGGAAAAAAAATAAATTGCTCGAAGATGTTTCTTATAAAATCGTAAATCCTGATCTATACATTTCAAAACGTCTTCGGCATGATCCGCAACATTATGACATATCATTGGAACGTAAATTTTTTTCTGCAATTAAAGAAGGCAATAAAGAAAAAGTCATACAATATGCATATTCCTTCCCGCAAGAAGATTCAGCAATTTCATCTAAAGGAGATCAACTAAGAAACCAAAAAAATAATGGCATTATCGCCATTACGCTAGCTATTCGATATGCGATAGATGGTAATCTTCCATCACATATTGCTTTTTCACTCGGTACTTTATATATTCAAACCATTGAAAAACTAGACAACATGTATTCCGTAAATAGATTAATTGAAGATGCATTATGTACGTTTGCAGAACGTGTAAAAGAATATAATAATCAAGCATATTCTAATGCCATTACTACATGCCTAAATCATATTCACAAACATATTTACGATGAAATAACTCTTAATGACCTTGCTAACCTTTTACATATTTCCCCTACTTATTTATCAAAGCTATTTAAAAAAGAAGTGGGAATTCCTTTAAGTGAATACATCCAGAGGGAACGAGTAGAAGAAGCCAAAAAGTTATTAACATTAACGACCTACCCACTATCAGATATTTGTGCCTGGCTCAACTTTAATGATCAAAGCTATTTCACGAGAGTCTTCAAAAAAATTACTAACATGACTCCTAGACAATATCGTGAAAATCATACTGTCATATAAAAACGCTTTCTTAATAGAAGGTGAGATAGTTGTCATACTTGCTCACCTTCCTCCATTTGATTTCCTCTCCTTCATCCAAAATAAAGTTTTAATCCTCTTCAAAAAAGTACAAAAATGACAAATAAATTACTATAAATAAGTGAATGAATTTGATAATTTTTTAGTATTAAGCAAATTCAGCTCAAAATCACCCACCATTATTTCGTTCTATACATAAGTTGCTTACTCAATTATAAGTAACAGCTACTTCCATAGTGATTAACCTTTCTATATAGAAAATATATTGTTAGGAGAATAGAAAGCATGAGTAGTACAAATATATCAAATTCGGATCAAATGACTATTATGTCTAAGCAATCTGCTGACATGAAAGAATCACGAAAAGTATCACCATACGATGGTAGAGAAAGAATTGAAGATACTTTATTACGTTCATTCATTTCAGAAAAAGAAATATTGATTACTTGTTATAAAGATGGTTATTTCCCTACAAACTATATGACTGTAATTGAATTAAATCCTTTGAAACGTTCTTTAATTTGCATAGATGCCTTTGATCGAAAACATACTTTTAGTTTCATAGACATAATCGATGCACGTTAATTATCTCTTCATTATAATTAGATTGTAAAAAAAGCCATTCACCTCATAAAAAATGAGGTGAATGGCTTTTTTATTTTCTCGCAGCTACACTTATTATTTCGTACTTACAATCTTATAATAAGAACGAACTGTTATGAAGTAATATCCAATATAAATAACACCATATACTCCGATACTAATTAGAAGCGGAATCATAATTTCAAATGGTAATATATTTGATAAACCTTTTAGTGCAAATAAGCTGTGTAAAATACCGATTACTAACGGAATCGCAAAGATAAAGCTTACTTGTTTTGCGATAGCTTTCTTCATTTCTTGCTTCGTTACACCAACTTTATGAAGGACAATGTAACGATCACGGTCAGCACTTGCTTCTGTTAATTGTTTAAAGTAAATGATTGAGCCTGTCGCTAATAGGAAGACTAATCCTAAGAATAACCCAATAAACATCATTAAGCCTGTCGTTTCAAGCCCCATTTGGAATCCTGTATAGAAATCGTTAAATGGTTTTAAAACTTCTGATTCACCAGCTGGCATAATGCTTGCTAATTTTGCTGTTAACTCTTTACTATTTCGCTCACCTTTTACATCAATATTTTTTACAGTGCGCGTTTCGTTTACTTGTTTCGCCTGCTCATATGTTTGATCTGGAACGATTACAAATAGTTCATTTAAGTTTGTAACACTTCTACTATTTACACCTTTAATCTTTAACTCTTTCGATTCATTTCCAACAGGGAATACAGCTGTATTTCCTGTGTAAAGGGGACCAAAATCAAGTGTTTCAATATATAAGCTATCATATACAAAAGCTTCATTCGCACTTAAATTTACAGGTTCTATATCTAAATGTTTCGCGATTGTATTAAAGTTTGATTGAGAAATAAGCTGGTACTGCTTCGTCACATTATAGTGTGTGTTCAGAACTTGATCCGCTCTTTCACCTTTAAATGTTCCTTTCACAGGAATCATTTCAACTTCTGCTTCATATGTCACTGGATGATTCTTCTTCTCTCCAGCAAGTATTTCATTTACTTTTTTATCTAATGCTGTATCTTTTTTCTCATAGGAATAACTATACGGCGCAGCAACTTTTGATTGTGTAAATGTGTTGTAATACATCGTAACTGACGTACCAACCGCTGTTAATGTAACTGCACTTAAAATCGCAATTGTCGCCAGTGATTTCGCATTTCCTTTAATACGATAGAGTAACTGTGATGTCGTTACCATATTCATACCGTTATAAAACGCTGATTTATTATTTCTCGCACGTTTCAATATAAATACTGTGAAGAACATGAACAATAAATAAGTTCCTGCTACTGTCGCTAATAAAATGTATAATGCAACGACCATAAAGTCTGCATACATAACTGCTTTCATGTACATTAGCGCTAAGAAATAACCTGAACCGATTAAGACAACTGAAATGAATGCCATAATAACAGATCCTTTTGGCATTGCTTCTCCTTCACGTTCTGCGCGGAAAAGTTCAATTAGCTTAAAGCGATAAATTAAACGATATCCTTGAAGTGATGTATACAAAATAATCACAAAGAAAATAATTGCTGTATCAATAATGGCAGCCATCGGTACTTCAAAATGAACATTTAAATTTAATCCCATCATATTTACTAATAACTCAAGGAATAATTTTGAAAGGACACTACCAATCGCAATTCCGATAATTAAAGACATTAACCCCATTAACATATTTTCATAAAAGAGCATTTTACCAATTTGTCTTTTACGAATACCTAATAAGGAATAGAGTCCAACTTCTTTTTTACGTTTTCTTGTAAAGAAACCGTTCGAATATATAATAAACACCGCTACGAAAATAATAAGCATCACACTGGAAACTTGGAATGCCCCGCTAATTTTTTTAGAAGCTTCCGCTGCTTTTTCCATTTGTGAATTATATTGCAGTGCTTTAAATGTAAAGTAAATAACAATACTAAAAATCATAGATGCAAAATATACAAAGTAGTCTTTAAAGTTCCGCTGTATGTTGCGGAGGGCAATGCTAGATAAGGTCATCAGCCATACCTCCGGAAATAGAAGACATTACATCAACGACTTGTTGGAAGAACTGTTTACGCGTTAACTCGCCGCGGTGCAATTCTTTATATAACTCACCATCTTTAATGAAAATAACTCGTTTACAGTAACTCGCCGCAAACGCATCGTGCGTTACCATTAAAATTGTAGAGTTATCATATTCATTTAGCGACTTCATACTTTCAAGTAAATCTGTCGCTGATTTCGAATCAAGTGCTCCCGTTGGCTCGTCCCCGAAAATCATACTTGGATTTGTAACGATTGCACGTGATGCCGCACATCTTTGCTTCTGTCCACCAGATACTTGATATGGGAACTGACTTAAAATATGATCAATACCGAATTTCTTTGAGATTTCAAGAACGCGGCGATCAATCTCACTCGCTTTCACCTTTGATAACGCAAGAGGTAACGCAATATTCTCTTTTACAGTTAACGTATCTAATAAGTTATAATCTTGGAAAATGAAACCTAAATGATCGCGGCGGAATAATGCTAACTTATCATCATTCATTTTCACAATATCTTTTCCATCAATTAAAATTTCACCGTTCGTCGCATTATCAATTGTAGAAAGAACGTTTAGTAAAGTCGTCTTACCAGAACCAGAAGGTCCCATAATTCCAACGAACTCACCTTCTTTTACTTGTAAGTTAATACCTTTTAACGCTGCAAATTTATTACCACCCGTGTCATATACTTTTTCAATATTTTTTGCTTCTAACACTGTTTTCATCTCGACATCCCTCATTTCATCTATTCTCTATTTTCACTATATACATTCTCTACTTTTTCCACTATCGATGTTTCTTACACAAACATGACAGTTATGTAAGACCAGTAAGCAAAGAAATCAAAATTTAACCTAATGAATCAAAGTACTTTGTTACTATAACATTGGGATATCATGCCATCCATTCATTCTCCTTACAGGAACATTACAATTTTGTAAGGTACAAAATGTACCCTACAAAGTTGTGCACGAAATGTCGGATGAAGCTATTTCGTTCCTGCTATTCTATGTACAGAGGAGGTCATCATATGGATTCACTTAAAAATATGAATGCTGCAATGCACTATATTGAAAACAACCTAACAAATGAAATTAATTTTAAAGAAGTTGCGAAGCTAGCTTACTGCTCGGAATATCATTTCAAAAGAATGTTTTCTTTTCTAGCTGGCATATCACTATCAGAATATATTCGTTGTAGACGTCTTACTCTCGCTGCTTTTGAACTAAAAAATAGCGATGCAAAAGTCATTGATGTCGCTATCAAATATGGGTACAACTCACCAGATTCTTTTGCGCGTGCCTTTCAGAACTTGCACGGCATAACACCTTCAGAGGCCCGAAATAGTAGTCATTCCCTAAAAGCCTATTCACCAATGACCTTCCAATTATCCATCCAAGGAGGAAATGAAATGAATTATCGAATTGAAGAAAAAGAACCATTTCGAATTATAGGTATTACAAAACGCGTACCGATTGTATTTAACGGTGTAAATGAAGAAATTGCTTCTATGTGGAAAAGTTTAAATCCAGATGTCATTCAAACTTTAAAGTCACTTTCAAATATGGAACCTACTGGAATTATTAGTGCTTCTACTAACTTTTCTGAAGGAAGAATGGAGGAAAAAGGAGAACTTGATCACTATATTGGCGTAGCCACAATGAAAGATTGCCCAGAGCAATTTGCGCAACTTGAAGTTGCAGCTTCAACGTGGGCTATATTTGAAGCTGTCGGTCCATTTCCGGATGCACTACAAAATGTATGGGGACGCATTTATTCCGAATGGTTTCCTTCCTCAAACTATGAACTAGCGGAAGGACCGGAAATATTGTGGAATGAACAGAAAGATATATCTTCTCCAAACTTTAAAAGTGAAATTTGGATACCGGTTTTGAGGAAATAAAAAATAAAGCTGCTTTTCCTTTTAAGGAAAAGCAGCTTTATTTTACATTTTTAGTTCTTTTTTATAAGCGACATAGGAATACACCATCGTACCAACAACCAATACAGCAACAACACTTAACAAACTAATCACTTTCCACATTCCCGGAAGAAACGCGGAAAATATGATTACAATACCGCCAATCATCATAATCTTTGCCCCTAACCTATGTGTTTTTCTCCATACTTCTTCATTACTTAACGTCCACGGCGTTTTAATACCTATGAAGAAATTTGGTTTACATTGTTGCATATAATTGCCGAGTACAATAAAGAGTATACCGAGCATTATGTTCACAACAATTGCAATTGGAATGTTGTATCCTAAAGCATTTGCGAGTGCCATCATGTTATTAGCAAATAAGAATAATAAAATAGCTCCATTCATCATCATATATGCTTTCGAAAACTTACCGTAATTCGCATATCTCGGATCTAATTTAGGCAAAACAATTGCTAAAATATATATAAATAACATAACTGCAACATCCAAAATCATCATGCCCATCTTCGACATATGTCCATCTACTTCACCCGAGACATTTATATGGCTCGGAACCTCTCCTGGTAAATAAGGCCACGCGACGCACCATGCAATAATCGTTACAGCAATTAATAATAACGGAAATATATGCTTCCTCATTTCCCCTCTTCCCCCTTATTCGTAAACGTAAACACCCAAGTTAACAAATCTTGAAAGACAGTTGTGTTTAAAGAGTACATAACGAATTGACCTTTCTTCTCATCTTGAATAAGTTCAGCATTTTTAAGTGCGTTTAAGTGGTGTGAAATACTTGGTTTTGTCATATTGAAATGTTCAGCAATCTCACCAGCGGTTAGATCACCTTCTTTTAATAAGTCTAAAATTTTTCGCCTTGTTGGATCTGCTAATGCTTTGAATGCTTGATTCAATGTCTTTCTTCCTTTCACTAATTAGACATTTAGATATTTATCTAAATGTTAAAACAATTACTATCATTTATCAATTATATCCAGCGTCCTTTTTACTTTTTACGCTTTTTCCCTATACTGTTTATTAGCTTATCTTTCAACATAATGAAAAGACTTGAAACACATGATACACTATATCTACAATTGTTTTTTTAGGAGGAATATACATATGTATAAAATTTTAATCGTTGAAGACGATCCAAATATTTCATCATTACTACAATCTCACATTCAAAAATATGGCTATGAAGCTGTTGTTGCAGAGAATTTCGATGATATTATGGAATCGTTTAACGCTGTGAAACCACATCTTGTTTTACTTGATGTAAACTTACCAAAATTCGATGGGTTCTACTGGTGCCGCCAAATTCGTCATGAATCTACTTGTCCAATTATTTTCATTTCAGCGCGTGCTGGTGAGATGGAACAAATTATGGCGATTGAAAGCGGTGCGGATGATTATATTACAAAACCGTTCCACTACGACGTTGTAATGGCGAAAATTAAAGGTCAATTACGCCGTATTTACGGTGATTATGCACCAAACATTTCTGAACGTATCGTTGAAGTAGAAGGATTAAAACTATTCCCTGAACGTCCTGAAATTCACTTCGGATCTGAACAAGTTCTTTTAACGAAGAAAGAAGCTATTTTAGCAGAAATGTTATTATCTAAATTCCCTCGTACAGCGAGCCGTGAAGATTTGTTAGCTGCGCTTTGGGATGACGAGAGCTTCGTTGAAGAAAACACATTAAACGTAAACATTACGCGTCTTCGTAAAAAGTTCAATGAGCTTGGTATTGAAAATGCTATTGAAACAGTGCGCGGACTTGGGTATCGTTTTAACGCAACTTGGAGTGAATAAGCATGAAGCTATTTTTACGTGATCATTTTGCATTTTTTCTACTGTACGTATTAAACTTCGGTATCATCTTCGTTCTTTATGATGCAGTAGATGGATTTCAAAATAATAAATTTTACTTCGTCGTTTTAAGCTTATACTTATTTATTTGTTTCCTCGCTTACCGTTACGTTCGTAATCGTAGAATGTACCATAGATTAAGTGAACAACCAGAAAAAATGGAAGATGCATTTATTGAAAGAGCAACTGCTCCGATGCCTCACGGTGTAAATGAACTCGTGCGCACGCAGTATCGTCTATTCCAAAAAGAACTACAATCGTACGAAGTAAAACAACAAGAACATCAATTATTCATTAACCACTGGGTGCATCAAATGAAAACACCCGTTTCTGTTATGCAACTTATGGTACTCGAAATGGAAGATGAACATTTAATTCCGAAATTCAAAAAAGAATTAGAACGTCTAAACCAAGGGCTTGATATGGCTTTATACATGGCAAGGTTAAATAACTTCCATGAAGACTTCCATGTTGAGACGATTTCATTAAAAGATACGGTAACGAAAAACATTAATGGATTAAAAGAACTATTTATCCGAAACGGAGTCTTCCCTGTTTTAGAAGTTCATTCTGATTTACAGGTTGCTTCTGATGCGAAATGGCTAAAATTTATCATCTATCAGTTAATGACAAATGCCGTTCGTTACTCTGGTGAGCGCGGAAAGAAAGTATTCTTATCCGCTTATCGAAACGGAAAAGATATTATTTTAGAAGTTCGTGATGAAGGTGTTGGTATTCCGCAAGAAGATATTCGACGAGTATTCGAACCGTTTTACACTGGGAAAAATGGTCGTACATTCGGAGAATCTACTGGTATGGGACTTTATATCGTAAGTAAAATTTGTGATTATTTAGGTCACTCTGTCAAACTAGATTCTGAAGTTGGAAAAGGAACGACGATTAAAATCATCTTCCACAACGCTGCAAATAATCAATCAGAACATACGGAGAAGGTGACCGAAGCATGATCGTGACATATGCAAGCAAAATGTATGAGAACTCACTCTCATACATTTTTTGCAATAAAACTACATATTTGTCTTCTAGCGGGAGGTACGTATTATGACATTTTGGCAGTTTGCCTTTAAAAATGTAACACGTAATTCCAGAGCTTATTTTGCTTATTTCGTAAGCAGTTCTTTTTCGATTGCTGTTTTCTTTTCGTTTGCTGTTTACTTATTCCATCCGAAATTACAAAACTTTGGCATGGTCTCTGAAATTTCAGGATTAATGATATTTTCAGAAGTAGTAATCGTATTTTTCTCTTTCTTCTTTTTACTATATTCCATTGGTACTTTTTTAAAAGTTAGAAAAAAACAATTCGGTGTTTTGACCGTTTTAGGAATATCTAGAAAACAATTACACCGTCTCGTCTTCATGGAAAATATGTTAATCGGTATTTTATCTATCTTTTTCGGCATGCAGTTTGGACTTGTCTTCTCGCAATTTTTCTTATTAGTCACAGCAAAAATTACGCACGTACCGGGCATATATTTATACTTGCCTATTAACGCGTTTATTTTAACGACAATCGTCTTCCTTAGTCTTTTTATCGTTGTATCTACGTTGACACCGATGCTCATTCGTACAAAAAAAGCGGTACACCTGTTAAAAACAAAGAACGGAAAACAAAAAGAAAAAAAACCATCCATACTCGTTTCTTTATTTGGTGCGATTTGTTTATTTGGTGGCTATGCGTTAGCTGGAAATCCTAAATATTTCGTATCAGTAAGCCCACAAATAGGTGTTATATATATGGTTTCAAGTATTTTCGTCATTCCAACGCTCGTTACAATCGGTACATATTTCTTCTTTTCACAAATTAGTTTCTTACTTATTTATATTTTAAAGAAAAGAAGAAAGTTTTATATGAAACAGATTAATATGCTTTGGATTTCTGATTTAGCAAACCGTATTCGAACGAATATTAATATGCTTTTTATTGTAGCAATGCTATCTACTATCGCTTTCACAATGATTACGTTCCTATATGGGTTCGGAAAATTTATTAAGCTAGACGTTAATCGAACTTCGCCTTTCCCAATTTCTTATTTTTCTTATGATGCGAATCCTTTTGTTACAGAGCATTTAAATTGGCTTGAGCAACAATTACAAAAAGAGCATTTTCCTTATGAGAAAATAACAGCTGATATATATAAAACACCGCTAGAAGAAGATAAAGGTATAGCTATTTATAATGACGTATACGCAATTAAGCAAAGTGACTATAAAAAACTTGCGAATTCTTTACGAATGAAACAACTATTTATAAATGATAACGAGGCATATGTTTTAACAGGAACATCTTATATCACCATATTCAATGAGTTTGAGCAAAGCTACAAAAGAGATTACATTACACTCTCTAGTACAAATACGAAATTAAAAGTAAAAGGCTATGAACAGATCCATGCAATTCCATCTAATTTTTCATATCAAACGATAGTTTTGCCTGATATTGTCGTGAACAACTTACCTAACACGGTAAAGCATATATCAGCATATAATTACAAAATTCAAAACTGGGAACAGACATATGAAATTGCTGATAATTTTATAGAAAAAGTACAAAAAGATCAAAATAAATTTCAGTATGAAGGACCTCTTATTCGCTCCTTTGAGTCAGCAGGATCGTTATACAGAATAACATCTGGTAGTGCTGCATACTTCCTAATTGGAACATTTTTAGGAGTTATTTTCTTCATTGGAGCCGGTAGCGTTCTTTACTTTAGAATGTATACAGATTTGACGAACGAACAAGAGAAATACATAACGATTTCTAAAATCGGTGTAACAGGTGCAGAGATGAAACGATCTGCAACCATACAACTTAGTATTTTATTTTTCGTTCCGTACATTATGGCATCCATTCATACAATGTTCGCAACGAAAATGCTACAAGATGTAATTGGCTTATCTTTGTTCAAAGAAGTTTCAGCCGTTCTTATTATTTTTGGATTCGTTGAAATTGTATTTTTCTTATTCATTCGCTCACTTTATATGCAGAAGTTATCACAATATACTGATACACATTAAAAAGGTTATTACATGAAAAAGGTGGGATCTCTTCCCTCCTTTTTCATGCCCATTATATTAGGAGGTTTAGGTGAATGACATTTTGGCAGTTTGCATTTAAAAACGTCACAAGGAACGCCAGAGCTTATTTCGCCTATTTTGTAAGCAGTGCATTTTCCATTGCAATTTTTTTCTCGTTTGCAGTTTATTTATTTCATCCTAAATTGCATATGACAGGCGTGAATGCTGCTCTGAACATATTAATGACAATTTCAGAAATTGTCATCGTATTCTTTTCATTTTTCTTTTTACTATATTCAATCGGTACTTTCTTAAAAGTGCGAAAGAAGCAATTTGGGATTTTAACAGTACTTGGCATATCCCAAAAACAATTAAAGAGACTCGTATTTCTAGAAAACATGCTAATTGGTGTTCTTTCCATCTTTTTCGGCATTCAACTTGGACTTGTTTTCTCGCAGTTCTTTTTATTAGTTACCGCCAAGATTACACATGTTCCTGGTTTATATTTATATTGGCCAACAGCTGCCATTATTTTAACTATGATCATTTTTCTAGGACTCTTCATTCTCGTCTCATCGTTTACGCCAATGCTCATTCGGACGAGAAAGGCTGTACGTCTTTTAAAAGAAGGAACAAAACAAAAAGAAAGAAAAGCATCTGTGCTCATCTCTCTATTTGGTGCGATATGTTTAATATCTGGATACGTACTAGCAGCCAATCCGCTATATTTCATGTCGCTCGGCGACGTAGTTGGGCTTTTGTACGCCACCACCAGTATATTTCTCATTCCGTCACTTGTTACAGCTGGAACATACTTTTTCTTTTCACAAATTAGTTTTTTACTCATTCGTATATTAAAAACGCGAAGAACATTTTATATGAAGCGAATTAATATGCTTTGGATTTCTGATTTGGCAGCGCGCATTCGGACAAACATTAACATGCTCTTTATTGTAGCGATGCTATCAACACTTGCTTTTACTATGATTACATTCTTATATGGATTTGGTAAATTTATGAAGTTCGATACAGTAAGAGAAAACCCTTTTCCTTTTACATATTTATCACATACTGAAAATACGTTGGCGGATGAACATTTAAACTGGTTAGAACAAAAATTTAATGAAGAGCACTTTACTTATACAAAATTTAAAACGGATATATATGAAGTATCTTCAGCTGAAAATAACACGCAGCTCTATTATGCCATTAAGCAAAGTGACTATAATGTACTTGCTAAAGCTTTAAATTGGGAGACACTCACGGTAAATAAGAATGAATCTTATATTCTTATGAAAGACTTAGATGATCAAGTTATTGGAACGCTTCACAATAAAGACAAGAAAAATACTCTTACACTTACGCAAAACAATTTACAACTACAAGTGAAAGAATATAAAAGTTATAATCCATTCCCAAATCGCTTAATATACCAATTGCTCATACTATCTGATGAAAATGTAGAAGCATTATCCACTGTTTCAAAACAGATGAGTGTATATAGCTTTAAAGTTAAGGACTGGGAAAAAGCTAATAACATCGGCGCGGTATTCATAAACAAAATTAATACCGACGGGAACAACATTCAAGCAGAGCACCCGCCTTTCCATGCAAGTGAAGCGAGCGATTCTCTATACACAACAAAACAAAATGTCGCTTCGTTCTTCTTAATTGGTACTTTCTTAGGTGTTATTTTCTTTATTGGTGCTGGCAGTGTTCTTTACTTCAGGATGCATACAGATTTAACAAATGAACAAGAAAAGTATGTAACGATTACAAAAATTGGTTTAACAGAAGCCGAAATGAAACGATCTGCTACAATTCAACTTGCGATTCTATTCTTTGTCCCGTACATTATGGCATCAATTCATACGATGTTTGCTACAAAGATGCTGCAAGAAGTTTTACATCTCTCGTTCTTCGCCGAGATTACAGTCGTACTGATGATTTTTGGAACAGTTGAAATTTTATTTTTCCTTTTAATTCGTTCCTTCTATATGCAAAAATTATCACACCATATTAAGTTTTAAAGGATAGAAAGGTGATTATTATGGAAGAAGTATTACACATTAAAAATGTCTCAAAAGTGTATGAAGGAAAGGTCCCTCATACAGCTTTAAAAAATATAAATTTACATGTAGATCAAGGTGAATTCGTTGCGATTATGGGACCATCTGGTAGCGGTAAATCTACATTTTTAAACGTTATTTCTACCATTGATTCTCCGACTGCTGGTGATGTCGTGATTAATGGAAAAAAACCGCACACATTTCGTAGAGAGAAGTTAGCTATTTTCCGCCGCCAAGAGCTAGGATTTGTTTTCCAAAACTTTAACCTACTAGATACACTAACAATCGGTGAAAATATCGTACTACCTTTAACATTAGATAATGTTCCTTTAAAAGAAATGGATGAAAAGCTTGATAACATTTCAAAGAAACTTGGAATTGATCATATTTTAGACAAGCGTATCTTTGAAGTGTCAGGAGGACAAGCACAGCGTACCGCAGTAGCACGTGCTGTTATTCATCATCCTTCACTTTTACTTGCCGATGAACCGACAGGAAATTTAGATTCAAAAGCGGCAATTGACGTGATGGAACTATTTACGAAATTGAACAAAGAAGAAGATGCAACAATTTTAATGGTTACGCACGATCCATTCGCAGCAAGTTATTGTAACCGCGTCATTTTCATTAAAGATGGCGAACTTTACAATGAACTACACCGCGGATTGTACCGTGAGAAATTTTATCAAGAAATATTAGATGTTTTAGCATTACTAGGAGGAAGACGTGGATGACATTTTGGCAATTCGCATTTAAAAATGTCTCCCGTAATTCAAAAGCATATTTCGCCTACTTTGTAAGTAGTGCGTTTTCTATCATGGTTTTCTTTTCATTTACTGTATACGCGTATCATCCGCGGTTACAAAGTGTACAAAGTTTCCAAGAACGTGATCCTCTAATGAACTTAGCTAGTACAGCGCAGTTGGTTATCGTTATGTTCTCGTTCTTCTTTCTCTTATATTCAATTGGAACATTTTTAAATGTACGGAAGCAGCAATTTGGCGTTTTAACTGTTCTCGGTATATCTCAAAAACAATTAAAACGTCTTTTGTTTACTGAAAATATGATCATTGGAATGCTTGCTATCTTTGCAGGTATTCAAGGCGGTCTTGTTTTCTCTAACTTTTTCTTACTCGTTACTTCTAAATTAACAAGTGCAAAAGGCCTCTATTTATATTGGCCAACAGAAGCTATTATCGTTACAACCGTAACTTTTATTATTTTATTTTTCATCGTATCTACGTTTACACCAATGTTTATTCGTACTCGAAAAACAACGCAGCTTATTAAGGGAGTTAACAAAGAGAAGAGCGAAAAAAGACCATCTATACTCATTTCACTATTTGCTTTAACTTGTCTAGGACTATGTTATTATATTGCCGGTTATCCGCAAGGCTACATAACAGAAAAAAATGCCCAAAATGGATCTGTATTCTTAATTATGTTATCTATTTTACCGCTTGTAGTAATTGGGACGTATTTATTTTTTTCACAAACATTTCTTCTCTTTATCTATATTTTAAAGAAACGAAGAAAGTTTTATTTGAAACAAATAAATATGTTATGGATTTCAGATTTAGTTTCTCGTACCCGCAGTAATATTAATGTACTCTTTATCGTTTCTATGCTATCTGCACTTGCATTTACGATTATTATCGGGTTATTTGCTGCAAACAATCATACGAAAGCACCCATACTAGAACGATATCCTATACCATTCACCTATACATCAGAAGGTATTAATGTATTTGAACAAAAGCATATTACTACGATTGAAACTGAACTTACAAATGCTAATTTTCAATATGACAAATATAAATTTACCGTTTTAAAAGATACAGCTTCAAAAGAATCAATTGCCATTATGAAAATGAGTGATTATAACGCAATAGCAAAGCAATTAAACAGGCCAGAAATCACTCTCGAATCTTCACAAGTTTATAATATTTCTCGCTATTCACCAGCGTTATTAAATCTCGTATCTAACCCATTTGCGAAGCAGGGCACGATTACACTTGGCTCTAATAAAAAGGAATTTCAAATTAAAGGTTTTATTAATAGAGGAATTGAGCCCCCCTTTGCATTACCTCACTTAATAGTGATGCGAGATGAAGTAATTGAAAATATGGTTCCTCATATTGAAACAATTACAGTTTATAACTACTTCGTGGAGAATTGGGAAAATGCAATTGTCCCAACAAAAAATATATTAAAAAGCTTAAATCATGATGAAGAAACTTTGTATGAAGCACATAAGGGTGAAGAAGATTTCATTAAACCATTTCATATTTATACAGCTACGGATGAACTGGTTCATAGTAAAGGAAATGCAGTTGCTCAATTCTTTATTTGGGCATTTCTCGGCTTTATTTTCTTTATCGGTGCAGCTAGTGTTTTATACTTCCGTATGTATAACGACTTAACGAATGAAAAACAAAAATATATTACGATTACAAAGCTCGGATTAACTGAGTCAGAAATGTTTCGCTCCGCAACGATTCAATTAGGAATTTTATTTTTCGTCCCTTACATTGTTGCTGGTGTTCATACATTATTTGCGGTTAAGTTTTTACAAAGCATGCTCGCTTTTTCTTTACTAAAAGAGCTATTAATTGTACTCACTTTCTTTGGGATTATCGAGATTATTTTCTTCTTCTTAATCCGATCTCTGTACATTAATAAATTATCGCAACACATAAAAATATGAATAAAATGGCCTTGTGCGTATTGCACAAGGCCATTTTCAATAGTTTTTAATTAGCAGCAATATCCGCCGTAGCCACCATATCCGTAGCCGCCGTAACCGCCATAACCACAACCGCCTCCGCCACCGAAGCAGCTAGCACCGATGATAATTAATAAAATAAACAATACGATTAGAAGCGCAAAACCGCCTCCGCACCCATGTCTGCGGTTACAATCATCATGTCTGTGTTCACACTTTTCGCTCATTACTCTATTCCTCCTTTAGTATCATTCATAACAAGTTCACCTTGCTCTAAATGAGGGGATTCCATTTATATTATGTTTTCAGGGCGAATAGGAAGCTTGGCTTACTTAAAAACGGGCTTGTTTTAGGAATTGGGCTTGATCAAAAAAAGATACCTGTTAAGGTATCTCCTAAATAAACATATTCAATAAAAGCGCAAAACCAAATGCGATAAATGATAACAATGTCTCCAGTACCGTCCACGTTTTAAATGTTTCCTTCACCGTCAAACCTAAATACTCTTTTACAAGCCAGAACCCTGCATCATTTACGTGAGAAAACATTAATGAACCTGCTCCGGTTGCAATAACAAGCAACTCTAAATTCACACCAGACATGTGCTGAATAACTGGTGAAACAATTCCTGCTGCTGTCGTTAATGCTACTGTCGCTGAACCTGTTGCGATTCGAATTAATCCAGCTACCATGAAAGCTAACACAATTGGTGATAACGATATATGTTCTGCCATTTGCGCAATCGCCGTTCCAACGCCGCTTTCAATTAATATTTGTTTAAATCCACCGCCTGCACCGATTATTAAAATAATGGAACCGACCGGTAATAAACTTTCGTCTGTTAATTTTTTAATCATCTTTTTATTAATTCCTTGTCTTATTCCAAGTAAATAAAATGCTGCGAAACATGAAATAAGTAAAGCGATTACTGGACTTCCAATAAACACAAAAAATTCAGTCATCTTTTTCGGTAATGAAATATATGGTGCAACGACCGATAAAATCATCAATACAACTGGTAATAAAATAATAAAGAATGAAACTTTACGACTCGGTAAATCAGTTGAGACAGTCGTAACTCGAATAAGCTCTGGTTCATTTTCAGGTATAACCCTTTTATGTACCCACTTTGCAAATATCGGTCCTGCGATAATGGCTGTTGGTAACGCGATAAGTAATGAATATAAAAGTACCTTTCCTAAGTTCGCGTTATAAATACCGATTGCTGTCATCGCCCCTGGATGTGGTGGCACGAGCCCGTGAACAATAGATAACCCAGCAATAACAGGTAAAGCAATTAATAATATGTTTTGTTTCGTTGTTTTTCGAATTGAAATAACAAGTGGTAATAAAATGACAATCCCTACTTCAAAAAAGACGGGAATCCCTATAACAAACCCTGCAAATAACATAGCCCACGGTAGTTTCTTTACACCGAAAAATCGAATAAAGAAATCTGCCACTTGCATGCCGGCCCCTGAATCGGACATCATTTTCCCTAAAATTGTTCCGAGAGCTAAAATACCAACTAAATGCCCTAGTACACTACCAACACCAGTTTCATAGGCAGTCACTATCTTCGTTAAGTTCAGTCCAGACATAATCGCTAAAAATAAACTCGCAACTGTTAAACTAATAAATGCATGCCATTTCCACCATGATACCCCTAAAATAACAATCGCAATTGCAAGTAACGTGACGATTAATAAGTATATATCCATTTTTCATTCCCCTTACTTTATAAAAAAAGAGGGCGAATACCCTCTTTTTTATACGTCATAATTCACTACATAATGCTGCATTTCTGTATTGTAGTAGCCTTCGCTATATTCAATTACTTCGCCAACTTCATCGTAAGAGTAACGCATACGTTTTAATAGCGCTGTGCCCTCTTTTTCACCTAGCGCTTCTGCAACGAAACTAGGCGCAAGTCCAACAGCGAATTCATCTCTAAAGTTTTCTAAATGAATGCCTCGGTCTTCAACTAAATCATAAAGCGATTGCAAATCAAAATCCGATAAATCTGTACTTGCCATTTTCGCTGAGAAATAGTGCGTATAATGAATGTACGGTGCATCATTTAACGTATATAAACGTTCAATACGAAAACTCTCTTTACCGAATAATCGAAATGGCACTGTTCCTTCTTCATTCTGAACAATTTCTGCTTTTAGCAATTTTTTCTGTACTTTATATCCTTCTTCCACTAACACTTCAGTAAATTTCTTACCCTTTGACAGTTTTGTCGCAGAAGTGTTACGGATGACTTTCGTTCCTTTACCGCTTTTCTTTTCTAAATACCCTTCTTGAGCGAGTTCTTTAATCGCATTTCGTACTGTAATTTTACTCACCTTGAACTCTTCTTCTAACTGCGGTTCGGAAGGAATATTTGTATGAATTGCATATACACCATGCAATATTCGATCACGAATAATGTTTTTTATTTGTAAATATAATGGTCCTTTTTTTCTCGTTACGTTCACCGTTACACCCACTACCTTTCTACATCACCTACTGATGCCGTCATTGCCCGAAGTATATCCTTCTCTGATGACATTGGCGTATCACCGACGATTGTATGTGCAAGCATTCCAGCTGCTGACGCAAATGAAACAGCTTTCTCTGGTGCAAACTCTTCTATCTCGCCATGAATAATCCCGCTCGTATAAGCATCTCCAGCACCTATTCTATCATATACAGAAAACGTAAGTGTTTTTGCAAAAGTGAACGCACCATCTTTACATATAAATCCGCGAAGGGAATGTGTATTATCGCTATTAATAGAGCGATGTGTACCAGCGATTGTAGCGATACTATACGTTTCAGCTACCTTTGGAATAAGATCAACAAGTTGCGCCTCTCGCTCCGTTTCTTCTGTTTTCATTCCTAAAACAAACATTGCATCTTTTTCGTTCATCATTACAATATCAGCTAGCCCTAACATTTCTTCATAATGTGGTTTCGCCTGCTCGTACCCATCTTTTCCCCAAAGTGATGGACGATAATTGCAATCAAAAACGACAGTGCCTCCGTTTTGTTTAACTGCTTTCGCTAAAGATTTCATATGATGACGCACCGTATCATTCATCGCAAGTGTAATCCCGCAAAAATGAACGATATCAATTTCCTTCGCGATTTCTTCAAATTGATACATTTCTTCACATGCCGTATTGAAGCTACTTTCTAATCGATTCGAATATGTAACGCGGCTTGCACGTGCGCCAAATCCATTTTCTAAAAAGTACATGCCGACATATTTACCGCCTCTTGAAACAAGCGAGGTTTGCACGCCTAATTTCTGAATGTAAGATAATGCAGCATCTCCAACCGAGTTTTCCGGTAAAGTAGAAATAAGAAGCCCTTCATGCCCGAGATGAGAAAGTGCTGCAGCAACGTTCACACCTGTACCAGAAAATGAGTATTTTAATGTATTAGCTTGCGATAACAATTCATATCCTGGTACTTGCAGGCGCATCATTACTTCACCGAATGCTGCAATTTTCTTACGCATATTGATCAACTAACTTCTTCACGACTGCTAATAATTCACGAACATCTTCTACTTTCGTATTGCCAGTTTCTTTATCAATAATAGAAGAGTACACATGCGGGATCACTTGCTCTACGTTTGCTTCAAGCGCAATACGTACAATTGTTTCAAAGTTTTCTTTATCGATTCCGCCCGTTGGCTCTAATGCGAATCCTTCTTCCGCACAAGCTTTCGCAACTGCGCGATATTCTTCTTCATGAGCTAGCCCTTTCATCGGGAAGTATTTCAATGAATTTCCGCCCATATCACGTACAAGTGCGATCGCTGTTTTAATTGGAACGATTGCTTTTTCTTCTCCAGCTGCACTAATTGGACCAGTAGAAATATTTACGTACCCTACTTTTCCTGTTGGCGATACTAAACTATTAATCCAGCTATCTTTTCCGCCAAGATTTGCGCGTGTCGCTCCAACTGAAGGGAATACTTGGTTAATATGGCTACCTGGATAATGTTTCGCAATTTCAGCTACAACTGCTGCTTGGCGATTATCTCCTGCTCCTAGTCCGATCGATACAGCATCATCAATTTCTTTTCCGTATGCTTTCATCGCTGTAACAGCTTCTTCTACTGTTGAATAATCTTTTGATAATACGCCCACTACTACATAACCTTCTGCTGCTTCAAAAATATCTTTCGCATTTTCGATATTGTGCGCTAATACATTTAATGCTACGCGGCCTTTATAAAAACGTTTTTGAATGTTTGTCATTTTAGTTTCCCCCTACAATTTCTCTCAATTTTTCTTCAATCACATGTATGTCATCACCTTGAAGTGGACGTGGATCAATATCAAAGAATCCTTGTCTTACTCCGTAATCACGTGTATAAATCGCGATTTCCCCTTCGCGTAATGCTGTCACAACGTCTTTTGCCGATTTATTTAACTCTTTTTCGTTAATATGAATACGGGCTCTAAAGATTGCTCTTCCCGCTTCATCTTGAACGATCGTTACATTTACACCGTTTAATTCTTTTAGCGGCATAAGTACTTGTAACAACTCTTTTTCTTGTTCACTCTTATCTTCTTTTACTCCGTACTCATCAAGTGCTTGAAGTAAACCAAAAGTTGTTTCTTTCCCAACTTTCATGCTTCTTCCGATACAATGTAATTGCACTTTCAGCCACTCAATATATTTTCGTTTCCCGCCAACAATACCAGAAGTAGGTCCTTCAATTGCTTTTGAACCGCTATAAATGGCAAGGTCTGCATACTTCACATATTTTTGAATATCTTCTTCAGCTGCCGCATCGACGATAAGTGGTACATTATTTCGCTGCGCAACTTCCCATGCTTCTTCAACAGAAATCATATTTTTTTGCACGGCATGATGTGATTTTACATAAAGAATTGCTGCTGTATTTTCACCAATTGCATCTTCAATATGCTCTGCTTTCCCTTCATTTGCGTAGCCAACTTCTACAAGTTTTCCTCCGCCTAAGTAAATCATCGTTTCAACAGGAGCACCGTATTGAACGTTATGACCTTTTAACATAATCACTTCGTTTTTCGCGATGACCTCTTGATGAAGTCTTTCACTTTTACGGCGATTTCCTTCTGTCACAATTGCTGCGATAGAAAGCGCAATTCCACTCGATGCTGAATTCACAACGACCGCTGCCTCTGCATCTAGAACTCTCGCAATATGATCTCCTGCTTTATCTACTAAATCAGCAATTTCCACATAATTTTGTCCCCCATGTTTCATTGCATCCATAACTGTATCTGTCGGAGCGGATACACCTAAAATACTCATTCTACCACTCGCATTTATTACTCTTTTTAATCCGTACTTAGCATTCAATGAATAACCCATTGACTACAACCCCTTTCGTATCAATTCTTCTTTCAGCAATGCGCTGATCCCCTTCTGAATCTATTAACGTAATCTTCTCATCTTTCACCGTAAATAAAGTTAAATTTGCAATATCTCCTTCTTGAATACGGCCAAGCTCAGGTTTCTTAAGCCATTCTGCCGCATGTTTCGTCACCGCATCAATCACTTCTTCTAGCGGATAACCTAAGTAAAGGAATTTTGAAAGAACATGAGCCATACTATACACTGGACCGTGCACGCGATTCTTCCGGTAAATATCTGTACTAATTGTATTAAAGGCAATATCGTGACGCTTTGCTGCCTCTGCTACTTTAAAAGAAAAACTAGCATTACCATGCCCAACATCTAAATGAACGCCGCGATTCACTGCATCTAGTAACACAGGTAACGGTTTACCTTCTTCATCAAACAAATTATTTTCTTTCCCGTTTAAGTAATGTGTAATAACATCATCTTTTTCTAAAAGAGGTACAACTTCCTCAATGCGAGGAGGCGCTGAACCGATATGTACCATAATCGGTAATGATGTTTCACGGGATAAAGAGCGCGCTACATGCAGCGGTTCAATTCCACTATCACAAACGACGCTTTTACTCATTCTCGCCTTTAACCCAACGATTACATCTTTATACTTTTCTACTGCTTCTATTACTTTCTCTTTATCGATCCATTCCATATTGGATAATTCATCAATTCGTTTCAAACCGATGCGAGAAATATTTAAAAAGGCAAATAAATTCGTTTTCGCCTGCTCTCTACTTTTTACTAAATCTGCAATACGATCAGCTCCGCAGCTACCCGCATCAACAATTGTCGTTACCCCTTGCTTAACGCCAATTTCATCCACCTCATCGCCATACGGATCAAACTCTGGAAAAGCATGAACGTGCAAATCAATCCAGCCACTCGATACGTAAGTACCCGAGTAATCAAGAACCTTTCCACCCTCGCCAGCACCTGCTTTCGTCACCTGTGCGATTTTATTATTTTCAATTACAATGTCAATCTCTTCCCCGTTCACACGTTTCACATTACGTAGTACGAATCGTTCTGTCATTGTACTTCACCCTTTTCTATAAGAAGCCATAAGAATACGCTTACATTAAAGTTTCATTTTTTATATCTCTTTCACACGTTTAGCGTAACACAAAAAAAGGCAGAAGTAAATATAACGTTATAATGTTTGATTTTATATTACTTTCTTCTCTACTTTTAAAATGAGAGTTTTCATTACATATTCGGACAACCTATAAGTAGGAGGGATATTCTTGGGATTTCGAATTTTATTATTTATAACCTTAGTCACTTTGTATGTACCAACAACGATTAGCGCAGCCCCTCCATCACTCACGGCTGCATTTATCCGGGATCATCAGCTATGGATAAAGAAAGGAAATCAAGAAATACAAATCACAAAGAATCGATATGTGTATTCTCCAAAATGGTCTTATGATGGTAGGTTTATTGGTTATATTGATAGTGATGAAACGGGTAAAAAATCTAACCTATTCATCTATGATACGAAGGAGAAAATAAACTATCAGCCTTATGTAAGAGTCGTAACATCTGACTTTAAGTGGTCGCCAAACAAAAATCAATTGGCTTACACTGATCAAGGTTTATTAAACGTTACAAAAATAAAAAATGGTCGCCCGCACGGTTTTGAAAATGTATCACTTGGGGTTAGTGATTTCGAATGGTTCCCGAATGGAAAGGAATTTATTGTTTCCTCACAATCCTGCTTGCGTCCGACTGGATGGGGCAAGGTTCCACTTTATAAAATTCCAGTCGATGCAAATCTTGCTAAAGATAAAATAAAGCCTTTTTATACGATTCAAACAAATGAAACTGATTTATTTGCGGTGCATACTAACTATTTCAAGTGGAGTTCTGATAGAAAGTGGCTTAGTTTTTTGGCCAGTCCTACTGCCTCCTTGGCAATGGATAGTAATACATTATGTGTTATCTCATCAAAAGGGACACACTTTCGAACGCTTGGTAACATGCTATGGTTCAAAGACTGGATGAAGTGGGCTCCATCAGCCAATCAACTGGCCTATATTTCAGGAGAAGGAAGGTTTTTTGTAGAAAATAAAAAACTCACAATTGCAGAAATGGTAACAGCAAAACAACAAAAGGAATACACACCTATAGGTTATGTAGACCTTGATTTAGAATGGCTTTCACCAAACACAGTCGTTGTGGCTCGCGCAAAAGAAAACAAGGCATGGAAAGAAGGTCCTGTTCCGACGATGTTTACAACACTTTATATGATCAATATAAAAACAGAAGAACAGCGACAAATCTCATTCCCAAAACAGAATGAACGTGATGAAGACCCTCAAGTTATTGGACCTTATCTTACTTGGCTTCGCAAGAAAACAAATGTATATAAAGGCGATGTCTGGATGAAAGATAGCTTCCATAGTCAGGAGTATATATGGCTGAAAAATGTTGATGAAGCTCCGATTTTTTTTACTCTGAATAAACGTCATTGAAAATGTACGAATTACAATCCTCGTCATATAAAGGTTACTTCTTCTATTATTTAGGAATGTACTTGTTCCTCTATTTTGATTCTCCCACGATAGAGCACTATTATGGGAGAATCAAGATTATCTATTCCTGAACCGTCACAATAACCCCGTCCATATTGTTTCCCGAAATTTCATACTGCTTATTCGCTGGAACATTCACTTTCCTATTCCCGGAAACTTTATAATAAGAAACCGTATATTGCTTACCTTCCACATCGGTTGTGATTTCTTTTTGTTCTTTTAAGAAGTCTAAGTATTCCTCTAATGTAATTTTCTTTTTTTGCATAATTGCACTATGAGGTAGACCAACATAACGGATGTGCCATGGCTCATATTGAATGCCTGTAATGTTACTTTTATTTTTCGGATAGCGTAAAACAAATCCGTGCTTCCATACGTTCTCTTCAATCCATTTTCCTTCAGGCGCTTTCTCCATTTTCTTTTGCGTTGAACCAACGTCCAGTGATAACCCTAAATTATGTTCACTATATCCTGCTGGGAGTGCATAGTCAGATCCCATTTTTTCATATAGCTGTCTTTGCTCTTGGAAATCTCGATAGCCGCTATTCATTAAGAAATGTTGTACGCCATCTTTTCCAGCCGCATCGACAACGTTCAAAAACTTTTTTACAACATCCTTTGATAAACGAAGATTTCTATCAAATATTACGTAGCCTCTCACTAACTCACTATTATGATTTACATTTATAATATCAGACCTAATGCTATCTTTTTTAACTGGATAATCCCTGTTAACTAATAATAAATCGCCCTTATAAATTTGTTCCTTCGTAATCTCTTTCGCCTCGGTATTTGCTGCCTTTACTAGCTCATCTTTCTCGACAATTTTAACGTCAATTTCCTTTTGAAATAACGGTGATATATAAACGCCTACACATACTGTGCACGCTATAAAAAAAGAAATAAATACCCACTTTTTCATTTCTAGTTCCTCCTTAACGTAACTTACGTATAGAATAGAAAAAACTATTAAAATAAAAAGTGGGGTAAAGTTTAAATTTTTATTAAATTGTAACGTTCTCGTCTTTTGGCAATCGCACTTCAAACATTGTTCTAACTACATTGCTTTCAGCAGAAATCGTCCCGTTATGCTGTTCAACAATATTTTTCGCAATAAATAGCCCAAGGCCTGTCCCGCCACGGTTTTCTGACCTCGATTTATCACCTGTATAAAACATATCAAAAAGATACGGTAAGTCCTCTTCTGGAATGCTATCTCCGTAATTCATAACTTGTACGACAACTTCTTCATTATCGATATACCCATTCAAATCAACAAATTGCCCATCATATCCGTAACGAACAGCATTTGTTAACAAGTTTTCAAATACTCTAGCTAACAATTTCCCATCACCATTAATCGGCAAATGAGGATCAACATTCAATCTAGCTTCTAAATGATGTTTTTCTAATAACGGATACAATTCCTCATCTAGCTGTATAAGCAGCTCACTTATATCAATCGGCTTTTTATCCAGCTTTAGCATGCCATAATTCATACGTGTAATTTCAAATAACTCATCAATTAAACTTTCGAGCCTTTGCGATTTCGTATATGCAATTGTAGAGAAATGTTTAATTTGTTCTTTTGTTAAATTTTCATCTTTAAGAATTAAATCTAAATAACCTAACACGGATGTTAATGGTGTCCTTAAATCATGAGCTAAGTTCACAACGAGCTGATCTTTACTACTTTCAGCAAAGTCTCCTCTTTCCACCGCTTCTTTTAACTTTTCACTCGCAACATTTATTTCACGCGCGATGTCTCCAAATTCATCATTTGATGAAACTTGAACTCTATTCGTAAAGTTACCGTTCGCAAGATGATGAATTCCGTTAGAAATCTCACTAAAATACTTTAAATACGGTTTTGTCAAAAAGAAGAAAAAGATAATAGACAACGGGATAAAGAAAATTAAAAAGAAGTTAATGTCTCCAAATTCCCTTACGATTGACCTAAATTGTGCTAAAGGCTCTTCATAGCGAACCATCGTTTTATAATACAACTGCAATCCTTTATAAATTATATAAGTTACAGTTGCAGCGAGCACCATACTTAACGCAAATAAGGCAATCATTTTAAATCGAAAGCTTTTCATCATGTTATCCATTGAAAGTATACCCTACTCCCCACACTGTTTTTATTAGCTTATCTTTTCTTTTATCTTCCCCAAGTTTTTTCCGCAACGTACGAATATGTACCATAACTGTATTTCCGCCTTCATAATAATCATCTGCCCATACTTGCTGAAAAATATTTTCCACATTGTATACTTTCTTCGGGTGACTCGCTAATAAATATAAAATATCAAACTCTTTCGGTGTTAATTCAACTTGTTCTCCGTACACATTTACTGTTCTTCGCTCAGGATCAATCACGACCCCGCCTATCGCTAAAGCAGATTTATTCTCCGCTACTTTCGGCTGATTTAACGTAAGAAACCTACGTAATTGTGCATTTACACGTGCAACTAATTCAATCGGTGTAAAAGGTTTCGTCATATAATCATCCGCACCTAGCACAAGACCTGTCACCTTATCAAAATCAGACGTTTTCGCACTTAAGAAAATGATTGGCATATGATGCTTCGCACGAATTTGACGCGTCACTTCATACCCATCCATTTTCGGCATCATAATATCTAAAACCACTAAATCGATTGGCTGCGTTTCAATAATATGAATTGCCTCTTCTCCATCAGCTGCTTTCACGACGTGGTACCCTTCTTTTTCTAAATGTATCTCAATTAAATCAGCAATTTCTGCCTCATCATCCGCTATTAAAATGGAAATGCGCTTCATTTTACTCCCCCTTTTATACGCTCGATTGTAAACTAGTCTATCCAATTTGTACAATACGAAAAGGCTACCCGTTAGAGTAACCTTTGTAAATAAAATTATATCAGCGATTTTGCACATATATCGACCATAACTTAAAATATATCGGCGATTTCTCAAATATATCGATCGTAACTCGAATTATATCGGCGATTATTGAAATATATCGACTTACCGACAATTAACGACAAAACCCTCTCGCTATTTTAAAGACTCCACTTACCGCTCAAACACAATCCGCTGCTTCGTGATTTCCGCCAGTCTCCCGCGATCTACCTCATACTCAGTATCAACACTTTGCGGCACCATCACTTTCCCTCCCTCAAGCATCACTTGCGGCGAAATAATATCCTTCTCCCAATGTCTACTAGAAGCGGATATATCGCCAGGAATCGTAAAGTTCGGCAATGAGACGAGGGCAACATTTTGCGCTCGTGAAATCCCCATCTCTACCATACCGCCGCACCAAACTGGTATGTTATGCTCCATACAATAATTATGGATTTGGATTGATTCTGTTAATCCGCCTACTCGCCCTGGTTTAATGTTAACGATTTGGCAACTGCCAAGTGTAATCGCAACACGCGCATCTTCTAAACTATGGATACTTTCGTCCAAACAAATTGGCGTTTCTATTTTCTTTTGCAACTGTGCATGATCAAGAAAATCATAATCCGCTAGCGGTTGCTCAATCATCATCAATTGGAATTCATCTAGTCGTTTCAGACTCTCCGTATCCGCTAATGTATACGCTGAATTTGCATCAGCCATTAACGGGATATGCGGAAACTCTTTACGAATTTCTTTCAATAACTCATAATCATGCCCCGGTTTTATTTTCACCTTAAAACGCTCGTATCCTTCTTCCGCATACTTTTCAATTTGTTTTAACATAACTGGAATCGTATTGATCCCGATCACAACACCGACTTCAATTTCAGACTTCGTTCCGCCAAGCAATGTCGCTAATGATTTCTTTTGACGCTTCGCATATAAATCCCAAACAGCCCCTTCAATTCCCGCCTTTGCCATTCGGTTTCTTTTTATATGCTGGAACAAACTCGGCACTTCATTCGGATGAGAAATTTCAGCCTTTAATAAATCTGGTAATAAAAAGTCTTGCAGTACATGCAGCGCCGTCTTCACTGTTTCTTCCGTATACCACGGTTCAGAAAATGCAACGACTTCGCCAAATCCAATGTACCCGTCCTCATCTTCTAATTCAATGACGATACTTTCACGCTTTTCATACGTTCCGTAGCTTGCAGCAAACGGGATGACGAGTGGCATTTCCGTTATATGAAGTGTCGCTTTTTTTATCTCCACTTACATCTCCTCCACTAATTGTCTTAACTCTCGTCTTAACAATTTTTTCGAAGCATTTCGTGGTAATTCCTCTAAGAACCACGCTTTTTTCGGCACTTTATATTTCGCTAATTTCTCCTCGCAAAAATGAAGAATTTCTTCTTCTGTTATCTCTCCACTTTTTACAACAAAAGCAGCGGGTACTTGTCCCCATTTATCATCAGTCATACCGACAACACCAGCTTCCGCTACCATCGGATGAGAAAGCAATACTTCTTCAATTTGAGCCGGATATATATTCTCTCCGCCAGAAATAATTAAATCACTGCGGCGATCTAATACGTATAAAAATCCTTCTTCATCTAAATAACCGAGGTCACCAGTATGAAGCCATCCGTTTTGAATTGTCTCTCGCGTCGCATCTTCACGGTTAAAGTAACCGCCTGTTACGTTTGGTCCTTTTACGACAATCTCGCCTTCCGCAAATGGCGGTACTACGACGCCGTCTTTTTCAATACGAAGTTGGCATTGAAATAGTGGTTTGCCGGCAGATCCTACTTTCGTTAACATGTAATCCGCGGATAACGTACAAATTTGCGAAGACGTTTCTGTCATACCGTACGTTTGATATACAGGAATCCCTTTATCAACACACGTTTCTAATAACGGTTTCGGCGCTGGTCCTCCGCCAAGTAACATACATCGTAAAGAAGATGGATATGTTCCTTCTCCAAGTCTCTCTAATAAATCAGTTAACATTTTAGAAACGACAGAAATAATCGTAACGCCTCTCGTTTGAAGTGCTTTATGAATAAAATCAGCATCATATTTCGGAACGAGTAAAATGCGCATGCCGTACATAATATTTTTCATTAAAAGAGATAGCCCGCCAACATGGAACATCGGCATACAAGCTAACCAGCAATCATCATCACGAAGTCCTAAATTAAGAGAAGAACCAACCGCGCTTGCCCAGTGATTCCCGTACGTTAAAATAACGCCTTTCGGTTTTCCAGTCGTCCCTGACGTATAAATAATTGTCATCGCTTCTTTTAAAGAGAATTCTTCTTGTATAGAGGCTTCCTCTTTTGGTCCATTCATCACTTCGGCAAATGAATAGACAGGAATATCTTTAGCCTCAAAATCTTGATCTGTCACTAAACAAATCACTTCAGCATCATCCATTTGCCAAAGTAGCTCTTCTCTTGAAAGACGCGTATTTAAAAGCACAGCTACTGCACCTACGTAAGATAGGGCGTGAATAACTGTAATCATCTCCATACCATTTTTCATCAGAACAGCCACCTTTTGCCCACGCTTCACTCCTACATGCGTGAGGTGTTCACAAACAGATACTACTTTTTCATGCAGCTGCATAAAAGTAACTTTCTCTTCCTCTATTTCAATTGCAGTGCGATCTGGTGTTAAAAATGCACGTTGCATTAACCAATTTGGCATCGTCTCCATCATTCATTCTCCTTTCATGAAAGAAAGAGACTTGATATGACATCAAGTCTCTTAGTTGTTTTGTTTCCATCTCACACTCTGTTCTAAGCGAGCCGCTTTCGCTTTTGATCTCATCCAGCTACAGCAGCTAGAATGTTCGATGGCTTCACTTCTTCCTACGAGGCAAAAAGCGCCTCTACGTCAGAAGCTCCATCCCCCTCACATTCTGAACGAGCTGCTTCCGCTTTTGGTTTCATCCAGCTGCGCCTCCTAGCCCCTTCCGTCTAAGAACCTTCCGCACGAGAAAGTAAAAAACACTTTCTGTGCGAAAGAACCTTAGCCAACGGGGCTAAACAGTCGGCTCCGCTTTTGGTTTGATCACGGGAAACGAGGGAATTGACCGAAGTCTGGACGGCGTTTTTCTTTGAACGCGTCGCGACCTTCTTTTGCTTCGTCAGTTGTGTAGTACAATAACGTTGCATCTCCAGCTAGTTGTTGAATACCAGCTAGACCGTCTGTGTCTGCGTTGAATGCAGCTTTTAGGAAACGAAGTGCCATTGGGCTGTTTGCTAAAATTTCTTCTGCCCATTGTACTGTTTCTGCTTCAAGTTGTTCTAATGGTACTACTGTATTTACTAAGCCCATATCAAGCGCTTCTTGCGCGTTGTATTGACGGCATAGGTACCAAATTTCGCGAGCTTTCTTGTGGCCTACCATACGAGCTAAGTAACCAGCTCCGTATCCACCGTCAAAGCTTCCTACTTTAGGACCCGTTTGTCCAAATACAGCGTTGTCTGCAGCGATTGTTAAGTCACATACGATATGAAGTACGTGTCCTCCACCGATTGCATAACCTGCTACCATTGCGATAACTGGTTTAGGAATTGCGCGAATTAGACGTTGTAAGTCTAATACGTTTAGACGTGGGATTTGGTCGTCACCTACATATCCACCATGACCGCGAACTTTTTGGTCGCCGCCAGAACAGAATGCACGTCCACCTTCACCTGTTAAAATGATAACGCCAACATTTGCATCATCACGAGCATGTGCAAAAGCGTTGATTAACTCCATTACCGTTTTAGGACGGAATGCGTTATGTACTTCAGGGCGGTTAATCGAAATCTTTGCGATACCATTGTATGTTGAATAAATAATATCTTCGTAATTGCCTTCTTTTACCCATTCAATAGCCATTACAACTACCTCCTTGTATATTTCTGATCTCCTCTATAAGTGTAACTTCATTCTTAACTGAAAAAAGCATCACTGCATAGTTTTTAGAAATCCCTTTACTATTGTATCAAACTTTTCCGGTTGTTCCACATGAATTGCATGGCCAGCACCATCAATTTTGACAAATTTCGCGTCAGAGACGCATTTTTCGATATTTTTTAATATACGAAAGAACTTTTCATCATGCTCACCGTTTATTAAAAGAACAGGCATTTTTAAGTTTTTCAGCTCATTCCACCATGAAGGCTGAGCACCTGTTCCCATGCCGCGCAAGCTATTTGCAAGTCCTTTTGGATTGTTAGCAAGTCGCTCTTTTCGCACTGCTTCTTGTACGTTTTGTGCTAAACGTTTCTGCGTTTCAAACAGCGAAATATTTTCCCACATCGATACAAAACTTTCGATGCCTTCTCGCTCAATTTTTTGAGCAAGTCGCTCATCTTTTTCACAGCGTTCTTTTCGCTCATCTTCCCTTTCAAGCCCAGCTGTACAATTTTCTAATAAAAGAGAGCGTACATATTCTGGATATAGACACGCCATTGTAATCGCCAGTCTACCGCCCATTGAATAGCCAAGTATATGCGCCTTTTCAATATGAAGATAATCTAATAGTTCTTTCATTTGCAACGCTACATTTCGAATATTATAATGCGTCACATCTTCAGGGCTTTCCGTTTTTCCGTGCCCAACAATATCTACTAAAATGACTTGAAATTGCTCACTCCAAGAAGGAACGAAGGAACGCCACGTTTCCATACTTCCCGTAAAACCATGAAGAAGTAGAAGTGGTTCCCCGCTTCCGACTACTTCATATTCATACGATACACCTTGCAGCGTTACGTTCATTTTGATTCACCTTGCAACGATGTAGTAATTACGTCCTGTGTTTTTGCCCATAACGTACGGTGCAATGTTAAGTTTTCATCACGGTTCGTACAAATTTCCACAACGTGTAAACCTTCTGTCGTTGCACCCTTTTGTACTTCTTCTCGGAACTGCTCCCAGCCATTTACACGGCTAAATGAACCACCGTACATTGTAACAACATGCTCATAATCAAGCCCAATTGGAGTTCCAAATAATGATTCGAAATGTTCCTTTTTCTCATATTGTGGTAAGAATGAGAAAATACCACCACCGTCATTATTTACAACGACAATCGTTATGTTTAATTCATGTAATTTTGCGGCTAGTAGTCCATTTAAATCGTGATAGAATGATAAATCACCAATCACTAATACGAGCGGATCGCAAATCATGCTCGCTCCTAAAGCTGTCGAAATGATCCCATCAATCCCATTTACACCGCGATTTGCCATTACTTGAATGTCTTTATCCGATGTGAAGAAGAAAGAATCTGTATCACGAATTGGCATACTATTACTTGCAAATAACGTTGCCCCTTCTGGTAATACGCGGACAATATCTGTAATGACTCTTCCTTCAAATGCCGTATCATATGTTTCCATTTCACGAAGTGTTTCCTTCGTTTTTTCGTTTATATGTTGCCACATTTGGGACCAATCATTCTTTTTCATAACTGGCATTTTTTCTATTAGTGCACTGCAAAATACAATATCACTCGCTTGGACAACTTCTGTTGCAACGAGAGCTGGATCTCTCCATTGTCCAGATTCGTCAACAACGATATGAACGGCTTTCGTCTGTTTTTTAATGAATTGCGTTAATGCTTTCGAAACAGGCATACCACCGAAGCGAATTAAAACATCCGGCTTCCACGTTTCTTTTAACAATTCATTTCGTAAAAATGTATCGTAACAGTCGATTACCATCGTTTTGTCGTGGTGCCCGCTACGAATGTTAGAAAGTGGATCCGCTAATATTGGATATCCCGTTTTTTCAGCCAGTTGCGTTGCAAACGTTGCGATTTCTGAATGACTATCATCTCCACAAATAATAAGCCCCTTTTCCATACGTGAAAGGCGCCCTACAAGAGAATCTACATATTCACTCGGCATCACCGCATTCCCTTGCTGAACTACTCCTGTATATTCCCCGCGTCCTTTATCCCATAAACTTTCTAATGAAAAGTCCGGGATAAGCGGTTCACGAACTGGAAAATTAAGATGAACAGGTCCTTGCGGCGCTAAAAGCGCGCTTGCTATCGTGCGCTGCGTTGTCATGCGAGCGTAATGATACATCGCCTCATTCGCTTCTGGAAGTGCCATCTCTGTAAATTGCTTCACAAACGTGCCGTATAAATTAATTTGATTCATCGCTTGTGGTGCACCGACATCTCTTAATTCATGCGGTCTATCTGCCGTTAAGACGATAAGCGGCACTCGTGAATGAAAAGCTTCACATACAGCTGGATAGTAGTTCGCTGCTGCCGTTCCTGACGTACATAATAATGCAACCGGACGTTTTTTCGCTTTTGCGATACCGAGCGCAAAAAATCCTGCAGATCTTTCATCTACATGTAAATATGTGTTCATTCCTTCATGTTGTTCCATTAGTAGAGCAATCGGCGTTGACCGTGAGCCTGGACTAATGACAACATCACATATATTTAGACGCGTCAGTTCATCCACGAACGCGCCTAAATAATATGATAATGCTTCTATATGATTGTTCATTTCATTAATTCCTCCAAAGCACCAAGCATCGGTCTAAACTTCAAACTTGTTTCTTCATATTCAAGTTGCGGTACTGAATCAATTACAATCCCGCAACCGGCAAATAAGGATGCTTTCTCTCCATTTAATAATCCGCAGCGAAGTGCAACCGCAAATTCACCATTTCCTTCATCATCTATCCAACCAATCGGTGCACCATATAATCCTCTGTCTAACAATTCAACATCACGAATCAGTTTCATCGCTTCCAAACGAGGTGTCCCGCCAAGAGCTGGTGTTGGATGTAATTCTTCTACCATCGTTAAAAGACTCGCATCGCCTTTTGCCTCTACAGGCGTATATAAATGAATTAAGTTTTTCGTTGTTAACAGACCTGGACTTTCCGGAATATTAACGGATTCGCAGTGCTCATTTAATACTCCTCGAATCATGTTCACAACATAACCGTGTTCAGCTAAATTCTTTTCATCATGAAGAAGCGCATCACTATTTCGCTTACTTTCTTCTGTAGATTGACCATGACCAGTTGAACCAGCAAGACACATCGAAGTAAACTTCTCATCTTCTTTGCGAATTAATCTCTCTGGCGTCGCTCCTAAGAAGCATGCTCCTTTATAATCAAAAGAAAATACGTAACAATCTGGTTGCCCAATGCGAAGTGCTTCTAAAACAAGCGCAGAATCAATATGATGATCCGTCTCTACTTTTAGCTCCCTCGCTAATACAACCTTCTGCACGTTCCCCTGCTTCATCTCATCTTGCACTTTCTCAATGGCCTTCATCCAGCCTTTCGGATCCACTTCTACTTTAGAAGTAACTGTTAATTTCGATCCTTCTAGTGCACATTTACTCTCCTCAAAAATTTTCTCTTCTAAAGAAATAATTTCGTTATAAAGAGTTTCTGCACAATCTGTTGCTGAAACGAATGTATTCATTGTTAACCATGCTTTTTCATTTTTTACAGTTAATAAAAATGCCGGTAGTAAAAATGTCGTATCATCAAATTCTTTCCATAAATCTGTTTTCTCTTTTTCTTGGTCAAATGAAAATCCACCAAATAAAAGAGGACCTGTTCCAAATTCGTATTTTTCTCTTTGTACAAATGCTTTCTCTTTTACTTTATCCCACTCGTCACGAGCAGTTTGAAAGCGTTTGTGAGAAGCAGTTGCTATAGTGAAAACAGAACCAATTCCAGCAAATATTACATGCTGAGCTGGGTCTGCAAAATAACATCTATTTTCGAATGAGATCCTTTTTCCTGCTGCATAAAACAGAAGTGGATCCATCCAGTCTATTTTTTTTATAAAACTAACCAATATTTTTTCATCAGTTGCATGCTTAATGGCTGCACTTAGAACTTCCTGCAAGCCTTTTTGTTTCGTTTGAATCACAATTGTCTCCCCCCTATGGGCGAAAAATAGTCATAATTACGCTTGATTTTAAGATACACCTCAAACGAAAGGCCTGTCAACGTTTAGCATTTCTGAGAAATTCACCTTCTCTTCCTAGAAAATAAACGTTGACACTAAATGATGCTTTTTCTACACTTAGTTGTGTACAATATGTGACCAAAGGAGGATTCAACATGGAAATGAACGTCGAAACGAATTCCTCTCCTACGGCGCCAAAGCCAAGCAAGCAAACAGGCTGGCGCATTTGGTGGAGTTTACTACGTCCCCATACATTAACAGCAGCTTTCGTTCCTGTTTTCATCGGAACAGCCTATGCAATGCAGGTCGGAGGTATAAATCAAATACATCTCCCTCTTTTCCTTATAATGCTTCTTGCTTGTCTTCTCATTCAGGCAGCAACAAACATGTTTAATGAATACTTTGATTACAAAAGAGGACTTGATCACGAAGGTTCAGTTGGTATCGGCGGCGCTATCGTTCGCGATGGCATTCAGCCAAAAACAGTGCTTAACTTAGCATTTGGATTTTTCGGCATCGCAATACTATTAGGTGTTTATATTTGTATGAATTCTAGCTGGTGGCTTGCTGCAATCGGTCTTGTTTGTATGGCCGTTGCTTACCTTTATACAGGCGGTCCACTTCCCATTGCCTATACACCATTTGGAGAGTTAACAGCCGGATTATTTATGGGTGTCATTATTATCGGGATTTCATTCTTTATTCAAACTGGAACTGTAACATCAGAAGTCGTTTTACTCTCTATTCCAAGCTCCATTTTAATTGGTGCCATTTTACTAGCTAATAACATCCGTGACTTAGATGGCGATAAAGAAAACGGGCGTAAAACGTTAGCCATTCTCGTTGGACGCGAGCGAGCAGTTGGTGTACTTGCTTCTATGTTCATCGTTTCCTACATTTGGACAATTGCTTTAATTATCGTGGGCATCGTATCACCATGGATGCTTATCGTATTTTTAAGTGCACCGAAAGCATTTAAAGCGACGAAAGGCTTTATCGGCAAAAGCATTCCAATGGAAATGGTACCTGCGATGATAGCAACAGCAAAAACAAATACAATCTTCGGTCTCCTCATGGGAATCGGATTATTACTTGGATATTTCCTTTAAAAGGAGCTGCTAATGCGGCTCCTTTTTCATATACCAATTTCAGCTCATAATTCCTACTCGCAACGCTCATACTATGTAAAGAAACTGAATTGTAGGAAGGTGGACGACTATGTTAACTCCACAACAAATAAATCAATTTAAATCCGTTTTAGAAAAACAAAAACAAGAACTAGAGCAAACGATACAAACACACGAAAATGAAGATCGTGCATCTGAACGTGAATCTGTTGGAGAATTATCTAGCTATGATAACCATCCGGCTGATATGGCAACAGAGCTATATGAACGCGAAAAAGACTTCGGACTTATTGAACTTTGGCATAAACAGCTAGAGGATACGAAACATGCCCTGCAAAAAATAGAAGCGGGTACGTACGGCATTTGCGAAGTATCTGGTGAAGAAATTCCATTTGAAAGATTAGAAGCAATGCCGACTGCTACAACATGCATCCAGCACGCAACAAATAAGTTAAATATGAATACACGACCAGTCGAAGAAGAAGTGTTGTCTCCTTCTTTTCACAAACATGACGAAGATCGTTCTGTTGAATATGATGCAGAAGATGCATGGCAAGATGTTGCCAATTACGGAACATCTGAAACACCATCTGATTTAGAAAGACAAGATTCGAAAAACTATAATGGCATGTACGTAAATAGCGAAGAAAATGTAGGTTACGTAGAGGATTTCGAAAACTTTATCGGTACAGATATGCATGGGAAAAATCTGCAAGTTTTCGCTACAGAAGAGCATGAAGAATATGAACAAATGCTTGATGACTTTGAAGAGCGTACCTTTAAGGGCGAATTATCTTCAAATGAGTCGAGTTCCAAAGAATAAAAAAAAGCATTCCGAAAATCGGAATGCTTTTTATCGCTAGCTAATTAGTTTTTTGTAACGTTAGCAGCTTGTGGTCCACGGTTACCTTCAACGATTTCGAAAGAAACTTCTTGACCTTCTTCTAAAGTTTTGAATCCGTCACCTTGGATAGCTGAGAAGTGAACGAATACATCGTCTCCACCTTCAACTTCGATGAAACCGAAACCTTTTTCGCTGTTGAACCATTTAACTTTACCTGTTTGCATGTCATGTACCTCCTAAATAAAAATGAAACTATGAATCCACATGAAAAGGTGGATATAAAGGACATGAATGTATAACAAGCTTACAGCCTTTAATTCAACGTGCTTTATTTCCGTACCACATTATGTAGCTCAATAGTGACTTCACTATATCACGCTATATCCAAAACGTCAAATGAGAACACTTTCATTCCATTATTTTTTTATAATTTTAATATAATGTTGAATTTCCATATTCATATTTTATCTCGCTATTTGCTGACTGCCCGATTGATGAGAGCTGACAACCAATTTTGGGTGCTCCCACTTTATTTGAAAATTAACAAAACTAAAGTATTCTAATCCTATTAAATTCTGTACAATATAAATATCTATTACATACGAGGTGAAAAAAATGAGAGCACATGAAATCGAGTATAAATTATACGGCGATGATATGCAGTTTGTTGAAATTGAGTTAGACCCAGAAGAAAGCGTTATTGCAGAAGCTGGCGCAATGATGATGATGGAAGATTACATCGAAATGGAAACAATCTTCGGTGATGGTTCTGGACCATCTGGAGGTTTATTCGGAAAGTTAATGGGCGCTGGTAAGCGTCTCGTTACAGGGGAAAGCATGTTTATGACTGTATTTACAAATACAGGTCACGGCAAGCGTCACGTATCCTTTGCTGCTCCTTATCCGGGTAAAATTATTCCTGTAGATTTAACAGAATATCAAGGGAAAGTAGTTTGTCAAAAAGATGCGTTTCTTTGTGCCGCAAAAGGCGTTTCTATCGGCATTGAGTTTACGAAAAAAATAGGAACTGGTTTCTTCGGTGGTGAAGGTTTCATCATGCAAAAACTTGAAGGTGATGGACTTGCTTTCATGCATGCAGGCGGAACTGTATACAAACGTGAATTAAAGCCTGGCGAAAAACTTCGCATTGATACAGGTTGTCTCGTTGCCATGACAAAAGACGTTAATTACGATGTCGAGTTCGTTGGAAAAGTAAAAACAGCTCTATTTGGCGGCGAAGGTTTATTCTTCGCAACGTTAGAAGGCCCTGGAACAGTTTGGATCCAGTCCTTAACACTTAGCCGCTTAGCAGCACGTCTGACAAGCCCAGCAGCGCAAAGCACTGGTGAAGGTAGCGTTTTAGGTGGACTTGGTCGTTTATTAGATGGAAAAGAGTAAATAGGGCCCTTATAGGGCTCTTTTTATTTAGGTGGACTATACAAACCACTTCGAATCATATAATACTCCATCACTTCGTTAAGCCACGCCTCTTCTCCTTGAAAACTCACCAATTGAATAGCCTTCTCTTTTGCTTATCTTACACTCCTCCTAACAGTATGTTTACAAAAATCATACTCCCTCACGTAACTGTAGTTTCAAGGTTTTTTTCTAAAAGAATGAATCAAGTCCCTCACTGCATATATTGAACTATACCTTTTCTTAAGGAGGCTCCCTTAATGCGTACTCCTTTATCCTTCGATAAAGATACTGCCATACTGTTAGCTTCTTGTTGTGAGTTAACGTATGAACAATATAAACAAAATGGGATTTTTGAAATACCAGATGGTTTTCAATATGTACAAGGCTTTCAAGGAAAAACCATTCAAACGACAGAATGGTTCGGATTCATACTAGAATCTGAGGATACCGTTATTGTAGCTTTTCGCGGAACACAAACAGATACAGATTGGATTATCGATTCACTCGTTAACCAAAAACCATACCCATATGCTTTAAATAGCGGAAATGTCCATAACGGCTTTCTTTCCATTTATGAGTCTTGCCGGGATTCTATTATGGATATGCTTGTATCACTACCAGCCCATAAAAAACTTCTTGCAACAGGTCATAGTTTAGGCGGCGCGCTTGCCACACTACATATACTCGATGCGCGTATAAACACTGCCTTCGCACAGTACGGTCTGTATACATTTGCCTCCCCAAAAGTGGGGGATATCGCCTTTCGGAATTATTATAAACTGCAAGTAGCTAGTAGCTTTCGTTTCGTCAATTTATTTGATGTCGTTCCACTTCTTCCTCCTCGAAACATAAATTTTAATGACCAAGACTGGGAATATGCACACGTTCATCACAACATGACTTTTACAAAAAACACAAAATCTATTACAAATAATCATGCCATGACAACATACAAAACATGTCTGACTTCTCATTTTTAACCAGTAAACAATTGGAAATTAAATATCCTTATACTATAATAATATATGAAGTTACTTTTGGATGAGGGGACCTTACATGCTAAAATTTATCTTTGCACTTTTTCTCATTGTAATTTTTTCGTTTACGGGTTTCTTTACATTTTCATACTTTGCGACAGGAGAATATGATGGAACAGGTATCATATATACTGCGATCCCATTTCTTTCTTAAGCAAAAAAGAAAACCGAGCTTAATGAGATTAAGCTCGGTTTATTTATTAGTGTCAATTTTTTTGGCAAATCGATGTATATATATAAATTTCATATAGTCTTTCCCGACCTAGCAATCTCTTTAAATTTGCGTAACTGTATTACCAATACCCCAAATCTCATTACTATACTGTAAAATCGTTCGATCGCTCGCAAAATGACCAGATTGTGCAATATTTAAAATCGACATTTCGAGCCACTTCGTTCGGTTCTCATAAGCTCTACCAACAGCTTCTTGCTTTTCCGCATATGGGCCAAAATCTCGTAGAACGAAATATTCATCATTTTGAATAACAAGAGAATCGTAAATTGCTTCAAATTCAGCTCCCGACTGTGCAAAGAAACCATTCGTTAGCTGATCTACTACCTTCTTAATGTGCCCATTGTGGTGATAATAATCACTTGCACGATATCCACCATTTTGATTGTAATGAAGAACTTCTTCGGCCGTTAAGCCGAAAATGAAACAGTTATCATCACCGACTCTATCTTTTATTTCAATATTCGCTCCGTCTAACGTGCCGAGCGTAATCGCACCATTCATCATAAATTTCATATTGCCTGTTCCGGATGCTTCTTTACTCGCTGTTGAAATTTGTTCACTTACATCGGCCGCTGGGAATATATCTTCCGCTACAGACACTCGATAGTTTTCTAGAAAGATAACTTTCATATATTGGCTTACGTACGGATCGTTATTTACTTTCCTTGCAAGTTCGTTTATTAATTTAATAATTTTTTTCGCATAGTAATAGCCAGGTGATGCTTTCGCTCCAAAAATAAAAGTACGCGGATAAAATGTAAAACTAGCATCCTCTTTCAAACGGTTATACAAATATAAAATATGAAGAACATTTAATAATTGTCGCTTGTAAGCATGTAGCCTTTTTACTTGCACATCAAAAATAGAATTAGGATCAATTGTAATCCCCATTGTATGATGAATGCGCGCTGCTAAAATCTCTTTGCGCTCTTGTTTTACCTCTGCAAATTTCTCTTGGAAACTCGCATCGTATTGAACTAATTGTAGCTCTTGAAGCTTAATCGGTTCTTTCTTCCACTCTGTTCCAATCGCCTCTGAAATAAGGTTTGTCAGCTGTGGATTCGCCTTCATTAACCAGCGTCTATGAGCGATTCCATTCGTTTTATTATTAAACTTATCTGGATAAAACTCATAAAACAATCGCATTTCACGTTGTTTTAAAATCTCCGTATGAATTTTTGCTACACCGTTTACGCTATGGCTACCGACAATTGCTAAATGAGCCATTTTCACAAGATCATGCGCAATAATTGCCATCTCTTCAATACGATGCCATTCATACGGATAACGTTCCCAAAGTTCATGACAGAAACGTTCATTAATCTCTTCAATAATCATATAAATTCTCGGTAATAACGGTTTAAAAATGTGAATTGGCCACTTTTCAAGAGCTTCTGATAACGTCGTATGATTCGTATAAGAAATCGTTTGCGTTGTTATGTGCCAAGCTTCTTCCCATGCTAATTTCTCTTCATCTAATAAAATACGCATCAGTTCTGGAATCGCCAAAACTGGATGGGTATCATTAATATGAATCGCAATTTTCTCATGTAATTGACGAAGGTCACCATATCTTTCTCTATGCATACGAACAATATTTTGCAAGCTTGCTGATACGAGGAAATACTGTTGTTTCAAACGAAGTATTTTCCCCTCATCATGCGTATCATCTGGATATAAAAACTCCGATACCGCCTCTGTTTCACGCTTATATTTCAAAATATCTTTGCAATTTTGTGGGAAAGGAACTGGTTCCGCATTCCAAAGTCTAAGTGTATTTACAGTACTCGTCTCATAACCTACTACTGGAACGTCATATGGTACGGCCATAATTACTTCTGCATTTGTATGCCTGAATTCTAAACGCCCATCAATGTAGAGCGGTTCAACATTGCCGAAATAACTTACTTCTACAGCTTGATCATGCCTTCTTACTTCCCATACATTTTCATGAAGAAGCCACTGTTCTGGAAATTCAACTTGATAACCATCAACAATTTTTTGATCAAATAAGCCGTGTTTGTAACGAATTCCGCGCCCATGACCTGGTAAGTTTAAAGATGCAAGTGAATCAAGGAAACAGGCTGCTAACCGTCCAAGTCCACCATTTCCAAGACCTGCATCTGCTTCCACCTCTTCTAATTGTTGCAACGAAATTCCAAGCTCAGAAAGCCCTTGCTCACATACATCCTTGATGCCTAAATTTAATATGTTACTTCCAAGCAAACGCCCAAGTAAAAACTCAATGGATAAGTAATACATTTGCTTTCGCTCTCCAGACCGATAACTTTCATTCGTTGCAATCCATTGACTATTCATATACTCACGTACCATGTACCCAAGCGTATTGTATTGATCACGAGTTGTAGATTCTTTGAAACTTTTACCATACATCGTCTCTAACTTTTCTAGAAAAGCTGATTTGAAACTTTCAACATGAGTAAACATCTCTTCACCACCTACATGTTATTCCATGAGACTTTTATACAATTTTTTATAAGCAAGGGCTGATTTTTCCCAGCTATAATCTTCAGTCATTGCTTGTTTTACAAGCTGCTCCCATACCGGTTTATCATGATAAAATTCAATTGCACGACGAACAGTGTGTAACATGTCATGTGCATTAAAGTTCGTGAAACTGAAACCATTTCCTTCTCCAGTTTCTTCGTCATAAGATTGTACCGTATCATTTAATCCGCCTGTCTCTCTTACAATTGGAATCGTACCGTACGCTAATGCGATAAGTTGTCCAAGTCCACACGGTTCAAACAATGATGGCATTAGGAATAAATCACTTCCCGCATATACTTGGTGAGCTAATTCTTCATTAAAACCGATGTACACTTTTACCTTCTCAGGATACTCATATGCCATCCACTCGAAGAATTGTTCATATTCCGAATCACCTGATCCTAAAATAATACATTGTACATCTTCTTCCATTATTTCACGGAATACAGTACGTACTAAATCAAGACCTTTTTGCTTCGTTAATCTCGTTACCATTGAAATAATCGGCGTATCTTCTTTTTCCGGCAAACCAAAATAACGCTGCAACGCGCGTTTATTTTTACTCTTTTCATATAATGAATCTGCATCGTACTGAGCAGTAATATACGAATCCGTTTCTGGATTGTACACGCTCGTATCAATTCCATTTACAATGCCGCTAAGCTTATCATTATATTTTCGCAACAATCCATCTAACTTCTCACCGAAAAATTCATATTGAATTTCTTCTTTATATGTCGGGCTAACCGCTGTAATTTGATCAGAAGCGATAATACCGCCCTTCATAAAGTTCACATTTCCATAAAACTCTAACTGCTCACTATGAAAATATTCATCACCAAGTTCTAGCAAGTCGTACATCACTTCAGGAGGAAATACACCTTGGAACTGCAAGTTATGAATCGTATATACTGTTTTAATATGCTCATATAATGGATTATCTTGATACTTTTCACGTAGTAAGAAATTGACCATAGCTGTATGCCAATCATGGCTATGAAGAACATCCACTTCAAAATCAAGATGCGGGATACACTCTAAAACTGCTTTCGAGAAATAAGAAAAACGCTCTCCGTCATCATAATGACCATACAGAGAATCCCTCTTAAAATAATATTCATTATCTATTAAGTAATACGTAATCCCGTCTTGCTCACCTTTTAAAATTCCGCAATATTGATTTCTCCAGCCAAGCGGGACGTTAATTACTTTATGTAACGTACATCCATCCCTTAATTTTTGCGGAATAAGACTATAATTCGGGAGTATAATGCGAACTTCTACACCTAATTTTTTTAGCTCTTTTGGGAGCGCACCTGCTACATCAGCTAATCCTCCCGATTTAACAAATGGTACACATTCTGATACTGCAAATAAAATATTCACTTGTTGTCCCACTGCACGAAAAGCTTATACTACTTCCCTTGCAGCTTCCTCCCTTCGAGTTTTCATTTAAATTAAAACTTGAATCAGTGGAGGAAAAACCCCCACTGATTTCTTAAGAATAACTATTAATCGTACTGTTTTGAACGCTTCCTTTTTCTACAACGTATGGCTCATCGGCGATTCCTTTTAAAACAACACCGTCACCAATTTTCACATCTTTATCAATAATAACACCGTCTATTATACAATTATCTCCAATTTGGCTCTTTTGCATAATAATGCTATTACGAACAATTGAACCTTTTCCAATTTTAACAGAACGGGAGACAACGCTATTTTCTACTTCACCTTCAATAATACTGCCGTTTGCAATCATTGTGTTTTTCACAGCTGCACCTTTTACATAACGAGTTGGTGGTTCATCTTTTACTTTCGTAAAGATCGGTGCTTCTTTCTTAAATAGTTGCTTCCAAATAGCAGGTTGCAAAATTTCTAAGCTATGTTTATAGTAACTTTCAATCGAATCAATAATAGCTACATATCCTGTATGCTCATACGTAGCAATATGCAGTGATTTCCCGCGCTTTTCTCTCACTACATCGAATAAGCTATATTGCTCCACATCTTTATATGCCTCAAATAAGTCTAACAATAATTGTTTCTTTAACACGTATGTTTGAAGCGAAACCCCTTCATGGCAAACTTCCGTAATATCAGCTGCCGTATGTATATGTCGCTCTAACACTGCTTGAAAATGTAATGCTGTTACGAGATGGCTATTCGTAATCACGACGTACTCTTCTCTGCTTCTTAGAAAATAATCAATATGTCTTCTAAAATGTGCAAAAGATCCAAATTCATCTTGATCACATTGGCAATTTGGCGGGAATAAAAACAGTCCGTCTCGTTTTCTATCTAAATCCCACTGTTTGCCTGAACCAACGTGATCCATTAGTGAACGGTTTTTATGGCTTGTAAAAACTGCCACACTATGAATATTAGAATTCACCATATTTGAAAGCATGAAATCAATGAGTCGATAACGGCCCCCAAACGGTAACGCCGCTAGTGAACGATGCCCTGTTACTTTCTTTAAGGAAGGAAAACTTCCCGTTGCATTAATAATTCCTAACATTTTTTCTCCCATTCATTTCATCCCCCTTTTCTATTTCCCTTCAGCAATAAGTACTACATCGTCAACATTTTTTTCCGGACGAATAATTGTTCCATCTTCAATAACCATTTCCGATCCAACAATTGCCCTTTCAATCACAACATTTTTGCCAATCTTCGCTCCTGGCATAACGACAGAATCAATAACCATACTACCTTCTTCCACCGTCACCCCTTGGAATAATACAGAATGCTTCACGTCCCCTTCGATGACGCATCCTTCGTTAATAAGTGATTCTTCTACTCTTGCCTTTTCAGCAATATATTGAGGCGGTTCGTTTGGATTAACAGAATAAATACGCCAGTCACGGTCGTTTAAATTCAGTGATGTTTCATCGCGCAGTAAATCCATATTCGCTTCCCATAAGCTCTTCACTGTACCAACATCTTTCCAATATCCTTCAAACGGATATGCCATTAGCTTCTTCCCTTCATCTAATAAAAGCGGAAGCACATCTTTTCCGAAATCATTACTAGATTCAGGGTTTCTTGCATCCATTTCTAAATACTCTTTCAAAATCGCCCAGTTAAAAATATAAATTCCCATTGATGCAAGATTACTTCTTGGAAATTGCGGTTTCTCCTCAAATTCAACAATCTCCATCTCTTCGTTCGTATTCATAATGCCAAAGCGACTCGCCTCATCCCATGGCACTTCAATAACAGAAATGGAAACGTCCGCTTCTTTCTCAATATGGTAATCTAACATTTTACTGTAATCCATTTTATAAATATGGTCACCTGATAAAATGAGAACATACTCTGGTTCATATTGACTTAAATAGTTTAAGTTTTGATAAATGGCACTTGCCGTACCTGTGTACCACTTCACACCCGAAGACTCCGCATAAGGAGGTAATACTGTGACTCCACCGCTTACTCGATCTAAATCCCACGCATTGCCGATTCCGATATAATTATGAAGTTCTAGCGGTTGATATTGTGTTAAAATCCCAACCGTTTCAATACCAGAATTCGCGCAGTTACTTAGCGTAAAATCAATAATGCGATATTTACCACCAAATGGAACAGCTGGCTTGGCTAAATTTTTTGTTAATGCACTTAATCGACTACCTTTTCCCCCTGCTAGTAACATTGCTACGCACTTTTGTTTTTGAGCCATCTTGTTTTTTGCTCCCCTTTCTCGTCTTCACTGGTCGTAATATGGATACGCCAAATGGTGGAATTGTAATTTCTACATGTGCTGCTTGATTATGAAACGGTTCTTGAATCGCCTTCAGACGTTTCTTATTTACTTGCCCTGATCCGCCATATTGCTCAGCATCACTGTTTAAAATCTCGTTATAATACTCAAAATCTGGTACACCTACTTTATAGTTTTCATATGTAGCTTTCGTAAAATTACATACGACAACTAACGCATCTTCTTGTTTATCCCCTTGGCGGATAAAAGAGAAAATACTTTGCTCATTATTATTAGCATCAATCCACTGAAAACCTTCAGGCGAATGATCAAGCTGCCAAAGTGGTTTGGAGCGCTTATACAATGCTATGAGCTCTTTAAAGTAATCATGCATATAACGATGCATTTCAAAATCATGTAAATTCCAATCTAAATCTTCAAGGTCTTTCCACTCATCAAACTGCCCGAATTCTCCTCCCATGAAAAGTAATTTCTTTCCTGGGTGAGTAAAGAAATATCCATATAATAAACGAAGTTGAGCAAACTTATCCCAGTAGTCTCCTGGCATTTTATTTAATAACGACTTTTTCCCATGAACGACTTCATCATGAGAAAGCGGTAATATGAAATTTTCAGAGTAAGCATATAGTAAAGAGAACGTCATTTTATCATGAATATATTTTCTGTACTCTGGCGCACATTCCATATATTTCAGCACGTCATTCATCCAGCCCATATTCCATTTGTAATTGAATCCAAGCCCACCTTCATAGGTTGGAGCTGTTACAAGCGGCCAAGCTGTTGAATCCTCTGCTGTCATAAGAAAATCTTCATCCTCTGCAAACACAGCTTCATTTAACTCTCGTAAAAATGAAACAGCGTGCTCATTACTTTGCTCTTGTCCTTCTTTATTCCAATACAGCATGTTCGCAACTGCATCTACCCTGAAACCATCAATGTGGAAATATCTCATCCAAAATAACGCATTTGAAATTAAGAAATTACGTACTTCCCTCTTTCCTAAATCAAAATTAACAGTTCCCCATACTGGATTTTCTTGCACATCTTTATCTTTATATTCATAAGTCGGTGTCCCGTCAAACAAATATAAACCGTGAGCATCTTTACAAAAATGCCCCGGCACCCAATCTAAAATGACACCGATTCCATATTTATGACATTCATCGACAAAATGCATCAAATCATGTGGTGTGCCGAATCTACTCGTTGCTGCATAATATCCCGTTCCTTGATATCCCCAAGAACGATCATATGGATGCTCAACAAGCGGCATAATTTCAATATGTGTAAATTGATGTTCCACCACATAAGGAATGAGTTCTTCTGCCATTTCCCTGTAAGAGTACAGTGTTCCATCTTCTTTCTTTTTCCAAGAACCGAAATGTAATTCATAAACTGTCATCGCTTCTTTATAAACCGATTTTTTCTTTTTCTTACGACTCCAGTTTTTATCATTCCATTCGTATCCCTTTATATCAAAAACTACAGATGCCGTATTCGGTCTTACTTCTGCATACACAGCATACGGATCTGCCTTGAGAATGACATCACCAGCCATCGTTTCAATCGCATATTTATATATTTCTCTTTCTTCTATATGCGGTATAAATAGGGACCAGATTCCCTCTTCTGTCACTTGCAGCATCTTATGTTGCTCATAATCCCATTCATTAAAATCTCCAACAACACTCATTGCTTTCGCATGAGGAGCCCATACTGTAAATCGTACACCTCGCATCTCATCTTCCGTCACAATATGTGCGCCAAAGATGTTATAACTGTCATAGTACTTTTCTGTATGAAACTCATCTCGTTTCACTTCTTCACAATTTATTACACTCAATATGCTCACCTCACTAAGATGACAGAATTTTTTATACTTTAACAATTCTGCGAAAAACTGAAATATCCTTGTTAATTTATAAAAAATATACGTTTTTTTCTTAAAAATGTTGAATTTTTTTCACATTTCTATATAAAATATCGAATTTTGACGAATATTCATTGAAAACGCTTCATTTTTCACTAGTCTTTCATCTTACTATTTATTTCTCAACCTCTATTTTATTAGCTTCACCCTCTTTTTCATCCTATTTTCCACTTAAAATCGCAACAAAATAATCTGTCATAAAAAAATGTTTCTCAACATTTTTCGTCACAATTGTATTGAAATGGAAAATTGATAAGCATATACTTGTTCTCAATAAAGAACATCGACTTTTCGTAACTACAATTCATAGCGGACTACTATGTTTACTTATTTATCCTTGTTACGAACAGTCGCTATAAAAATTTAATTAGGGGGCTTTCTTATGTCATTAAAACAAAAGGTTGGAATGGGAGTTGTCACAGCAACGCTTGGCTTATCCCTTACATTCGGCGGTGTATTCGCCTACTTCAGTGATTCAGAAACATCTAGTAACTCATTTCAAGCTGGAACACTAGACCTTTCTATTAATCCAAGTGTAATTGTTAATGTGAAAGATTTAAAACCAGGTGACTTTATTGAAAAAAATTTCACACTTGAAAATAAAGGATCATTGGATATTGCAAAAGTAGCACTTGAAACATCCTATGAAGTTACAGATGCAAAGAAAAATAATGATGGTGAAGATTTAGGCGATCACATCATCGTTAAATTTTTAGTGAATGATGGAAAGCCATCTAATCCAAACGATGATCATGAAATTTTGTGGGAAACAAAACTATCAGAATTAAAAACTATGAAACCTGAAGATGTGGCTACTTCTCTAGAACGTCATAACTTAATAGACGGTATTAAATCTGGTGAAACAGATTATTTACACGTGCTCTTCTCCTTTGAAGACAACGAACAAGATCAAAATAAATTCCAGGGTGATTCCTTACAGCTAAACTGGACATTCCATGCAGAGCAAACACCAGGCACGGAGAAATAAATTTTAAAATATAAATTATCGGAGGCTTATACATGAAAAAGAAAAATCGTTTTGTTACCGGAATTGTAACGGCTGGTGTTCTGCTTTCAACTGCCCTTCCGTTCAATGTACTTGCTGAAAATCCTATTAACCAAATTGACTCTTCAAACGCCCAGTCTTTACTATCAAAACTTTCTAAAGAACAGCGCCAGGCATTACAAACGTTAGATGCCAACCCTGGTTTTACTATCTCGCCAGATATTAATACAAGTAGTTCGGAACCAGTAAATATCATTGTAGAATTTCAAACAGCTCCAGTAAAGATTAATGAATTAAAACAAAAAGAAAAAGGATTACAAGCTGCTCCTGAAAATATAAAAGCGCGTATTGATCAAGAGCATGAGGAATTTCAAAAAGGACTAAAACGCCTTTATCAATTTAGCCCATCAGTAAAGTCAGGGAATTTCCAGTCTGTACAAATTAAACGTTCTTATAAACATGCGATAAATGGGGTTGCGCTGACGTTACCTGCAAATACAGTAGAAGAATTGTTACGAATTGGCGTTGTAAAGCGTATTTGGAAAGATTATGAAGTGAAACTAAATTTACCAAAACAAGCAGAGCAGAAAGCACCTCAAAAACTAACAGATAGTATTCCGCAAATTGGGGTCGATAAGTTACATAGCGAAGGCATTACCGGAAAAGGAATTAAAGTTGGTGTATTAGATACAGGTATTGATTACAATCATCCTGACCTAAAAGACGTGTATAAGGGCTATCGCGCAAAACCTGGCGAAGACTCTAGCAAGGTAGATCCAAACTCAGTAAAAGGTTGGGACTTTATTAATAACGATGCAGATCCGATGGAAACAACTTATACAGAGTGGCAACAATCTGGCGCTCCTGAATTTGATGATCGTGGCTCTTCCTTCTACACAGCCCACGGTACTCACGTAGCAGGTATCGTTTCTGCGCAAAAGAAAAACAAATCAGATTCCGCAGTAAAAGGTGTTGCACCTGACATTGAACTGTATAACTATCGTGTACTCGGTCCATACGGAAGTGGAGCTAGTTCAGGTATTATTGCTGCAATCGATAAATCTATTTCTGACGGTATGAACGTCATTAACTTATCGTTAGGTGATGAGAGCAACAATCCGCTTGATCCAACGTCTATCGCTGTTAACAACGCAATGCTTTCTGGTGTCGTTACAGTCGTTGCCGCTGGTAATTCTGGACCAAATCCAGCGACACTCGGATCACCAGGTGCTTCTCCCTTTGCGATTACGGTCGGAGCTAGTGATAGCTCTATTTCCTTACCGAAACTATCAAGTCATGCTGGACAAGTACAATTCCCTAACTTGATTTTATTTGGCAAAAACTTCACTGATAAAATAGAAGATTTCAAGGGACAAACGTTATCTATCGAATCGGTAGGAATCGGTACACCTGATGAATTTAGTAAAAAAGATGTAAAAGGAAAAATCGCTCTCGTTGCACGCGGTACACTGTCATTTGATGAAAAAATTGCGAATGCAAAACAAGCTGGTGCAAAAGCCGTTATTATTTATAACAATGTGGACGGAGAAATTCCTTTCTATGTTGGTGAAAGTACAAAATACATTCCCGCATTCCGCCTAACGAAAGAAGACGGTGAAAAACTAAAAGCTCAAATCGAACAAGGTAATACATCCTTTACTTTTGACGAACTTAGTTATATTCAAACAGAAGGCGATCATCTTGCAGACTTTAGCTCACGCGGCCCTGTTACATCAAATGATGATATTAAACCAGATATTACAGCGCCTGGTGTTGCTGTACTTTCAACAGTACCTGAATATATTAACGACCCACAAGAGGGCGAAAACTATGACGTTTCCTATGAGCGTATGCAAGGAACATCTATGGCTTCTCCTCATATCGCGGGCGTTGCTGCTCTTATTTTACAAGAACACCCAGAATACTCTCCATTCGATGTAAAGGCGTCTCTTATGAACACAGCTGATGATTTAAAAGAAAAGTATTCCGTATATGAAGTTGGAGCTGGACGAGTAGATGCGTACAACGCCGTTCATACGGAAACTAGTTTTAAAGTGCTAGATACAACAAAAACAGTTGTAAATGATGAAGTAATTGAAGTCCCTGAAGAAACTGGATCCATTGCATTCGGGAAGTTCTATCAAAAAGACGGTGAAGCTCTTGAACAAAAACGAAATATAAAAGTGGAAAACCATAATAAACAAGAGAAAAAAGAATTTAAAACAGAAATTTCTTATACACCAGCATCTTCTTCTATTAACGATGCTACCGCAAACGGTGTAAAAGTTTCTGTTCCAGAAACAATTACACTTGATGCTGGGAAAGCAGATGAAATTGAAGCAAAAATTAATGTTCCAGCCGGTGTAAAACAAGGCCGATATGAAGGATATATTCATATTACAAATACGAAAAATAAAGAAGAAACGTACCAAATTCCGTTCTCTATTCGTGTATCAGAACCTGGTATTGAAAATGCAATATTATCAAGAAAAGCAATTTCAACTGATACATCAAAGTTTAATCCATATGGTGAATCATATGTTCACGGGGCATTCCAATTAAATAGCGAACTTGAAACGTTAGACCTTATCGTGAAAGATTCCAAAACAAATAAAGCACTCGGCTTCATCGGAACATTAAACACGACTGGACTAAAAACGGATGTGTATTACTACTTAGATTCATTCTTTAACGGAAAAGTGTATCCTTTTACAAATGATCCTGCAAAACCAATTGGTGATGAGAAAATCAACTTACCAGAAGGAGACTACACAATTGAGTTTGTTGGCTATGATAAAGCTGGGAAAGCACGTGTGAAAGATGATTATGTCGTAATTGATAATACACCGCCAGAAGTAAAATTAACTGGATTAAAACCTGGTATTTATGAATTAAATGAAGAAAATTATACAGTAGAAGATGGTAAAAAAGCGTTATGGATTAAAGGAAATGTGTATGATTCGAACGTTGACTACTTAAAAGGAAAAGGGCTAAATATTACGCAAGAAGCGAATGGCGTTATGTATTATGACTATTCTCCGTACTTGCATAAGTTTTTACCTATTGATGCAAATGGTGACTTTAAAGTTGGTATTACACCTGATTCCTTTAAAACTGAAGGTCCAATGAACACAGGCGTATATATTTTCGATTATGCAACTGCAGGACCTGACTATCCGAGCGGTGTAAATAACTATTGGTTTATCCCGCAAGGAGCTCAATATGCGAAAACTAGTTATGATAAAAAAGAAGTATATAAAGGTGATGAATTCACTGTGACGCTAAACGCCAAACATGTGAAACAATTTGTTGCTGGGGAATTTAACGTAAAATTCCTAGAAAAGAACTTCAAATTTGCAAATGCGAAATTGAATCCTGCTTTTGAAAAGTTACTTTCAGAAAAAGGGGTAACCGCAAAAGTAAATGAACCGAAACTAGAAGAAGGTTCTGTTACAGTAGGCGGTGCTATCGATGACAAAAACTTCGCTGGATTAGATGGTGATTTCCCGTTCATTGATATAACTTTTAAGGTAGAAAATGATGAATTTTATGAAGCAAATGCTCAATTAGATTTATCAGTGTTCGCTTACTGGAAACAAGGTGAATCAGAGCCAAATAGAATGCGTGTCCTTCAAGATCAAACATTCTCAGTTATGTCTTTAAACTCACTAGTAGAAGGAAATATTAAACCTGGTGCATTCTTAAATGAACGTGGCTATTTAGATGAGAAATTCGATTATACAAAGCTTGGCGTAAAAGTATATGCAACAGATTCTTACCGTCATAAGTTTGAAGGCTCACTAGATAAATACGGATACTTCAAACTAAATGGACTTCCTGTTAATAAACGCGACTATAACTTATATGTAGAAGTACCAGGGCATTTAACAAGCCGACTAACAACGAAACTTGGTACTGAAAAAGACGGTAAGCTAATTGGCCAATATTATTATGCACGCCTTGATGAAAACCTTGCAGGTGATGTAAATGGCGATAAAGTAATTGATATAAAAGATGCTGAAATTATCGCTAGCAACTATGGTAAAAAAGGAGTATCTGTGAAAGACGGTGACCTTAATAAAGATGGTATTGTTGACGAAAAAGATATTCGCTTCGTTGAAAAGAACTTCTTGAAAAAAGGTCCCGATGCATCTAAATCACAAACACCTGTTGAAAAATCAAAAAGCGGTACACTGGCAGATATTTTAAAGAAATTAGGATTAACGCCTAAAAAATGATAATAATAAAGAGCACTCTACGCAAAGTAGAGTGCTCTTTTCTATAAACGACCCTGATCCAGCAAAAGGGGTATATTGGGGATATACAAGGGAAACCGGAAAAGGAATTTATATTAAATTATATATAAATCCAGAAGTAAGAAGTAGTTCCCCACTTCTGGATTATTTAGCAATTATTATTATAGTACTGGTGCCATTGTTTCTTTTAATACTTTTACAGAATGAGCGAATTTCGCTTTTTCATCTTCATTTAGCTCAAGTTCTACGATTTCACGTACACCCTCTCGGTTAATAACAGCTGGAACACCTACGTAAGCATCTTTCTCACCGTATTGACCTTCAAGGTATGCAGATACAGTTAATACGCTGTTCTCGTTGTTTAAGATTGCTTTAGTTACACGAAGTAGTGACATACCGATTCCGTAATAAGTTGCACCTTTACGCTCGATGATATGGTAAGCTGCATCACGTACGTTTTCGAAGATTTTGTCTAAGTCTTCTTGTTTATACTGTTCGTTGTTAGCTAAGATTGTTTCTAGTTTTTGTACACCGATAGTAGCGTGACTCCATACTGGAAGTTCAGTGTCACCGTGTTCACCAACGATGTAAGCATGAACGTTACGTGGATCTACATCTAAATAGTCACCTAACATGTAACGGAAACGAGCAGAGTCTAAAGTAGTACCAGAACCAATTACACGCTCTTTTGGTAGACCAGATTCTTTCCAAGTTACGTAAGTTAAAATATCAACTGGGTTAGTTGCGATTAAGAAGATTCCATCGAATCCGCTATCCATAATACCGCGAACGATTTGTTTAAAGATCTTTGTATTTTTCTCAACTAAGTCTAAACGAGTTTCACCTGGCTTTTGTGGTAATCCAGCAGTGATGACTACTAAATCTGCATCTTTACAATCTGCATAGCTACCGCTCCAAACTTTTGTTGGTGATGGAGAGAATGGTACCGCATGGCTTAAGTCCATTGCTTCCCCTTCTGCTTTTGCTTCATTAACATCTACTAATACGAATTCTTCAGCTACACCTTGGTTGATCATTGAGTAAGCGTAACTACAACCTACAGCTCCTGTTCCTACTAATACTACACGATTGATACCTTTTTTCATGGTAATTTCCCCTCTCTATTGTTCACATATATTTTTTATGATTGTTTAAGTAATTAATTAAAATACTAATTTAATGTTGTTTAACTTCTTTACACTCATATTGTAGCACGTATTATTGTGAATTACTTCACAAATTATGACCTATTTGTGAACTTTTTCACATAGAGTGTAAAGTTATTGGAATAGGTGTGGAATCCATTTCAATGGAGGCGTTTTCTTTAGATTGTGAAAGGGATTTTCTTATGTTTTTGTCGGTAAGTGAAATTATATCGGCGATTTTTAGAATATATCGACTGTAACTCCAAATATATCAGCGATTATTGAAATTTATCGACCGTAACTCAAATTATATCGGCGATTTTTGCAATATATCGACTTACCGACAAAACTCGACAACGTTAGCATCATAAAAAAGCTGTCTCCAGTAGATCACCTATTGAAAGACAGCTTCTTCTATTTATACTATTTGTTTTCCGTGGTAGCGCCTAATACAGAAATTTCAATATTAAAAAGCTCAATTAAAGTATCCTTTAGTTGAGCGACCCATATTTCAATTTTTATTATTCAACTGTATCTAATAACTCTACAACTAATTCCTTAGGATCTTTCCAGCTATGATATATTTCTAAGTGCCATTTCGTTAATGACCTTGAGTATCCCTTTTTTTCTATCCAAAGTCCACTTTTACACAACAAAAAAGAGATAGCAGATTATGCTATCTCTTTTAATATGACCCGTACGGGATTCGAACCCGTGTTACCGCCGTGAAAGGGCGGTGTCTTAACCACTTGACCAACGGGCCAGTTCTGGCAGAGAAGAAGGGATTCGAACCCTCGCACCGCGTTCGCGATCTACTCCCTTAGCAGGGGAGCCCCTTGAGCCACTTGGGTACTTCTCTATAAATATGGCTCCGCAGGTAGGACTCGAACCTACGACCGATCGGTTAACAGCCGATAGCTCTACCACTGAGCTACTGCGGAACAATTATGGTGGGCCTAAATGGACTCGAACCATCGACCTCACGCTTATCAGGCGTGCGCTCTAACCAGCTGAGCTATAGGCCCATAATTGAAAGCGGGTGAAGAGAATCGAACTCTCGACCAGAGCTTGGAAGGCTCTTGTTTTACCACTAAACTACACCCGCATTAAATTGTAAATGGTGAGCCATGAAGGACTCGAACCTTCGACCCTCTGATTAAAAGTCAGATGCTCTACCAACTGAGCTAATGGCTCATTTTGAAAGTGGTGCCGACTAGAGGACTTGAACCCCCAACCTACTGATTACAAGTCAGTTGCTCTACCAATTGAGCTAAGTCGGCATGCGATTTCAAAATGGTGGCTCGGGACGGAATCGAACCGCCGACACGAGGATTTTCAGTCCTCTGCTCTACCGACTGAGCTACCGAGCCTTTATGTAAAAATGGCGGTCCCGACCGGGGTCGAACCGGCGATCTCCTGCGTGACAGGCAGGCATGTTAACCACTACACCACGGGACCATTTGGTTGCGGGGACAGGATTTGAACCTGCGACCTTCGGGTTATGAGCCCGACGAGCTACCGTGCTGCTCCACCCCGCGATGATAAAATATTTAATTAAGAAAAAATGGAGGAGGTAGAGGGATTCGAACCCCCGCGCGACTCTCGCCGCCTGTCGGTTTTCAAGACCGATCCCTTCAGCCGAACTTGGGTATACCTCCGAGATAGAAACGTCTAATGGTGGACCTTGTAGGACTCGAACCTACGACCGGACGGTTATGAGCCGTCTGCTCTAACCAGCTGAGCTAAAGGTCCTTTATGGTAGCGGCGGAGGGGATCGAACCCCCGACCTCACGGGTATGAACCGTACGCTCTAGCCAGCTGAGCTACACCGCCATAAATGATATTAAAATAAGTGGAGCCTAGCGGGATCGAACCGCTGACCTCCTGCGTGCAAGGCAGGCGCTCTCCCAGCTGAGCTAAGGCCCCATGTTTTTTGGGAATATCGGGAAGACAGGATTTGAACCTGCGACCCCCTGGTCCCAAACCAGGTGCTCTACCAAGCTGAGCCACTTCCCGTTAATAAAAGCGCGCCCGAGAGGAGTCGAACCCCTAACCTCTTGATCCGTAGTCAAACGCTCTATCCAATTGAGCTACGGGCGCATATGGTGCCGAGGGCGGGGGTCGAACCCGCACGGTGGTCACCCACCGCAGGATTTTAAGTCCTGTGCGTCTGCCTGTTCCGCCACCCCGGCATGTCATATTGAAAATTGGAGCGGAAGACGGGATTCGAACCCGCGACCCCAACCTTGGCAAGGTTGTATTCTACCACTGAACTACTTCCGCAAGACATGTATGAGTTATTTAATTAAAAGTGCGGGTGAAGGGAGTCGAACCCCCACGCCAAAGGCGCCAGATCCTAAGTCTGGTGCGTCTGCCAATTCCGCCACACCCGCATATTAATTTATTTAAGAAAAATGGGGCGACTGATGGGAATCGAACCCACGAATGCCGGAGCCACAATCCGGTGCGTTAACCACTTCGCCACAACCGCCATGATTTCTGGTGCCGACTAGAGGACTTGAACCCCCAACCTACTGATTACAAGTCAGTTGCTCTACCAATTGAGCTAAGTCGGCTAAATGGTGGAGGATGACGGGATCGAACCGCCGACCCCCTGCTTGTAAGGCAGGTGCTCTCCCAGCTGAGCTAATCCTCCATTTGCCTGGCAACGTCCTACTCTCACAGGGACAAGGTCCCAACTACCATCGGCGCTAGAGAGCTTAACTTCCGTGTTCGGTATGGGAACGGGTGTGACCTCTCTGCCATCA
>NZ_JBQAEG010000013.1:0-98761 GCF_051915205.1 Bacillus cereus group sp. MYBKT111-2
GTATTAGGCACGCCGCCAGCGTTCATCCTGAGCCAGGATCAAACTCTCCAATAAAGTTAGTTTGTCTAGCATCTAAAATAAAAATTGACGTTTCACGTTGTTTGTTTCGTTCAGTTTTCAAAGAACTAAAAGCGGGTGAAGAGAATCGAACTCTCGACCAGAGCTTGGAAGGCTCTTGTTTTACCACTAAACTACACCCGCGTGGTCGGGAAGACAGGATTTGAACCTGCGACCCCCTGGTCCCAAACCAGGTGCTCTACCAAGCTGAGCCACTTCCCGTAATTGGCGCGCCCGAGAGGAGTCGAACCCCTAACCTCTTGATCCGTAGTCAAACGCTCTATCCAATTGAGCTACGGGCGCTTATTCATGATGTTTTTTCGTCGTTGTGTTTTGGCGACTCAATTATCTTATCATACTACATTTTCAAATGCAAGTACTTTTTAAAAGATTTTTTCGATGCGGCCGAGAGGACTTGAACCTCCACGGGGTTTCCCCCACTAGGCCCTCAACCTAGCGCGTCTGCCGTTCCGCCACGACCGCGCGGAAAAAACAAAAGTGAGCCATGAAGGACTCGAACCTTCGACCCTCTGATTAAAAGTCAGATGCTCTACCAACTGAGCTAATGGCTCGTAAATGGCTGGGCTAGCTGGATTCGAACCAGCGCATGACGGAGTCAAAGTCCGTTGCCTTACCGCTTGGCTATAGCCCATCGAAATGCTTATCTTATTTTCAAAGACAAATGTTATTGTACCATAATGACCAATAAAAAACAACTGCCAATTAGCAGAAGTTAAAATGGCGGTCCCGACCGGGGTCGAACCGGCGATCTCCTGCGTGACAGGCAGGCATGTTAACCACTACACCACGGGACCATTTAATCTTTACATTAATGTCATTTTACTTTTCATTATAATATTATGGTGGAGGATGACGGGATCGAACCGCCGACCCCCTGCTTGTAAGGCAGGTGCTCTCCCAGCTGAGCTAATCCTCCGAAGTGGTGACCCGTACGGGATTCGAACCCGTGTTACCGCCGTGAAAGGGCGGTGTCTTAACCACTTGACCAACGGGCCAATATGAATGGCAGAGAAGAAGGGATTCGAACCCTCGCACCGCGTTCGCGATCTACTCCCTTAGCAGGGGAGCCCCTTGAGCCACTTGGGTACTTCTCTGTATGGCTCCGCAGGTAGGACTCGAACCTACGACCGATCGGTTAACAGCCGATAGCTCTACCACTGAGCTACTGCGGAATAATAAAGACAATTTGTATCTTATAAAAATTCTCATCGTAAGTCAAGAAGTTTTTTCACAACATCTTGTACAAACGTGACATGTTTATAATATACTGGATTGCGTTTTCACTGTCAAGATGTTTTCTTTATCAAGATTAGTTTCCCTTTACACTTTCCGCAGACATATCTTTTTGTATTTATTTGACGCCTCCTTACATATTGAAGTGAGCATTCCATACATTCATACATATAAACCTTTTTTCCCTTCTCTTCATTTATCATTCGTTTACAAAAGCGTGGTGCATCAACTGCCTTTAATAATTCTCGGAAATCCTTATCCCGATGCTTATACCCTCTTCCCGCAATATGTAAGTGATAATGACAAAGTTCATGTTTAACAATCCCAACTAATTCTTCTTTCCCATACATTTCATAATATCGATAATTCAGTTCAATATTATGTGTATTCAACAGATAACGTCCACCAGTTGTACGCAACCTACTATTAAACATTGCTTTATGTAAAAACGGCATTCCGAAATATTGTAGTGATACTTCTTCCACTAGCCGCTGTATTTCTTGCTCATCCATTTTCATTCCTCCTAAACAAAAAAATATTTTTACACTTTTCTCCTCTCTTATACATATATTAAATAGTACATATACCCATCCTCATTCAAGAAGCGTGGTTTCTAAAAACATAGCAAAAATAGAAATCCACTCACCAACCTCTCATCAATAGTACTTTACATTTATGAGAGTAGGATTAAACAAGGAGGGATTCCTATGCCTACATGGCTCAAAAAACAAATGCAACGCGCATATTTTGAAAAAAACCGGTATCAAATTAAATTACTAAATGAATGCTGGTTTTATTATAGTAAAATACATCAAAGTTCCTAATCCATTACACGTTTTATCCTATAAAAAAAGAGCAGTTTCATCTGCTCTCTTCTCTTACTATTCAATCGGCAACATAGATAATGCAACGCGACCTTTTTTCGTATCAATATCATCTACCCATACTTTGACGATTTGTCCGACAGATACAACATCTAACGGATGCTTCACGTATTGTTTGCTTAGTTTAGAAATATGTACTAACCCATCTTGTTTCACACCTACATCAACGAAAGCACCGAAATCAACAACGTTACGAACTGTTCCTTCCAGTTCCATACCACGTTTTAAATCTTCTAATTTCAAAACCCCTTTTTTCAGAAGCGGTTTAGGCAACTCATCCCTCATGTCTCGCTCTGGACTAATGAGTGCATCTATAATATCAACTAATGTTGGTTCTCCAACTCCCGTTTCTTGCGACAACTTAGAAATCTCTACTTCTTCTAAACTCTTTTGTAATTGTGGTTGCCCTACGTCATCTTTCGATAATCCTAGACTCTTCAATAACAATTCAACATTTTTATATTGTTCTGGATGAATACCTGTACGGTCTAACGGATTTGCCCCTTCTAATATACGTAAGAAACCTATACATTGTTCATATGTCTTCGCACCTAGACGTGGTATTTTCTTTAAGTCTGTTCGTTTTGTAAATTTCCCTTCTTCTTCACGCTTTGCTACAATATTTTTCGCAACAGTTTTTGATAAGCCTGAAACATATTGCAACAACGCAACTGAAGCTGTATTTACATTCACACCGACTTGGTTAACTGCCGTCTCTACTACAAACGTTAATGATTCATTTAATCTTTTTTGAGACACATCATGTTGATATTGTCCAACCCCAACTGATTTCGGATCAATCTTTACAAGTTCAGCAAGTGGATCTTGCAGACGTCTACCGATAGAAACCGCACTTCTTTCTTCAACCTGTAAATCTGGGAATTCCTCACGGGCTAAATCAGAAGCCGAATACACACTCGCACCAGCTTCGTTCACAATAATATAGAAGACTTCTCGTTTCACATTTTGTAATACATCAACTATAAATTCTTCTGATTCTCTAGAAGCTGTACCATTCCCAATCGCAATCATTTCAACCTGATATTTATCTATAATAGAAAGAACTTTCGCTTTTGCATCTTCATATTTACGCACTGGTGGATGCGGATAAATAACATCAATATATAGAACTTTCCCCGTATCGTCTACGATAGCTAATTTACAACCCGTTCTATATGCAGGGTCTACAGCTAACACAACCTTTCCTTTCATTGGAGGTTGTAATAACAAATTACGTAAGTTCTCAGAAAAAATATGTATTGCTTGTTCCTCAGCTGTTTCTGTTAATTCTTTTCGAATCTCCCTTTCAATAGAGGATTGAATTAATCGTTTATAACCATCCTCAATTGCTAACTTTACATACTGTGCACTTTTTGAATCGTTATCACGAATTACTTTCTTATATAAGAAAGTTACTATCTCATCTACTGGCGGAACAACAGAAACTCTCAATATATCTTCTTTCTCACCGCGATTCATCGCTAATACACGATGCGGCACGACTTTCTGCAACGGCTCTTCATAATCGTAATACATTTCATATATATTTTTTTCATCTTTCTCTTCATCTTTTACAGCCGAAGACATAACACCTTTTCTAAAAGTAACATTCCGAATCCAACTACGATATGCTGCTTCATCTGAAACGATTTCTGCAATAATATCTTGAGCACCTTGTAATGCCTCTTCTGCAGATTGCACTTCTTTCTCGGCATTTATAAACTCCATTGCCTTCTGATTCGGATCTTCTTTTGTATATAACAATAACCATTCAGCTAATGGCTCTAGTCCTTTTTCTTTTGCAATCGTTGCTTTCGTTCTTCTCTTCTCTTTATATGGACGATATAAATCTTCTACTTCTTGCAACTTTGTAGCTTTCACAATTTGCTGACGTAATTCTCCTGTCAGTTTCCCCTTCTCATCAATAAGACGAAGAACCTCTTCTTTTCTATCTTCAAGCTGCATTATATATTGCCATCTCTCTAAAATTGTACGAATTTGCACTTCATCTAAAGAGCCTGTCCATTCTTTTCGGTAACGAGCAATAAATGGAACTGTGTTACCTTCTTCTGTTAATTGAATAACATGACGAACTTGCTTTTCGGTAAAGCCTAATTCCTTCACTAACATTTTCATTAACGCTTGTCGATTATCTACCATTTCCATATACAACCGCAACCTCCTCTATAATAAAAAAAGTTGCCCTTCAAAGAGAGCAACTTAAACTGCCGATTTAAAAATCTATTAGTCCTAAACTAATTTGTAGCGCTTCATCTACACGAATCATCATCACTTCATCTAAGTGAGTGATTTTGTCCGTTAAGCGCTGCTTATCGATTGTTCGAATCTGCTCAAGTAAAATAACAGAATCTCTCTCAAAACCGTACTTTTTCGCATCAATTTCCACATGAGTGGGTAATTTCGCTTTTTGAATCTGTGCAGTAATAGCCGCTACAATCACCGTTGGACTAAAACGATTTCCGATGTCATTTTGAATGACAAGAACCGGACGAACGCCTCCTTGCTCAGAACCAACAACTGGGGAAAGGTCTGCAAAATACACGTCGCCGCGTTTTACAATCAAAATATTACCCCCCGCTAACTAAGCGTTCTACTGTATGAGCTGCTTCATACTCTGCTAAGAAAGCTTCAGATGCAATACCAAGATTAATTTTTCCCATTTCAATGTACCCACGTCGCATTGATTCATGTTGGTAGCGTTTCTTCGTCTTATGTTGACGCAATAACAGTTGTGTTGCCTGGCAAATTAGTTCATGGCGATTCTTATTCTCTTGTTTTCCAATTCCGTCCAATTCCGTTACCATTTGCTTTGGCAACCGAACCACGATTTCAGTAGTTACACTTGATTCGGACACAAAAATACACCTCCACCGTCAACTACACACCCAAATATATATATGACACCTATTGTAATAATACCATTGTATGGAGCCTGTTGCAAAGACTTCCTTATTCCTTGCTTATGTTTTCCAATTCACAAACAAAACATTCATATTCTTTTATTTTTTATCTCATTACAACAAGAAACGAAAAAGTTTCCGTGCTAAATTCACGTTACATTATGTTAAAAGTAAAGATAAGTAAAAAGCTTCTCGTCAAAAAACGAACTTATTCTTAGCCAACGAAAAGTCCTCTCACATGACAAGAAGCAAATCATACTACCTTCTATATATCATTCAAATAATTGATTACTTCCACAACTTTACCGTTCCGTATAAATATTCTCGGCACACGGAAACTAATCGTTGTAATAATTTCATAATTAATAGTCCCTGAATATTCCGCAACCTCTGTAGCGCTAATATATTCATCTCCTTGCCTTCCAATAAGTGTAACTTTCGTACCAAGAGGCACTTTACAAGGAAGGTGAATCATGAATTGATCCATTGTTACTCGCCCTACAATCGGTACCCTTTTACCATTTACAAGCACTTCAAATCCTTGTAATCTTCTAAGCCAGCCATCTGCATAACCAATTGCAACGGTCGCAATCCATTCTTCCGTCTTCGTTCGATAAGTGACGTTATAACTAATTCCATCCCCTTTAATCACCTGTTTAATATGAGCAACTTTCGTATGCAATGATAGCGCTGGTTCTAATTTAAACGGTAAAAAAGGGCGTATTTCTACAGATGGAGATAACCCATACATCGCAATACCAATTCGTACTGCATTAAATGTAATCCCTTGAAAACGTAGCGTTGCAGCACTATTAGCTGTATGAACAAACTTAGGATCCACTCCGAATTCTTTCAACCAACTTAACTGCTCCAAAAATGTGTTATATTGCTTATCAAAGTAAGAAGTCTCCACCTCATCTGCTGTTGCAAAATGCGTATAAACTCCTTCCAATTCTAAGAATGGTGCACCTTCTAAGCTTTTTAAAAATCCTTTTAATTCTTTACGTTCACGTATTCCAATTCTCCCCATACCACTATCGAAATTAATATGGTATTTCATCGTAGACGAACCATCCCAAAGTTTGATTGCTTCATCTACCCATTCCTTTTGAAAAACAGTTAATGCTACATCATTTTCAGCAGCTACATTTATATCACGAGGAGGAGAAGGACCTAACACCAAAATTGGCGCAGTAATACCAGCTCTTCGAAGCACTAAAGCTTCATCTAAGAACGCAACTGCTAACCTTGTCGCCCCCGCTTCTAATGCTGTTTTAGCCACCGGTACATAATCGTGCCCATATGCATTCCCTTTAACTACGGCAAAAATTTCTACATCACTCGGGATAAATTCTTTAATATGTGTAACGTTGTTATAAATGGCATCTAAATCCACTTCCACCCAAGTGTCACGGTAAAATGGTGCTTCTTCCATAAATACACTTCCTTATACACGATATGCGAAGCTTATTCTTTTATATGCTTCTTTTATGAAATCCACCCTTCAAACTAAGAAAAGACGTGGTGCACATATATCACCACGTCTAAGAAGTTTACTTCACTTGCTTCTCTGTAACTGAACGAGCAACCATTAATAGCTCCTTCGGCTCTAAACCTTTAGACACGAGCATATATTCTACTCCGTTATGCGACCACGTTAAAGAGTCTTTCGTCAATGCTCCAATTGTAAAGCCAAGATCAACCAATTCTCCGCTCACACTTATTGCTGACGAAGCCTCTGCAACTTTTGCCTTTTCTTGTATTAAAGTAAAGGATTTCTTACTTCCAGTGTATGTGAGTATTGCACGCTTGCCACTGTCTGTCTTCAACTCTTTTTCATCTTTCAAAGTCATACCTTGTGGCGTATCACGTGGATATAAAATAGCAAACGGTTTGTCTTCTTTCGCTGTTGTTTGAACATCTACTTGCGCTCTAGACATATTTTGTTTCGTATCAAATGCACCTTTATCAAATTTCGCGTCGAATTTCACTTTAGAGAAATCTACTTTCACAAGAACATTTTGATCATTATCCATTAACTTCACCGAAACTGGCGTTAAATCACTTTTCTTCAACGTAATCTCTTGTCTCGGCAACATGTTTTGATGCTGATAGTTTGTTTTTGTTTTAAAAATATAATGCTTATCTGTTTTTTCAAAAGTAAGGTTTTTCTTATCCTGTAAAATATCTCTCACAAGAGATTCGTATAAATAAGCCTGGCTACTATTTTGTGGCCAATCACTTTGGAAACGGAAACTCTTATTAAGAGCTGGCGTTAATACAAATACTCCTTCTTCATTTCTTAAAATAATTTGGCTTTGATCTTTTTTCGCATTCTGCAAATTCACACGATAAAAAGAAGGTTCCTTATGCCATATTTCTACCTTATACTCCTGAGGCTCATTCCCTGTTTTAATAGATAATTTCGCTTCAGCTTGATAGCTTTTCAACCCTTTTACTTTCGCTTCTAAATCTCTCACAACATCATCTTGTTTCTTTTCCATACAACCGGCCAACACAAAAACGGTTAATAAACCGACAAGAACTAAAAACAGACGCCTTTTCATCACTTCAGCCCCTTTGCCCCTATAAATGAATGGAAGATGTACCTTCCTTATCGCTACCACAAATATATGAGACAAAGATATAAAATATGCAGACTAGCGTGACGAGCTTTCTAAAACAACTTGAGCAACAGCAAATTCCTTACTATGACTAATTGATAAATGAACAATATGTTCTGTACTCGTAATAAGAATCGGCTTCCCTCTATCATCATTTCTCACTTCAATATCTAAAAAACTCACTTCTTTCCCAATACCAGTTCCTACCGCTTTTGAATACGCCTCTTTCGCTGCAAATCTTCCAGCTACAAACTCTGTAAGGCGGCTTCCCTTCAGCCCCTTAGCAACATTACGTTCACTTTCAGTTAAAATACGTTCTATAAATTTAAGCTTTCCATCTAGCATTTTTTCAATTCGATTCAATTCAATAATATCGATTCCAATCCCTACAATCATTTCAAAATCCCCTTCTTCTATTTAGCTTTCTTTTTTCATATTGTAAGAATAACAGAGAATCTTTCTGATGCAAAAGGAGTGATACTCACAATATGCTAATACCATCCGCCCGCATTTCCTTACAACCAATCGTCATCGCTTTACTTCTCGTACAATTAATCATGATTATATTAGGCGATTTTTTCCTCTTTCCTATGGCAGCTTCTAATGAATATATCGCTAAAGGAGAATGGTGGCGTCTCATAACTTCCCTACTCGTACATGTAGACTTACCACATTTTCTTTCTAATAGTATTTGTTTATTCGTCCTTGGCTCTTCTATTGAAAAACAACTAGGCCACTTTTCTTTCATCATTATTTTTTTCCTTTCTGGCATTCTCGGAAATATTTTCTCTTATCTTATTATGCCCCATGAATATATTCATGCCGGGGCATCTGGTGGTATCTTCGGATTGCTAGGTGCACAGTTATTTCTAATGTATAGCCGCTATCGTTCGTCCAATCCAAGAGACATCGCTATTTTTTCAATCATGATATGTATATTACTACTATTCACTTTCTTCAATCCCTCTGCCAACCCTATCAGCCATTTAACAGGATTGATCATTGGTGGTATTTGTACCCCTTTATTAATAAAAAAACTCGATGGTGCAGAGCTCATTTAATATAAAAGCTCGCACCATCGATAATTTCCACATCTGTTTGTTCACTTAAATCCCTCATGAGTTGAAATAAAGACTCATCCTTCATCTTCGCTTCAATCATACAATCAATTTGTGGAACACTTCCCTTTATCTTTTTTAAAAAAGATAAAAAAGTATCTACATCAATAAAGTCCGCATGTGCTCTCGGGTCTTTTCCCTCTCTAGGACTAGAAATGTGCATTTTCACTGGCAACAAAGACGATTCCCACGTATGTACGACACGCGCCCAATCTTCATGCCAATCTTCTCGATCATGATTCATCATATGGTGATGTAAATCAAATACAACGGGAATGCCCAATTTTTCTCCTAAATATAATGTGTCCTCGAGCGTAAAAGTTGTATCATCATTTTCTAACATAATCATTTCCTGAATACCTCTTGGGACATTAGACCAATTTTCTATAAAACGCTCTAATGCAAGCTCTTTATCTTTATATCCGCCCCCAACATGCATTACACATCGTTGCTTATGTTCAATCCCCATACCTTTTAATAATTTTCTATGCATCTGTAACGTCTTTACAGATTGTTTAAAAATATTCTCCTCACCTGAATTGAGTACAACAAAATGATCTGGATGAAAATCAATACGCATATTCATTCGAATAGCGTAATCACCTAGCACTTTTAAATTTTCTTTTAAAGGGCGAATATAATTCCAATCTAACAACTCCTCATGATTCGCTAAAGGAATCAGCTTGGAACTAAGTCGAAAGAACGATATGTCATGTCCTTTATTATGCTTTAATAATCGTAAACAGTTTTCCAAATTCGAATTAGCAATTCTTTCAAGTTTACGAATCGCCGCTTCCCGATCATCTATTTTTTGAAACTGCGCGTACGTCATCGTTTGAGATGGAGATGCATTTTTCAAATGTACACTCATCGCGACATAGCCAAGCCTTACAAGCATGCGGCACCTCATTTCTACATAAGTTATTATGTAGTATGTACAATTACAGAAATAAAAAAAGAGAATGCCGGAAAAGGGCATTCTCTTTTTTTATTATTAAGCTTGTGGCTTACGGCTATGATGTTTTCTTTCGCCGCGTCCGTTTGAAGATCCTGGGCGACCTTGACCTTCACCACGACGACCACGGTTACCATCACGGCTACCTTCACGATTACGATCACGGTTACCGTCACGATTACGACCATCACGATTGCGGTCACGGTTACGACCATCGCCACCGCGTCCATCACGACTACGATTACGGTTACCATCACGGTATCCGCCTCCGTTACCGCCGCGTTTTTTAGAACCGCCACCTCTTGCAACAACTGGTGGTTCTGATGTTAAAGCGATTGGAGTTGTATCTGGCTCTTTTGTCATCATTTTTAAAGCAGCAGCTACTACTGTTACAGAGTCGTTCTCTTCTAACATTTCTTCTGCAATACGCTTGTAGTATGCTAAGTTTTCATTTTCAATTGTGCTTTGAAGTTTTTCAGCGATTAAACGTTGTTGACCTTCTAGTGCCTCGTCAAGTGTCGGTGCATCCATACGGTCCATTTTACGTTTTGTTGTACGCTCGATATTTTTTAATTGTCCAGATTCACGTGGTGTCACAAATAGCATTGCAATACCTTTTTTACCTGCACGACCAGTACGGCCAATACGGTGAACGTATGATTCTGGATCTTGTGGAATATCGAAGTTATATACGTGTGTTACGCCTGAAATATCAAGACCACGTGCAGCAACGTCTGTTGCAACAAGAACTTCAATAGAACCTTCTTTAAACTTACGTAATACAGACATACGTTTCGCCTGAGTTAAATCACCATGGATACCTTCTGCAGCATAACCACGTAAATTTAATGCTTCTGATAATTCATCAACACGACGCTTTGTACGACCGAATACAATCGCAAGCTCTGGAGATTGTATGTCTAATAAGCGTGTTAATACATCAAACTTTTTCTTTTCTTGCACTTCTAAATAGAACTGCTGAATGTTTGGCATTGTTACTTCTTTTGCTTTTACTTTAATGTGTTGAGGCTCAGTCATGAAACGCTCAGCAATACGACGGATTGGGTCCGGCATTGTCGCTGAGAATAGTAATGTTTGATGTGTTTCTGGCACATCTGTTAAAATTGCTTCAATATCTTCAATGAAGCCCATGTTTAACATTTCATCCGCTTCGTCAAGAACAACTGTCTCTACGTTTTGTAAGCGAAGTGTTTTACGGTTAATATGATCTAAAATACGACCCGGCGTACCAACAATAATGTGTGGGTGTTTTTTTAGAGCACGAATTTGGCGGTTAATATCTTGACCACCGTAAATTGGTAAAATACGAACGCGTTTATGTTTACCAATTTTGTATAGCTCTTCTCCAACTTGAATTGCTAATTCACGCGTTGGCGCGATAACAATACCTTGAACCGATTCTTTATGTGTATCCACTTTATCTAATAGTGGTAATCCGAATGCTGCTGTTTTCCCTGTACCTGTTTGTGCTTGCCCAATAATATCCTTACCTTGCAATGCATGTGGAATTGTTTCAGCTTGAATTGGCGTAGCCTCTTCAAAGCCCATACTTTCAACAGATTGCAGTAAAGAATCACTTAATCCTAATTCTCGAAATGTTGTCAATGTTACTTCTCCTTTTCTATCCTATACTTATCATTTAAAAAAAGGCGTTTTCCGAATTTGCGGAAAAGCCCTTTTCCTGAATGCTCACGTATATAAACGGGCGTATATTCTTCACGAAAATACTTCTAAACGTTATTACACTTTATCAATTATAAGTTTTGTATGTGTAAAAAGCAAACCCAACTGTTACCTTATTTTCATATTCAGAGGTTTTTTCTTCACTTTTATTTTTTTATATTTACTGTAAGCGCTTATTATAAGTTTCTTCTTTTTTCGTTGCTATCATCCCTATTTATATACACCAATTATTTCAACATCGTAATTACTTCTTCCAATTTCATACCGCGAGATGCTTTGACTAATACAACATCTTTTGCATCGACTACTCCTTGCAACTCTTTTACTAACTCTTCTTTATTATCATAAGCCTTTACACGTTCGTTAGGGAAATTAATTTTCGCTCCCTCAGCAATTTGAGCTCCTAATTTACCATATGTGAACACATAGGAGATTTTTGCTGGATCAATTAATTTACCTACTTCATAATGAAACTGCACTTCTTGATCTCCAAGCTCTAACATATCACCGAGAACAACAATTTTCTTAGAGAATCCATCTAAACCATTCATTAGGTGGAATGCCGCTTCCATAGCTGTTGGACTTGCATTATAGGCATCATTGATAATTGTTAATCCACTATTTGTTTTTACAATTTCCATACGCATGCCTGTCATTTGAAGTGTTACTAAACCTTCTTTCATCTCTTCCCACGTTACACCAAAATGTTTCGCAATTGCCATAGAAGCAAGCGTATTATACACATTGTGTTTCCCTAATACTGGTAGATAGAATGAAATGTTTTCTTCTCTATTCATTTTAAAGTGTGTCCCAGTTGCTTGTAACGTTACAGTCGTTGGATAATAATCATTTGCTCTAGCATCACCAAACGTAACTGTTTCAGCTATTAGATTCATTTCAGGAACACGATTCGTTAATAATGGCTCATCTCCATTATATACGAACACTCCACCTTCTTGTAATCCTGTCACAATTTCTAATTTCGCTTCAGCAATTGCCTCGCGAGAGCCTAAGTCCATTAAATGCGCTTCACCAATGTTCGTAATGATAGCTGCATTTGGACGAGCTAACTTAGATAAGAATTCAATTTCCCCACGGCTTGACATTCCCATTTCTAATACAGCTACTTCTGTATTTTCTTCTAAGTTTAAAATAGTAAGAGGTAGCCCGATATGATTATTGAAGTTTCCTTCTGTTTTTTGAACTTTGAATTTAGTCGCAAGAAGACTTGTTACAATATCTTTTGTAGATGTTTTACCGTTACTACCTGTCACACCAATCACTTTAACATCCAATTGGTCGCGATAGTTTTTTGCTAAAATTTGTAATGCTGATAGCGTGTCTTCTACAAAAATAACCGGAAGATTCTCAGGTGGATTTGCTACATCTTTCATCCATAATGTCGCCACAGCTCCATTTTCAACAGCTTTATCTACAAAAGCATGTCCATCGAAACGTTCACCTTGAATCGGAACATATAAGTTTCCTTTTTCGATTTTTCTCGTATCAATAGACACTCCTTGTATAGTAATTCCCTCATACTGCTCTGCTAATCCCGTACCATTTGTCATTTGTTCTACTTGTTTTAACGTTCGATTTATCATAAAAACACTCCTTACATAGAGGAAGCACTATTCCTTCGAATAGTGCCTCCTCCTTTTTTTGTTAGATTGTATATTTAATTTTTTGTTTTTCTTCGTGACGCTCCATTGCTAAACGAATTAGCTCTTCAATTAATTCCGGATATGGTAATCCAGTATGTTGCCATAGTAGAGGGAACATACTAAACGGCGTAAATCCTGGCATCGTATTCACTTCGTTAATGTATACTTCTCCATCTTTCGTTAAGAAGAAATCAGCTCGCGTTAAGCCAGCACCATCTAACGATTGGAATGCAACAATCGCATCTCGCTTAATAACATTAGACTCTTCTTCTGTCATTTCAGCTGGAATAATTAACGCTGTATCACCATCGATGTATTTCGACTTATAATCATAGAAGTCTTTTTTAGGTACGATTTCACCTACAACTGAACATTTCGGTTCATCATTACCTAGTACACCAACTTCTACTTCACGTCCAACGATATTTTCTTCCACAATAATTTTACGGTCAAATTGGAATGCCTCTTCAAATGCATTCTCAAGTTCTTCACGATTTTTACACTTATTAATCCCAACACTTGAACCAAGGTTTGCTGGTTTTACGAAGCAAGGGTATCCTAATACTTCTTCTACTTTTTCATATGCTGTTTCACGATCTTTTTCCCATCCGCTACGAATGAATGATGCATATTTTGCTTGTTTCAATCCAGCTTCTGCAAAGATGTTTTTCATAACAACTTTATCCATACCAGCAGCAGATGCTAGAACACCATTTCCTACATAAGGAATGTTCATTAATTCTAATAATCCTTGAACCGTTCCATCTTCACCATTTGGTCCATGTAGTAATGGGAAAATAACGTCGATAGCATTTTCCTCAGCATTTGCAGATGGAATGATTTCTGTGCTTAATGATAGCGGAGAAATCGCATTTTCTGCACCGCTCATTTTTAGAACTTCAACATTTGTTACTTCGCCTTCAATACGCTCACCGCGCACCCATTGACCTTTTTCTGTAATATAAATTGGATGAATCTCGAATTTATCTTGATTTAATGCTTTAATAGCAGCAAGAGCCGTTTGTAGCGAAACTTGATGCTCAGCTGATTTTCCACCATATAATAAACCTAATTTAATTTTTGTCACTGAAATCACCCTAACCAATTGTTTTCATTTTTCTATTTTAGCACTTTTTATAAAAATAGGTAGTTCCTATTTGAAATAAAATGCAACTTCCACAAATAATTAAATGACACCACTTATTGGTTTTCTATACTTTTTCCACTTAAATTTCTTCATAAATATATAAAATTGCAATCCAACCTAGTTATGTACCTAAAATATGTAGAAATCCCCTTTTTGTGTATGTCATCTAATTATTAAGAAGATTGTTTGGTTAGTGTGCTTTTTTGCCTTTGTTCAACGAGACGGTCTAAAGAAATATATACAATACCTGCAACTACACAACCGACAGCTAAAATTGTAAATAAAAAGTGGCCAAGTAATCGGTCTAATAAAAAACCTCCAAGAAGTGGGCCGAATGCACTTCCTGTAATCCACTGCAAACTTGCAGCTCCCATATAAGTCCCCCTCAAATGCTCAGGAGCCAAATTCGCTACAAACGTCATCTGTACAGGCGACATAATCATCTCACCTAACGTATATATGGCATATACAAACAGTAAAGTTATTAAAATAATTGTAGCATTTGTATCAAGTCCTCCAAACCACTTCGGTAACCACCCTATAAAAAATAAACCAATCCCAAACAAACATGCACCATATAACATCGTCTTTCCAACAGGTTTATCTGTGACCCATTTTGAAATTTGAAATTGGAACAACACAACTAATAGTCCATTTAAAGCCATTAAATATGGATATGGATTGTTAGTTCCAAAAATACCTTTCATTTCATTGTCAAAGTGCAGTGGCAACATGCCTTCTGTTTGAGAAAATCCCATCGAAATAATGATACCTGCTAATAAATAAATCATGAGTGCCTTATCTCGCAATACAATTTTCCACACTGCTCCTGATTCTTTTTCTGTATCACCTTCTTTATTCGTACTCTTTGGCATTGTCTCTTGAATAAGGACGAATACAAGTAATGCATAAAATAACATCGTAGATGCGGCAATAATAAACACAAGGTTCTTCGATAACATAACTACTGAAGCCCCCATTATCGGACCAATTGCAGCACCTATATTGTGTCCCATTCGCAATAAACCATATGCTTCTGTTCTTTTTTCTGGCGCTGTTACATCCGCAACCATCGCTGATGCAGCTGGATGAAATAGCGAATTACTTAACCCTAAAAAAATTGATAAAATCGCATACGGAATAAATCCTTCTATAAATAAAAAACCGAGCATGAATACTGCATTACTCACCATCGAAAATATCATAATCGGCTTTCTTCCATATATATCAGCGATTCTTCCCCCTATAATGGATCCAAAACTCGCAGCAATTGGAGAAAGCGCCATAATAACTCCGACCTGTAATAATGAATCTACCTTGTCTTTTAAATATAACGCAAAGAAAGGCATCAACATCATCATTGCAATTCCATTTAACGTCTCACCAATAAACCGAATCCATACGTTACGGTCCATCTCCCTTAATTCACGCCACGTATTCTTCATAAATTCCCCCCTTAGTTCCCCAACAATTATATTATATATAGAATCAGAAAAATACAAATTTTCAAACTAAAAATTACCACATTAATCTTTGTCGAAATAAGTAGAAACTCTTATGAATACGCATTATCTTGATCATCCTTTCTATATATCTTTCTATAACTTTTTTTGGTATTATTATACATGTCGATTCCATAAAAGAGGCATGCTCCGTTATTGAGCATGCCTCTTTTTACTTATTTCACAGTATACGATCCCTCTTCAATCCAGCTATACATATATTTTTCATCTTCTGTTTCATGTGCTTGTTTTACAATACGAAGCGGACGGAATGTATCTATCATAACAGCTAATTCAAGCGTTTCTTTTTTCCCTATACTCGCCTCTGTTTTCCCAGGATGTGGCCCATGAGGAATGCCGCTCGGATGAAGTGTAATAGACCCTTCCTCCACACCTTTTCGGCTCATAAAGTTACCTTCTACATAGTACAGTACTTCATCGCTATTCACGTTACTATGATAATACGGTGCCGGAATAGATTCTGGATGATAGTCATATAAACGTGGTACGAAAGAACAAATAACAAAATTGTGACCCTCGAACGTTTGATGTACTGGAGGTGGCTGATGAATACGACCTGTGATTGGCTCAAAATCCTCAACATTAAAGACCCACGGATATAAATAACCATCCCAACCAACAACGTCTAACGGATGGTGCCCTAAAACATGTTTATGCATATACCCTCGCGACTTTGTCATTACGACAAACTCACCTTTTTCATCATACGTCTCTAATTTTTCAGGGCCACGAATATCCCTCTCACAAAACGGGCTATGCTCTAACAATTGTCCATATTCATTACGATAGCGCCGCGGTGTAGTAATTTGACTATTTGCCTCTACAACAAGAAACTTAGTCTCTCCTTCATCTGGAATAACACGATAAATCGTTCCAATTGGGATTGTTACATAATCACCTTTTCGATAGTGAATCGTTCCGAACATTGTTTCAATTTTCCCTGTTCCGTAATGGACAAACAACATTTCATCACCATCACCGTTACGGTAGAAATAGTCCATTTTTTCTGTTGGAGTCACTACTCCGATTAATAAATCCTCATTCCCAAGTATAAAGTTTCTTCCGCTTACTGCATCACCACTTTTTTTATTTTCTTTCGTGCGAAAGTGACGATGAGAAAGAGCAACATCTTCTTCATACTGCAACTGACAAGAATGAGATAATGCCGCATGCCCTACTTCCGTTGGCATATAATGATGATACAAAATAGATTGCGTACCAGAAAAACCTTTTGTTCCCATTACCTGTTCACGATAAAGTGATCCATCTTTTTTACGGAATTGTACATGTCGTTTATGAGGTAGCTCCCCCATGTGACGATAAAACATGCTCATCACCTGCTTCCTTTTCTTTTTTGACCGTATTACGTAATGTACCTAAACCAGTAATCGTAAGCTCTACCACATCACCATCTTGCAGCCACTCTTCTGTACCCAGTTCTAAAATACAACCTGTTCCTACTGTTCCAGAACCAATCACATCACCTGGGTATAACGTAACGTCTTCCGAAGCACGTTCAATCATTTCAGCAAATGTATAGTAAATATCCCGGAAGTTCCCTTTTGATAATAGCTTTCCATTCACATGAGCAGTCATCTCTAACTCATAACGGTCACCGTTGCGATAAATATCTAATTCCTCTTTCGTAACAAGGTGCGCTCCTAATGAAGTTGCAAAATCTTTTCCTTTCGCTGGACCAAGTCCTACCTTCATTTCTGTTGCTTGTAAGTCCCTTGCACTCCAATCATTCATAATACAATAACCAAAAATGTATTCCTCTGCTTGCTCACGAGAAATATTTCTTCCTTCTTTCCCGATTACGCAAGCAATCTCTAACTCATAATCAAGTTTTTCAGATTTTTTCGGACCAATTACAACATCATTCGGACCAATTACAGCACGATGGTTCGTAAAATAAAAAACCGGGATATCATACCATTCTGGTACAACATCTAGCCCTCTTCGGCCACGTGCCGTTTTTACATGCTGCTCAAACGCGTAAAAATCCCTAATACTACTCGGATTAGGAATCGCTGCTGCTAATTGCACTTCCTCTAAAGAATATATGCCCTTTTCCGGGTTCTTAATATTACGCAATACTTCTACATACTCATCCGCTTTCTCTAAAAAGGCGAACATAGAAGAAGGTAATTTCCCATCACTAGCAAGATTCATATCGATTACTTTGTCACCTTCAAGCCATCCAGCTCGCATTTCTTTTGAAGGAAGACGAAATGTAACAAATTTCATCATGATTCCTCCTTATGAAAATGAAATTTCCACCAGCAAAAGAATGATTGCTGGTGGATATAAATTTTATAAATTCCCGCGACGCTCTTGTTCTCTTTCAATTGATTCGAATAACGCTTTAAAGTTTCCTTCTCCAAATCCACGAGAACCTTTACGCTGAATGATTTCAATAAATAAAGTTGGACGATCTACAATTGGTTTCGTAAAGATTTGTAGTAAGTATCCTTCATCATCGCGATCTACTAAAATCTTTAATTCTTTCAACTTATCAATTTCCTCATCAATTTTTCCAACTCGTGCAGTTAACTCATCATAATAAGTATCTGGTGTATCTAAAAACTCCACACCATTTGCACGTAGCGCTTCTACTGTTTTAACAATGTCATTTGTTAGTAAAGCAAGATGCTGTACACCTGCTCCATTATAGAACTCTAGATATTCTTGAATTTGTGATTTTCTCTTTCCATCCGCTGGCTCGTTAATAGGGAACTTAATACGACTTCCATTTGTCATAACCTTCGACATTAATGCTGAATACTCTGTACTAATATCATCATCATCAAAATGGATCATTTGTTTAAAGCCCATAACGTTCTCGTAATAACTAACCCACTCTTCCATCTTTTCAACATTACCAACTACATGGTCTACAGCAATTAAACCTGACTCTTCAAATGGAATATTAAACTCAGCCTTTTGGAATCCTGGCATAAATGTCCCTTTATAATTTTTACGCTCTACAAGCGTATGAATTGTATCACCATACGTACCAATAACTGCTTTTTTCAATGTACCGTTCTCATCTGTTAACTCTACAGGCGGAGCAATTGCGACGGCACCACGTTTCACCGCTTCTGAGTATGCTTTATCAACATCGTCAACAAGTAATGCCACATCTTTCACGCCATCACCATGAGTCTTTACAAACTCTGCAATACGATTGTCACTACTTAAAGCCCCAGACACAACGAAACGCATATTTTTTTGCACAAGAACATAAGATACCTTTTCACGATTACCCGTTTCTAATCCAGAGTAAGCCACAATTTTGAATCCGAATGCTCTCGCAAGATAATAACTTGATTGCTTTGCATTTCCTACGTAAAATTCCAAATGATCTACATCACGTACTGGAAAAAAGTCCTCCATTTGTGCAGCTAGCGTATCCATAGATTTTTGTTTCATAAAATCCTCATCCCCCTGTAAATAGATTAAATGGTTCATACTTAAAACCAACCGAAAACGCTTCCAACATCAATTGATAGAAATTAGTTAGCAAGCTAACAAATTCTGACCTTTAAAATTTTCTATCTTTTCTGTCAAATTCCTCTTTTTTTCTTACATATAAAATTCGACTTTTTTCTCTTTAAAATAAAGGGGGCTATTCATACTTGAAGGGATATATAGAAGAAAAATAAAAAAGACTCCAACATATTAATTACTTACTAATATGCTAGAGTCTTTATTTTTTTTGAATGATTGTATTTATATGTCTCATACTAATACTTTTGCAAGGAATAGAATAAATGATGTTAATACTACCGCTCCACCTAATGATCCTAATAAATCTGTTTTTGTTACTTGTAACACTTGCTCACCGTTCATATTCCTCATTCTCCTTTCATTTTGTATAATGTAAAACTTCTATTATACTAATACACTTGATAGAAATACGATTAATGCTGTTAATACTACCGCTCCACTTGCTGATCCTACGAAGTCACCTTTTGTTACTTGTAATACTTGCTCTTTCATTTTGCATTCTCCTCTCATTTTTCTTTTGTTACAAAGTTTTTATTATACTAACACGCTTGATAGAAATACGATTAATGCTGTTAATACTACTGCTCCACTTGCTGATCCTACGAAGTCACCTTTTGTTACTTGTAATACTTGCTCTTTCATATCTTTCATTCTCCCTTCTTTTTTCCTTTGTTACAAAACTTCTATTATACTAATACGCTTGATAGGAATACGATTAACGCTGTTAATACTACTGCTCCACTTGCTGATCCTACGAAGTCACCTTTTGTTACTTGTAATACTTGCTCTTTCATTTTGCATTCTCCTCTCTTTTTCTTTTTTACAAAACTTCTATTATACTAATACGCTTGATAAGAATACGATTAATGCTGTTAATACTACTGCTCCACTTGCTGATCCTACGAAGTCACCTTTTGTTACTTGTAATACTTGCTCTTTCATATTATGTATCCTCCTTTTAATAAGTTATCTATATGTAATTTCTAAGAAATGTTTATTTCATAGTTTTTATGTTGACGTTACATTAAATTTAATAACGTAACGTTTGTAACATTAATGTAACATAACTATTGTTACGTTGCAATATAATTACGTAAATTTTATTACACTTTTTTTACGTTTTTTTATAAACACCCTTAAAAACCTTGTTTTAGTGCATTTTCTACTAAGTATATGTTTGTAATGTTATTGTAACATTACAAACATATAACGAAATATCGCCATACTCACCTCTACTTTTGTTACAAATTAAGATAAATCCTTCATTAATAAAGTGGAATCTATCAAATTCTTACTGATAGTTCATGCGAGATAAAATACAATCTTTCCAAGATAAGTTTATATGTTTCCTCCATATAACTATGTATAATAAAAACAAAGAGGTGGTCATTTTGAAATTAATCGCATTAGATATGGATGGAACACTACTATCATCTAGTCTTGAAATCTCCAAAGAGAACTTACAAGCTATCCAAAATGCAAAAGAGGCTGGTCATATAGTCATGATTTGTTCTGGTCGTGCAAAAGAAGATGCTTTAAAATTATTGGAAGAATATAAACTATCTCTTCCAGTTGGAGCGAGCAATGGGGCAATTGTTTATGTGGATGGAAAAGTAATTAACTCGCGTTGTATACAAAACGACAAAGTGTACAAACTTGCAAAATTACTAGAATCTGAAGGTTTTCCTTATAAGCTATATACGAATAAAGGAGTTTATTCTCCATATACATGGCAAGATCAAGTTATGCAAGCGTTCGAAGAGAACAAGCATGCACTAGATGTTACACTTGAGGAACTTGAAAGAATTACAGAAAAACAAAAGAAATCAAACTTAATTACCGATTTCCAAAAAATAGAAGATGTTGTAAATAATCCAGAATTAGAAATATCTAAATTCTTTATTTTGACATTTAACGCAGGGCATCGCGCACAGCTATTAAGTATGTTACAAGAAGATACCGATATTATGGTTACAGCATCTGCTCCTACTAATTTAGAAATCATGGACAAGAATGGACATAAAGGAAATGGACTGAAACAAATGGCAGCCCATTTTAATATACCAATTGAAGATACAGTTGCTATCGGTGACAATTTTAACGATGTACCCATGTTAGAAGCAGCTGGTTTATCAGTTGCAATGGGAAACGCTGAAGAAGATGTAAAAAAACTATGTGATGTTGTAACATTAACAAACAATGAACATGGTGTTGCTCATGCAATCGAACAATTTGTATTGAAACAAACTTCATCTAGTAAATAAAAAAAGGACTCTTTCTATTTGAAAGAGTCCTTCTCTTTTATACATGATGACAAGCAACAAAATGCTCTTCACCAACATTACGGAATTCTGGTACCGTTTGTTTACAAATATCTGTTGCAAACGGGCAACGTGTATGAAAACGACACCCCGAAGGTGGATTCGCTGGACTTGGAATGTCACCCTCTAGTATGATTCTCTCTCGCTTCACTGTTGGATCTGGTATTGGAACAGCGGATAACAATGCTTTTGTATACGGATGAAGTGGGTTCGTAAATAACTCATCACGCGGCGCTGTTTCCACAATCGTTCCTAAATACATAATTCCAATTTTCGTACATAAGTGCTCTACCACGCTTAAATCATGTGAAATGAACAAATAAGATAGTCCCTTTTTCTCCTGTAATTCACTAAATAAATTAATGATCTGTGCTTGAATAGATACATCTAGCGCTGCTACAGGTTCGTCAGCTACAATAAATTCTGGATTTAATACCATAGCTCTTGCGATAACGATACGTTGACGTTGTCCACCAGAAAACTCATGAGGATACCGGTCAATATGATATGGGGCTAAGCCACATAACTCTAATACTTCTGTCACTTTTTCACGAACATTTTCTTTCGTTGCTAGTCCGTGAGCCAACATTGGCTCGCCAAGTGCTTCTCCAATTCTCATTCTCGGATTTAATGAGCTAAATGGATCTTGAAACACAAGCTGCATATTAGGACGATGTTTTCTCAATTCCTCTTTTGATAGAGAATAAACATCCTTTCCTTTAAACTTCACTTCCCCTTCCGTTTTTTGGACGAGACGTAAAATTGTTTTTCCTATCGTTGTTTTCCCGCTTCCTGATTCGCCAACAAGGCCAAATACTTCACCTTTATTAATAGTAAAGCTTACTCCATCAACTGCTTTTACATGGCCAACCGTTCTACTAAATATGCCGCCTTTAATCGGAAAATATGTTTTTAAGTTTTTTACTTCTAATAATGGTTCACTCATTGTTCCGCACGCTCCTCATATAACCAGCAAGCTACTTTATGATTCTCATCATGTACATTCAGATTTGGTGCTTCTTCTTTACATATTGCCATACAATGCTCACAACGACCGCTAAAGTAGCAAAATTCATCCAAACCGACTAAATTAGGAACTTGCCCTGGAATAGAATACAGTTTATCTATTCGTTTTCCCATCACTGGTTTTGATTTCAACAAGCCTTTCGTATATGGGTGTTTCGGATTTTGGAATATCTCTAGTACTGGTGCTTCTTCAATAACTTTCCCGCCATACATAACGACAACGTAATCAGCCATTTCTGCTACAACGCCTAAATCATGTGTAATTAATAAAATGGATGTTTTAAATTCCTCTTTTACTTGTCTTAATAAGTCCAATATTTGAGCTTGAATCGTAACATCAAGGGCCGTTGTCGGTTCATCAGCAATTAATAACTTAGGATTACAACTAAGTGCAACAGCAATCATAATACGTTGTAACATACCACCACTTAGTTCGTGTGGATAAGAATGGACGATTTCATCCGCACGAGCTATGCCGACTTTACGAATTAACTCAATTGCCTTCTTATATGCTTCATTTTTACTAAGCAGTTCATGCTCCCTTAACGTCTCTACAATTTGTTCCCCTACAGTAAAGACTGGATTTAGCGATGTCATCGGTTCTTGGAAAATCATCGCAATATCATTGCCTCGTAAACTACGAAGCTCTTTCTCCTTCATTCCTAAAAGACTTTTTCCTTCATATAAAATATCTCCACCTACTACACTGCCCGATTCAGCAATAAGTCCCATAATAGATAAAGCTGTTACACTTTTCCCACATCCCGATTCGCCTACAACACAAACCGTTTCACCTTCTCGAACTGCAAAGCTAACATGGTTTACAGCCTTTACTGTCCCTTCCTCGGTTTGAAAGTGTGTTTGTAAATCTTTCAGCTCTACTACCGCTTTACTCATATTCCCTCACCTACCGTCTCATCTTTGGATCTAACGCATCACGAAGTGCATCACCAAGTAAGTTAATTGATACAACTGTTATAAAGATTGCAAAACCGGGCGGAATCCATAGCCACGGACGCTTTTGGAAATCGATTAATGAGTTAGCTGCGCTAATCATATTCCCCCATGATGGTGTAGGCGGGACAACGCCGAGACCTAAGTAACTTAGTGCGGACTCCCCTAGAATTGAACCAGCAACACCTAATGTAGATACAACAATTAAAATTGGTAAAACATTAGGGATTAAGTGATATATAATTTTCCGGTAATCTTTTATTCCTAGCACATCAGCAGCTTGCATAAACGCTTGCTCCCTAAGTGATAAAATTTGACCTCTTACAAGACGTGCAAGCCCTGGCCAACCTACCAAACTTAAAATAATCATAATGACATACAGACGATAATCAGACGGTACTTTCCACTCCGATAAAATCGCCCCCATTATAATAAGTAACGGTAATCCTGGCATCGACATTAAAATATCTGCAAGACGCATAATAATATTATCAACGATACCACGATAAAACCCTGCAATAGCTCCTAATACAGCTCCTAGTATCACTGATAAAACCATTGAAGCTAATCCAATCGTTAATGAAATACGTCCCGCTTGCATGAGCCTCGTTAAAATATCTCTTCCTAACTGATCTGTACCAAGCCAATGAGAGAAACTAGGTGGTTTGTTAATTAGTGCAACTTGTATTTTCCCTGATGCATATGGCGAAAAAAACGGTCCAATAAAACAAAATACAAACATAAAAATTAATGCATACAACCCTACTAGTGCCATCTTATTTTTCTTTATCTTTTTAAGAGCTTGTCGCCATGGTGATGATTCATTTTTTTTCTTTTTTCCTTTTTTCTCTGTAATCGCTGTAACAGTTTCCATCTCATTCCCCCCTTACTTCAACCGAATACGTGGATCAACAACTGCATATACAATGTCTGCGAAAAAGTTCGATACGATTGTTAAACAAGAAAGAAACATCGTAAATGCCATTAACACTGTATAATCACGGAAATTAAGTGCCTCTAATTGAACATTACCGATACCTGGCCAATTAAAAATTTGTTCAATAATAATGGCTCCTGAAAATAAACCGGGTAATTCAAATGCTAATAAAGTAATTGCCGGTAAAATTGCATTTTTTAATGCATGCTTATAAATAACAGTCTTTTCCTTTAAACCTTTTGCTCGTGCTGTTCGTATGTAATCTTGTCTCACAACCTCTAACATGCTCGTTCTAAAATAACGAGTCAATGAACCTACTCCAAGAAGAGTCAAAATAAATACTGGTAACACCATATGTTTTGCAACTTCTATCACATAAGCAAACCCAGTGGAATTACTACCAACATCAATCATTCCACCTATCGGTAATAACTTAAAGTCAACCGCGAACACTTTAATTAAAAACAAACCGATAAAGAAGGAAGGAAATGACATCGCTGCAAAGACACCAATCGTTACAAGCTTATCGAATAAAGAATGTTGCTTTGTAGCTGAAAATACACCGATAATAAGTGCAATTAACCAAATAAAAAACAATGCAATAATGGCTACACTAAACGAATTCCAAATAAACTTATTTAATAATGACGTTACAGGTTCTTGATACTGCAGCGAAAAACCAAAATCCCCTTGCAACGCATTACCTAACCAATGAAAATAACGCTCAACAATTGGTTTGTTCAATCCATACAATTCCCTAAGCTCAGCCGCTCTTTCCGGTGTAATCTTTGGATTTGAATCAATATAGTCCCCTGGAAGAAGCGCGAACAGGAAGAAGATAATAATTGATGTTCCAAACAGTGTAGGAATCATTTGTAGCAACCTACGAACAATATATGTTTTCACCCTTTTTCTCTCCAATCTTATGCTTAAAATAGAAGAACATTTTTTCACTACGGCACACTACTAACCGAATGAAAAAATGTCTTCTACTCATACATTCTTATCGTTATTTTTCAAATGATAATACTGGTAAGTTTGCACTAATACTATTGTATTTTTCAGGATCAATTCCTTTTATATTCCCGTTATAACCAGTAATTGTTCTACGATAATTTAATAGAATTACTGGCGGATCATCACTTAACTCTTTATAAAGTTCTTTATAGATTGGTTTACGTTTTTCAATATCTACCGTTTCAATACCTTTTTGAATTAACTCATCTACTTTTGCATTTTTATAACCAAGACTCTTCTCATTGGCACTAGATAAATATTCACCAGCTGTTTCACTCGGGTCACTTGTAATTGGTGTCGAAACTGAAGCCAAATCATAATCACCTTTGTTCACCTTTGAAAGCATCGTATTAAAGTCCATAAATTCAGGATTAAATTCTACACCTATCTCTTTATAATTCTCTTTCGCAATTGGAATTAATAAATCACTATCTTTAGCTGAGCTTGGGCCGAAATAAGAAAGTTTTAATTTTTGACCATCTTTTTCACGAATTCCATCCGAGCCAACTTTCCATCCTGCTTCATCTAATAACTTTTTCGCTTTTTCTTTGTCATACTCATATTTATTAACGCCTTCTTCTGTGTAAGCCCAAGAAGTCGGATGAATTGGTACATTAGCTACCGTACCGTATCCTTTGTATGCTGTATCAACATATTTTTTACGATCTAATCCGTAGATAAGTGCTTGGCGAACCTTTTTATCCTTTAAGTACGGCTTATTATGATTCATATAAACATAACTAAATGATGGTGCTGTTTCGATTTGGATATTTGCAAATTCTAAAGCCTTAGCCTGTTCAAGAACTTCGTCACCAGTACCTAAGCCAGTGTGGTCAACCTCACCTGTTTGGAATAACTGAAGCTTCGTATCGCCAGAAGTAATTTTATAAATGAAGTTTTGAATTTTTGGTTTACCCGCATAGTAATTTTCATTTGCTACAAAACGAACTTCTTGACCTGGAATATACTTTTCAAATTTATATGGACCCGCAGCTAGTGGTTTGCCATATAAATCTTTTAAGTAATCTAAACTTGTATTTTGTTTGTAATCTTTTCCGTAATAAGCTTTTGATAGTACTGTGCTACCAAAAACAAATATAGCTTGTGAATTAACCTTTTCAGTCGTAATTTTTATTGTTTGTGGATCGACAACTTGAATACCTTCAATTGAAGTTGCTGTTCCTTCTTTATATTCTTTACCACCTTTAACTGCATATTGAGAGATGTCTACTTCACCTTCATATGCCTTATCGTGTAGAAGTGTCAATGTAAATGCTACATCATCCGCTGTTAATGGCGAACCATCACTAAATTTCAAGTCTTTACGTAAATGGAATGTATATGTTAACTGATCAGAAGAAACGTCCCACTTCTCAGCCAATTCTGGAATTGGTTTCCCTTGTTTGTCGGTTGATATGAGAGATGCAAAAATAACTGAAGTTACGTTTCCATCCCAACCATTTTGTTGGAAATATGGTAAGAATACGCCGCCTGGTTTGTTAATCCCAACTACTAACGTATCTTTTCTATCCTTCGCTTTATCTGGCACTTTCGTTTTATCTGTAGCAGCGATCTTTTCAATTTTTATATTTTTTAAATCCTGCTGTTTAACTGGTTCTGTAGAAGCAGTATCCTCCTGTCCCCCACAAGCAGATAACACAAGCGAACTACTCAGTAATACCGAAAATACACCAGCCCATTTTTTTGTCTTTTTCTTCATTGTCCCCACCCTAACTTTTTAATAGTGATACCCTTTGAACTTATTAGCTTATGTATGCCTCCCACAGCATATTTATAGCCAATCGGAAAAGTCGGTTTTAATCGTAAAAAAATAGATGTTTTTGAGGGGTAACAATCCTATTCCGACCTTTCCGGTAGACTTTATGGTTATTAGCTTATATCTTCCGTTATATTTTGTCAATTCTTTCTAAATAAATATTTTGAGAATTTTTTAAAAATTATTGTTCTATCTTTAAATTAGGTAAACTTAACAAGATACCGTTATAGTTATCTTCTTGTAATCCTTGAATGCGTGCATGATGTGCAGACACAACCTTGCTATTATTTAAGAAGATTACAGGCGGATCTTCACTTAACTCCTGGTACAACTTTTTATAAATTTCTTTTCGTTTTTCAATATCTAATGTTTCTAGTGCCTGCTTCGCTAATTCATCTACTTTCGGATTATGGTATCCATCATAGTTTCGTTTACTTGTCGAAACAAACTCCTCAATTGTTCCACTCGGATCATCAATCATTGGCGTAGATACCATTGCTAAATCATAATCACCTTTTATCACTTTTGAAATCATCGTATTAAAGTCCATATATTCTGGGTTAAACTCTACACCAAGCTTTTTATAATCCTCTTTCATCACCGGGATCATTACATCATTTATTTTACTTGCAGAAGAAGCAAAATAACTTACCTTCAATTTTTGGCCATCTTTTTCGCGGATTCCATCTGAACCTGGTTTCCATCCAGCCTCATCCAATAATTTCTTTGCTTTCTCTAAGTTATACTCATATTTGTTAATACCTTCTTCTGTATACGCCCAAGAAACTGGCGTAATCGGTACATTAACGAGTGAAGCATACCCTTGGAAATACGTATCAATAACTTTTTGACGCTCTAATCCGTAAATAAATGCTTGGCGGACACGCTTATCTTTAAAGTATGGTTTCTTATAATTCATTTTAATGTAACCATAAGAGCTTCCTGTATATACATTAATATTGGCAAAACCTAAATCCTTTAACTGTTCAATCGTCTCCGTGTTTGTCGTAAAACCATCATAATCTACTTCCCCGGCTTGAAATTGTTGTAGCTTTGTATCACCTTTTGAAATTTTATAAATAAAGTGCTCAATCTTCGGTTTTCCTTCAAAATAATTTTCATTAGCTACAAATCGAACCTCTTGACCAGGAATATATTTATCTAACTTATAAGCTCCTGCTCCCATCGGTTTTCCATACAACTCTTTTAAATACTCTAGGTGCCCTTGTTTATACTCTTTCCCGTAATAAGCTTTAGATATAACTTCTCCACCGATTAATGATAGTGTTTGAGCATTTACCTTTTCAGTCGTAATCGTAATTGTTTTCGGATCAATGACTTGAATTCCCTCAATAGAGGTTGCCTTTCCTTCTTTATACGCTTGCCCACCCTTTATTGCTGTTTGACTTATATCAGTCGCTCCACTATAAGTTGGATCGTGTAATAGCGTTAATGTAAATGCTACGTCATCTGCAGTTAGTGGTGATCCATCACTAAACTTTAAACCATCTTTCAAATAGAACGTGTATGTAAGCTGATCCTCCGAAATATCCCACTTCTTCGCTAAAATTGGAATTGATTTTCCTTCCTTATCGAGTCCAACAAGAGGTGCAAAGATAGCTTGCGTTATATTACCATCCCATCCATTCTCCATAAAGTGCGGAAGGAATATCCCTCCAGGACTCGGCATTCCAACTACAAAAGTATCTTTTCTTTCTTTTGCTTTTACGGGACTTTTTGCTTTGTCGCTTGCCTGAATAAATTCATCTTTTACTTTCGGGACGTTCCTGGCCTCGTTTGTACTCGCTTCCTCTTGACCACATCCGACTAGTAATACTGATACACTCAAAAATGTAGCAATTGCTCCTTTAAAAACATTTTTCATTGCACTATCACCTTTACCTTCCTAATTTTTAACGATGTAGGAACATAGACTCCTTTCTACAACTATATGAATTATTCCTATAAAAATAGTATGAATTAATTTCAAGATTATTCCTTTCCTTTAAATATGTCAATCGTTCTCTTTTATTTCTTATTAAAAAATTAAAAATTCACTTCTATTCGTTCAATATGAAACATAGAATACTAATAACCAATTACCAAAAAGGGGGCGAAAACATGGACAACCTATTCCAATACGTCCTTCACTACGTATTATTAACAATTATGATAGTTGGGGCGCTATTACTATTCCCATTCTTCCCAAAGTTCGTCCTCTTTTTAGCTTTTTTTATGATGCTCGGGATCGCTATTATCATTTCAACAAAGGAAGATACCACACAAAAAGAAAACAGAGTTCAGCGTGTAAAGCTGTAACTCTGTTTTTTGTTTTCAATCATGCTTTGCCGTTACACATACTTATGTCTCGGGAAATAATTAACCGATCTAAAAAGCTCCTAATACGATTTATGTTTCACAATCTATGCAAGTTACGAAACAAAGATTTATCAAATTTACTGTTTCACGTGAAACACAACTTTTATTTATCTCTTAAAGCAAAACAGCAGTATAAAAAAGCGAATTCCTTCAGCACAACTGAAAGGAATTCGCTTTCTACTTTTCACTCCACAATATTCTCTAACTTATTATATAAATCCGCTCGTAACAACTCTTTCTTCGTTTTTTCTTCATACAATTGTTCAAGCATTTCAACATCAACTACATGTTCCATCTTACACTCAAGCGTATATATATCTTCTTCAACATGCATTAATTCGGTTTCAATCTCCTCAATATTCCTAACTTCTTTCTTTTTTACAGAGACTGTTTCAATACTTTTTCTTCCTTGGCGTTGCTGCTTTATTACTTGTGTCTCGAGCTTTTCCTCCCACTTTTGACGCGCCCATGCATAGTTCCCTGCAAACTCAAATAATTTACGCTCATCAATCCAATACGTCTTTTCAAATAACTTATTTAAAAAATAACGATCATGTGAAACAGCTAAAATTGTCCCATTATATTGTTCAAGAGCTTCCTCTAAAACTTCCCTTGATTCAATGTCGAGATGATTTGTCGGCTCATCTAAAATTAAAAAATTGATATCTTGATACATAAGTTGTGCAAGTCTTAACCTCATTTTTTCTCCACCGCTCAGTTGCGTTACTTTCTTAAACACCGCTGGACCATAAAATAAAAATTTAGCTAATATATGTCTCGCTTCTCCCTCTGTTACAGCTACACATTCCCTGAAAGCCTCCAATACATTACTCTTCATATTTCCGTACGCATGCTGGGATAAATAACCGATTTTCACACTACTTCCAATTCGAATTTCTCCAGCGTCTGGTTCTATTTCTTCTAATAATAACTTTAATAGCGTTGTCTTTCCTGTACCATTACGACCAACGATAGCCGCACGCTCTTGAAAACGAACATGTAAATTTGCTTCGTTAAATAAAAGATGTTCTGCAAATCCTTTACTCACTTCTTTCATTACAACAACATCTTTTCCACTTCTCTCTTGCCCTTCAAACTGAAGTCCCATTTGTTTTCGTTCTAAAATAGGTTTCTTTAGTTTCTCCATACGTTCCAGTGCACGTTCCATACTTCTTGCTCTCTTATGCAATCCTTCATTCGGAGGATTCGCCTGATTTGCCCATTCACGTAATCGCTTAATTGCTTCTTTCATTTTCTTTATTTTCTTTTGCTGTTCTTGATAAGCCTGAAACTCCTGAAGTAACCTTTCTTCCTTCTCTTCAACAAACCGAGAATAGTTTGTATGATACACGTGAATCTCTCCATCTTCTAAATCAAAAATCTTCGTTACAACTTCATCAAGGAAATAACGATCATGTGAAATAACCACAACCGTTCCATTGTATTCTTTCAAAAATTGCTCTAGCCATTCTACGGCAAATAAGTCTAAATGATTGGTTGGTTCATCTAATAAAAGTAAATCTGGTTTCTGCAACAGCATGTATGCAAGGCTTACCTTTGTTTGTTCCCCACCACTTAACTCCAGAAATGATCGAGGGAATAGTTCTATCACCTGTAGGCCATTTGCTACCTTCATAATATTCGCTTCGATTTCATAACCACCAAGGAACGCAAACTTTTCTTGGATTACTCCGTATCTCTCCATTAATTTTTGTAAAACAGAAGATTCCTGTTCTTCCGCCATATGTTTTTCTAAAGTACGCATTTCTCTTTCTAATTCTTTTTCTATTTTAAAAGCGGAACTCAATACTTCATATACAGTCATACTCTCATCAAATTTTGGAATTTGTGCCACATGACCAATACGTGTACCTTTCTTCATATGAATGGCCCCTGCATCCAAACTTTCCATTCCAGTTAAAAGCTGAAAGATTGTTGTCTTCCCACTACCGTTACGACCAACTAATCCAACACGTTCACCATTCTTTATTTCAAGCGATATATTTTCAAATATGATGTTTCCACCAAAAGATTTCGTTACATTATTTACACTACAAATTGTCATTTTCCGTACTCCTTTCAATATAAAAAACCATGAGAAAGAAACATTCCCCATGGTTTTCGGCATAGAAAAAGGAAGCTAAATAGCTCCCTTTTCACACGTTTATTAAAAATGGGTGAAGAGATTTCTATCGTTCTATAGCTACTATGCAATTGTTAAAAAAGGACAGACGTATCCCGTTAACAACTACATCATGAAAAATCGCACGACAAAAATAGATAAAATCTAAAAATTTGGCACGTGCAGCTAAAGAACGTTTCATCTCATTCACCTCTTTCGTACGGAATTTAATACTTACTTCTTTATTATACTTTCCCATTTCATGTTTGAATAGTCATTTTTCTGAAAATAATGAAGATAGACTAAACATTTCAATAAGTGACATCAAATCTTACAAAACTGTTATGTTCACGTAATGGAAAGCGATAGTACGAAAAGATGCCTCCCTATACAATAAAGATGTAAACAAGAGAGACAACAAAAGGAGGAAACAATCATAATGAAAGAAATCGTAAAAGCAATCTTTGAGGTATTAGTGAACGGACAAGCAGTTGTAAAAGAACTAAATGAACTATAAAAAGGAGTGAAAGAATATGATGAACATGGTAAAAATGATTTTACACGCTCTAGTTGATGCAAAAGCAGTTAGCCAAGAATTAAACCAACAATAAAAAGGGGTATGTGAATATGAAGAAAGCCATTTTTGTAATCGCAAGTACAGCAATTGCCTTATACACAATAAAAAATAGAGAAAAGAAGCATAATAAAAACAATCTATATTATCCATACACATTATTAAAGAAAAAATAAAAGACAAGGTACCCTATCTTAATGAGGATATCTTGTCTTTTATTTTTTATATTCCCTTTAAAGGATTTTCTTCTCCTTATCCCGAATGTATTAAGCGGGATTTTTACACATATTTTAAAGGGGCATATATACAAATGGATACACAACAACTATACTTTTTAAACGATATTGGCAAACAAAAACCAGAAAGCATCCGGAATAGAAGCGCTGCATGTCCTTTTTGTGACAGAGAAAATTTAACGGATATTTTAGCAATTGAGGGCTCAATTATTTGGCTAAAAAACAAATTTCCTACATTAAAAGATACATTTCAAACGGTGCTAATCGAAACAGATAATTGTGAAGACCATATTGCGACATATACAGAAGAACATATGAAATCGCTAATTCGTTTCTCCATTAAACATTGGTTAGATTTACAGAAAAATAAAGAATTCACATCTGTAATTTTATACAAAAATCATGGTCCATTCTCAGGTGGAAGTTTGCATCATGCGCACATGCAGATTATTGGAATGAAATATGTAGACTACCTCAATAACGTAGAACAGGACAACTTCCAAGGCGTAATTGTTCAAAAAAACGAGCACATTGAACTCAATATTTCAGATCGTCCTATTATCGGTTTTACTGAATTTAATATCATCATTGAAGATATTGGATGCATAGATGAACTAGCAAATTATATTCAGCAAACTGTACGTTACATACTGACAGATTTCCATAAAGGATGTAGTAGTTATAACTTATTCTTCTATTACTTAAACGGAAAAATCATTTGTAAAGTTGTTCCTAGATTTGTCGTTTCACCGTTATATGTAGGATATAAAATACCGCAAGTTTCCACCAAACTAGAAGACGTAAAAATACAACTAGCAGCGTATTTCACAAAACAAAACGACGCGATTATCCACAAAAAAATAGAGTAGGTATCAAAAACCTACTCTTTAATTACACCTTTATTTCGATAGTACACATCTTCTAATCCGATGTTATACTTCATATTATTATCCGTCCACTCTGGCCCTAAATTCCCTGGCCATCCAGATGTATTTGCTATATATTTTAATAACGCAAAATCCGTCAAACCTTTTTGCACCCCGCGCTTATATCCTTTCATTAAATGCGGCATTGCAATTTGCGCATTTGTACGTGGATCTTTCAGCTCGTCATCCGTTAAATGATCCGGTGCAAGTCCACCACCGCGATGCAATTGAAACAATCCGAATGAAGTTCCGTTATCTCCAACACTTCTTGGATTTAATCGACTTTCATGTTCGGCAATTGTAAGAGGTATCCATTCTGGAAGATTGACTTTCTTTGCTTCCTCTATAATAATTTGTTTCATCTGTTTTGCTTCTTCTGAGTCAACATAGCTTGTCTCATTTACTAATTTGCCCATTCCTTCAGACTTTCCTTGGAAGTATAAGTACACTCCAAGAACAACTAAAAATCCTACAAAGAATTTCTTCACTACCTCTACCTCTTTCTCCGCTGAAATTTGTCCCCTTTCAGCCTTCTTCCCTTTACAATTACCCACATTCTATCATTCTCTTACTCTTTTATCATAGCAAATAACTATACATATTATCATCATGCTTTAGACCGATTTTGTGAAAAAACAGCTGGTAAATACGTGAAAAAATGTAACTTTCATAGACTGAAACATCTTTTTTGTATATAATTGTAAACTGAATTCTAAATATAAACTAGGAGAATAATAATATGAAAAAATGGTTGCTACTCTTATTTAGTTTACTACTATTAATTCCTGTCCCTATTTCCGCACAAAAAAACGAAAATCCAAAAGTCCTTATTTTATACAGTTCGAGCGATGATCAAATTACAAGTGATACCCAAATACTTAATACACAAGTAGGACATTTTACTAATAACATAACAATAAAAAACATAAAACAGTTAGCTGAAATAACTGATAAATCTTCATATACACATGTTATTTACATAGGTGAAAAACAAGAAGAACTTCCCACTGAAACAAAAGAATTTCTAGAAAATTTCTCAGGACCACTACTCGTTTTAGGTCAAAATATAGAACAATTATCCAAACGTTTTTCATTTATTATACTTAAAAATGAAGATATAAACTCTGATACAATTGAATATCCAACACGTAAACTAAAGAATACATTAGAGGACGAACGATCCATTAAAAACCTTGATACAAATGGAACAATTCTTGCCAATGCTTTAAAAGGAAATACTACTTATCCATTAATTGTACAACAAAATAATTCTTATTATGTTGCAACTTCTAACCTCTTTGATTGGATATCTTATTATATTGGCGAAAGCCTATTTTCTTACTTTGAACAAAAGCCAACGAAAAATAAAGTGGAAGCTTATTTACGTCTTGAAGACGTTCATCCAGCCGCAGATATAAATCAATTAAAAGAAATTGCTGAATTATTAAAAGGGAAAAAGATGCCATACATGATCACTGTTATTCCTGTATATACGGATCCAGAAACAGGTAAAACACTACATTTAAAAGATAAACCCGAACTAGTCGACCTTTTACGCTCTATGCAAGATGATGGTGCAGCAATTATTATGCATGGTTATACTCACCAATTTTATGATAGTGAAACTGGTGAAGGTTTTGAATTTTGGGACGTAAAAACAGACCAACCAATTCGTCAACCGAAGCATGAAAAACCAAAAACAAAAGATGATTTCCCTAATATAGAGGCATATAATACATACGTAAAAAAAGGGGAAGAATTTGAAGAAAAATATACGACTGATCATATTGAAAAAGGCATTCAAGAACTTGTAGATGCCAAACTATATCCGGTCGCATTTGAAGCACCTCATTACACGATGTCTCAAAAAGGATATGAAATATTATCAAGATACTTTTCAACCTATGTAGGACAACTACAGTTAAGTGACACAACTTGGAAATCTATGCACTCTCCGGCATACAGAAGTACACCATCATTTTTACATGGCATGAAATTAATGCCTGAAACAGTTGGATTTATCGAAGAAGACAAACCACACGCTATTGCTAAAATGAAAGCAAATGCTGTATCTGTTGCCAAATTATCCGATGGAGTTATTGGTGCATTCTATCATCCTTACTTAGGTGTAAAACCATTAAAAGAAGTACTAAAGGATCTAGAAAGTATTCCAAATATAGAATGGATTGATTTACAAAAAGAAACAAATGAAGTGAAAATGAAAGATATTCATATCACTACTAATAAAGACGGCATTCACGTTGAAAAACCAACAAGCGCAAGTGACATAATAGATTATATAAAACAATATGGATTCTTCCTTATACTCGGTTTCCTCGTCATTGTCTTTCTCTTATTATTAAGACGTGCGAAAAAATTAGAATCCTAATACAAAACCACCAAGCAAAATGCTTGGTGGTTTTTTTAACTTAAACCAAAACGTGGCATATTATTAATAACCCATTGATTATGTTCATAAATAAATTCAACTTCTATTTCTCTATAATAAGAAGGGCTAAAATAACAATTCTATCCTTTCAAATAAAATTGAATCGTATTTTCATATATCGTTTCTGCAACCTTATCAACAGCTACGTTTTTTATAACACTAATTTCCTTTAATACCTCTCGAATCATTCTCGGATGTGTCATAACACCCTCTTGAAATTCCCACGGTCCATCTGTTTCTACCATCATATATTCAAGAGGATAATACGAAACAATTTTTCTAATCTTCTCCTTATGTAAAACATCTGGCGTGATAGAAATGTAATAACCATTCCTCATCATCCGTTTCATTGTTGTTTCACTTCCTTTAAACCAATGAAAGTGTGCACGTGAAACTTTATATTTCTCCAGTAAATCACATACAATATCAGCGTCTTCATACACTGCATGTAATATAATTGGTAAATCATATTTACTAGCTAGTTCAACAAACCGTTGTAACACTGATATATACGAATTGATAGCAATGCGCTCATCTTCTTTTCTTAAATAATACGGTAAGCCAACTTCACCAATCGCAACTATATCACCTACATGCTCTTCAATTAATTTATAAATTTGCTCACATTCTTCTTTATGAATCGGTTGCTCCGGATGAAAACCTATTGCTGGATGTACAAAAGGATATAGTTTTGCTAAAGATAAAGTTTCTTTACATGATTGATAATTCATAGATACTGCAATAAGCCCCTTTATCTCTTTACTATGCTCCACATCTTTAAGTAATTTACTTTTCTCTTCATCCTTATATTGGTCAACATGTATATGACTATCAATCCACTTCACCTTTATTCCCCCATAAAAAAAACAAGAAAGGATCTCCCTTCTTGTTTTGTCATCTATATTATTTAACAATTAAGTTTGTTATGATATCAAATAACCCAATACATACTACGGCAACAGTAAAGTAGCTACAGAAATCTTTAATTGGAAACTTCACTACTTCTTCTTTACGCATCCCATTCTTCTCCCTTCTTACTATATCCCTAATTATTTTTATCTATTTGTATCTATTATGCAAAAAATATGACAAATTTACTATCGAATTAACTTACGTAAACCTTACAATGTTGTAAGGTTTATAAAAAGGGCCTCATCTCCATACAGATGAGGCTATTAAAAAGTAGTTGGTTTTTCATTCTTCATTCATATTACAAACAGAAAGTAATACAGTGAGACTTTCTAATTACACTATATAAAATTCACTATCTTTTAACCATCGAATTACATTACAGAAGACTTACATGTTTGTAAGCTATGTGTAATGTAATTCGATAGTTTCCCTCACCTACATCTCGTACAATAAAGTTAGCAAGTAGGCCAAATAAGAAGAACACTCACATAACCAAATTACATTGCTAGTAGCTACTCTTCTTATACCTTTCACTCATGCTACTACAATGTACCCCCTTCCCCTTTATATATTAAAAAAAGCCTTAGTCTATATGGACTAAGGCTTTTTTTGCACACACCAAAATACCCCTACCTAGTATTTTTATTTTCGACAAAAAATAGGTGGGGGTATAATTCGCTATCTCATCGCTAAAAGTTTACTCTTTGCATTAATGGGAATATTTACAGCTTCAATTTCTTCAATCGACTCGCCGTAGCGTCCTTTTGCATACACTTTTAATGTTTCATCTCTCTTTAACATATGCTTAACAGTCTTCTTTATTTTTTGTTCTCTTCCACGTTCGTCAAATGCAATAAATTCATATTCATACCACTCATCGCCAATATGCTGACCAATTGTATTCACAACCGTATAGTATTCTTTCGTCTTATAAAATGGATTATATTTATCGATAACCGGTCCAAGTTTCGTAGGTAGTAACATTATTACTATGACTATCATCGCTATTATAGTAGTGATCATTTTTTTCTTCATAATAAACATTCCTCCTCTGCAGGATATATATACATCCATTTTAAAAAGAAGGAATACAATCTACTATTGAATCTCATTACATTACACTTACATTTTTGTAAGAATTAAAAAAAGGTGAACGAATTTACTCGTTCACCTTTTAGCTCGCTTTAAAGCCCCCACCAAGTACATCACGTACATCATGGATAACGACGAAAGCATCGTCATCTACTCGACTAATAACTTGCTTTAACTTAACAAGCTCTTGTTTATTAATAACAACATATAAAACTTCTTTATTTTTACCAGTATATCCGCCGCGCCCTTCTAATACAGTAACGCCGCGTGTCATGTTTTTCGTAATAGCCTCACGTATTAACTCTGGTTGATTTGAAATAATTGTAACAGCCGTTTTTGTGTCCATTCCTTCTACAATGAAATCAATTACTTTCGCTCCGATGAATACTGCAACAAGTGTGTACATCGCTTTTTCTTGCCCTATTATAAATACGGAACCAGCAATTACAACGATATCAATAATAAGTACACCTTTACCGACGCTCCAACCTAAATATTGATTTGCTAACCGTGCTAAAATTGCCGATCCCCCTGATGTACCTCCAGCTTTAAACATACAGCCTAATCCGATACCGACAAATACACCAGCAAATAGTGCCGCTAATAACGTATCACTATTTACATGATACTCAATATGTTCCGTAACATATAAAAACAAAGATGTTTCTACAATCCCTAAAATTGTATAAACCATCGTTTTCTTATCAAAAAATTTATAACCAACAGCTAGTAAAATTGCATTTATAGCAAAATTCACAATCCCCGGTGACCAATCAAATAAATAGTACGTAACAACCGTTAAACCAATAATTCCACCCTCTGATAGACGGTTTGGAATTGCAAAGTAATTAATACCAATTGCGAATAATAATGAACCAATTGTAATTAGTGTTATTTCCTTTATACGTTGATTAACCATAGTTCATACCCTCCCCCCATTTGACATTGTATCACTATCTCCTAGAGGTTTAGAAGTTGTTTTTATTCAGCATTTTTCCTCATAAAGACCAGGATATTATGTTTAAACAGAGGGGTGATTAATTATTCACATTTGCTCTAACTATACGGACAAATTGCTCCACATTCCCCTTCTGAATATACTTAGCTCGGATGGTTTCATGATTACAAATAAATTCGAAATACGGGCGAAAAACTATGCTATCTATATGCAAATATGAGTACTCTTTAAATGTTGAAGGATAGTATGGAAATTTTCCGTAAAACAGGAGACGTCTAGTAGTCGCAACAAAAATCCCATGTTGATAACATAACGTGAAATGATCCTTCTCAAAAACCCCCACCACAAAGGCTAAAACATTTTCGTCATTCCCTAAAAACTTTTTTATACTTAATAAAAGTTCATTCATGCATTTCCCTCCAAATACTATTTTTGAAAAGAATCCATGGATTGTTACAAACCGGTTTAACCCCTTTATAAAGTATGAAACGCGTTTCCTGTCAAAGGTATTTCAAAAAATAATCCGTTATGCACTTATACACATAACGGATTAAAACTACACTGTAGATCGCTCCACAAGTTCATATGGAATTTCCACCTTTTCTTGTTTAGAACTTTCAGCATTTGTTTGCCGATAAAACATTTCAAAGGCTTTTTTACCTATTTCCTTTAAATTTTGATCAATAGTTGTAAGTTGTAACACTTGCGAGATAGGTTGATTATCAAAGCCAATAATCGCTAAATCCTCAGGAACTTGAATACCTAATTTTTCAGCTTCTGTCATAACCCCAATCGCAACTTCATCTCCTGCTACTATTAATGCTTCAGGAAGATGCTGCATCTCCTTTAATTTATGAGCCACTCTCACACCATCTTCTAACGTAAAACATTCTGTGAAAATCCATTCTTCATTCACTTCTTCATCTATAGATTGCAATTGACGCTTATACACATCAAAACGCTTTTGACTACTCGGTCCTAGCTTTCTCCCCGTGCAATAACCAATTTTTTTATAACCTTTTTCAATAAGGTGATTCATTCCTAGCTGGAAAGCTGCCGAATGATTTGTATATACACTTGAGATATTTGAAATATCATTGTCTTCACAAGCAATGATTGTGCCGTATGAAGCATACGGTTCTATCATTTCCCAATCATTTGCACGTGAACAAATAATAAGGCCATCTAATTGTTTCGTTTTTAACATATGTAAACTTTTCATTTCTTCTTTTTTATTATAGTTTGTTTGGCAAAGTAGCACCTTGTAGTTATGAGTTAACGCTCCCTCCATCATTCCCCCTACCATTGCATCGAAGCTCGGGTGATTAATGTAAGGGAGAATTACACCAACAATATTCGTCTTTCCTTTTGATAAATGAACAGCATTTGCGTTTTGTGAGTAATTCAACTTCTCAACTATCTCTATAACCGCTTTCCTTTTTTCTTCACTTACATACGGATGATCATTCAATACTCTCGAAACAGTCGTAACTGAAACTCCCGCCATCTTTGCAATATCTTTAATATTAGCCATACATTCACCTCTACTTTTAAATTAATAAATTCCATGAACATATGTCAAACCTTCTCATCATTACACCTTCATTCATTTTTCTTACAAAAGTGTAATTTCCCTGTAAGCTAATTCGATAGTTACTCTCTGCTATTTTTCATACAATTAAGTCAGAAACAGGGCAACCATTATTCGAAAAGGAGCGGATTTATATGATGAACAAAATGAAATCAAACAATTTTTTAAATACAATGAGCATGGTATTTTCCGCTCTTATCGATGCAAAAGCTGTTGCTTCTACATTAAACAAGTAGGGAGAATATATTATGAATAACATCACTTTTAACAAATTAGATTTTTTAGGACTGGCTAGTGGCTCGATTCTTCTTACTGCTTTTATTTACGCCACTACGCTTGTATAAATTTTGTGTCCCCTTTCCCCTTTATATAGAAAAAGACGACCGTCTATGCCCGGTCGTCTTTTCTTACTTTTGATTTGATTCCAAAGCTTCCTTTAGCTCCTCAAACTTCTCATTTAATTGGTCTGTCATCATTTTCATAGCTGTTTTCCGATCTATTTGTTCTTCAGCATCAATTTGAATCGGATCTCCAAAAATCAATTGTGCCTTTTTCCCCTTTATTAATTCTTTTACACTTGATGGACCAACATAAGCTGCTGGTATTAATGGAACGTTAGAACGCATCGCAATTGTCACAGCACCAGCTTTTAACGAAACATCTTCTGTCGATCTCGTTCCACTCGGGAAAATCCCTACCACTTTTCCTTCTTTTAATAAGCGTGATGGAATTTTAAGTGTACTCGGTCCTGGATTTGCACGATCTACAGGGAATGCATTTACATTTTTAAAGAACCAATTTTTGAATTTCCCTTCAAATAATTCTTTTTTGGCCATGTAATGAATCTCTGTTGGGTACATCCCTGTAGCTAACATTAATACATCCATAAAACTTGTATGTGTACACGCAACAACATACGGGCCACCTTCTGGTAGCTTTTCTCTTCCTTGCACTTCTACTTTCCCAGCTGTTTTAAATATATATTTCAACAAAAATGTAATTGGTTTATACATTGGTTTCGTTCCTTTCTGAACATCCGAAGTATAGTCATTTTCTTACCTCAATTATAACACTAAGTTATAGGAGTTGGTAATAAAAATGAGTATTAATTGTTAAATTTCAATTCTTACAAAAGTGTAATTTTCTTGTAAGCTAATTCGATAGTTACTTCTTGCGATATTTCATACAATTAAGTCAGAAACAGGGCAACCATTATTCGAAAAGGAGCGGATCAATATGATGAACAAGCTGAAAACGAACAATCTTTTAAATACAATGGGCATGGTATTTTCCGCTCTTATCGATGCAAAAGCTGTTGCTTCTACATTAAATAAGTAAGGAGAATGCATCATGAATAACATCACTTTTAACAAATTAGATTTTTTAGGATTAGCTAGCGGCTCTCTTCTTCTTACTGCTTTTATTTACGCTGCTACGCTTGTATAACTTTGTGTCCCCTTTCCCCTTTATATAGAAAAAGACGACCGTCTATGCCCGGTCGTCTTTTTAAATGTTTCTTTCTTTTAACTCTTTTAAAAGCTGTATCATTTCAGCTTGTTGTTTTATCTTCTTACGACCATTTCGATTAATTGCTGCAAGCTCACAAGCAACTCCGACGGCAAAGAAAAACAATAAACTTTCTAACATGTAAAATCCTCCAATTGCCTATTAAACAGCTTGACGTAATTGCTCTTCTTCTAAAATTCTCTTGTTGATATTTTCTTCTTTCCTCTGACAAACATTATTACGAATAAGTGCTGCAATAACAAGTAAAGTCCCTACAATATCAAACATTGTTATTTGATATCCTTGCATCATCATAATAACTAAGGTTGTAATTGGCACAAAATTAATAAATAAAATCCCATTAATGGACGATAAAATTTTCACACCATAGTTCCAAGCTAGTAACGCTACTATTCCTGGTAATGTCATCATAAATAATAAATCGTATTTCACAATAAAAATCGTTCCCATACTCGGAACTGAAACATATCCAAACGCCGTTATAATTATCGTTATAATTCCTGTAACAGTCGTACCGAATACACACGTCAACGTAGAATAACGTAATGTTGACCAATCGCTACACGTTTGACCACCCATCGTATAAATAACCCAGCCCACAACTCCAACAAATATACATACTAGCGAAAACATGTTATCTTTCAATGTTAAAAAGAAACTCATATCACCTTTTGTAATAACAAATACAGCCCCTATAAAAGCGATAATCATGCTCGTTATCATATACTTTTTCGGTTTTACACGCTTATATCCCCATAGGATACAAATAGAAATCATCGGCATAAGTGCTTCCATAATGGAGGCTACCATCACACCTGATTTTCCCATTAACATTTGACCTAAAAATATAAGTACATTATATACAGTAAACGCCATCGTTCCGAAAAAGACGAGTAACTTTCCTCTTCCTTCTAAACGAAATGCCTGTTTCCCTTCTTTCATTAACAACAATATAATCAGCATTATCGCCACCGCTCCATAGCGAATAAGCGAAAAGTAAAATGGATCTATGTATTCTAACGCATGATCAGCAACCGGAAACATTGCTCCCCATGACATACTTGCAATTAAACACGCTAAAGCGCCTATTATCATTTGACCTTTTCTCACCGCAATCCCCCACTTCTTTCTATTTGCACAAAGAGAATTGTAAAAGAAAAAATATATCACGTAAAATGATTCAAAATGATGTTAACTATCATTTATAATGATAGTTAACATCAAGGAGGATCGTATTATGGAATTAAGAGATTTACAAATCTTCCAGAGCGTTGCTGACCAAGGTAGTGTAAGTAGCGCAGCAAAGGAATTAAATTACGTACAATCAAATGTAACAACGCGTATTAAACAACTGGAGAACGAGCTGAAAACACCGCTCTTTTATCGTCATAAACGAGGCATGACTTTAACAGCTGAAGGAAGAAAAATGCTCGTTTATGTTAATAAAATTTTGCAAGATGTTGAGGAGCTAAAACAAGTATTTTTAGATAGCGAAACACCCTCTGGCATATTAAAAATCGGTACTGTCGAAACAGTAAGTACATTACCTACCATTTTATCTTCTTACTACAAAAGCTATCCGAACGTCGATTTATCATTACAAGCAGGTCTAACAGAAGAATTAATTAGAGAAGTACTCGATCATCAACTAGATGGCGCTTTTATATCAGGGCCAATAAAACATCCCCTTATTGAACAATATGATGTTAGTACAGAGAAATTAATGCTTGTAACACAAAATAAAGCTTTTCATATAGAAGAATTTACAACAACGCCTCTACTCGTTTTTAACCAAGGTTGTGGATACCGTTCCAAACTAGAACGATGGCTGAAAGACGAAGGTTTGCTACCAAAAAGAATTATGGAATTTAATATATTAGAGACTATATTAAACAGTGTTGCACTCGGCCTTGGAATTACGCTCGTACCACAGTCTGCTGTCCACCACCTTTCTAAAGCAGGGAAAGTACATTGTCATGCAATCCCTGAAAAATACGGCAGTATTTCAACGGTTTTCATACGCCGCAAGGATAGCTATATGACAAATTCAATGCGTAGCTTTTTAAAAACAATCGAAGAGCACCACCACATTAATATGCTTTAAAAGACATTCTTACACGAATGTCTTTTTTTCTTACAAAAGTGTAAGTCTTCCGTAAGCTAATTCGATAGTTGCAGGCGATCATATTTCCTATAATTAAGATATAAAGCAGGGCAACAACAATTCGAAAAGGAGCGGATACGCATGATGAACAAAATGAAATCAAACAAATTTTTAAATACAATGGGCATGGTGCTATCCGCACTTGTCGATGCAAAAGCTGTTGCAACTACATTAAACAAATAAGGAGAGATTATAATGAACAACATTACATTTAACAAATCAGACTTTATCGGACTTGCAAGTGGAGCGACTCTTCTTACGGCTTTCATTTACACACTTGCTAAAGGTCTTGTTTAACACTTTGTTTCCCCAAACCCCTTTATATATAGAAAAAGCTGCTCGTCTTATAGACAAGCAGCTTTTTAGTTTGTCCCGCTTTAACGAGCAGTAAGATCCCCACCTCAAAATTCAGCGAAAGCAAAGAAGTTAGGTGGGGTCGGGCTACCCATTAAAGTCCGATTGGTGAGGGCTGATAATCAGTGGGGGATGAAGCCCCCCACTGATTAAAGTTTCACTTTATTTCATATATAATTTGACCTGTTTTCGTCATATCATATCCGCCAATCGCTTTTAGTTCATTATGAAATTCTTCCGATTGCAGAATGTCTTTTACAACTTCGATCAACTCTTCATTTTCTTTATTCTTCAAAATCACTAAATCATACTGCTCTTTCATGATTGGAATAAAGTCTACATTTACAATTTGCGAAAACTTTTCTGATCCTACTCCCACATCAGCTTTCCCATTCGCGACTTGCGTAGCAACACCAAGATGATTCGATTCTTCCCATTCATATCCACTAATATGTTCCTTATTTAATTTTTGAATGCGCAATTGTTCATCAACTAACACCCTAATACCAGAACCTTTTTCTCGATTTACAAATCGTATAGATGATTGAGATAAATCAGCCCATGTTTTTATATTTTTGGGATTCCCCTTTTGCACATAAAACCCAACGTTCCTTGCTAATAAATTAATCATCGTACATGGTTGTCCTACTAAAATACGTTTTACGTAAGGAACATTATATGTACCCGTTTCGCCATCAAACAAATGCAAGCTAACGATACTTCCTTCTCCTTGATACATTTTTACTAGGCTCGTTAAACTACCTTGATATGCCCGTAATATATTTGAACTTGGCAGGCGATTTTCTATACGTTTTGCCAACATGTCTAACGTTAGTTCTTGTCCGCTAATAATACATGTATTCGAGATACCATTACTGTCATTCTTTACAGAAGTAACTTGTACGTTACCTGTTTTCATTTGCTTAATATATTGTTCTAAATCTGCTGCATCAATGCGCATCTGTCTACCAATTCTATAAGAAGGCAGTTCTCCTTTTTTAATTAAATCGTATACAGTTAATTTCGATACTTTTAATCGCTTCGCTACTTCTTCCGTTGTGTAGGAATGATGATCCATAGACGATTCCTCACTTTCTTTCTTCATTGTAACAAAGAAAAGAATATTTCTCCTATATTTTAAAAATAACTACATCGTTCAAATTATATTCAATTATAACTAGTTATAATTAGTTATAATTAGTTATAATTAATTATGTAAAGACGAAAGGGGATTTTTTATGAATAAGTTTACATTACAATCCATCGGAGCACTTATCCTTTCTTTTCTTCTTATATTTAGTGTTGCATGTACAAGCGGAGAGAAGAAAGAGAAATCAACTGCTAAAGAAGGAAAAACAGTTGAACTTACTATATCAGCAGCTGCAAGCTTACAAGATGCGCTAAAAGAAATTGAAACAAAATATAAAGAAAAAGAACCTAATATTAAACTTTCTTTTAACTTCGGCGCTTCTGGTGCACTTCAACAACAAATCGAACAAGGTGCACCTGCTGATTTATTCTTCTCTGCAGCCGAAGATAAATTCCAAACTCTCGTTAAAAAAGGATTCATTAATGAAAAAGAGGGGAAAAATCTCCTTGGAAACGAACTCGTTCTAGTCGTCCCAAAAGATAGTTCTCTTACAAAAATTCAAGATTTAAAAGATGAAAAAATAAAAAAAATCGCACTTGGTACACCTGAATCTGTACCTGCGGGAAAATACGCAAAAGCTTCTCTCACACATGAAAATCTTTGGAATGACGTTCAAAATAAAGTCGTATTTACAAAAGATGTTCGCCAAGTGTTAACATATGTAGAAACAGGTAATGTTGATGCTGGTATTGTATACAAAACAGATGCTCTTATTTCAAACAAAGTAAAAATTGGTGAGACAGCAGCGGATACTTCTCATGAGCCAATTCACTATCCTTTAGGTGTTATAAAAGAATCTAAACACAAGAAAGAGGCGACTTCATTTTATGAGTATTTGCAGTCAAAAGATGCACAATCTATCTTTAAAAAATACGGATTTACAGTCCTATCATAATTGCCATGAGCTTTGATACTATTTTATCACCAATCTTTCTATCTTTACGAGTAGCTGCATGTGCCACCATTATCGTTACCATTTTAGGAACGATAATCGGACGAGCGCTAGCACGCTCCTCATGGAGATATAAAGTAATATTAGAAACTATTTTCTTACTACCAATGGTACTTCCGCCAACTGTAATCGGCTTTTTTCTCATTATCATTTTTGGAAATAACAGTCCTATTGGAACGTGGATAGAATCAATATTTCAGCAATCTATTATGTTCACATCTACTGCTGCTATCATTGCTTCTACAGTTGTTGCATTTCCGCTTATGTACCAATCAGCAAAAACAGGATTTTCTATCGCGAATGTACAAATTGAAGAAAGTGCTCGTGACCTTGGTGCAAGTGAATATCAAGTTTTTCTACACGTCACACTTCCGCTTGCATTTCCTGCCTTACTAAGTGGAATGATTTTGAGCTTTGTTCGTGCGCTTGGTGAGTTTGGTGCTACGCTCATGTTTGCCGGAAACATTCCTGGTAAAACACAAACTATCCCAACTGCCATTTACATGGCGATTGATGCAAGTAATATGCAGCTCGCCTGGACACTAGTAGTTATCACTATTAGTATGTCCCTCCTATTTTTGCTATGTATTCAGCTTATTAATAAAAGAATTACTAACTCTTAAGGCAGCTCTTTTTGAAGCTGCTTTTTATTTCTTAGGAAATAAAAATATACCACCGGGAAATAACTGAATTTTAAATTTTATTTAAATATACATTCTATTTGAATTTACTTTCTAAAATAGGCAATTTCCTGTTATTATATGGAGGTGTTTGAAAAAATGAAGAAATGAAAACGCATTTATATCGTGAATTCTTCATCCTGTTTTAGCGATCGGTAATCTTCTACTCTAGTAGTGGGGCATTACCGATCGTTAGAACGATATGTAATTATATTGGTATAGCAAAACGAAGGGAGTCTTGTAATGGACATTTTATTAGCGCTTCTTCCTGCAATTGCATGGGGAAACATCTTATTAGTAAGCGTAAAAATGGGCGGTGGTGCATATAGCCAAACGGTAGGTATGACAATCGGTGCTCTATTCTTCGCAACAATTATGTATGTATTTACTCAACCAGCTTTAACAATGACAATCTTGATTGTTGGTTTTATTTCAGGTTTATTCTGGGCTTTAGGACAAGTAAACCAATTAAAAACAGTTGAAAAACTAGGCGTTTCAACTACTGTAACAATTTCTACTGGTATGCAACTTGTTGCAACTTCTATCTTTGGGGTTATCGCTTTCCGTGAGTGGACTACTACTACAACGATCATTCTGGGAACGATTGCAATCCTATTAATCGTAGTTGGTGTTGTATTCACATCATTAGATGATAAAGAAAATGCTCAGCCACCAGGACAATTGAAAAAGGGACTTCTTACTTTAATTGTTTCTACTTTTGGCTATCTTGTATATGTAATTATTATTCGTTGGTATAACATCGATGGTTGGTCTGCTATTTTACCACAAGCAGTTGGTATGTTTGTTGGTGCGGTTGTACTGACATCTAAACATAAACCATTTAACAAATATGCAATCCGTAACGCTTTATCTGGTTTACTATGGGGAACTGGAAACTTATTCTTACTTCTTTCATTACCACGTGTCGGAGTAGCAACAAGCTTCCCATTATCTCAAACTGGAATCGTTATCTCAACATTTGGTGCGATTGTCTTCTTAGGCGAAAAGAAAACGAAACGTCAATTGATCTTTATTGCACTAGGTAGTGTTTTAATTATCGGCGGCGCTGTATTACTTGGTATGACAAAAGCATAAACTTATAATCTATTAGTAAACCCCTGAGGCACATATGCTTCAGGGGTTTTTTAATTCTAATTATTTTCTAGATATAATTATTTGTATGTTTTTGTCCCTTATAATTATTCTTCCACTCTAGCAAACCCGCTACACATATAAAGAGATTAATAACAGCTAATATTAGCATAACATATAACCCAGTGGAGATATAAATTGAAATACTAACTACATTATATAAAATCCATAAATGCCAGTTTTCTAGGATTTTTCGACTTAGCATAAATTGAGCTACTAATCCTAGTACAGCATTTAAAGCGTCTAAATATGGACTTGTTGATTCTAAGTAATGGACTTGATAATACCCCCAACCAATCCATGCAACTAAAATAAAGATTATATAAAAAATCCAACCTTTCAAATCTAAACGAACTGTTGCTTTTACCTCTTCCTCCCCACTACGTGCAATCCAATGATACCAACCATATACATTAAATATAAATTGAAAACCTGCCAATACTGCCATTGCATATAAACCTTGTGTAATAAAAATATACAGAAATACCGCAACGGTAATCATACCGAATAAAAAGTTGGATACTTTTTCTCTTGCTAATAGCCAAACATTAATAATTCCCATGACCGATGCAAAGATTTCAATATAGCTCGATTGAATATACAATCCAACCAATACACAAATAATACTAGTAATGAGTAAAAAGAGCGGACTTCTAATCATAATCATCTCTCCCCAGATGTGTAATAAATTCCCTATCACCAGTATAAGGAATCACTCTCCCTTTCACCATTAATTTCCTACTTTTCATTATCTATTCCATCTACAATAAGCCTTTTCTTTTTACAAAATTCTCTTAAAAATGGTATCGTTTTTTATAACATATCTCCACTAGAAAGGAATAGAGGATATGCTAACTAAACATCGAATTCTATTTATTGGTGCTGGTCGTATGGCAGAAGCTATATTTTCCGGATTACTTAAAACAAGCAAAGAATACATCGAAGAGATTATCGTTTCTAACCGAAGCAACGTAGAAAAGCTAGATCAATTACGAGCGCGATATAATGTGTCTACTACAACAGATTGGAAGCAACATGTTACATCTGTTGATACGATTGTTTTAGCAATGCCGCCTTCTGCACATGAAGAATTATTAGCAGAGTTATCTCCGTTACTATCGAATCAACTTGTCGTAACGGTAGCTGCCGGCATCGGCCCATCTTATTTAGAAGAAAGACTTCCTAAAGGAACGCCTGTTGCTTGGATTATGCCAAATACAGCTGCTGAAATTGGTAAGTCTATCTCCTTATACACGATGGGACAATTCGTAAACGAGACTAATCAAGAAACCCTGCAATTGCTTTTAGGGGGCATTGGTACTTCGCAACTTTGTACCGAGGAAGAAGTTCATCAACTTACTGCAGTTACTGGAAGTGCACCAGCCTTCCTTTATTACTTTGCTGAAGGTTTAATTGAAGCAACAAAAAGTTATGGAGTCGATGAAGCAACCGCAAAACACCTTGTCATTCAAATGATTTCTGGCTCTGCTTCTATGCTTGAACAAACACAAGATCCAGCTAACCTCCGTGAACAAGTAACAACGCCAGGTGGTTCCACAGCTGAAGGTCTCAAAGCTTTATATGAATATAATTTTTCAGAGGCAATTCAAAAAGCAGTAGAAGCGACAAACAAAAAAGCTAGGGGGAAATAATATGAGTTTAACAAGTTTAAAAGACTATACAACATTACATAACGGTGTAAAAATGCCTTGGTTCGGCTTAGGTGTTTTTAAAGTAGAAGATGGTTCAGAAGTAATTGAGTCTGTGAAAGCAGCAATTAAAAATGGCTACCGCAGTATAGATACTGCAGCAATTTATCAAAATGAAGAAGGCGTTGGCCAAGCAATCCGTGAATCAGGTGTTGCACGTGAAGAATTATTTATTACATCAAAAGTATGGAATAGCGATCAAGGGTATGAAACAACACTTCAAGCATTCGAAACTACATTAGAGAAATTAGGTTTAGAGTATTTAGATTTATATTTAGTACATTGGCCTGTAAAAGGAAAATATACTGAATCATGGAAAGCGTTAGAAAAGCTTTATAAAGATGGCCGTGTTCGTGCTATCGGTGTGAGTAATTTCCACATCCACCACTTACAAGACGTATTTGAAATTGCTGAAATTAAGCCAATGGTCAACCAAGTGGAATACCACCCACGTTTAGCACAAGAAGAGCTACACGCTTTCTGCAAAGAACATAACATCCAACTTGAAGCTTGGTCACCATTAATGCAAGGCCAACTACTAGACAATCCAACATTACAAGACATTGCAACAAAATATAATAAATCAACTGCACAAATTATTTTACGATGGGATCTACAAAACGAAGTTGTAACAATCCCTAAATCTATTAAAGAACATCGCATTATTGAAAATGCAAACATCTTCGACTTTGAATTAAGTGCTGATGATATGAAAGCAATTCAAGCTTTAAATGAAGATTGTCGCGTTGGTCCAGATCCAGATAACTTTAACTTTTAATAGAAAAACCACTGCCATATGCAGTGGTTTCCCGTTAAAGAAAACTGAAAATTTAAACTATATTTCATTCGGTTGACACTTCATTATTCAAGGTGTAAGATTTTGAATTATCAAAGAAACACAAAAATTAATAAAGTTTATTCGTTTACTCATTGTATCAAGAGAGGTGGAGGGACTGGCCCTTTGAAACCTCGGCAGCAGGTTCATTTTGAATACTGTGCCACTTCCTGCAAGCTTTGTGCTTGAAAGATAGAATGAGGGACTTCGTTTATATACGGGTGCATAACTTGTACGTAAAAATCCCTCTTTCTCAATATGAAAAGAGGGATTTTTTATTTTTCATTTCCCTCATCATCATCCAAACTTAATTATTTAGGAGGAAAATCAAATGAAAAAGAAGTTTGTACCCGGTATTGCATCAGTTGTAGGAGTAAGTATTTTATTAACTGGTTGCGGTAGTTATAAAAACGAAGCAAGCGGAGCAAATGCAAAAGACGAGGCACCTAGCAAACAGGTTTTAAACTTATCTTCACCTACTGAAATACGAACAATGGATACGGCTCGTGCTACAGACACTGATTCTGGCCAAGTAATGAGAAACGTATTTGAAGGTTTGTATAATCTTGGTGAAGGTAATAAACCTGTCCCTGGTGTTGCAAAATCTCATGAAGTAAGTGGCGATAAAACAAAGTATACGTTCCATTTACGAGATTCAAAATGGTCAAACGGGACTCCTGTTACAGCGAAAGATTTTGTCTTCGCTTGGCAAAGAGCTGTCGATCCAGCAACAGCCTCTGAATATGCATTTCTATTCTTTGATATTAAAAATGCAACAAAAATTAACAACAAAGAACTTCCAGCCGACCAACTTGGTGTAAAAGCAGTTGATGACCATACGTTTGAGGTAGAATTAGAGCGTCCTGTTCCTTATTTTATTAGCTTAACAGCGTTCCCAACATTTCTACCAATTAACGAGGAATTCTTTAAAAAACAAGGTGATAAGTACGCTTTAGAAGACAACACAATCTTGTACAACGGCGCTTTTACACTAAGCGATTGGAAGCATGAACAAAGCTTTAAATTCAAGAAAAACCCTACCTATTGGGATAAAGATACTGTCAAACTAGAGGAAATCAATTTTAACGTCGTAAAAGAAAAATCAACAGAAGTAAACCTATTCGAATCAAAACAATTAGACCGTATAAAATTAACATCCGACTTCGTTGATAAATATAAAAAAGATGCGAACTTTAAAGAACGCCCGAACGTAGGCGTACAATTTTTACGTATGAACCAACAAAACAAAGTACTACAAAACGTGTCTGCACGCCAAGCAATCGATCAAACAATTGATCGAAAATCCTTTGTAAATACGTTATTAAATGATGGCTCTACACCAACCTTTGGTCTCGTTCCAAAAAACTTTGCAAAAGGGCCTGATGGAAAAGACTTCCGTACTATAAATGGAGATTTAACTAAAGTTGATACAAAATCTGCACAAGAGTTATGGAAAAAGGCAAAACAAGAGCTTGGTTCTGAAAAGATTACATTAGAATTATTAACAAGTGATGCTGACCTTGATAAGAAAACAGGTGAGTTCTTAAAAGGACAACTAGAAAAGAATTTAGATGGATTAACAGTAAATGTGAAACCACAACCACGTAAACAACAAGTTTCACTTTTATTAAAAGGTGACTATGAAATCGGTATTGATGGCTGGAGCCCTGACTTTGCTGACCCAATTACATTCCTTGAATTGTTTACAACGAATAACCCTTACAACTTAGATCATTACTCTAATAAGGAATTCGATGAAACAATTGAAAAAGTTAAAACGACTTTAGCTGGTGATGAAAAAGCTCGCTGGGAAGCATTACTAGCATCTGAAAAAATATTATTTAAAGACTCTGTTATCGCTCCCCTTTACCAAAAAGGCGAATCTTATTTAGAACGTTCTTATGTGAAAGGAATTGTGCAAGTAGACTTTGCAGGTCAATTAAACTTCAAATGGGCACAAATTGAAAAATAAAGTGAAACTTTAATCAGTGGGGGTTTTGTTCATCCCCCACTGATTATCAGCCCCAACCAATCGGGCTTTTACGAGCAGTTGATCTCCCACCTAACTTCTTTGCTTCCGCTGAATTTTGAGGTGAGGGTCTTACTGCCCGTTAATGCGGGATAAAAGGCAAGCTGAATCGATGTTTTTCTATCTACAGTAATTATTTTATTGAAAAAATGTATTAAAAGCGGATTCTCAATAAGAGGAAATCCGCTTTTTTAATATATTATTTTAAAAAATTAATGCTCAACTTTTTATTATTGACATATAGTTCTCTCCAGTGTTAATATTCTAAATAATCAAAGAAACGAAATATTTCACCATCATAATATAACGTCTACTACGTCGAAGCATATAATGATAAATTATAGTTCAACATGTATATACATATAGAACACCTGATTACCTACATGTACATATTTATAATAGGTTTTCTCTTCTTCTATAGATACACTTCAAGACATGGACATTATGACGTTACGAACAACACATTTAGGGAGGAACGAACCATGAAGAAAAAAGTTGTACCTGTTTTTGCATCTGTTTTAGGGGCAAGTCTATTACTAACTGCTTGCGGGGGAAATAAAGATAACGCAAGCGGAGCGAAAGCAAATGATAAAGCACCTGATAAACAGGCCATTAACTTATCATTTGCTTCAGAAATTCCAACAATGGATGTTGCAAAAGCAACGGATGGGGAATCCATGAACGTAATGCGTAATGTTTTTGAAGGGTTATATGCAATGGGAGAAGATAATAAACCGATTCCTGGTGTCGCTGAGTCGGTTGACGTTAGTCCCGATAAAACGAAATATACATTCCATCTGCGTGATTCAAAATGGTCAAACGGTACTCCTGTTACAGCAAAAGACTTTGTCTTCGCTTGGCAACGTGCCATAAACCCTGATACAGCAGCTGAATATGCATTCTTATTCTTCGATATAAAGAATGCGAAACAAATAAACCAAAAACAATTGCCGATTGATCAACTAGGGGTCAAAGCTATTGATGACAAAACATTAGAAGTACAACTAGATCGTCCTGTTCCCTACTTCTTAAGTTTAACGACATTCTCAACATTCTTACCAATTAATGAAGAGTACTTAAAGTCTCAAGGCGATAAATACGGTTTAGAAACAAATCATTTAATTTACAACGGTGCCTTCACATTAGATAACTGGAAACACGAGCAAAGCTTCCAACTAAAGAAGAATCCTAACTATTGGGATGCTAAAACGGTGAAATTAGAAGAAATCAACTTCAATGTCGTTAAAGATAAGTCTACAGAAGTTAATTTATATGATTCAGGACAAATTGATCGCGTTGCTTTAACTGCGGAGTTTGTTGATAAATATAAGGGCGATCCAAACTTCAAAGAACGCGCTGAAGTTGGCATTCAATTTTTACGACTCAATCAAAAAAATGAAACATTAAAAAATCAACATGCACGCCTTGCTATTAACGGAGCAATGAATAAGAAAGCATACGTAGAAACAATTTTAAATAACGGCGCTGTTGCAGCTGAAGGAATGGTTCCTGCGAAATTCGCAAAAAGTCCTGATGGCAACGACTTCCGTAAAGAAAATGGAAATCTAGTGAAAGATGATGTGAAAACAGCGAAAGAAAACTGGAAAAAAGCGAAGCAAGAACTTGGTACTGACAAAGTAACAATTGAACTCCTAACAAGTGATAATGCTTTAGCTAAAAAGACTGGTGAATATTTAAAAGGTGAACTAGAAAAGAACTTAGATGGATTAACAGTGAATTTAAAACCACAACCACGTAAACAACAGTTAAAACTATTGTTAAGTGGTGACTATGAAATCGGTATTGATGGCTGGGGCCCTGACTTCGCTGATCCAATTACATTCTTAGATTTATTTACAACAGATAGTGCTTACAACTTCGATAAATACTCTAACAAAGAGTACGATGAGCTAATTCATAAAGTAAAAACAGATTTAGCTGGTGATGAAAAAGCTCGCTGGGAAGCAATGAAGCAAGCTGAAAAAATTCTATTACAAGACGGCGCTGTCGCTCCTTTATACCAACAAGGTCGTTCTTACTTACAACGCGGATTTATTAAAGGACTTGTAACAACTGACTTCGGTGGTGAGTTTAACTACAAGTGGACAGAAGTTGCAAAATAATAAGTGCTAATAAAAAGGTATCCCACCGAGGATACCTTTTTATTTTATGCTTCTTTAACTACAGAGCTTCTTCTTCCCTTTACCATTCCTTTTATAGCTAAAGTCATCACTGCCACTGATTGTGTAACCAATACAATAACTAATAACGAAATAATATTTCTCTCTAAATTAACTCCTCCAAATATTATTGTATAATAGCCATTCGCTGCATATGTTGCAGGAAATAATCCGCCAATTGTTTGATATGTTTTAGAAAGCATCTCATGTGGGACAATTACACCGGAACTTACAAGTTGTAACGATAGTGAGATAATATTAAAAATCATACCTGCGTTTCCAAACACAGTTAGAAACATTTGTGTTAATGAAAGAAATGCGAAGAAGACTATTGCTTGAAACACCCATATACTCCATACCGTTTCGTGCATCTCAATTTGGAAGCCTTTCATCAAACCAATTGTAATACATGCAAGTAAAATCGATACTGTACCGTTTATAATTTGTCTTGATAAGAAATTACTCCAACTGCCCTTTACTTCTTTTGCAACTTTTGATAATTCCATACTCATTATCATTGCTCCTACAAATGAAGCTAATACGATCATTAGCGGTACCATATTCACTGAAAATCCTTTTGCATCATTTACTTTATGAACTGTAAAACCAATTGAATCTTCAGTTAACCCTTTTATCACTTCTACATTCTCATGTCCTACAGCTTGTAGCTTTCCGACAATCACTTGTTTCTTATAACTTGCTACCTCTTTATTTACATTATCTCGAATTTGTTTTGCAGCTCCTTCCATCATTTGCTTTGCCATCATGGCATTCGCTTGATTAATGTGGAAGTTTAAATTTGATTTTCCTGTTTCATTTATATCTTTTGAAAAAGAAGCAGGAATTTCAATAATCATATCGTACACATGGTCATTCATTTCTTTGTTTGCTTTTTCCACAGAATGTTCTGCCTTCACTTGAAATGGTAAATTTCTCTGTAAGCCTTCTGCTATTTTACTCCCTATATTTGCATCCTCATTCACAATAGCAATACGCATTTGATCTGCTCGTTCATTCACTCCATCATATGCCGTTAACCACACGCAAAAGAAAATAAGTTGGAATGATAGCGCTACGATCATTCCTACATACGTACCTGGTCTTTTCAAAAACTGTTTTAATGTATCCATCTTCCCGCTCTCCCACTCAGCAAGCAAGTACATGCTTGCATTTTATTTTAAATAAATACTAGGGTCTTAATGCCCTAGCATATAAAACAATATTATTTTCAATAAATTTCTCATCATCAACTTCTGTCAGGCGATCGGCAAAACGTAATTTAGATAAGAAATATCCAAAATTAATCCAGATAAAGTTCATTACTTGCGCTTCAATATTTGTATCAATAATGTTTCCTTTTTCCTGCATTTTTGCAAAATAGATACTTAATTCTTCTTTTAGTCCTTGTGGTATTTTAGCAATTTCCCCGTCTAATTCAGGAAATTCTCCAGCCTCACGTATACCAATAGCAATAATATCTTTTACCCCATCTAAAAAATTATGATAATGCCTTGCTAAGTTCTTTAAATCCGTTTCTAATTCCCACACAATTTCTGTTTGTAAAAACTGCTTTAAATGCGGTACATATGAAAATTCAGCAACCGCAGCTTCAATAACACCCTTCTTACTTTTAAAATTGCGGAATATCGTTACTTCATTAACACCAGCACGCATTGCAATTTCTTTCGTTGTCGCTGCTGTATATCCTTTTTCTTTCACTAATTCAATCGCTGCTTGAATAATTCTTTCTGCTGTCTTTGAACGCGCCATAAAACCCTCTCTTCCTCATGCAAGTGATCACTTACATTTAGATTATATAACTTTTCTAATAATTGTCAATAATCCTTTCTCCCTTCTTTTTGCACGGAACCAAAACTCATCATAAATATAAACACAAACATCAAATATGTTCTCCACGTCAAAGAAGGTATATGCCCTGACCAAAGATAGCTAACTAAATAATTAATTCCCATAATACAAGACGATATTACTAAACTAATACTTATTAGTTTTACATATTTGAGCATATCTTTTCTCCTTGTTTTTTATTTTTCTAATTCTTCAAATTGTAGATTCACTGGTTCTTCTAAAAGTGTTTCATAAAAGTTCTCTGCCAAATCTGTTGTAGGAATTTTTTCATCTACTTCATCAAATCGAATACTATCTAGCCACACACAACCTTCTCCTGATAATAAAACACCAAATGCAATACCAAGCGCTCCTTCTTTTATATCTAATACAACCGAGTACGATTGCCAATTATTCGTATTTTTAATGGGACGATTTTGCATATTATCCATAGCAAGCGGTTCTGTCTCTTTTCCATCTACTCGCATCCACAATCCTGCCCAATCTCTTACATTTTCACTCTTAACAAATGCTGTAAAACGTAATCTCTTCCCTACATATTTATCTGCTCGGAACATTTGCATTAATGTTGAAAATCCTCCGTGCGTAACATTCTCTTTTGCTTTTATGTATGCAGATACTTTCCCTTGATGGACAACTTCATAATCTAAACCCATCTCATATTCAGCAGGATGACTTCCACTTAAGATCCATCCTTTCGGTATACCTTTTTGCATTGAAACACCCTCTCTTTCTATATAAAATGACTGGAAGTACTTTCGATATTTCTTTGGTGGCAATTGAAACATTCTTTTAAAAGCTCTCGTAAATGCCTCTTGTGAGGAAAAACCATATTGCATTGCAATATCAATAACTGCTCTTTCAGTCGATACTAAAGTCTGCGCAGCATGAGTTAACCTTCTCTTTCGAATATAATCCGTTACACTCATCCCAACATATCTTTGAAAGATACGATGAAAATGGTACATCGATACTGCACTGTGAGATGCCACTCTTTCTGTTGTAAGCTCCTCATGTAAGTGATTCTCTATATATTCAATTGATTTTTTTATTATCTCTTTATACTCTTCATGCATTTTAGTCCCTCCCTCACAACTTCAATTTACCATATACATACAAATCGTTTTTGATTTAAATTGCGGATTAGCCCTTATGACTACAGAATAATAATTTATTTTCAACACATACATAATTACATGTTTTTGGGAAAAACTTGTATAGAACGAATTTACATAAGGAGGAATTTATAATGAGAACTCTACTATCAGTTTTATTAGCTCTTATGCTAGTACCTGCATTAACAGGATGTAAAGCTCCTGCAAAAGAAGATACAACTTCTAATAAAAAGACGACTGAAGAAGCAAAAAACGAGGCTCCTGCAGATTTAAAACTAAACTTCAATGAATTCGATTTAAAGGCAGACTACCAAGATACAAAGAAAGACTACGAAGCAGACTATAAAAATGTAGCAGCTGATAAGAAAATGGAAGCAAAAATTGAAGATCATAAAGCAGATGTAAAATTAACAGGAGACGAGGCTATCACAAAATTAAGCCCACTTCTACAAGAATTAAAATTTGATAAAGATACTGCTGACCAAGAAGTAATCGATCAAGTAGTGAACGTGTTCAAACTTGATAAAGACTATCAAAAATTTGATTTAGAAGTTGTCTTCTCTGATGGAACGAAAAAAGAATATAAAAGAGAAATAAAATAAAGAAGTAGGCAGTTGCCTACTTCTTTATTTTTTAATTTTTGCGTATCTTAATTCTGGACTAGAACCAATAATGAATTGGACACCGGATACTGATGATTTTTGTAAATAGGAAGCACTTGGGAAAATAATTGGGATTAATGGTGAATCTGTAAACATAATATCTTCCGCTTTATGCAATAAGTCAAAACGCTTATCTTCATTTTGTTCAACTTCTGCTTCCTTCACTAAAGCGTCAAATTCTTTATTATGCCATTTTGCATAATTGTTTGGACCATCACCTGCATATAAATCTAGTTTAGTAATTGGATCTAATAAAGAGCCGCCCCATCCCATATAAGCTAATTGGAAATCACTTTGCTTGTATGTGTCGATGTAACTCTTCCACTCTTTATTTTCTAATTTAATATCTACGCCAAGATTTTTCTTAAACATTTCTTGCATTGCTTCTGCTACTTTTTTATGTTGTGTATCTGTAGTGAATTTTAATGTTACTTCAGGTAATGTAGACCAGCCTTGTTCTTTCATGCCTTCTTCTAATAACTTTTTCGCTTCTGCTGGATCAAATTTAACGTAATCACCTTTTTCTTTACGGAAATCACGGCCACTTTGTGTTTTTGCTCCTTCTGGAACGAATGCATATGCTTCTTGCGCATTATTTTTATACAATTTTTCAACGATAAATTTACGATCAACCGCTAATGAAAATGCTTTACGTACCTTTGCATTTGTAAACGGCTCTTTTTCTACGTTAAACGAATAAATATAAGAAGAGAACCCTGCAACACGCTTATATTCTTTATTTCCTTTTTCTTTTTCGATCATCTCTTGTGGTAAACCACTTAGTAAATCTAATTCTTTGGATTTAAATAATTGATACGCTGTTTTAGAGTCTGGAATAATACGAAACTCAATTTCTTTTAATGTTACCTTTTTATCATAGAATTCTTTATTTTTTTGTACTGTAATAGCCTGGTTATGCTTCCACTCTTTTAACGTGAATGGCCCATTCGTAATTAACTCTTTTGGATCTGTTTTTAATTTATTATTATCATCAATCGACTTTTTAGCTAATGGAATAAATAGTGAGCTTGCTAGTTTTTGTTTAATAGAAGCAACTGGGTGTTCAAGGGTTACCTTTAATGTTTGAGGATCAACAACTTGAATACCAACTTGTCCTTCTTCACCTTTTCCAGTATTATACGCCTCTGCCCCTTTAATAAAATACATTTCTGTCGCATTCATAGAACCCGTTTTCGGATTTAATAATCGCTTCCATGCAAATTCAAAATCATTTGCTGTAATAGGAGAACCATCTGACCATTTAATATCTTTCTTCAAATGGATTGTATATTCAGTTCCATCAGCATTTACTTCTTCTTTCTCCGCTAATTCATTTTGATATTTCCCATTACTATCTTGCGTATATAAACTTGAAAACAACTGCCCAATTATATAACCTGACGTGCTATCTGTTGCAATAGCAGAATCAAGTGTATATGGATCACTACTAATATTCGTTACTAATCGATCGCCTTCTCCCTTACCAGCACTCGCCTTTTGCGTTTCTTTCTTACCGCAAGCAACAGAAGTAATTGCTAATACGGTCATAATGACAAACAGTAAAAACTTCTTCATCCTACATTCTCCTTTAACCTGAAATTTTTGGTGTAGATGCTAATAATGTTTTTGTATAAGAATGTTGTGGATTACGGAATACTTCGTCCGTATTTCCAAATTCAACAAGTTCTCCTTTGTATAAGACAGCTACTTTTTCACATAAATAGTGAACCATCGGTAAATCGTGCGCGATAAATAAATATGTATAACCTTGTTCTTTTTGGATTTTTTGCAGCAGATGTACAATTTGAATTTGCAATGAAACATCTAATGCCGAAATTGGTTCATCAAGAATCAATACTTCCGGCTCACACAATAACGCTCTTGCAATAGCAATTCGTTGACGTTGTCCTCCGCTAAATTCGTGCGGATAGCGATCAATATATCGTCTATCTAACCCCACACGCTCTAGCGCATCACCTGCTACTTTATCCTTTAATCCTTTATCACCTAAACCAAATGAAATATAGCCTTCCGTTACGCTATCGCGTACTTTCCAGCGCGGATTTAATGCAGCTGTGGAATCTTGAAAAATAAACTGTACTTTCTGTAAGAAATCACGTTTATGAGCTGCCTTCAACTTGTGAACGACTTGACCGTTATAATCAATTTCACCAGACGTTGGGCTCTCAATCCCAGCTATGAGCTTACCAAGTGTTGTTTTTCCTGAACCACTTTCTCCAATAATGCCAAGCGTTGTTCCTTTCGGGATCGCAAGTGATATGTCTTTTAACGCTGCGATTTCTTTATTTTTACTTCCATACGTTTTCGTTACTTGCTTTACAGTAATTAAATCTGTCGTCATGAGGCATTCACCTTCTCTTTTGATTTCGCTTTATTATGCTCCAGAACATGTTGCCAGCAATGTGAACTATGCTCCCCAGAATATGTTGTTCTCTCTGGGAAACGATGAATACATTCTTTTATCGCTACTGGACAACGATTTACAAAAGGACAACCAAAGCTATTTAACGTCTCAATGGAAGGTGTCGTCCCTTCTATTGCACGTAATACTTTTTCGGAATCGTCCATATTGGGAATTGCTTGTAATAAGCTTTTTGTGTATGGATGTTTAGGAGAACCTATCACTTCCTCTATCGTTCCTTTTTCAACAACACGTCCTCCATACATCACAACTACTCGATCCGCTACTTCACGTACAAGTGCTAAATCGTGCGTAATTAGTAAAATACTCGTATTTTGCTTTTCCTTTCTTTCCTTTAATAACTCCATAATTTGCTTTTGAATTGTTACATCTAATGCTGTCGTAGGTTCATCCGCAATAACGAGTTTTGGGTGGCAGGCAAATGCGATCGCTAAACAAATACGTTGCCTCATGCCTCCGCTTAATTGATGTGGGTACTGTTCATAGCGTTTCTCTGCTTCATGTATTCCTAAATCATTTAATAAGTTAATTGCAATTTCTTTTGCCTCTTTTTTCGATTTCTTTTCGTGCTGCAAAATCACCTCTGTAATTTGCCTTCCCACCTTCATCGTCGGATTTAAAGATGAAAGTGGATCTTGAAAGATAAAAGAAATATCTTTCCCACGAATTTGATTCCATTCTGATTCTTGTAGATTCGTTAATGCCTTTGATTCAAAAGATATATTTCCATCATCAATTTGAATTGATTCTTGATTTAAGCCGATAATAGATTGTGCTGTAACACTTTTCCCTGAGCCACTTTCTCCTACAAGTGCAACTATTTCACCTTTGCTAACAGAAAAGGAAACATGCTTCACAATTGCTTGTTTACTATTCTCTTTTTCAACGGCTAACGTTACGTTTTCTAAAGATAAGAGCTGTCCCATGTTTTTTCTCCTTTCGATTCTGTTTTACGATTTTTGGATCAATTGCATCTTGTAAACCATCACCAATCGCATTAAATGCGAACATAATGAGCGCAATCATGATTGCTGGGAAGAATAGCTGCCACCATTCCCCGCTTAGTAATGTCCCAAGTGCATCATTCGTCATCGTCCCCCAGCTTGCTGCCGGTGATTGCACTCCTAGTCCGATAAAGCTTAAAAATGATTCTGAGAAAATAGCTGCTGGAATTGTAAATGATAAATTTACGATAATAATGCCTGTTAAGTTCGGAATTAAGTGCCCGTATATAATTTTCATATGTGATGTACCTAATCGCTCCGCTGCAATAACAAACTCTCTTTGTTTTAAAGATAAGACTTGCGCCCTAACGAGACGTGCCATACCAATCCATCCTGTTAATGCAAGGGCGATGATAATGGTAAAAAGACCTGGTTTCATAACAATTAATAGTAAAATAACAATTAATAAATACGGGATACCGTATAATACTTCGATTCCTCGTATAATCCACTCATCAATTAATGTCCCAAGGCGATTGCGCCCTCTCACATATCCACTAAATCCTCCAATTAGCACACCAAGTCCTATATCAAGAGCAGCTGCCACTAATCCAACTGTTAATGAAATTTTCCCGCCAGCCCAAGTACGTGCCCATATATCTCTTCCCAAATCATCTGTTCCGAACCAATGCTCACTACTAGGTGGTAAGTTTGTCGCCTCTTTTACTTGTTCACTCGCAGTAAATTGCGTTAAACTTTCACCAACAAGTGAAAAAACAATAATGAGTAATAACGTCACTGATCCTAAAACTGCGATTGGATTCGATACAAACTTACGAAACACTTCTTTCTTTCGGCTAATCTTTTGCTGATCTTTATTTATTGTTAATTCTTTTTTCTCTTCATTTGTTAATAACTGGTCATTAATTTCATAAGCACCCATTTAAATATCCTCCCTCCTTACGTAATAGAACGAATACGTGGATCAACAATACGATGAATAATATCTGTAATAAAAATACATACAATTAAAAGTGCACTATAAAAAATGGTTGTTCCCATAATCACTGGATAATCTCGATTAAAAATACTATCTACAAAATATTTTCCGAGACCAGGAATTGAAAAAATCTTTTCAATAACGAAAGTACCTGTTAAAAGTCCCGCCATTAACGGTCCAACAAATGTAAGTACCGGAACAATTGCATTTCGAAGAGCATGTCTTATAATAATTTTCTTAATCGGTATACCTTTCGCTCTCGCTAACTTAATATAATCACTCTGCAAAACTTCAATCATATTAGAGCGAACAAATCTTGTAATCACTGCGATTGGTCCTAACGCTAATGCAAAGGATGGCAATACCGTATGTTCAAATGTACCCCAAGAGGCTACTGGTAAGAGCTCGAATTGAATAGCGAATACTTGTATAAATAGTGGTGCTAAAATAAAGCTCGGAATAGAAATACCGAGGATGGCAAGTAAACTTACACCGTAATCAATTACCTTCCCATGATAGAGAGCCGCAAATGTACCTGCAGCAATTCCGACTAGCAATGAAATAATAAGTGCTTGTAAACCAATAATTGCTGATGGACCAAAACCAGTTGTTATAATTTCTGATACACCTTGCCCGGTTGATTGAACAGATTCACCAAAATCAAAATGAACTACGCCGTCTAAATAAGCAACATATTGATTCCATAACGGTTCATCAAGGTGATACTTCGCTCTCATGTTTTGGATCACTTCTTCAGGAAAGATTTTTGCATCTGATGAAAATGGATCCCCCGGAATAATATGCATAATTAGAAATGTCACCGTCGTAATAACCCATAGCGTGAACACCATAACTGATAATTTTTTAATTACATACACTTCATTAACCCCCTAAACACATATATTTACTTAGTTTTATGAACGTACTTTTTCCATTACTCCCTTTTCTCTTTTTAGAATACAAAAAGCCTTGATCTTAAAAAATAAGATCAAGGCTTAATAAACAAAGGCCTATCACTTATCTTTCAAGACTTGCTTGCTGGAATTAGCACGGTGTTCCTATTACAGAACCCGCTGCTGAGGTGTCATAGGGCCAGTCCCTCTACCTCTCTGGATAAGTAAATTGCTATTTTATTATTTGGTTCAAATTGTATATTTCGAATTATAATTCTGAAAAAATGAAAAGTCAATCAAATTGGATATATTTAGAAAAATCAGTTTTTAATAGTGTGTTTATCTAAATTACAGTTTTTCGCCTATAATAAAAAAAAACGATATGAAAGGAGTTATATGATGGATCCCTTACTTCTAGCAACTATAGGATTACCATTAACAATCGTTATACTTGTTATCATTGGATTTTATAAACTTTTCATTAAAAAGAAAAGCATTACCTCTTTTTACACCCCCTTTGATAATATTACCGGGCAAACTATTTCCGAATTTCACGAAGAACAGAAGGTATTAGTATCCGAGGATGAAGACGGCGATCGTAAGAAGAAAAAATAACCTTGCACAGGCAAGGTTATTTTTTCGTTTCTGCTTGAAAACGTTTATAGTATGTCGATGCTGTTGCAAAATTAATTTCTATATCACGAATCAACGATGAATCTTCTTCTTTAGCTAACTTCTGTAATTTTTTCATTGCTTGTTCCGATTCATTCAAGAAACCGACATATACCTCATGTTCTTGCTCTTTCGACTTCGGAACACGAATTTCTTTTCGTATATGATCAATATCTTCTAACATGCTCGTTGTTACCTTTTGCACATCTTCTTTATATGTAGCAGTCGTTATTTCCTTACCGCCCTTTTCTTTTGCCACTTCAAATAACTGCAGTGCGTTATTAATTTCTTTATTCATTTTCAAATCGTATTTTTCATGTACTGCACGGTATTCTTTCATTTCTTCTGTTTGTTCTGTAGATTGCTCTACCTTTTCTTTCGGTTCTTTCGTATCCTTATTTCCATTACATCCTGCTAGAAGGATCATACTTCCCATTACAGCAATACCCAAAACCTTCTTCATCTCTTCTTCTCCTTTTATCTACAGCTACTACTCATTATAGTTTCTTTTATCTCCACTTGTTATTATACCGAGAACATCCTACTTTTTACACTTAAGACGACATCGTAATATATATACCAACATGTTTGTCACAGTATCGTCACTTTATACAAATAACTTTTGCACTGCTTTACTACAGCACCTTACAAAACTGTAAGCACACATAAAGAACAAACCATGCTAGACTTACATATGCATAACGCAAACATATGTAAGTTTTTAAGGAGAATCATCTATGTACAATACAATGCCTTTTATGGGAGAAGATATTCGTGTCCTTATTCGCGAAAAATCACTTCATATCGAAAATACAGAGAGCCTTCGCCGCGTATTAAAAAAGAAGCATGCTCCATTTAAGTTAGCCCAATATTTAAAACAACAACATACAAATCAATTTCATACAGTGCTAAATATATCAGATAAATCATTAACAATCGAAATCATCGGTCATGTCTACATTGGAAACTTCGCAGATATCTTAAAAGAAATCCCACGTATACCGAAAATTGCTCCTATTATCGTTAAAAAAGCGTATAAAATTACCGACCATACCGATATTATCGACTGCGGGGAAAAAGAAGTTGATAGTAATCGCTGGGTGTGGGATAAACTTGCTATTTTATATGATACGATCATGAATAATATGTATGAGGTATTTGAAAGAAATGAAAAAAAGAACTGATTCAAATATTCCCTTTGAATCAGTTCTTTTTTGTTAAGCCTCTAAATTTTGTCTTGCTTGCAGTTCAAACTGCTTTTCACTTCTTCTAGCCATAAATAAATAGCATAGTACCGCAACAATTTCACAAAGAGCTATTACAACACCCATCGGTAATGCGGTATTACTTCCACCAATACCTACTAGCGGTGCAACAAGCGCTCCTGAAATGAACTGTAATAAGCCTAATAAAGCTGATGCTGTTCCTGCAGCTTGTTTTTGATTTCTCATCGCTAATGAGAACCCAGTTGTTGAGACAACCCCAACACTTGATACGACAAGGAATAACGAGCATAAAACACCAATTAACCCTATTCCTAATAAGATTGTTAGTAGTAAAGATAAACCACCAACAGCTGCAATAACAATACCAGAGACAAATAATGTCTTCTCATTCACTTTCCCTGCTAAACGACCCGTAACCTGACTCGCAATAATAATACCGATACCGTTGATTGCAAAGAATAAACTAAATTGCTGTGGTGATGCTCCGTATATGTTCTGCAACACAAATGGTGATCCCGAAATGTATGCAAACATTGCCGCCGTTACTAATCCTTGTGACAATGCATATCCCATAAACAAACGGTCCTTTAACAGTTTTCCGTACGTCGCTAACGTCCCTGACAAACCGCCTGTTTCTCTTTCTTCAGGAGGTAATGTTTCACGTAATACGAAAGTAGCTGATATTAACATAAATACACTTATTGCTCCGAGAACGATAAAGACACCGCGCCACGTTGTAAACTGTAATAATTGTCCCCCAATAATCGGTGCCAAAATAGGTGCTGCTCCGTTTACTAACATGAGCAGTGAGAAGAATTTCGTCATTTCAGAACCTGAATACATGTCACGTACCATTGCACGTGATATAACAATACCGGCTGATCCTGAAGCTCCTTGTAGAAAGCGTAATAACACTAAAGTCCAAATAGATGGCGCAACAGCACAAAGTAAAGAAGAAGCAACATAAATAATAAGAGCAATAATAAGAGGTTTGCGTCTTCCGTAAATATCACTAATTGAGCCAACAAATAATTGTCCTACTGAAAGCCCAAGCAAACAAGCTGTTAATGTAAGCTGTGCTAGAGATGCACCTGTTTGCAAGTCATCCGTTAATTTCGGTAACGAAGGCAAATACATATCAATAGATAATGGTCCAATCGCCGTAAGTGTTCCTAATACAAGAATCATCCATAACCTGTTCATCTTTACAGGCTTATATATTTCCTGATTAACTTCATTCACTTTTTTCGTTCACCCTTTCCTATACATACTAAATCGTAACAATTATAGTTACAACATAAACATACGTCAAGTATAGCGCATTTTCCTGTTTAATTTTGTAAAAAAAGCGATAGAATCTCTATCGCTTTACTTGTTCAAATTACTATTTGTAAATTTAGATACGGAAGACATCGCCTCTCCTGTATCTAAATATGTGATTTGAATTGGATCTCCCACTTCTGTAAACATAGCATATGGGAACTTTTTCGTAGGTATCATAAACACTTTTTGTTCGTTCTCCAACAGTACATAAACAATTGTATTTTCACCTGATTTTTCTTTATATACACGTTGTACAACGCCTTCTTTTTGCGCCTCTTTTCCATTTGAAGTCGGTCTAAATGAATCTCCGCTTCCACTCAGCGCATTTTTATAATTCTCAAGCGCTTCTTTTTGCGTCGAACCTGTTGCAAATATTTTCGCATTAGAAGCATAGATAACCGTATGGGCACGTACTAACCCTCCATCATCAATAACAGGTACAATCCAAGAAGGTTTACCGTACACGTTATAAATAACCGGCATCGTTCCATGCCACTTTTCTCTCTTAAAGGAATTATCCACGACTTCCGAAGCAGCCGAACCATCCATAATTCCCTTTACTTCTTTTCCATTATAGTAATACAACTTACCTGTACGCGCATCAATGAGTGAGTAACCTAACGCAGAATCTACTCCTTCTTTCGGAGAAGTGAAATCAGTAAAGTAATATAGTGTTCCATCCTTACCGAAAATCGGTGTAACTCCTTCTTTCGTTCCCCACTCAGTCGGGATCTTCATATCAGTTTGCGAGAATTTTGTATTCCAAAATCCGTGAATATATTTACCGAAGTACGTATTTAACGTAGATGCAGTCTCGTGATTTAATACGCCATCAACAAATTTAGGTGCCTTTCCTTTATCATATCTTTTCACCTCACCTGTTTGTGCATCTACTACTACAACGCCCTCTACCTCAAATCCAGATCTTCCTGAAATAAATTCACCGTACGTCATTGTATAATACGGTCTCCCTTTATCATCCACTTCAAATTTAGGTTTCCCTTTAAAGATTAAATTTGGTTCCGCTTGCCTTACCACACGCTCTAAGTTATTCCCGAAAAACATGCTTGGCACGTATTTCATTTTATAACCGAGGTGCAGTTTTGCTTCTGCATCGGGATTCGTACCTGACATTGTTACGTACCCTGGAATTGTCTCCGCTTTACGAGCTTTAAAAAAGCCTGAAACTTCAATCGGTGCTACGTATAAAGCCTCACCATTTACCATTTGTGGTGTTAATTCTCCTAGCTCAAAATAAGCTACTTTCGGAATATCCCCAAATACTTTTTTCATCTTATTCTCCGCTGTCTTTGGAGGCACTGTAAACGGCTGATCATTTTCAGTAAATGGCTCTGAAATATCTTTCTCTACCTTTACAACAGAATCATATTTCGTTTGCGAGATTACTATATCGTGCAAGTAACCAAAGTAGCCGTAACTTGCGAGTAAAACAAACATTAGAATTCCTTTTAATGTGCCTTCTAATTTTCCTATTTGATCTTGTGAAAATAAAACAAGCCCAATTAAAATTGCTACTGCAACAGAATAATGAGTAAGAATTGAATCTGCTCGATCATCAATTAGCCAAAAATATTCATAGATTGCAATACCTATCCAAAATAAAACTGGAATAACTAAAATGGATGATTTCTTACCCTTTACAACCTTCTCATCCCCTTTCTTATCCACTGCTCGAAGTTTACTACCGCCTCTTCTTGTCCATGGAATCAAAAACAAAGTGAGAATAGCTAAAATTAAAAATTTCATCAAAGGCAATGTCCCCTTTTCTTTTGTCTTCCCCTTTAGTATAACAAATAAAGGTTATTCAGGTAAAAATGGGAATAGTTATATTTTTTTACTACTTAATACAACTCCGCTTACTACATATAAGATAGATGCAATATAAAAAATCGTGCCGATCGTAAAGAAATCTACTAAATATCCTGTTGCAATAATTGCTACTGCTCCTCCAATCGATGTCCACACGTGATATTTTCCAATCTCATAACCAGCATTTTCTTGTACAACTTTTCGTGCTAACGACGTCTTCTCTGTATTACGCTGCACAGCCCCTAAAATACCCATTAAAATTTGAAGAATGTATACATGCCATACTTCTGTTGCAATAGGAAAACAAAGCATTAATATTGCCATGGACCAGGCGTATATAATTAATAACTTTCTATCACCTACTCTATCAGAGATTCTTCCAACTAACGGATATACTAGAGCTGAAGTTAAGGCAAATAAGCCATATGCCCAGCCAAACTGTGAGAAGCTATTTCCAACATTCCGAAGCAATAGAATGTAAAAAGGAAATACCATACTTCCAGCCATCATAATCATGCTTTGTGAAGCTACAAATCTTCTATATGTCATTTCGTATACTCCCTATAAAATAAATTCACAAATCTCTCTTTTGGATCCACTTCTTTTTTCTTCTGAAGAAACTCTTCTATACGAGGATATGCTCTCTTTAACTGCGCTTTCGTTGGATAAGAATAATACGGTAAATAATAACTACCGTTATGCTTTAACGTAACATCAATCATCTTCTGAATGACATCCTCTGTTTTCTTTATCTCATTTTCAGAACGCCCTTGATTAATTAAAAGAACCAGTGCAAACATATCATCTTTTGCATAGGATAAAACTGCATTTTCATTCTTTTCCACGTAACGAATCGTAATATTGAGCAAATTAAACTCTTCCTCATTTAATACGTTACGTAAATCATCTATGTATTCCGTGAAAGAATCTATAGGCACAAAATATTCTTGTAACACCTCTGTCCTATTCGGATTTTCATATTCCATAAAGGCACTATCTGACCTCATAACATTATTTCGCGTCTCATACTTTCCATCTGTACGTTCGAAATAACTTCTTTGTATATCCCAAAACGTATTCTTTCCCCAATCACTATAGCGTGATAATCCAAGTAAAAATTTCGGCGCTGCTATAATAGTTTCTTCTTTTAGTTCACTATACTCTTCCCTCATATTTTGATTTTGTGCCAATGTATAATCTGTCACATACATTTCTCTTAAGAATGAATTTGGAGCAACGGAAATACGAGCTAAGTGCATACGAACATTAGCATCTTTTTTCACTTTTTCTTTGAAATAAGACGTGTATTCTTTATAATCTAGCATTTTCGTATGCGTTTCATATAATTCATCATTTGTTAACTTTAAAGTCACATCTAAAATGACACCAAATAACCCATAACCGCCAATGACGTAAGGAAATAAATCCGCATTCTCTTCTCTACTTACATTACGTACAGTGCCATCTGCCATTAGTAATCGAAATGATTCGACTGTATCAATCAATGCCTCATGACGAATATCACGACCATGTACATTTACACTTAATGAACCACCAACCGTAAAAATATTTTGCGATTGCATCACCTGAACAGCAAGACCATATGGATTTACTTTCTTCTGAATATCATTCCACGTGACACCACTTTGAACTGTAATGCGCTTCTTCTCTGGATCAAATTCTAATATTTTATTATACCCTTTCATATCAAGCATCGTACCATGTGGATAATACGTCTGCCCGCCCTGACTATGTTGCATACCAGCAATAGAAATCTTCTCTCCAGAAACATTCGCATCTTGCACTAATTTTATTAAAGGGTGCTCATCCGTAGCACTTTCAACACGTTTTATTTTTGTCGGAAGCAATTTACCTACATCACTCATAATAGGATGATCCAGTTGTTTTTTATATGTATGTACAGACGTTGCAAGCAAAACGGTATACGCTACAATGGCCACTACTATCTTTCCTTTTTTCAAATGACACTCTCCTCTTCTACATCTTTTCCTCTTTATATTGTACCTATTTTCCTATGAAGAAAGAATACAAAAAAGAGGGACCTTATTTTAGGTCCCTCCTTATCAAAACTGTTACTTTGCTGCTGGCAATTGTATTGGGGCAAACTTTTCATACGACGTATATTTTGCGTTCGTAATAATGTGTGCTTTATCCTTGCCATTACTACTCATAATCATGTCTATCTTTGCTGATTCATATTTAAAATCTTTTGTAATGATATATTCTGCATCCACTTCTTCTATCTTCGCATTTTGTGCTTGTAACATTTTCTTCTGCGTTTCATCCATGCTAGTTAACATACTTTCTGTTTCTTGCCCTTTTAATGTAAATTTCAGTTTATATTTATCTCCGCTTTTCTCCAGCTTCATTTTATCTAAAACTACTTCCGGTACTTCTAATTTATCTATAATATCTTGAGTCGCTTTCATTCCACCAGCGTTTAATTGCTCCTCTGGTACGGTTATAACTTCTCCTGTATTAGGGTTTTTTACCTCACCAGCAACTTTACCATCCACAGTATACACTACAACATCTGTACCGGAAATGTTCATTTCAGAACGAGAATTCTTTGTCTTTGGCTCTAATTGCATCTTAGCCTTTAATATATCCATCTCTGTTCCCTCAGCTTTTACCCCTACACCATATGTCATCGTTACATGTTCTTCATTTTTAAAAGCTTCATTCGTTTTCTTGAAAACATCTTTCGCCGTTAATTCCTTTTCTTTTTGAACGGATTCTTTTTTCGGCTCATCCGTCTTTGCTGTTTTCTCATTACTACATCCTACCCCTAGACTGATTGCAAGCACTAAACTTGAAATAAAAATAATTTTTTTCATAATTCCGCCCCCCTTTCCCAAAATAATATCATCTCTTTTCCTATGAAATCTATATAAATTTCAATCTATATTCGCTATATAGCGACATGTTTAATGAAGAGTTTAAATATGATGTAAATAACGACAACTCATTTCAGGAGGTCATTATGAAGGCGATCATTTGCACACAGTATGGACCACCTAACGTTCTTCAGCTTCAAAATATAGAGAAACCTATACCTAAAAAGAACGAAGTATTAGTCAAGATTCACGCAACGAGTGTAACGACTGGAGATTGTAGAATACGTGGGTTTAATAGCCCTCTCTTATTTTGGATTCCTATGCGAATCATATTAGGTTTTAGAAAACCGAGAAAGCCTATACTCGGTGTAGAGTTATCCGGCGAAATCGAAGAAATAGGAACAGATGTAACTCAATTTAAAAAAGGAGATCAAATTTTTGCATTAACAGAGCTTAATGTCGGTGGTTATGCAGAATATACCTGTGTACATGAAAGTGGATTAGTAGCATTAAAACCTACCAATGTAACGTATGAGGAAGCAGCAGTTATTCCCTTTGGCGCAACTTCGGCACTACACTTCCTAAGAAAGGCCCGTATAAAAAGGGGGCAACAAGCACTAATATATGGCGCATCTGGATCAGTAGGAACAGCTGCCGTACAACTTGCTAAATATTTCGGCGCAACCGTTACAGCTGTTTGTAGTCATTCAAATTTTGAACTCGTGCAATCTTTAGGGGCTGACAAAGTAATCGATTATACGAAAGAAGATTTTACTAAGCAGGGGGAATACTATGATGTTATATTTGATGCAGTTGGAAAATATAAAAAATCCCTTTGTAAACAAGTATTAACACCTAATGGAATATATGTATCTGTTAATGGAATGATGGCAAAGGTAAGTAAAGAAGATATGTTTCTACTAAAAAAACTAACTGAAACAGAAAGTTTAAAGCCTGTTATTGATAGAACTTACCGATTAGAAGAAATTGCTGAAGCTCATATATATGTAGAAAAAGGGCATAAAAAGGGGAACGTTTCGATTACCTTAAAATAAAATATATTCAGAAAATAACGTTGACAATTCTTTTTGTAAGATTTACTATTAGTACCATATTAAAAAAACTACATACACATACTCTTATCAAGAGTGGCGGAGGGACTGGCCCGATGATGCCCGGCAACCGAGCTTATAACGTATAAGCTAAGGTGCTAATTCCTGCAAAACGAGTTCTCGTTTTGGAAGATAAGAGAGGAATCTATTTTGTCTATTCGGCACCTCTCTTATTTTTGAGAGGTGCTTTTTATTTTGGAACGTATATTTAAGGGGGAATTATAGATGAAGAAAGTATTATTAAGCATTGTAAGTGGGGCTGTATTATTATTAAGCGCATGTAGCGGGAGTTCAGATAAAGAAGTAAAAGCGTTAGATGAGAAAAAGATTACTGTCGGTGTAACAGGAGGGCCACATGAACAAATTTTTGAAAAGGTAAAAGAAGTAGCAGCGAAAGACGGTCTCGAAATTGATATAAAAGTATTTAATGATTATGTAGCACCGAACGTATCCCTCGATGAAAAAAGCCTTGATGTAAATAGCTATCAAACAAAATCATATTTAGACGTATTTAAAGCTGAACGTAATATGAAATTAACTGAAGTATTTTCAACAGTAACATTCCCTATGGGCGTATATTCAAAAAGCTTAAAGGATGTAAAAGAATTAAAAGAGGGCGATGCAATTGCTGTACCAAATGATCCAACGAATGAACTTCGAGCTTTAAAACTATTTGAAAAAGCAGGGGTTTTAAAAGTGGATCCAAAAGCGACAGAAAAAGCGACTGCGAAAGATGTAATTGAAAATCCAAAAAATTTAAAGATCGTTGAATTAGAGGCATCTCAATTACCAACACAACTAAGTGAAGTGAAAGCAGCTGCCATTAATACAAACTTTGCATTAGGTGCAAAATTAAGCCCTGCGAAAGATTCTATCTTCCGCGAAGGAAAAGATTCACCATATGTAAACTGGGTCGTTGTTCGTACTGAAAATAAAGATGATGCTGTTGTAAATAAATTAAAGAAAGCTTATCAATCTAAAGAAGTAAAAGAATTTATCGATAAAAAATTTGATGGTTCTGTTTTACCGTCTTGGTAGGAGCTGACGATAATGATTGAATTAAAAAATGTATCCAAAGTATTTACAACAAAAAAGGGGAATGTGGAAGCTCTTAAGTCTACTTCCCTCCAAGTAAAAAAGGGCGAAGTATTTGGAATCATTGGATATAGCGGCGCTGGCAAAAGTACATTAATTCGCTGTGTAAATTTATTAGAAAAACCAACAACAGGAAATATTATTGTAAACGAGCAAGATTTAACAAAACTGTCTACAAAAGAACTAGCAAAAGCGAGACAAAAAATCGGGATGATTTTTCAAGGGTTCAATTTACTTAAAACCGTTACCGTCTATGAAAATATCGCACTACCTTTACGCCTTGCTGGCATTCCAAAAGTAGAAATTGAAAAAAGGGTAGAAAAGTATTTACGTATTGTCGATCTCTTTAATCGAAAAGACGCCTATCCAAGTGAACTTTCTGGTGGCCAGAAACAACGTGTAGCCATCGCGCGTGCACTATCACATGAACCGGAAGTGTTATTAAGTGATGAAGCAACGAGCGCTTTAGATCCAGAAACAACTGACTCTATTCTTGATTTATTATTAAAAATCAACGAAGAAATCGGAATTACGATTTTACTCATTACACATGAAATGAACGTTATCCAGCGTATATGCGACCGAGTTGCTGTTATGGAACATGGAGCAGTAGTTGAAAGCGGGACTGTGAAAGATATTTTTACAAACCCACAACATGTAACAACGAAGAAATTTGTAAATAGCGCATTTGCAGCGAAAATTCCAGAAGAGGTACAAAAAGAACTTCAAACTACTGGTGAAATTGTAACTCTTTCTTTTATAGGAAATTCTTCAGGAGAACCAGCATTAGCTGTCGCTACAAAACGATTCCAAGTATATCCGAATATTTTATCCGGTAATATTACTCAATTAAAACATGAAGCATACGGGAAACTTGTCATTCATATGCAAGGGGAACAAAATGAAATCAACCGTGCTTTATCATTTTTACAAGAACAAGGAATCATCGTAGAAGGAGGTAGAACAGACCATGGAAAACAAGTCCTTTTTGGATGAATGGGGTAAAGTTATATGGGAGGCGACAATACAAACCTTTCAAATGACATCTATTTCATTACTCATCTCGATCCTTATTGCACTGCCACTTGGTGTCACACTTGTTTTAACGAGACCTGGTGGACAGCGAGAAAACAAAATCATTTATCCAATTCTTAATACAATTATTAATATCATTCGCTCTCTTCCATTTATCATTCTATTATTCTTCATTCTACCTTTTACAAAATTTCTAATGGGAACATCCATTGGTGTACAAGGTGTTATCGTACCGCTTGTCGTCTTCACTGCTCCCTATATCGCAAGATTGATGGAGACCGCATTATTAGAAGTCGATCGTGGTGTGATTGAAGCTTACCAAGCGATGGGCGTTTCTACTATAAAAATTATTTGGCACGTCATGGTGAAAGAAGCTCGTCCCTCCCTTGTACTTGGATTAACAATTGCAACGATTGGCTTAATCGGCGCAACAGCAATGGCTGGTCTTGTAGGCGCTGGTGGGCTAGGGGATTTAGCATATCGATTCGGACATTTACGCTATGAACCTGAAGTAATGTATGCAACTGTCTTTATTTTAATTATCCTCGTTCAAGGATTACAGTCTTTAGGGAATGGTATTGCACGAAGATTGAAGAAAGATTAAAAAAGAAGGTATCTCACCCTGGTGAGATACCTTCTTTTTACCTTTTGAATCCACCTTCTGAATGAATAACTTGTCCAGTAATCCATTCCGCTTCTTCACTTACTAAAAACTTAATAAGTCTTGCTGCATCCTTTGGTTCACCAATTCTACCAAATGGAAACATCGGTTTTAATCCTTGCTTTATCTCTTCAGTCATCCAGCCTGTATCAGTTGGACCTGGGTTAATTGCATTCACTGTTATTCCTAAATGAGCTACCTCGGCTGACAACGAACTAGTAAGAGCATCAATAGCCCCCTTCGTTGTTGCATACGCTAGTTCTCCAACCATAGGCCCTTGAAATTGTCCCGAAGTCATATTCACAATTCTACCACCAGATTTCTTATCAAACCCTCGGGCAAATTGACTACTTAATAATGTAGTCGCACGAATATTGACCATGTAGTGCTTATCTAATTCTTCAGCAGTCAAATTAGAGAAATTATTATTTGTAGAATACGCTGCATTATTAATTAATATATGAGGGTAGCCTAGTTGTTCAGTAACTTTATTTATAAGCTCTTTCGGTGCATCATTCTGAGTTAAATCTAACTCCATACTCGATACTTTCACACCGTTTTTTAGTAACCCTTCTTGTAATTGTATTTGTTCACTTTGATCAACGCCCCAAGGCATCTCTTTATCATACTCTGTCCAATACGTAAAAAATATATCGTATCCTGCTTCAGCTAATTCTTTACAAATTGCTGCGCCTATACCATCTAAACGACTTACACCTGTAACAACTGCTACTTTATGTTTTAATTGATTCATCATATACTCCTCCAATTTTAAAGGACGCATATTTTATATAAGAGATATGAATTTCCCCACATAGGTATCTATCCTTACAAAGGGGATGCACAAGCCAAATATGCAGTCCTTGCATGATTTACAGATAGCTAAATAACCCCTCACTTATGAGAGAAAAATTCATCTATCTAATTTCGAATCATTACAAGTTCATCCACATATTGAGTCCTTGTCTCCTTTCCATATACCTCTATTTCTATCTTAACAATATGATGTAATATTTTAAATGATAAAAAATAAAAACCAATATTCCATTCCAAACTTCTATCAAATTTATTATATTATAATATTGAAATAATAGAAATAATCAGAAAAAACACTGGTAAATATTGACTAGCCTTCTTATAATAAAATGTGGGGCTAATGTGAGAGTTTAGTTTTAAACAAATAGGGGGAAGAAACATGTCCAAAAAATTACTTTCTTTATTTTCTGCAGTAATCGTAGCAGCTTTTGTAATAACCGGCTGTGGTCAAAGCGATACGACAAATAAAGAACAAAAAGAAAATGCAACAAAAGAAAGCAAAACGGATACGACGAAAGAAAATAAACCTGAAGATAAAAAATCCGAAAACAAGAAAACTGAAGATAAAAAGACGGAAAATACCGCTACTAGCTCCAGCGATTATTCTAAACTTATTTCCTACATGGAAAAAGAAACAGGTGGTAAAACAAAAGTTCTTTTTGAAAATAAGGAACCACAAGTTTATAAAGCTGAAGATGTTTCAGTATCGATGAACAGCTATACATTAGTTGAATTAAATGGATTCCATACGGACTTTAACATTCCATTTAACCGTCAAACAGAGGGCGGAGTTATTCTTGTGAACTATAGCGTAAAAAATAGTTCAGCTAAAGATATTTATTATATGCCAGCATTGGACATGTCATTTACTGGTGCGCAGAAAGTATATAGTAACTATAAAGACTTAATTCCAAAAGAAGATCAGCTGCCAACTAAGCTTGCTCCAACGAATGATTACTTAGTAAAAGCAGGAGAAACCATTTCTGGTTATATCGCGTATCCATTCGGAAAAGATGATCTAGAAAAAATTTCAAGTCTCTCAACAGTCTCAGTCACAGTCCCAACTGCACAAGCTAATAAAGGAAAATTCGATGCTCCAATCGGAAGCCCTGGAAGCTTTTCATTAAGTTTAAATAAACAAGGTGCTGAAAAGGTTGCAACAGATAAAACTTTCTACCAAGATAAAGCTACAGCTAATAACATGGGCGATAAAAAAATGTTAAAAGAGAAATCAAGTATTAATAACAGCCAAGAATTAGGTGCTGTTCATGTTACATTAGACGGATACCAATTTACTCAATTCACACCAAATTCCGTCGAAGCACCACGCTTTGCAAATTTCAAAAATGGTATTGTTCTATTAACAGTGAAATTCAAGCTTGATAACAAAGATACTCAAGACGTTTCATTATCTCCTATAAGCTCTACATTAAGAGTGAATGATGGTACACAATATACAATTAATGAAGGTATGCTACTAAATTACGACTATAACGCTGCAGTCAAAACAGGAACATCTGGAGAGTTACTGCAAGTATTTATTTTAGATCAAGAGCAGTATGAAAAGATTTGGAAAGATAAAAGCTTTGAGATTGAGTTAGGACCTATGAGAAATAAAGAAGCTAAAGATATTTCACAAGGTAAAAAAGCTAAATTTACATTACCTAAATAAATTACTAAATATATAATAGAAAAGGCATATAACATATGATTGTTATATGCCTTCTTTATTTTCATAAAAAAACACTACTTTTGTTCACACTTTATCTATTGTGAATTTTTTCACAATAGATATATAATAAACTTGTAAATACAATATTGGAGGGATTTCAATGGTTATCAATTTTTTAAGAACTGATAAACGTGCTGCTTTCATATTATTATTTTTACGACTTTACATAGGATATACATGGCTCGCTGCTGGAATCGGCAAAGTCTTTGGACAATCTTTTGACGCAAGTGGTTTTCTAAAGGGCGCTATTGCTCAAGCATCAGGTGACCACCCTGCCGTACAAAGTTGGTGGGCAGATTTCCTTCAACACTTTGTTCTTCCAAATGCAGACCTATTTAGCTTTTTAGTTCAATGGGGAGAAATTTTAGTAGGTCTAGGTTTGATTTTAGGCGGATTAACAAAAACAGCTGCATTTTTCGGAATCATAATGAATCTTGCATTTTTATTAAGCGGAACTGTTAGTGTAAATCCAAACCTGCTTATTTTAACTATGTTCATTTTAGTTGCAGGACAGAACGCCGGGCGTATTGGATTAGATGGCTATGTTTTCCCAAGACTTTTCCGTAAAAACAGCCATGGAACATATAAATTAAGTAAAACTGCGTAGTAACGGTTTACTCTTAAAATATAAATAAGAAAAAGAGCCTGCGTATAGGCTCTTTTTTATTTACTCCAAATTTAAACTCTTAACGAGCCACGAAAACCTCTGGCAGCATAATAAGAGTCTGCTCCATTGTGGTACACGAAAACATGTCCGAAGCGATAATCGCAAAATAGCGCACCACCGAGTTCTCTAATATCTGAAGGTGTTTGTACCCAGCTTGATGATTTCATATCAAAATCTCCAAGTTGTTGTAACTCTCGATATTGTTCTTCAGTTAATAGTTCAATACCCATAGCGGCTGCCACATCAATAGCGTTATTTTCTGGTTTATGCTTCTTTCTTGATTCTAACGCTTCAAGATCATAACAAAGGCTTCTACGACCTTTAGGACTCTCCTTTGAACAATCATAGAAAGTATACTCGTCCTTCTCTTTGTCATATCCAACAACATCCGGCTCACCGCCTGTTACTTCCATTTCATTAAGTGACCATAATTTTTCAGCATTAGCTTCTATCTTCGCTTCAACTTTAGCCCATTCAAGACCTTCATGGCGGTTCATGTTTTTCTCAAAACGAGCTTGTAATACTTTTATTAGTTCTTCACGTTGTTCTACAGATAACTCATTTTTATTCGCTGTCATATTCGTCCTCCGAATTACGTTTCTTTATACTCACTTAAATCTCTTCAATAATAGTTTAGTTTACAACAAATTATATAATTTGTTGAATCTCTTTTTCAACAATCTGACCCGATTACCCAACGGAAAATCCCTGCGCGGATATCTATTATATAGTTCTAAAATCTTTCATACTTTCCCCAAGTATATAGTGTGAAAACCACATCAAATTCTGCTTCATAATAGCCACATGAACTCCTGGTTGGTCAGAACTATATGCCATTTCTTTAAATATAATTAGTTCTGTATCAACTTCCATATCTCTTAATCCTTGATGTAGCTCATATGCATTTGTAATTGGTATTCTTAGATCCTTTTCGCCATGTTGGATTAAGGTAGGCGTACAGGCTGATTTAATATATGTCATTGGTGATGTTTTCGTATATATATCTGGATCATTCCATGGAGTATTTCCTAAATGCATCCTAATGAAGTAAGGGATATCTGTATTTACGTAATGAGTAATCCAGTTCGTAATTCCGCCCCCAACTGAAATCGCCTTAAATCTATTACTAAATGTAGAACAGAACGCTGATATATATCCTCCGTTACTCCATCCCATAACTCCTACTCTATCTTTATCTACAATCCCTTTTTCAACTAGTTCATCCACTCCAGATATAACATCATCGTAATCAGCAAGTCCTTGTTTTCTGTAGTTCGCTTTTAAAAATTCATTGCCATAACCAGAACTTCCTCTATAGTTTGGCTCTAAAACGATAAAGCCTTTTTCAACAAACTGTTCAATCGGATATTTCTCATTGAAGCAATCTGAAAATATCGGAAAAGATGCCCAAGCCGGACCTCCGTGAATTACTACTAATAAAGGATATTTTTTATTTGAGTCAAACTCTACTGGTCTTGATAAAACACCCTCTATTTTAAGACCATCACTACTTTGCCATGAGATGATTTCCCTGTTGCTTTTAAGCTTCCCTTCGAAAAAGCTATTTTCATTCGTTATTTTTTTATCGTCCAAATAGATTTCAAAGGTCTCATTTGTTATAGCTTTACTATAGGTTATATGATTTCCATCCTTTGTTATAGAAGCATCCATTATAAAACCATCTACGTTGTCACTTAATACTTCCATAGTGCCATCTTCAGCTAGTAATCCAATACGATAATTCGTTTTATCCTGCCATCTAATTAAGATCCCTTTAGCTGTCCATTGTAATGGCATAACCGTACTATCAAAGTTTGTTAAGGGCTGAAGTACCTCTCCAGTATTCATATCATATATCTCTAATGTACTCTCTTGTATATGGTTTCTATAATACTCCTTCTCTCTTATGCTTGCTGAGTAACATATTTTGCTGCCCTCAGGAGAAAAGCAAACGCTCCCGCCCAACAACTTATCTACATTCATCTTTTGCAGTTCCTCAGCTTCAACATCTAATATATATAGATCACCATTCATATAATCGTTTAGGCTTGGTGTAGCCATACATACAACTTTTTTCCCATCATTTGAAATATCAAAGTCATGGATATAAAAATCCTTACCATCAGTTAATTGATAAACACCGTTAATCTCTCGTTCCTCTTTATCATTTTGTATCACTTTTTCTATTTCAACGTAGCATAAACAATTATTTTGATGTTCCTTACCTACATGGTGGAAATCTCCATATAGCTCCTTACGTTTCTTTATTTCCTCACATTCTTTTGCCTGTGCAATATAATAAAAACCTTTACCAGTATGATCCCATTTGAATGTACTGACCCCTTCTTCCTCATCAGTAATTTGCACCCCACTATAACCATCTAATGACTTAACGAAGATTTGATTTTTCCCATTACCACCAGGGCTAAGGTATGCAATATCCCTAGAATTTGAAGACCATAACGGGCATGTACTATCTATATCCCCATTTGTTAATGGATAACTTTTCCCTTTACCTTTTTCATATATCCATACATAATTTCTATATGTATTGTCTTTCCAGTTAGCTGTCCTCTTAACAAATGCTACATTTTTGCCATCATCACTTATGTTTGCACTTGATAAGGCCGGTAATGAAATAATCTCTTCTATACTTAAATATGTTTTTTCACTCACTTTCATCCATATGCCCCCTTGCAATGTCCATAAATCTCTCGTCCCTTTTTGTCATAATAAAGGAAATTGTTCACGGCTACTTAAAATAGTAACGGAAAATTCAGATAAATAAAAGTGAAGTTGATAAAGTAAAACTTTAATCTATAGAGTTCTATCCACTCAAATTAAAGATTATGTGGTTTTCATCTAAATGGGAAAAATAAACGCATTTTGATTCATACATTCGTTTAAAGTGAACTTCCATCAGTGGGGGTCTTATAGCCTACGAATTGTGGAATAAAAAATGGACTAAGAATTTAATCTTAGTCCATTTTTTATTTTATATCCATTTTGTATGGAATGTACCTTCTTTATCTACTCGTTTATACGTATGTGCTCCAAAATAATCGCGCTGCGCTTGCAACAAGTTTGCAGGTAGTTTGGCAGTACGATAGCTGTCATAATAAGAAATTGCTGCTGAAAATGCAGGTATCGGAATGCCCTGTTGTACCGCCAGTGAGATAATTTGGCGTAATCCACCTTGATATGACTCTACAATTTCTTTAAAGTATGGATCAAGTAAAAGGTTCGGTAGATCAGTGTTAGTCTCATAAGCCTCTTTAATGTTCTGTAAAAAGGCAGCACGGATAATACATCCGCCTCTCCAAAGCATAGAAATGCTGCCAAAATCAAGGTTCCAATCATATTCCTCAGAAGCTGCCTTCAATTGCGTGAATCCTTGTGCATAAGAACAAATTTTACTCATATATAAAGCTTGGCGCACCGCTTCAATTAATTCGGCTTTTTCAACTCCAATTGCCGTTTTATCTTTAGGGCCAGATAAAACTTTGCTTGCGTTCACACGCTCTTCTTTTAAAGCAGAAATGCAACGTGCAAATACAGATTCCGTGATAATAGGCAGAGAGATACCTAAATCAAGTGCGCTTTGACTTGTCCATTTCCCTGTACCCTTTTGTCCTGCAGTATCAAGAATAACATCCACTAATGGCTTACCAGTTTCTTCATCTTTCTTCTTGAAAATATCGGCTGTAATCTCAATTAGATAGCTGTTCAGTTCACCTTTATTCCATTCAGCAAATATTTCATGGAACTCTTCTGCAGTCAAATCTAGTGTTTGTTTCAAGAAGAAATATGCTTCACAAATTAATTGCATATCTCCATACTCAATACCATTGTGAACCATCTTTACATAGTGTCCTGCCCCATTAGGTCCGATATAAGAACAGCAAGGCTCGTTATTCACTTTTGCAGAGATGTTTTCAAGCATATCCTTTACTTTTTCGTATGCATCCTTCTGTCCGCCTGGCATAATAGATGGTCCCTTCAATGCACCCTCTTCACCGCCTGACACACCTGCCCCGATGAAATTGATTCCTTCTTCGGCAAGACGTTTGTTTCGGCGAATTGTATCGACAAAGTATGTATTACCACCGTCAATTAAAATATCACCTTTATCGAGGTGAGGGACTAGAGAATCAATCGCTTTATCTGTAATTTCCCCCGCATTAACCATTAATAAAATCTTTCTAGGTGATTCAAGTGAGTTAACAAACTCTTCAACTATATGAGTACCAACTAAGTTTTTACCACGGTTTTCCTCAATGGTTTCATCAACTTTTTCCTTTGAAATATCATATAGGGCAACAGAATACCCTTTGCTCTCAAAGTTAAGTGCGAGGCTTTTTCCCATAACGCCCACACCAACAACTCCAATTTGTAACTTTTCCATATTCTATCGTTCCTTTCCATGTATGTTACTCTGTATTATAGTATATATACCTAAAATAACACTTTAATCAAATAATCCAACTTTTTCATTTCAATAGGCTCTGCCAGTATTCGTGCAAAAGGTTAAAGGGACACGGCACATCACTATCAAGTTAAAAAATAAAGAGAAATTTTCATCCTTATTAATCAATCATGAAAAATAACTGGTTAATTATGAAAAATCACATTAAACAGCTTCCGTATCCCTTTTACTGTTTAGAAAGATCTATACAAATAAACTTAATAATAAAGTAAACCCTAATCCGGCTACAGAAACGATAGTCTCAAGTAAAGTCCATGTTGCAAATGTTTCTTTCATGCTTAAACCAAAGTACTCTTTGAACATCCAGAAACCAGCATCGTTCACGTGTGAAGCAATTAAACTACCAGCCCCTGTTGCAAGGACAACTAAAGCAAGGTTAACATCAGATTGGCCTAACATCGGAATCACTAAACCGACAGTTGTTAATGCAGCAACCGTAGCAGACCCCAATGAAATACGTAAGATGGCAGCGATAATCCATGCGAGCAAGATCGGTGATAAGGAAGTTCCTTTGAATAATTCGGCTACATAGTTACCAACGCCGCCATCAATTAATACTTGTTTGAAAGCGCCGCCTCCACCAATAATTAAGAGCATCATCCCAATATTCGAGATCGCTGTTGTACAAGATTCCATCACGTTTTTGATTGGTATATTTCTTGCCAATCCCATTGTATAGATCGCAACTAGTAAGGATATCAACATGGCAGTATCCGCATTCCCAATAAACTCGATCGTTGCTAGTAAACTATTATCTTTGAATCCCATTGTTTTTTGCAGCAAAGTAATAATTGTAGCGACTGCCATTAAAAGAACAGGCAGTAAAGCGGTAAAAACACTGATTCCAAAACCAGGAGTTTCTTCAAGTTTAAATACTTTCTGCTCACCTAATGATTGTATATTACCGGTTTTTGTGAACGCCTCAGGTACTAGTTTTTTTGCAAGTTTAGTAAATACAGGTCCAGCTAACACAACCGTTGGAACCGCTATCATAAAACCGTAAAGTAATACTTCACCGATGTTTGCATGCAATTCACCAGCGATAGCAGTTGGTCCTGGGTGTGGTGGTAAAAATCCGTGTGTTACAGATAAAGCAGCTGCCATCGAAATACCGAGATATAAGATAGAAACTTTTAATTCTCTTGAAATTGCAAATACAATCGGGATTAATAATACTAATCCTACTTCAAAAAATAATGCAATCCCTATAATAAATGAGGCAGTCACAACAGCCCATTGAATGTTCTTTTCACCAAATTTTTTCACAAGGGTCATGGCAATGCGTTGTGCACCCCCAGAATCTGAAAGCAACTTACCTAACATCGCACCAAGTCCAAAAACGAGTGCTAAGTGCCCAAGTGTTCCGCCTAATCCCGCTTCAATGGTTTTAAAAATCTTTTCTGGTGGCATTCCAAGTGCTAAAGCAACCCCGACTGATACAATGATTAATGAAATAAAGGTGTTTAATTTAAAGCGCATAATCAGTAAAAGTAATGCTAAAATCCCAATTGCTACAATGACTAATGGCATCGTAGTTCCCCCCTAATCTTAGCTGTATTTGTATTTATCCCGCTATTCGTGGGCAGTAAGGCCCCCACCTCGTGTTTTAGATAGAAGCGAGGCGTGGGGGATTACTGATGAAAATTTTACTTTATTAAATTTCTTTGATAATTTGCAATGCGTGTATAATCGTCTTCTAGTGCCCTTGATAGGTTAATAAATATAGGCAGTAATTGTCTGTATTCTTTTGTTGCTTCTTCTTTCGGTGTATGTTTGTAGGTACTACCAACCATTTCGGAAACGATTTCAAAAGAATCAATTTTTCCTGTGGCATAGAGACCTAATATACATGCACCTAGACAAGAGCTTTCGTAGCTCTTTGGAACAACGACTTCAGATGCAAAAATATCGGACATCATCTGTCGCCAAACGTCAGACCTTGCGAAACCGCCCGTTGCTTGAATACGAGTTACAGGACCATCCATACATTCTGTTAATGCTAAAAATACAGTGTATAAATTATATATAACACCTTCTAAAGCTGCACGAATCATATGTTCCTTCTTATGTGACATCGTTAAACCGAAGAAGGAGCCACGTACATCTGGATTCCATAATGGTGCACGTTCCCCTGCGAGGTACGGATGGAATAATAATCCGTCTGCACCAGGTCTCACGCGTTCTGCTATTTTAGTTAATACATCGTATGGATCAATTCCTAGTCTTTTCGCAGTTTCTACTTCTGATGAAGCAAGTTCATCACGAATCCAGCGAAGGACCATCCCTCCATTGTTTACTGGTCCACCAATTACCCAATGCTTTTCTGTTAAGGCATAACAAAATATTCTTCCTTTTTTATCTGTTTGTGGTTTATCAATGATGGTCCGAATAGCACCACTTGTTCCAATTGTGACAGCAATCTCCCCTTTCCGAATTGCATTCACACCTAGATTAGAAAGCACCCCATCACTGGCACCAATGACAAACGATGTTTGGGAATCGATACCAATCTTTTGGGCTAAATCTGGATTGCAGTTGCTGAATATTTTGGTGGTTGGTACGAGTTTAGATAATTGAGCTGATGTTATACCAGCAATTTTTAAAGCTTCCTCATCCCAATCTAGCGTTTTTAAGTTCATCATACCCATGCACGAGGCGATGGAATGATCAACAACATATTGATCAAAGAATTTTTTGAAGATATATTCTTTGATTCCAATATATTTTTTCGTTCTAATCGCAATTTCCGGATGGTCATTCACAATCCATGTAATTTTACTTAATGGTGACATTGGGTGAATAGGTGTTCCTGTTCGTCTATAAACTGCATGGCCATTCAATTCATCTTTGATTTTATGTGCCCATGCCTCACTACGATTATCTGCCCAAGTGATACAAGGTGTCAGCGGCTGATCATTTTCATCCATAGCAATGACACTATGCATAGCACTGCTAAATGAAATAAACGATGGGTTTTTATCTGAATGCTGTTTCGTTATATTTGATATTGCTTGTAAAACAGCTTGGAAAATCTCTTCTGGATCTTGTTCCGCTGTGGATATATCCGGTGTGCGAAGTGGATAACCAATATTCTCGGTTTGAATGACTTCGCCTTTTTCAGTAAATAAAACTGCTTTCGTACTTGTTGTACCGATATCTATACCTAACATATAGCTACTCATGTCCTTGCTCAACTCCTTTAGATAACATTTGTTGTGACATCCAGAGGTCTTCGACTTTCCCTTGAACATCATCAAAGTTTTGATGTAAGGCCTCAATCATGAGGGCTCGATCTTTTGATTCGATTGCTTTTATATAAAGCTCATGATTTTTAATAATCCGTTCAAAGTCTTCGTACTTTTCCTTGAAACGAGTACGCATTGATAAAAGGATTAAGCTTTCCATAACGGGCTTTAAATTATTCCAAATCATCAGGATGTAGGAATGCTCAATGGTTCGAATAATCGTTTCATGGAATAAGAGATCTTGATAAGAAAATTCATCAGAATCATGATACTTAATGGCGATTTTCATCATTTCCATTATTTTATTTAGTTCTCTTACTAAATCATTTGTGTCTATCTTTCCAAGTCGCTCAAAAATAAACGTTTCTATAAGTAAACGAACATCATATATTTCTTCGATTTCTTTCTCGGTTAAACCAATGACAACTGCGCCCATTCTTTCTAAGCGAATAATATTTTCAGAAGCTAGTAATTTTAATGCTTCACGAACGGGTGACCGACTTACAGAAAAATCGGCAGCTATTTTATTTTCTGACAATATGGTACCGCTTTCAATTACACCTGCAATAATGCGCATTCTCAATTCGCTCGCAACACGATCACCTGTAGAAGCTTTTGAAAGCCATTTTTCAGGATAAAGAAATTCCATTGATTTCGTCATAAACCCACCTCGTGTTAATCAAGTATACTTGTATACAAGTATTATAACTCGGATTTTTAATTATGCAAGCGCTTTTATTGTTTACTTTGGTTCTATTAGAGGAAAGCCCATAATTATTAAGCTCACAAATCAAGTCACCCCAAAACTATTATTGGTGATAAAGAAGATTTAGGAAATGGAAAACTAAACAAGTGGCATGAAAGACAAATAATTATAGAATCTATGTAAAAAGAAGCAGCTACCTTTAAATGGAGAGGTAGCTGCTTTTTTAGTTGTTCATATTCTGCTGATGCTTTGAAATTAATTTAGACATATAGACAAAACCCTAAATTACGTATTGTCTTGTAACTCCATGAATATCTATTCGCGCTATTGTGTTTATACACTGCTCATTGATAGTTTCCCGATTAATTCTCAATAACATCATGTAACCTCTCAGCAAACTCTTTATGATGCACTGTGTTATAACCCACATGATGTCCTGGAAACTCTGCGAATTCTGTTCCGAGGTGTTCTGCTAAGTTGAATGCGCAATGATAAGGAAAAGTTTCTCTTGAAATACTTCCACCAGCTGGACATACCTGTATCGATGCAGGTTTTAATAGGGACTTTAATACATCGATATTTAAAGTATAGCTGAGAATTCCCGGGATTTCATAATCAGTGAAATACATCGAATTGCCAAGTAGTCGCTCTGTTAGCATATCCTTCGATGGTTCGGAATTACTATCATCAATATTTGACAATAACTTCATGACCTCACTTTGATGATTCCCTTTAAGGTCTTCCATGAAATTTATAGCCTGCTTCAACTCATTTTCAGATAAAAGTTGTAATAAAACCGGTTCGTGTGGAATTAGTAACTGTACCTGCTCAGGATGACGTATGCACAAATCAAGTCCGATAACAGCACCAGAACTACTTCCGAATACATAAGCCGGTTCTTTGGTCAGATTAGCTAGCAACCGATGAGCATCTTCGCTATGCGTGTGCACATGGTAATCCTCATTTTTATTGACGAGATTGCTACGGGAATGACCACGACGATCGTAAGTAACAACGGTATACCATTTAGCAAGATGGTCGGCGATATTATGGAACTTGTCGGCATCACCACCCCCACCATGAATTAAAAGAAGAATTGGACCCGAACCACGTACCTCATAATAGATGCTTGCTCCAACTACTTGCAATGTTCCGTTTTTTACTATACTCATTTGTACATTCTTCCTTTCTTTTGTCATCTCCCTTAACATTACATGATTGGTGAATGATATAAAATGCAGGAAATAACTAAGAAACAAATTCACCATAAGAAAAAGCAATGTGTGGCTTTAAAATAAAGTTTGATTAAAAATATTGTGTTAAACCGTATTCTATGATGAATAAAAAGAAACCATTTTGAAAAAGTCTAATCAAAATGGTTTCTTATCCAACAGGTTTATGTTTATGTTTTATAAAAAAGTTTGATCATAGCTTATTTACAATTCTTTGATTAAAGAGATAAAGCATCGCACCTTTTTTATAAACGTCTTAACTTTATTTCAAAACTACACTATATTTACTAACCTACTAATCTCCTACTCAACCGTAACAGACTTAGCTAAGTTACGTGGCTTATCAACGTCACACTCGCGGTGAAGTGCTGCGTAGTATGAGATAAGTTGTAATGGAATAACTGCTACTAGCGGTGCTAGTGCTTCGTGTACAGCTGGTAATACGAAGCTGTCACCTTCCATTTCTAAGCCTTTCATTGAGATGATACATGGGTTAGCTCCTCGTGCTACTACTTCTTTCACGTTACCACGAATTCCAAGGTTTACGTGTTCTTGTGTAGCAAGTGCGATAACTGGTGTACCGTTTTCGATTAAGGCGATTGTACCGTGTTTTAATTCTCCTCCAGCAAATCCTTCTGCTTGGATGTAAGAGATTTCTTTTAGCTTTAACGCTCCTTCTAATCCTACGTAGAAGTCTACGCTACGTCCGATGAAGAAACAGTTACGAGTTGTTGCTAAAAATTGTTTTGCTAATGCGTCCATTTCTTCTTTTTGATCACAAAGTTGTACCATTGCATTTGCTACAAGTCCTAATTCGTGTGTTAAATCGAAATCAAGAACTTCACCTTTTGCTTTAGCAATATCCGCAGCTAAAATTGAAAGTACTGCAAGCTGTGCTGTGTAAGCTTTCGTTGATGCAACGGCGATTTCTGGTCCCGCGTATAACGGAAGTGTATAATCCGCTTCACGAGAAAGTGTAGAACCAGGTACGTTTGTAATTGTTAATGCTTTATGACCCATTTCATTTGTTTGTACAAGTACTGCACGGCTATCAGCTGTTTCACCACTTTGTGAAATGTAAATGAAGAATGGTCTTTCTGTTAATAATGGCATGTTATAAGAGAATTCACTTGCTACATGCACTTCAACTGGCATTTTTGCAAACTTCTCGATAAATTGTTTTCCAACAAGACCTGCATGATAACTTGTTCCACATGCAATGATGTAAATACGATCGCTATCTAAAATCGCATTGCGGATGTCTTGATCTAATTCAATCTCGCCATTTTCATCTTGGTACTTTTGAATTATATTACGGATAACAAGTGGTTGCTCATCGATTTCTTTAAGCATGAAATGAGGGTATGTTCCTTTTTCAATATCACTTGCGTCTAATTCCGCTGTAAACGGTGCACGTTCAATCGTTTCACCTTGTAAGTTTTTAATTGTAATACTTTCTTTCGTTACAATTACAATTTCTTTATCCATTAATTCAATAAATTGATCTGTAACTTGTAACATCGCCATAGCGTCGCTCGCCACAACATTAAAGTTGTCACCAACACCTACTAATAGCGGGCTTTTGTTTTTAGCAACATAAATCATGTTTGGATTTTCAGCATCAAGTAATCCGATTGCATAAGAGCCATGTAAAAGAGATAGCGTATTACGGAACGCTTCTTCTACACTTAGTCCTGTGCTCACTTGTTGTTCCATAAGCTGTACGATAACCTCTGTATCCGTTTCACTTACGAACGTTACATCTTGTAAATATTCCTTCTTCACTAACTCATAGTTTTCAATTACACCGTTATGAACTAGTGTAAAACGCTTTGATGTACTTTGATGCGGATGCGCGTTTACTTTGCTCGGAACACCATGTGTAGCCCAGCGTGTGTGACCGATCCCCACGCTTGTTGCTACATTCTCATCTACGATTTCGCGAAGTTTTGCAATACGGCCTTTTTCTTTGTATACAACAACACCGTTCTCTGCTTGTACTGCAATACCTGCTGAATCATATCCACGATATTCTAGCTTTTCTAAACCTTTTAATAAAATTTCCTTTGCATCTTGCTCTCCAATAAATCCTACGATTCCACACATGTTTAGTCGCCGTTACAAATGCTTACACTGCTCTGCGAACATGTAACGACATAGTCCGATACCATTTTTATTTATACTAAAAAACGGATTACATATTGCTAGCCCTGTAAGCTTGTAACGACTTTCACCTTCCTCTCGATTGGGTTTAAGTCCGTATATACTTATACAGCTAGTTTGTATCCGTTCCTTTTCTCTCATCACACTTTCACCTTTGTCCACTAAGTCACCTTAATGATTTAAGTAAAAGCTTGCGGTTGTGATGAACAACCGGGAGCCATCCGCCGAAATCTCGATAAACCCCACCTCGTCAACTACACTACTTGTAGTTCTGGCGCTTCTATAATTTACAATATTTCCTTTGAGAAAAAGAACAAGACCATCTTATAACAAACATGGATAAACCGTCAATGAAAATTTTTTCACCATCTATAAAACATATGAAAAAGGAGCACTTATTGTGCTCCTTTTCAATAAATTTATTAAATTATTCAGCGCCAACTTCCGCTTTCACAACTTCTACAATGCGATGTACATATGCATCACAAACTTCTTGTGTTGGTGCTTCTGCCATTACACGAATAAGTGGTTCTGTTCCAGATGGACGAACAAGAATGCGGCCATCACCGTTCATTTCTTCCTCTACAACACGAATAATTTCTTTAATTTTTTCGTTTTCTAGTGCTAGTTTTTTATCTGTTACACGAACGTTTACTAGCAATTGCGGGAATTTTGTCATTTCTCCTGCAAGCTCAGATAATGGTTTTTTCGTCATTTTCATAATGTTTACAAGTTGAAGTGCACTTAACATTCCATCACCAGTTGTAATGTAATCAAGTAAGATAATATGGCCTGATTGTTCTCCACCTAAGTTGTAACCTCCGCGCTTCATTTCTTCCATTACGTAGCGGTCACCAACTGCTGTTTTATCACTTGTAATACCGTTAGCTTCAAGTGCTTTGTAGAAACCTAAGTTACTCATAACTGTTGAAACAACTGTATTATGCTTTAGTTGACCAGTTTCTTTCATGTACTTTGCACAAATAAACATAATTTGATCGCCATCAACAATGTTTCCTTTTTCATCTACAGCGATTAAACGGTCACCATCACCATCGAAAGCAAGACCAATATCAGCACCTTTTTCTTTTACTAATTCAGCTAATACTTCTGGATGCGTAGAACCTACTCCATCGTTAATGTTCATACCGTTTGGTGAAGTTCCCATTGTTGAAATATCAGCTTCTAAATCAGCAAATAAGTACGGAGCTAAAGAAGACGTAGCACCATGCGCACAATCTAAAGCGATATGTAAACCTGAGAAATCTTCCTCTACAGTTTGTTTAATGTATTGTAAATACTTTTGTCCACCTTCAAAATAATCACTCACTTGTCCAAGGTTCGTACCTGTTGGACGTGGTAATTCATCAACTTCTTTGTCTAATAAAGCTTCGATTTCTGCTTCTTGCTCATCTGTTAATTTAAAACCATCTGAACCGAAGAATTTAATTCCGTTATCTTGTACTGGATTATGAGATGCAGAAATCATAACACCTGCTTGTGCATCTAATGCTTTTGTTAAATAAGCAACACCCGGTGTAGAAATAACACCAAGACGCATTACTTCTGCTCCAGTTGATAATAGACCTGCTACTAAAGCTCCTTCTAACATATGTCCTGATATACGTGTATCACGGCCGATAATTACTTTTGGACGGTCTGTATCTTTTGTTAATACATAACCACCAAAACGTCCAATTTTGAACGCTAATTCAGGTGTTAACTCCTTATTCGCAACCCCGCGTACTCCATCTGTACCAAAATATTTACCCATTATGATTCGCTCCTTTTTCTGGCTCTTTTTGATTATCTACTGTTGGCTCTTGGCTAGTTTCTTTATCTTCATTTTGTTCCGATTCCTTCTCCTTTTCCTTTTCTGGATCAGGCTTAGGTTCAGGTTCAGGATTTTTTGGTTTTTCAGTTTGATTATCTTTATTATTATTTGAATTTGGTTGCTCACCGTTACCCTGTACTTCTTTATCGGGATTTTCTTTCTTCACAATTGTAACTTTAGCACTTTTTTGTTTTGGCTCTATTGAAATATTACCAGGGCCACTCACTTGAATAGCAACATCCTTCGTCCCAGGAGACACATTTTGTAGATTAATCACTGCTGTTATTTGAGCAGCTGTTATTTTATCTACTATACTTGTTTCTCCTGAAATATCAACGCTTATCTTCCCATCTTGCGGCGAAAGTAACTGGGCCGTAACGTCTTTAGAAAGTCCATTTTTTTGAATTGAAATACCATCAATCGTTCTTGTTTTCGTTTGTTTTGTTTTTTGTACGCCTACTGAAACCTTCACTTGATTTGGTTTCGCACTTGTTACACCCTTTGGTAATAAAACAGAGGTATCGAATGTTGTAGACTCTGTCAATTGACTAAGATCTACTTCGACCCCCTCTATCGATTGTATATTATCCAATATATCTTTTGGACCTGCTATCGTTACTTCTCTCGGCTCAACGCTAATATTTGTAACGGCCAATCCTTCCGGTAAACTCCCCTTTTTCGTATATGCTATAGGAACAGTTTTTTCAGTATTATTGGCCGTAGCTTGCGTCGCCACATTCAACGTTACACTAATTTTAGATGGACTTGTTCTTACATTTAAACGTTTTCCTTCTTTATTGTATAATGTAACTTCGGCTGTTTTCGTAACAGTTTTATTAACACCTTTTAAATCAATATACGCCTTAGCAGATGAAATACTTTCAATTTCTTCTTTCGTCCCAACTACCTCAACCGTATCAGGTTTAATGTTTGATTTTTCGAGAGTAGCACCCGCTGCCATCTGATCCTCATTTGATAATTTCAAGTCTACATGAACATATTTTCTCGCTTTTTCATGAAGAGTAATTTTAATTGTTGATGGCTGAACTGTTCCTTTCACATCATCTGGAAGTCCGTTCGTTTTCAAAGAAACTTCATACGTTCCTTTTTCGCTATCTCTCAAATCAACTGGTATATCAAATTGTTTTTTCGCTTTTGCCGTAGCAACTGCTGCTTTTGGACCCTCTAACTTCACCTTAACGCCCTCTGCCGGAATACCACTTACAATATATTTCTCTTCATCATACTTAACGTTAATAGCATAATTAGTTAATGTTTCTTTCGCATCATTTGCAAAAGGTAGTATCCCCGATGTCGTATTTTTTTCAGTTAAAGTCGCTGACATAAAAAGCATACACGCCAATAGTAATGAGATCCCCTTTAAAAACCAATGATTCTCCATTAACTTATCCATGACGCTTTCTCCTCCAATTCCATAAAGACGAAGAAGTCGTTTTTTCATTCGCACTAAATTCAGATAACAACATATCTTTCAGTTGTTCTGTCTTCAAATCACGATGCAACTTACCATTTTTCGTTAAAGAAATTTGGCCTGTTTCTTCCGACACAACTACTGTAATACTATCAGTAACTTCACTAACTCCCATTGCAGCGCGATGCCTAGTTCCTAACTCTTTAGAAATAAATGGACTTTCCGATAACGGAAGATAGCAAGCTGCTGCTTTAATGGTACTTCCTTGCATAATTACTGCTCCATCGTGAAGAGGTGTGTTTGGAATGAAAATATTAATGAGTAATTCCGATGATACGTTTGCATTTAGCGGAATACCCGTTTCTACATAATCACCCATACCGGTCTCTTTTGACAAGGTAATTAATGCACCAATTCTACGTTTCCCCATATATTCCGTTGCTTTCGCTATCGCTGTTGCAACCATTTCAGGCTCATCATCCTCGTGAGTTCCAGTACGCGAAAATAAACTCCCGCGTCCTAGCTGCTCAAGCGCTCTTCGCAATTCTGGCTGGAAAATAATAATAACGGCTAAAAATCCCCACGTTAATACTTGTTCAGTTAGCCAATATAGCGTTCGCAATTCAAGAAAAATACTGATCATCCGAACGAGAATAATAACTGTAATCCCTTTTAAAAGTTGAACAGCTTTCGTCCCTCGGATTATGAGAATTAGCTTATATATAATAAACCATACAACGGCAATATCTAATGCCGTACTAAGATATTTCAAAATGGTCGTATCTTCAAAAGGCATGCTAACCCTTCCTCCTACTTACGAGCAATTCTATCCATATATTGAAATATTGTTTTATGCTCTATCTGTATGTATTTCCAACAACTAGTTAATTATACCATACATGAAACAAACGACAATTACAAACAACCCCCTTTAGCCTAAATTGGTAAGATGTCAAACATTCTTATCGTACAGTATAATATAAATCATTATTATACGCCTATTTTCAAATAAAAAAAGCAACTTCTCAGTTGCTTTTCTTACATTTATTTTAGTTTTTCACCGAATAAAGAACCCATTAAAGCAACCGCTGTTGTTGCCGTTCTATTTCGCTCATCTAAAATCGTATTTACCTCAACAAATTCCGCAGATGTAACAATATCAGCTTCCGCTAACATTTCCATTGCTAAATGACTTTCACGATAAGATAAGCCACCAATTACAGGTGTTCCAACTCCTGGTGCATCATGAGGATCAAGACCATCTAAATCTAATGATAAGTGTACACCATCGGTATGAGATAAATATGCGATTGTTTCTTCCATAACGGCCGTCATCCCCATACGATCAATTTCATGCATTGAGAACACTTTAATACCTTCATTACGAATGAAATCTTTTTCTCCTTCATCTAATGCACGCGCACCGATAATTACAACATTCTCTTTTTTCACCTTTGGATATGCTCCGTATAAATCTACAAGTGAAGAATGTCCATAACCTAAACTTGCTGCAAGTGACATACCGTGAATATTCCCAGATGGTGAAGTTTCTTCTGTATTTAAATCGCCATGTGCATCGTACCAAATAACACCTAGGTTTTTATAATGTTTCGCCACACCAGCTAATGTACCGATAGCAATACTATGATCGCCACCTAATACAAGTGGAAAACGACCTTCTTCTATAATATGATCCACCTTACTTGCTAATTCATTACATACAGTTGCAACTTGTGTAAGGTTTCTTAATTTTGTATTTTCATCTATCTCTTTTTCTCTCTCTATACATATATCTCCCATATCTTTAACGTCATATCCAATTTCTTCAATTCTTTCAATTACCCCTGCATAACGGATTGCGCTCGGTCCCATATCAACGCCACGACGCATCTGCCCTAAATCCATTGGAACTCCAATAACTGAGATTTCTTTTTTCATAGATAGTATCCCCCTTCTGTGCCTTCACTAAATATTTTAAATCTTTTATATAGTCTGACTCAACTCGACATTTTTCTGTATGGATATACAAATTATTCACTTATATCCGCTTCAAAATCCAAATGTTAAGACTATTCTATGTATAAAGTTAACTTAATGAAACAACTACCATCATTATTATTAGATAATAATAAAAAACACTCCCGCATTTAGAAGTGTTTTTCTGATGCTATTTTCCACACTGCTGCAATATTCTTTGCTGTCATTTCGATATTCTCTTCTGCTACTTTATATGCCTCCTCTAATGTCATCGGACTTGTTGTAATACTAAATACTGCATCAATTCCTTTTTCATGAACAGCCGAATAATTCGGAGATACCGATCCCCCAATAGCAATGACAGGAATATGAAAATGCTTTGCACGCTCCGCAACACCTACTGGGGCCTTTCCATATGCTGTTTGTTCATCTATTCTCCCTTCGCCAGTTATAATTAAATCTGCACCTTCTATATGCTTATCAAAATTTGTATAATCTAATACAATTTCAATTCCTCTCCGCAAGCTTCCCTTTAGCACTGCAATAACAGCTGCTCCCATACCTCCCGCAGCTCCTGCACCAGGTATTTTAGATATGTCGCAAGATAGGTATTGTTTAAGGATATGCGCATAATGCTTTAAATTCTCATCCAGCTCTTTCATCATCTCTTCATCCGCACCCTTTTGTCGCCCAAATACGAAAGATGCTCCTCTTATTCCAACTAACGGATTATCTACATCACATGCTGCTTCTATCTTTATATGCTTTAAACGGGAATCCATTTGTGAAAAATCAATAGAGACAATCGAATGTAACGTTCCACCAGATGGCTCTATTACTTCTCCTTTTCCATTTATGAACTTGACTCCTAAAGCTGACAACATACCCGCTCCTCCATCATTTGTAGCACTTCCTCCAAGTCCTAAAATGATATGCTCAGCTCCTTCGTCTAGCGCATGTAGTATAAGTTCTCCTGTTCCTTTCGTCGTCGTAATAAGTGGGTTTCGTTTTTTAGCCGGAACATGTTGTAAGCCTGATGCTGCTGCCATTTCAATAAACGCTGTCTTTTTATCTTTAGACATACCGTAAAAAGCTTGTATACTCTCTCTAAGTGGTCCTGTCACATGAAATGATATAATCCTCCCGCTTATGGCATCAACAAGGGAATCAACCGTTCCTTCCCCTCCATCTCCAATTGGTATTTTTACATACTCTGCTTTAGGGAAAATTGCTCCAAAGCCTCTTTCAATGGCCTCACATACTTCTATAGCTTTTAAGCTTTCTTTATATGAATCAGATGCAATAATAACTTTCATAATTATCCCCCACCCTTTATTTTCACGTTTTCTCCATTTTAAATGACAAGTATGAAAGTTGTCTTTTCAAACACAAAAAAAGCTTACATCATATGATGTAAGCTTTCTCTATTAGATGGAGCCTAGCGGGATCGAACCGCTGACCTCCTGCGTGCAAGGCAGGCGCTCTCCCAGCTGAGCTAAGGCCCCTTAGTAATTAAGCGGAAGACGGGATTCGAACCCGCGACCCCAACCTTGGCAAGGTTGTATTCTACCACTGAACTACTTCCGCGAAAATGGTGAGCCATGAAGGACTCGAACCTTCGACCCTCTGATTAAAAGTCAGATGCTCTACCAACTGAGCTAATGGCTCGTAAATGGCTGGGCTAGCTGGATTCGAACCAGCGCATGACGGAGTCAAAGTCCGTTGCCTTACCGCTTGGCTATAGCCCATTAATATTTACTAGTATGGTTATCTTTTCAAAAAAATAAACCCTCTCAGGTTATTTTAAAGAAAATGGTGGAGGGGGGCAGATTCGAACTGCCGAACCCGAAGGAGCGGATTTACAGTCCGCCGCGTTTAGCCACTTCGCTACCCCTCCGACATTTAAAATATATATGGTGGAGGATGACGGGATCGAACCGCCGACCCCCTGCTTGTAAGGCAGGTGCTCTCCCAGCTGAGCTAATCCTCCAAAAGTGGTGACCCGTACGGGATTCGAACCCGTGTTACCGCCGTGAAAGGGCGGTGTCTTAACCACTTGACCAACGGGCCAAAAAAGTTTTAAACCTATTCCCAAGCTTCCAACCGGGCTTGAACCGGTGACCTCTTCCTTACCATGGAAGTGCTCTACCAGCTGAGCTATGGAAGCATAATGGCTCCGCAGGTAGGACTCGAACCTACGACCGATCGGTTAACAGCCGATAGCTCTACCACTGAGCTACTGCGGAATAATATTAGCCTGGCAACGTCCTACTCTCACAGGGACAAGGTCCCAACTACCATCGGCGCTAGAGAGCTTAACTTCCGTGTTCGGTATGGGAACGGGTGTGACCTCTCTGCCATCATTA
>NZ_JBQAEG010000014.1:0-93977 GCF_051915205.1 Bacillus cereus group sp. MYBKT111-2
ACTGGTCCTACGGGAGCCACTGGTTCTACCGGAGTTACAGGTCCTACTGGAATTACAGGACCTACTGGAGCTACCGGAACAACTGGTTCTACAGGACCTACCGGAGTTACAGGACCTACGGGAGTTACAGGTCCTACGGGAGTTACAGGTCCTACGGGAGCTACTGGTCCTACGGGAGCCACTGGTTCTACCGGAGTTACAGGTCCTACTGGAATTACAGGACCTACTGGAGCTACCGGAACAACTGGTTCTACAGGACCTACCGGAGTTACAGGTCCTACGGGAGTTACAGGACCTACGGGAGCTACTGGTCCTACGGGAGTTACAGGACCTACCGGAGCTACAGGACCTACCGGAGCTACTGGCGCTACAGCAACAACTTCTACAAAGGCTATCCTTTTTGGTGGTACTAATGCGGGATTTCAGCGCATAGCAGGATCACCTGGTGCAGATTCACAAACGCTCCCTTATGTAACAGCAGGAGCTGGTAGTGTTGTTGCGTTTTCTGCTTCTATAAATGTAAATAACTTAGGTACAGGTGTATATTTGTTGCGAGTATGTGATAATGTACCTACTAATCTAGCTTCACCGGGTGCTGGTCAAATAGTCTCTACAATTACGCTTACACTTACAGCCAATATTACTGGAACTATAGTGTTTTCGATTAAACCAACTGATATTGGAGCACAACCTGTAAAGGTATTTAATCCTAATCCAGTGGTAGCCCCTGCAACAGTTACATGGACTAGTACAATACCTGGTAATCCAGTTGCAAGGACAGATGCTATCTCACTTTTTATAACTCCAGGAATTACTCAAAGTGCTGTATACTCTGTATTTATATCTACTGCAGTTTAAAAAAATTAATACTATATACATACAATACTAGTTTTGAAGGACTAATATTGTATACGAATTTATGGTAGAGCCCAAGGGATATAGGGCTCTTTTTTTATGGATTAAGACTGGGATTTTACATTTGATATATACTAATCAAATTATACTTAGTTAAATGCTATAATTTGTATAATAAAGGCTATTCTCATGTCCCCTTATAGCATCTGCAGAGATCTTTATTAACCGTATATACAACATTGCGCTCCATAACTTTAAACAATTTAAACTAAAAAATAAAAATAAATTCTTAAAGAGAGGAAAAAAGAAAGAATGGGAGTTAAACAATTACTGTCGGAGGCACAACGAAATGAATTAATGGATTTATCACGTTTAACAGAATGGGATTTGGTAACATTTCATACCTTTTCTAAACATGACTTACATTTAATCTTCAAGCATCGTAGAGGATATAATCGTTTAGGTTTCGCTCTTCAACTGGCATTAATTCGTTATCCTGGATGGGCTTTAACTGAGTATAACGATATTCCTATGTCAGTAATCAAGCATATCGCAAGACAGCTACAGATTCCTGCAGAAGAGTTTTCTAAATATGCCAATCGTAATAACACATTATGGGAGCATCTTAGTGAAATTCGTGAGGAGTATAATTTCACTAATTTTTCTTCTAGCCATGAAGAAAATCTGTTGAAACATCTCACACAACAAGCTATGGAAAACAGCAATTCACTTCATTTAATTGAAATAGCACTGTCCATGTTACGGAAATCAAAAGTTATTCTTCCTGCCATGTATGTAATTGAAAATATAGTTTGGGAAGCCAAACAGCAAGCAGATCAAAAAGTATACAGTATTTTGTATGATGACTTAACATCTGAGCAAAAGAAAAGAATAGATGCTTTACTTCTACCCACAAATAATGGAATTTCGCCATTGGCTTGGTTAAAACAACTTCCCTCTCAACCATCACCAGAGTCTTTCCTCAAGGTTGTGGAGCGATTTGAATATGTAAAAGATATAGGGCTTGTAGTTGATACGAGCAAGATTAATTCCAACCGCCTTCGGCAGCTTGCAAGATTAGGATCAAAATATGAACCATATGCCTTTAGAAGGTTTGATGAAGTGAGAAGATACAGTATTTTAGTTGCTTTTATGCTAGAAATTACACAAGATTTAATCGATTATGCAATTGAAATACACGACCGTATTATGATGAATCTTCAATTAAAAGGAAAAAAAGCACAAGATGAGATGCAAAAAGTAAATGGTAAAAAACTGAATGAAAAACTTGTACAATTTATCAAGATATGTGGAGCACTTATTGAAGCGAAAGAAGTAGGAAAAGATGCTTTTACAGCTCTAGATGACGTTATGCCGTGGGATAAAATGGTGGAATCGGTTGAGGAAGCCAAACAGTTATCAAGACCTATAAGCTATGATTATTTAGATTTGTTGGAGACTAGATATTCTTATATCAGGCGGTATGCGCCTACCCTATTAAGGGTCTTCCAGTTTGGATCAACTAAATCGGCAGAGCCAGTACTTCAAGCGCTTCATACTATACATGATTTAAACATAAACGGAAAGCGAAAAGTACCGATGAGTGCACCTTTGAATTTTGTATCAAATCGCTGGCAAAAACATGTGTATGACGACGAAGGGAATGTTAACCGACATTATTACGAACTTGCAGCATTAACAGAGTTGCGAAATTACATAAGATCAGGAGATGTATTTGTTTCAGGAAGTAGACAGCATAAGGCATTTGATGATTACTTAATATCTGAAGAGGATTGGAGAAACATAATAAATGCGGAAAATTACTTGGCAGTTCCTTTAACGGTCGAGGAGTACTTAACAGAAAGGATTACTTCGCTAAACCAACGTTTGGACTGGTTATCAAAAAATAGTGAAAAATTAGAAGGTGTTGATATCAGCCAAGGAAAGCTATATGTGGAGAGGTTAGATAAAGGGACTCCAGAAGAAGCAAAAGCATTTAGTATCCGTCTACATAATATGTTACCAAGAATAAAGCTCACAGATTTACTATTAGAAGTTTCCAGCTGGACTGGATTTCATGAGCAATTTATTCATGCTTCAACGAACAAATCTCCTGATAAAGAAGAGAAGAATGTAGTATTAGCAACTCTGATGGCAATGGGTACAAATATTGGTCTTACAAAAATGGCAGAGGCTACTCCTGGAATCTCTTATAGACAAATGGCAAACACTGCACAATGGAGAATGTATGATGATGCTATGGTTCGAGCTCAGTCTGTTCTAGTTAACTTTCAACACAGGCGACAATTAGCAACATATTGGGGAGACGGTAATACATCGTCTTCAGATGGAATGCGGGTACCTATTGGCGTTCGCTCTTTACATGCTGATTCAAACCCGCATTATGGAACAGGAAGAGGAGCAACTATCTATAGGTTTATAAGTGATCAATTTGCTTCCTTCTATTTAAAAGTAATTAATACAAATGCCCGAGATGCACTATACGTCCTTGACGGTTTACTTCATCATGAAACAGACCTCATGATTGAAGAACATTATACAGATACCGCCGGATATACAGATCAAGTTTTCGGATTAACACATCTTCTAGGCTTCCGCTTTGCACCACGTATTCGTGACTTAATGGATACAAAACTTTTTACTATTAACGGTGTGCAAGAATATCCAAATGTTCAGTCACTATTAAAAGGGAAAATTAATTTAAAGGTTATTCAAGAAAATTACAATGATGTTTTACGGTTAGCATACTCCGTAAGAACAGGTAAAGTATCTAGCTCACTTATAATGGGGAAACTTGGATCTTATGCAAGACAAAATAAATTAGCAACCGCCCTTGGTGAAATGGGTCGAATAGAAAAAACGATCTTTACCTTAGATTATATTTCGAGTAAATCAGTGAGGAGAAAAATACAAAAAGGCTTAAATAAAGGCGAAGCCACAAATGCCTTAGCCAGAGCTATATTTTTCGGAAAGAGCGGAGAGTTTAGAGAAAGAGCCCTCCAAGATCAATTGCAACGGGCCAGTGCACTTAATATTATTATTAATGCGATAAGTGTATGGAATACGGTCTATATGGAAAAAGCCGTAGAAGAATTAAAAGATACAGGCGAATTTCGAGAGGATTTAATGCCGTATATATGGCCTTTAGGTTGGGAACACATCAATTTCTTAGGTGAATATAAGTTTGAGGGATTACATGCAACAAGTTTACAATCCTTACGCCCTTTGAATATAAAAGAGCCGATTTACTCTTAACGGAGTAAAATACGGCTCTTTTTTCATATAAATTTGCTTAGCGTGGTTTTTTTCCGAAATGCTGGCTGTACCCCTAGAAGTGATTAAGTAATATTTTAAAACTCTATATTTTGTTTTTTTACAAACCAAAAAGCCTCCAATCTAACTTGGGGGCTTTTGCTGTACAAATATATTTATCTAAACTAAAGGATTGAACAAAGACATTTCATCTAATGTTTAATTTATGGACTCGTGAATGGAGACCAGGCAGGACTACTGTCCGGAGTCAGGTTAATAGTAAGGCGAGACTGGTTGGATCCGTCGGCATTCATCACATAGATCTCATTGTTTCCGTCCCGATTAGATGTAAAGGCAATCTTTTGTCCGTCCGGAGACCAGGTAGGTTCGCTATCACTATTTGGATTATTGGTAAGGGGGATCTGATTAGATCCATCGGCATTCATCACATAGATCTCTAAGTTTCCGTCCCGGACGGATGTAAAGGCAATCTTTTGTCCGTCTGGAGACCAGGCTGGTTGGGTGTCACCACCCGGACTATTGGTAATGTTAGTCTGGTTGGATCCATCGGCATCCATTACATAAATCTCATTGTTTCCGTCCCGAATGGATGTAAAGGCAATCTTTTGTCCATCTGGAGACCAGGTAGGTTCGCTATCACTATTTGGATTATTGGTAAGGGGGGTCTGGTTGGATCCGTCAGCATTCATCACATAGATATTAAAGTTTCCGTCCCGATTGGATGCAAAGGCAATCTTTTGTCCGTCCGGAGACCAGGTAGGCTGGATGTCACTAGCCAGATTATTGGTAAGGCGTATCTGGCTGGACCCATTGGCATTCATCACATAGATTTCTTCGTTTCCGTTCCGGTTGGATGTAAAGGCAATCTTTTGTCCGTCTGGAGACCAGGCTGGTTGGGTGTCACTATCCGGAATATTGGTAAGGCGGGTTTGGTTGGACCCATCAGGATTCATCACATAGATTTCTCGGTCTCCGTCCTGGTCGGATGCAAAGGCGATTTTGCTAATTAAAACCTTTTTAATAATTGAGCAGATCGTTTTGCAACAAATATTTATGTTGTTTACAGTACCAGAATTATCGGTCGTTTCTTTAAGCTGAATCACTCCCTCAGTTATCGATTCTAATGTGCCTGATTCAGGTCCACAAGCTGTTTTAACGGTTATAAAATCATTTAATTCTATATTAGCTAATAGATTGCTACATGAACATGAACATTCACTTTGAGGCCCAGTAACTCCTTGAGGCCCTGTAATTCCTTGTGGTCCCGGAATCCCTTGCACTCCTGTAGACCCCGTTGCCCCTGTTAGTCCCGGAATCCCTTGCACTCCTGTAGACCCCGTTGCCCCTGTTAGTCCTGGAATCCCTTGCACTCCTGTAGACCCCGTTGCCCCTGTTAGTCCTGGAACTCCTTGTGAACCTATCGGACCCGTTGGTCCAGTAATTCCTTGATCTCCTTGTGAACCTATCGGACCCGTTGGTCCAGTAATTCCTTGATCTCCTTGTGAACCTATCGGACCCGTTGGTCCAGTAATTCCTTGATCTCCTGGAATTGGAACAGGAAATGCGCAAGGCATATCACAAGGGTTGAAGTGTTTTCTATAATTGGAGGACATAAACAAACTCCTTTATCGATCATATTTATTACATATAATGCAAAGGCAACATTTTTTCTTGTATGTTTATCCCCGCTTATCCAATAAATAGTCAGAACGTACATTATATTCATAAAAAATTAACATGATACTCCACTACATAAATTGTAGTTATTAAGTCGGAGGAAGGCACCTTAGGGTGTCTTTTTTCGGTAATTATATTAATCATTTGTAATGCATTCAAAGAGTTTATGAGAAGCTTGCTGGACGTCAACAAGGGCGATTCGCTAAACAATGTTACGAGATAACAAGGACATACTATGATTTGATTTCATCATAAAATATTTAACAATTATTACCATCTAGAGCAAACGCTCTCTTTTTTTATTTCCTTTCGACAAAATATGACATTATTCAAATGATATATTTGCTATGATTAGCTCGGAAATCTTACATTTTACATAACTGGAGGAAACGTAATGTATAAAAAACTAGGTACGATTGCTTTAACTGGAGCACTTGCTTTTAGCTTAGCTGCATGTGGAGAAACAGAAGTTAAAGAAGTGAGCAAAAATGATGCCCCTAAACAAGAGGAGAAAAAAGATAAAAAAGCATCTACTGAAAACAAAGTTTATAAAATTGGGGATACAGTAGAAGTTAATGGTCTACAACTAACTTTCAGTTCAGCTAAATTCGTTGAACCTAACGAATACATCAAAGCTGAAAAAGGAAAAGTTCTAGAAATCGCGTTCAATGCTAAAAACAACGGTAAGAAAGATATATACTTCGGAACTTCTGAATTAAAAATCGCTGATGCTGAAGGCAACCAATTCAAAGAGTACTTTGGTGGAGAAAATACTTTTGTAAACGAAAATATCGCACCGGGTAATCAAATCACTAACAAAATGTTATTTGATGTTCCAGAAGGAGATAAATTCGTAGGTACATTCAAACCTACATTTACTTTTGATGAAAAATCAGTGAAATTTGAATTCGACGTGGCTAAATAAGGAGAAATTTAAATGAAAAGAACAGCTGAATTTGTATTAGGGCTTATTGGTGGGATTTTTGGTATTATTTGTGCGTTTGTTGCATTATTAATCGGTGGTATGGGAGCTGCTTTCGAAGCTGATGGTGCAAACACTGTTATTGGCTTAGGATGGGGAGCTGTTGCTCTATCTGTATTAGGAATCGTTGGATCTGTTATGGTAAGAAGTAAAGCGAAAGTAGGCGGTATTATGATGACCGTTGCTGCTATTGGTGGATTTGTTTGTATCTCTATCATTTACTTATTACCAGGAGTTTTATTATTAATCGGTGGATTAATGGGAATCTTCCGTAAAGATAAAGCTGCTGTATCTGCGTAACACGAGCACTCGAAAGAGTGCTTTTATTTTACTCTCAGACATAAATAAAATTAGGGGTGATATATGTGAAAAAGGGATTTATGGGGATATTATTGGCTACTACATGTCTTATATTAACTGGATGTTTCGCGGACATGAAAGTCGTAGAAGAAGATGCTGCAGGAAAATTACAAGACAGCAAGTTGTCACCGTATATTGAAGAAGCTAGTTACAAAGCAGGTGGCCAAAAGGAAGATCTAACTCCAGTAAACATTAATCTAATTGTAGACGAGGGATTCTCTAATTTAGAAACAATGGAAAAATACGAAGTAATACAAGATGCTATTACTAAACTTGATGGATTGTCAATTGAATGCGGGAATGACAATCGATGCGTTTACGACACTCTACATGTTACTTATAACGACGACAAATACAAAATGAATGTTTATGATAAAGAATTAGTTATTAACGATAACGAAAAATACACTAGGTCAGATTATAATTTTGATATGAATAAAGTAAATAAAAAAGAAGAAACTGTTAATGCTACTACGAATTATGACTCAGCTCCTTTGTCACCTAATGGACAATATGCAAGTAACGGAATAAGCTATACGGTTATATTCGATTTTATGAAACAACAATATAACATCCTTACAAATAATGATGAAAATTACATCCCTGAAGTACATGATCCTCAAGTTGCTGAAATAGCTGCTAAACGTTTTGGAATTACAGCTGAAGAAGCTGGATCCATTTATGAGAAGGTACAAATGGATGCTTTCAACTAAAATATAGATTTGAACAACATTTCTCAATGTGTAAAGTAACTTAACATGGTAAAATAATATTTGGATGAGGGTCCGATACATATTATTAAAATTAAAGTGGTTCAAGTCGGAGGAAGGCACCTTAGGGTGTCTTTTCTTTAATAATACAAAAAAAGACGCATATAGCGCCTCTATGTTTTTAAAATATATCACCTATGTCGCTGTTCCACATACCTTCACGACAATTAATCCAACTATTCTCATTTAAAACTACTTTACGGTAACCTCGTAAAGAAACAGCATAAGTTCCGTCATACAAATCTTCAATGTTAATAATTTCATGAAGACCATCATATTCTCCAGAAGGCATCAATTGTACAATATCACCTTCACTTAATTCACTAATACTTGGTCTTGATAAAACTGGACTATGTTCCCCTTGTCTTACAAAAATCCTAAGTTGTTCATTACAATCAGGACAATCCCAAATTTTCTCCCTAGAATCCTCATCCCCATAAGTATTCAGATCAATTTTTTTCCATTCTTTTTTGCATTTAAAACACGCTATTAATTCATCTGAAAAATGAAACTTCAAATTTATTGCCATAATCCCACATCCCCTAAATTTAATTAATACATATATATTTTACATTTTAAATATGACAGGTACTAGTAGTATTTTAAACAAAAAAATAACAAGCTCTTATTATTGTATTTACCATAAAACTTCAATAAAATTTCACGTACTATATCTAATTGGTAAAACCAAATTCCACAATAAGGCATATTCTAACCTTATCCCAAACATAATAAAAACCCCCTAAATAGGAGGTTTTTATTAACTACTTATTAGGATTTAAATTATTCGACTTAATTCCATCTGGATTACTACGCATATACCCCTCTACGTAAGTCCCATCACTTCTGTAATAACCTTTTACACTATGTACCCCAGGATTATTATTGCGATCATTCGGATGTTCCGGAACTTGATCTTCTTCATATCTTTTATATTCTTCACAAGTAGTACAAGTATAATCATTTTTATCATCATAATATGTAAACCATTTATAAATACCAAAACCCGCTAATATAAATAAGCCAGTACAAATACCTAAAGTCACTAAAATCCCTAATGCTGATACTTTATCCCTCACAGTTTTATAAGTTAATAATTTTTTAAATAACCTAATAAAAAAAGGACCTAAATAACCTATCGCAAAAATACAAACAAGCCACACCCAAATTTCCATGTAAACAGTCCCTTCAAAATAACTAAGCACAAACACATAACTTCATAATAGCACAGTTAATAATTAAAACTCATTCTACCATTCATCCCCTTATCCTCTAGCCAAGTAAGTTATAATTCCCTTATTTATTCCTCTATCTTAATAAGTAGTTCCTTCTAAAGCTTAAACAATCTCATGTTTTTTTTGTTTTTCTTCGTAATTAATCTTGACTGAAGGTTTTGAGGGTTTTTATCATGTGGGAACGATTAAGGAACACGGCTGGAAGGCAGATTTATCCCCTACTTTGAAAGACTACAAAAAAGCAATCGATCAAAATAGATGGATAAGCGTCTTGTTTTCGCCATGCGGTCACTTATAAGGTATCCGTATGTATAGACCCTGTTCACTCAGCGATCTTCACCGCATACATCCTTTTTCTATGGCTTGTCCTTGTAATATCGTCCCTACACGACAAACTGAATGTACTCCCTAACACCGTAATGCTAACGATAACCATCCGAACCTTTTAGAGAATCGTCCCTGGGCAAGTTCTCGCCCTCCCTCACCAGAAGAACAGGATTCCAGTGAGGGGTGCTGTTTTTGTAGGCGTATACTTTGTACCCCCTGCACGACCAACAGCTAGCCACGCCGTAACACGTTCCCGCTAAATGTATGGCAGCACGGAATTACGGCTTATCAGTTTTTATTTACGTGGTATCAGGCAATTCCACGCGAACAAAAAACAAAAAGGCATCTCTAATACCTAAATCGTCTGTACATTCACAAGACTTCTAGGTTTAGAGATGCCCGTTATATATCTTTTGGACTATTAAATAATCAAAACTAGTATTTACTAGTTGATATTTATCCAAACAATGATAAAATGGGTATATCAAAGAAGCCTCGTGAAAAGGCATAGTTGTTTAAGGTTAGTGGTGGTACACTCCTTAAACGTTAACACTGTGGGTTAATACAGTTCATTTCTAGCCAAGTGGTGGTACACTAGCTAGAGCAAGTCATTCCCGCTAAAGGTTGGTAGCCGTTAGCATATGGGAGTGGCTTTTTGTTTTGTGTTCATATTCAATTGTTTTTAATTTATCTCGTTCAATCTTCATGATCTTCGTTTATGTAAAATATCAAATTGTGTTTTGTTTTGTAGAATGTTTCTTGTTGTTTATTACGTTACAACAAGCATTACCCTTTGTAAACAGCGAATTTGCGCACTTTACGAATAATATCCCTATTTCCCTATTTCCCTATTTCTACTTATAGATATAGGGATATTTCCCCTTTTCCCTATATCTATATTTCCCTATTTTCTTTGTTTTTGTGTCTACTATCTTCTCTACGAAATTACATATTTATTTCTTAACTCTCTATATTTCAGACATCAAAAAAATCTTTTGATACCAACGTTTTTTGTTATTAATTACTAACACTACGATTCTATTGCATAACCCAAATATCATTGTTATAATTTCTTTAAAGATATAGAAATATCCCTATTTCTATAGTTAGAAATATCCCTATTTCCCTATTTCTATTTTTCCCTATTTCTATAAAGGGATATAGGGAAATTTCAAAAACTATAACTGGAGTGTTAAAAAAAATGGCTATTACAATTACGGTAGGTAATTACAAAGGTGGAGTCGGTAAAACCACAAATGCTGTATTGAACTCTTATGAATTTGCTAAAAAGGGCAAGCGCACATTACTTGTTGACCTTGATCCGCAAAGTAACGCAACAAAGTCTTTAATGTTAACAAAATCCATTCTTAACCCTGATGAAATTGTTACAGTAGAAAAAACATTAATGAAGGGAATACAAGAGGGGAACCTAGACGGATTAGAAGTAGAAATTATGGAGAATTTACATTTACTTCCTTCTTACGTTGATTTCCAGGATTTCGCAAAATTCCTTTATAAAAATTGTTCTTCGGAAGCTGAAGAAGATCATTACTTTAAGGGATTGCTTGAAAAGATAAAACATAAATACGACTACATATTTATCGATGTCCCTCCAATGTCACTAGAAGTTACAAAGAACGCCGTTGTAGCTTCTGATTATGTTCTAATTGCTTTGCAAACTCAAGAACGTTCTCTAACTGGTGCTGAGAATTATGTTAATGAACTTATTAAGCTAAAAGAGCAATATGATCTTGATATTGAAGTAGTTGGTGTTCTTCCTGTCCTATTAAAAAACAACGGTAAGGTTGACGAATATATCATGGAAAATGCTCGTGAAATTTTCGGTGAGGAAAACCTATTCAAAAACATCGTCCCTCAAATGGAACGTATTAAACGATTTGATGTGAATGGTATTACTGAAAAAGATAGACATGATATGAATGTAATTGAACTATACGAAACGATTAGTGATGAATTGTTATCTCGTATTGATATGTTCGAAAAAATGAAGGTTGGTGTGTAAAATGGCGAGAACTCCTGGTTTGTTAGGTAGAAAGAAAAGTAACTTTGAACCTACTGAGCCTTATGTACCAGAGCAAGGACAAGCTGTAGTGGAAAATACTGAAGTACCAGCTGCTCCTTCTCAACCTAAGACCGAAGAAAAACAAGTAACTCGAAAAGAAAAAAGAAACGAAAAAACTGAATCAAAAAAGAAATTTAAAAATCAGCAAGGCAGCATTAAAATTTCTAATCAATCCAAAGAAGAACTTGAAGTATTAATGAAACTTACAAACACAAAATTCGCTTATGAAATCATCGATTTACTTATAGATCGCTATGTAGAAAATGAGCTAACGCCTGAACAAAAAAGGAAATTCAAACTGTTAACAGAGATTTAAAAATATAGAAATATCCCTTTATAGAAATAGGGATATTTCTATATTTTCGTCTTCCTCTCTATATAACAAGCAAAATAGTTTTATCAGTTTAAGATCAAAAAACTAAATAGGAGTGGTACCTGTGGAAAATAAGAGTAATTCTTTTGTAGTGACTTTGACGCCTATTACCGAAAGTTCAGATTTAACTATTCAAAGCGATCATACTGACATGGAAAAGGGCAAGCAAGACCGAACTTTACCAGAAGAGGACAAGCTCTTTGAAAAACCTAAGAGAAAACTTACTACGAAAGAGTTACCAAAATCTTTCCGTGTCTCATTAGAAACACATACAGCAATTTCAACACTTGCCACAATTGAAGATATGAAAATTTATGAAGTTATAAATATGTTAATCGAAGAAAAAGTTGCTGCATTACCTGAACCAAAACAACAGCTAGTAAAAAACGCTGTAAAACAGGTGCTTGAAGTGAAGAAGAGTCGAGAATAGGAATGAAGTTATACTTTATTCCTATCTAAATAAACTCATTTATAAAAAAGGAATGGCATCTTCGGAAAATAAAAGTAAACCTTTTGCAGTAACTGCGATGCCTATTTCCGAACGTTAAAATTCAACCATTCAAAACGATTACACTAACACGGAAAAGGAAATACATAAAACAGCAGCACCCCATGTGACTGCGAAACATATGAGGGAATAATAATGCGTAAAACAATTAAGGTTCAAAGAATGATTAATAGTAATGGCAGAACTAAAATGAAAACAGACTTCACGTTGAGAGCACCGAATCTGCCGAGATTTACTAAGAGAAGAAATAGGCGTTCAAACGTGCCACTAGATGATTCTGCAGCGATGGTAATATGGATTGCTTCGGGTTTCGCTTTCCTATCTTTTACAGTGATGTTACATTACCATGATTTCTGGGCAACTGTGTTCGGTGCTATTTTCTTATTGCACTTAATACCATTTTTAACTGTCTATCCAAAAAATCTTACAGCTTATGGCAAGTTGTTAATGAAGAACTTAAAGTCTAAATTAGACCTAAAACAAACTATAGTAAGCGTACTGGTAACGTTAGTATCTATCATTATATTACTTCGTTTCGTGATGTGGTTTCAAATTAAAGCATGGTATATAGAATATACATTAGGAATTTCATCACCATTCTTAATAATCGCACCTCCATTCGCACTATTCATTGTTGTTGCCTTTATTAAGAACAGGTACACAAAAGACATTGCGAACTCTATACTATTTTTAATTGTAATAAGTAATATCTTATTCTATTTGATTAGCATTACAAAGAACATACTCCATCCTATGTCGCTCTCATTTACTACACTTATGTTTGGAATTCCATTCTTAACTTGTGTAATTCCATTGGTATTTTTCATCTTCGCTCTCGTAGTTGTAGCCTTGGACAAAAGGAAGGAAAAATATAAAAGTATCACCTGAAACACTTAATAAAATAAAAACCATTTGCACAATGAAAGACATGGGAAATTATGAGCTTATTGATGAAATATTAGATTACTACATTTCTAATAAATTGAATGCACATGAGCAAAACATCCTAAATGACATAGTTTCTGATAAAAAATAAGCCCTACATATGTAGGGCCTTCTTCATATTACTCTACTCACCAAAACTTCCACCACGGCTTCTTCTCTTTCGCTGCTGCAACCTCATCCCGAAATTCCTGCATCATTCTCTTCGTCTCTTGCATCTCACGTAATGTCTTCATAAGCGTTTCATCCCGCGCTTCCAATCGTTTTTCCACTCGTTCATTATGCGCTTCTACACTTGCTTTGATTTCTTTGTTGTTTTGCTTCGCCTGGTCACTCAATCGCTTCTCCATCGCTAGCATGCTCTGATTCATTTCTTGCGCCATAACGCTGTACTGTTCCTGTAATTGCTGTTTAATGTGGAATGGCACTAAATCCGTTTCCTCGACTTCTTCTTGAATTAGATCCGGATTAACTTTTTCTATTTGCTGCGCAATCATCTTCGCTGCCTTTTCTAGCGTCATACCGTCATGCTTGCTGAGTTCAATTAATCTCTCAATAACCATAATGTCGCCTTCTGAATATTCCCGTCGGCCGCGCTTGTCCTTCTTTACAGTAAATCCCTCTCGTTGTAACACTTCCATGTACTTTCTGAGTGTACTATCGGATATTCCTAGTCGTTTGTATACTTCACTAGCGGAATAAACAATCTCGTCCGTCATAGCGTCACAACACCTCCTAGTGAGAGTATTCCATGATGTTTAAGATTTTCCTGCAAAGAAAAATCCCTATTTGTACAAGGATTAAAACTAATTGTTATTACATTTGTAGAAACGATGATGAGCTAGAAGTACTTATAACCCACTGAGATAATATGGAAGTCAATACTAACTTTACAAATTAATTTATGCTATATTCACATTTATAAGTGGGCCATATTAGTATTACATCATTAATAAAAAGAGGTGTTTACGTGAAGGTTAGTAAATTAAAAGTTATTTGTTTATGCTTGATTTTGTCTACTGTGATTATGGGATGTACAGAGACACAAGATACTTCCACAAAAGAGACGGTTTCTAAGGAAAAGAATAAGAATGATGAGGCAAAAGAGCGTTCCAGTTCGAAGGTAAATGCCGTTCCTAACATCGATGAGAAATGTGCAGATGTATACAGTAAAGAAGAGTGCGAGCAGTTTGCGGCGTATACACAGTCGGATGCGGGTAAGCAAGAGGCGCAGGTATCTAAAGAAAAACCTGTACAACAAGAAGGTAAATTTTCAGGTAGGGAAGTGTACGAGAAGATGTACTGGGTATTAGAGCAATGGGGGAGCGGAAAAATATACCCTGCTCAGTATAAAGAAGGTATGGTACGGAAAAGACAAGATGGGCTATACTACATCAATTCTACGTACGAAATCCGTGGAACGGTGGGAGGGGATGGTGTATATCCATATGAAATGTTAGTGAGTGATACATTTGACCTTAAAGATGCGTACCTCCCGGGGACATACGGAAAGTATTCCCGACCAATGCAGTATGATGCAATAAACGAGTACAACAGGAAGTTAAAGGAACAGGAAGCGATTCGAAAAGCACAGGAAACACCGGAGGATAGGGAACGTCAGCGACAAGAGGAAGAAGAAAAAGAGAAAAAACGCAAAGAGGTCAATGAAAGTATCTATGGGAAAGATGCCGTAGAAGGTAAGGAGATTGACATGGATAAGAAGTCGTTTGGAGAATAATAAGCCGGAGGAGTTCATATGTGGGATAAGATTTTAGATGCTCTTACTACTGCAGCAGTAAGAAGCCCTATTGGGAAACCACCTACGACAACAAGGAGATCTAGAGGTACAGTTGAAATGGCACTTGATATTGGTAGAGAGATTGAGGCTAAACGATATGCCGAGAGGAATCCAGGGAATCAAGAGCCATTACCAGGTGCGTTTGTGTACTGTATGTTAGGTGTTGTGGTGGAGCATTCGGGTATTTATATTGGCGGGGGTAACGTGGTACATCTGAATGGACGGGGGGAAGTAGAGGTTGTAACGGTTGCTAGTTTTACAGACCATTTCACAACAATAAACCGAGATATCTTTATACCTATGGATGCAGGGGATAAAGTTATTGGTAGTAGTGAAACTTTGGTGAGATCGCTTAGTATGGTGGGGAAGGAAAGAGATTATAATATATTTCTAGATAATTGCCATCAATTTTCTGCGGGTTGTATTACAGGTGATTACGAGAGTGCAAACAACTTTTTGACCTGGGTTAAAAACGAGTTCAATAAAGAAGTGGGAAGGAGTTGCCGTTGGGGGCGTTGGGATTGGAAATCTAGCCCTTTTAGGAATATGGATGAAGGTGTTATTTACCTATAAATATGTAATAGGGTAATAAGCATACAGCAAGATAGCGCATATTATTAAGTCAAATATACGAAGAAATGGTAAAAAAACTTTCAGAGAATAAATTAAAAAAAGCCGCCCAATTAAGGACGGCTCTTGTTTTACTTGTCAAATCTTACATAGTCATCTAAAATCCATTGACTACCATCAACGTTATACAAACCATCGTTATATCCCTTGATTGCTTCGCGTTGTAACACTTCCACGGACTTTCTAAGGGTGCTATCACTTATTCCTAGTGTTTATATACTTTACTAGCGAAATAAACAATTTCGTCCGTCATAACGTTACAACACCTCCTAGTGACAGTATTCCATGATAGTTAGGATTTTCCTGCAAAGAAAAAAGCTCTTGTTTTTTCAAAGAGCTTTTTTACGTGATATGAAAATAAATCATATTAATTTAACAGCATCTACTACATTAAGGGGTATATAATTTCCTTCTAACATAGGTTTAGTAATCATTTCTCTTTCGCGACAATTACGGATTCTTTACATAAGACTTTCTTTACTTGCTTGCAGACTTTAACATTTCTAATATCTTTTTATTATCAATTTCAATATTACCATCAAATGGCGTTAAATTTGAATATTTACCTAAATTAATCTCTTTAACCATTGGTATATTAGGGGTCACTATACATGTCCATCAACTTAAGAAAACTCACTACCCCCAAGTGTAAAAAACGTTATCCTTTCTAATCTAGCTTATTTAGAAAGAATAACGTTCCTTTGGGAGTGATTGGCATGTATGGTGACCCCTAAAATACCATTCTGTTAGGAATATATGCGTTTTACTGGTTTTCATTTTATCTTTGCACCAGAACCCTCCTTATAACCAAAAACGAATTAAGGTAAAATTAAAAGGCATGAGCCCGGTAAGCAATACCGAACTCATGCCCTAACAGTTGCCTAATGAAATAACCTGTCTAGCTTTATGGGGTCAGTTCACTTTAATGCTGTCTTATCAACTTCGTCTTCTTCAACTTACCTTTCCTTTCTAAAGTTATTCCATATTTAACTTCTTTCAGTCCATCTTCAGACCTTACAATAACATCTAACTTCTCTGAATTATTTACAGTATAAACTACAGATGATGATGCATTATTAGTTGCATCTACAGTTATTTCTGGTAATTCTTTATTAGCAGCTAATTTAATTGTGTAGTTGTATTTATCAGCTGCAAAACCTTCTAAACCTTTCCCATTAACTTTTATATCATTTACAACAAAATCTGAATTTTGTTTTTCCCTCTCTTCAAAAGCTTTTATTTCTTTTATTCCTAAAGATTTACCACTTGTAGATTTCATCTTTATTCTTAATACCTTTGTCTTTACCATATCAAATTTATATTTATTTGGAGTTGTTGATGATGTTACATCCGGATTCGCAACTAAATTTGTTACAGTTGCCCAATTTTTATCATCATTTAATGGGTTTTCACTATCGCTCAATACTTGTCCCGGATTGCTTGGTAAAATAAGATCTTTACCAATATAGTATTGGATTTCAAAATTACTTGGAATATTACATCCCAAATCCTCATAGAAACTAATTTGTAAATTATTTATATATTTTTCTTCTGGTACTCCAGTTCCAAATATAATTCCAACCCAATCACTATCTCTAGACGTACTTTGCCAGTTTGTCCACCTTGTATCATCCTTATTATCATTTATATGTTTTACACTATCATTTGGAACTTCATTGGTAAATGAAGCTATTGCCATAGGTAAACTAAATCCATTCTTAAAACCGGCAATATTATCCCCTTGCACAGTTTCATTAGTTACTCTGATACTTGCAGTTACAGCTTTATCTGTTCCGTTTACTATTCCATTTATAACAAAAATTCCAACTTTACTTAATAACTCTTTATCATAATCTTTCCAAGTAACAGGAAGATCAACTATTGTTCCATCTGTATAGTAAGCCTTTACCGTTTGTGGAAGATTTGGCTCTACCTTTACATTCGTTGCCATTGAAATATTTTGTAATGCTGATAATCCTTTTACAACAACGCTTGCCTTCACTTTTAAAGCTTGTCCCTCAACAGTTCCTTCCACTTCAAATACTCCATACTTATTATATAATTCTTCTTTTACTTCACCCCAAGTAACTTTTACCTCTCTAGGTAATCCAGTATCATAGATCGCCTTTACCTTTTCTGGTAATATTGGTGCAACTCCCTTATCAGTTTCTATATTTACTTTTTCATAAGAAGTAATAGTCTTTTGGGTAGTATTCTTTCCAATATTTATTACGATATCGTTAGTAGTAACAGTCTTACCTCTATAAGTTACCTCTGCATGTAAAGTTACTGTTCCTTCTTTATAAGCATATAACTTACCATTTTCTATTTTAGCTTCTCCTGTATTATCTGAAGATAAATTATATTTTATTTGTAGCTGATCTGATCCAATTAAAGAATCATCTTCTAGTTTACCCTCTACTTTAACATTAACAATATCATCTTCAATTATATCCTTCTTAGCTAATTCTATTGTTGCTGAAGTTAATTGTGGCTCACCTTCTGAAAAATTAACGATATAATTATTAATTGTTCCGTCTGCTGCTATTACAATAATAGTAGCGATACTATCAGCATGTAACGCCGGAACTACAAATACACTTGCATTATCCTTAGCAGTAGCTGTAACTACTGGCACTTTTGATCCATATGGTAGATTCATTCTGTATTCATTACTATTTTCATTAAAGTTTTCAACAGCTACACCATCTACTTTAATATCACTTAGTAGTGCTGTTCCTACCTTTTCTACTACATCAGAATAAACATAGAATTCAGTAAGCCCAACTGCTTTATTAGCTGCCGTATCTTCCTTTAATAAAGCTCTTATTTTTGTTGTGTTTACTTCATCAAAAGTAATTTTTTCTATACCTTCTGCTGAGAATCCTTTTGTTTTACTTTGATTAGAAACTCCAATCCACTCACTACCATTCCAATATTCAACTAAAATCTCGCTTGGAATAGCAACTCCAGAATCACTATATAATGAAATCCCTATTTTATTTATAGACTGCTCTTTATCGAATTCAATACCAACATAATCATCATAATTTTCTCCAGGTTTACCCCAGTTTGTCCATCTATTTTTTGGATTGTTCCCCTTAGAAACCACGCCATCATTTATATCATTTATACTATCCCATCCCGTAGTATATGAACCAAATGCCTTTGGATAAGCTTTCCCTTCATTTAATGCCATATTTACTTCTTTAAAATGATCAGATACAACTACGATAACTTTAGCAGTTAAGCTTTCTACTCCTGCAATCTTGCCTTCTATTGTAATCGTTTTAGGGGAATTAACATCCTCTGCTGTTAACTCTCTCTCCCAATTTACTGGGTACTTTTCTATACTTCCGTCATTGCTTACGACTGATACTTCTTTTGGAAGCTTAGCTTGTTTGCCAACAGGTATTAACATCCTAGCATCTAATACAGCAATAACGTTCTTAACAATTACTTTTATATTTACTGAACTATCACTACCTGCTACCTTTCCTTTAACTGTAAATATCCCAGGAGTTTTTACAGCATCCGCTGGAACTGCATCCCAAGTAACATCTACTTCTTTTTTAGTTGCGTTTGAATAAAGTGCTGTTACTTTCTCTGGAAGTTTTAGTTCCCCATTAATAGGTACGATGACATCGTTTACATCATATCCTACTATTTTATCTTCACTTAACTCTTCTTTTGGAACAGTATATACTGTTATATTATCCGAAGAAATGCCTTGACTTGTTGCAGTCAATGTAAATGAGCCTGCATTTTTTGTTGATTGAACGATAACTAAAGCCTTACCATTAAACGCTTTTCTCTTATTATCTTTATATCTCTCAACACTTGCAGCATTACCATTGTCTACTCCTACAATCTTACCATTACCTTTCACGTCAAAATTGATTAAGTTATCAGCATTTGGTACTAAAGTTCCATTTTCATCAGTTACATCTACTGTTATAAATGATAAATCATATCCATCTGCAGTTATAACTTGCCTATCTGCACTTACATCAATCTTTTTAGCATCCTTAGCAGTTTTAACTACATCTCTCGCCACTTCTTTACCATTTCCGTCCTTTGCAACAGCAGTTAATTTACCTGGTTTATACGGAACTCTAAATTCTAAGTGAAGTTTACCATCCTTAGTCTCTTTATATGTTCCATTGTAACCTGCATTTGTAACTTCATATCCTTTACTTTCTACTAAGTTACCTAAATCAGTACTTGTTACATCTTCATTAAAATATAAGTCCACAGAATTAGTATTTGTATAGGCATATAATAATATCTTATCTCCGTCAACCTTTATGCTATCATTATTTTCCCAATTCCAGTGTGGTAATAAATGAACCATTGGCTTATCTGACCATTGACTTTGATAGAAATAAAAAATATCTTTCTCAAATCCAGCTGTATCTATAGCACCAAAATATGAAGATTTTGATGGGAATTTATCGTATGGTGCTGGCTCTCCTATATAATCAAAACCTGTCCAAATATATTGACCTAATACAAACTTTCTATCTCTATCTATCTTCCATGATGATTCTGCTGTTTTACCCCAAGGAACATAATCATTATCATAAGAAGATTGTTGCAAATCTGAATGATGATCCCATACGTTTGTTTGTTCAGGATGGGCATAGGCCCCCCTACTTCTTAGTGCTGAGGATGTTTCTGATCCATAAATAATCCATTCTGGATATTTTTTATGAAAGAAATCATAATAATCCTCACCATAATTAAATCCAGCTGCATCAACCTTATCAACTGCCTTCTCATGTTCACCTTCACCCAATTGGAATAATGACTCCCCATAAGTAGTTGGTCTTGTATTATCTATCTCTTTAACCCAATTATCGAGTTTTTTGGCAGTTTCCTGTCCTTTTTCTTGATTACTTACCCATACTTCATTCCCTACTGACCACATTATTATACTCGGTGCATTTTTCCCTCTATTAACCATTCGCTTAAGATCATACTCTGCCCAGGTCATATCTCCATGAATAGATTTTTGTTCAAAAAACCTTGCATAATCATAGGTTTTCTTTGCTAAATACCATCCATCAAAAGATTCTTCTACAAGTAAAATCCCCTCTTCATTACAAATATCTATTAAGTGTTGAGATGCAGGATTATGAGTAACCCTTATAGAATTTACTCCCATATCTTTTAACTTTTTCACTTGTCTTCTTATTGATGTTTTATTATCAACAGCACCTAAAGCTCCTTGATCATGATGCATACTAACGCCTTTAAGCTTCATTTGCTTCCCATTTAAGAAAAAGCCATCGTTAGGTGTCATATTAAACCATCTCATACCAAAATCTGTTTTATACTCATCCACTATTTTATTATCAATTATTACAGTAGTAGCTACCTTATATAAATATGGATTTTCAGTTCCCCAAAGTGTTGGATGTTCAACAGCTACATCTGCATTAAATTTCTTAGTAGCACTTGCACTAACTACTTCAGTAGTTATGTTTTCCGCTACGCTATTTCCTTTCGCATCTAATATAACTGATTTAACACTTACCTCTTTATCTGTAGATTCCTCATTCATAATGTCTGTTTTAATATTAACTTTAGCTCTACCTTGTTTGTATTCGTTTTCTAAATCTGGTGTAGTTACATAAGTACCATACTCTGCAACATGAACTTTTTCAGTCACGGTAAGGTTTACATCTCTATATATACCACTACCTGAATACCATCTACTACTTGGCTGCTGATTTGTCGCCTTTACAGCTATAACGTTTTCCGTAACACCATCACATACTACATCATTTGTAATATCAAATGAAAATGGAGTAAATCCAGAAGGATTGTTACCAATCTGCTTGCCATTCACATAAACATAACTATCCATGTATACTCCACCGAAGTTAATGCTTATTTTCTTTCCTTCCATCTCCTTAGGAAGTACAAAGCTCTTTCTATACCAACCAGTTCCTCCATCTAGATATCCACCTTCATGGCGTGCTGGAGAATCTTTATTAAAATCTAACTCTATGCTCCAATCATGAGGTAACGTTAACTTTCTCCATTCACTATCATTAAAATCTTTTTCTTTCGCTCCTGCTACATCTCCTAAATTGAATTTCCAATCATCGTTAAATGATACCGTTCTTTGTGATTCATTATTTGTAGTACTAACTATTTCACTCTTATCTTTTGCTATAGTCTCTGCCGATGTTGTTATCCCTAAAGAAGTTGTACATACTACTGTAGCTATAGCTAAGCTTAATATCTTATTAAACTTCATACCTTTAGTTCCATTCATTTTCATTCTCCTTTTCTGTAATTTTTCCCTCAACTTAATTTTAATAATAGAGAGAAAGCGGTTACATGATTGAACATAAAAAACCTAACGAACTACATGAATCTCCTTCTTATAATCCCCCCCTGAAAGAATATTCTAACAATAAAAAAACTGTCTGTTTTATGTCATTTTGTGACTTTAATTTAACCTTTTGTTGCATTTTTTCCCTTCTTTATGGCGTCCCGCCCACATTTTAACGAAAATATACTTTAAGCAAATTTCGACATAAAATGAGCCGAATTTTCTACTCTAAGAAAAATCCGGCTCTTATTTTTAGGCTTGTTGTAAAGGACGAAGAGATTCTAACGTTGTAGTATCTTTCATATTAAATCGGTACTCACCTAAAAAGTTGATATGCTCCCATCCTAGTGGTGAGATATGTTTTAATAGTTCTTCGTTAAACCCATGCGTACTTCTTAACATCTCTACAGCCTTACTTAAATATACGGTGTTCCATATAATGATGGCATTAATGAGAATACTTAATACACTTGCTCGTTGCAATTGGTCTTGGAGAGCACGTTCACGGAATTCTCCGTGTTTCCCAAAAAATATTGCTCTTGCTAGTGAATTCATTGCTTCCCCTTTGTTTAACCCTCGTTGAACTTTTCTACGTAACGTTTTATCTGAAAGATAATCTAAAATAAAGATAGTCTTTTCAATTCTACCCATTTCTCTTAATGCCTTTGCTACTTTATTCTGGCGAGTATAAGAACCTAACTTGCCCATAATTAGTGCACCGGACACTTTTCCTTCTCGAATTGAATGGGCTATACGTAAAACGTCATCATAATTTTCATAGATCAATTTCATATTCACTTGTCCCCGTATAAGACCTTCTATATTTGAAAAATCTTTAGGTGAACCAATTGTATACAATTTAGAACTCGATAAGTCCCTTAATCGGGGTGCAAAACGGAATCCTAACAGGTGAGTTAAGCCAAATACTTGGTCAGTATAGCCGGCTGTATCCGTATAATGCTCTTCAATCATTAAATCAGATTCATGATGAAGTAACCCATCAATCACATGTATAGCATCTCTTGCATTCGTGTTAATAACTTTTGTGTAAAAGGAAGAAAATTGATCACTTACGAATCTATATATAGTCGCTCCTTTACCAGATCCATAATGTGGATTCGAGCTAGCACTCAAAGAGGATACCCCAATTTGAACCCGCATTCCGTCCGATGATGAAGTAGTACCGTCACCCCAGTAAGAAGCCAAGGGTAGCCGATGTTGAAAATTAACCAATATTGCTTGTGCACGATTTAATGCATCATCGTACATACGCCACTGACTTGCATTAGCTAACTGATGATAAGAGATATTTGGTGTAGCCTCTGCCATTTTCGTAAGTCCAATATTTGTTCCCATAGCCATAAGTGAAGCAAGAGAAATAATGATTTCTTCCCCTTTAGGTGGTTTGTTTGTGGATGCATGAATAAATTGTTGCTCGAAGCCTGTCCAGTTCGCTACTTCTAGAAGTAGGTCTGTAAGCTTAACCCGAGGTAACATGTGATAGAGTTTAGCACTTAGTTGTTTGGCTTCCTCTGGAGTATCCTTTTCCAAACGCTGGAGGTGTAGGTTTCCCTTGTCAATATCAACTCCATCTAATGAGTGAGCATTGTTAGAGAATGTTTCAATTCGCTTTAATAGAGTTTGTGTTCGTTCCGCTATATACTCATCGGCATGTGTAGCAACTGCTAAGCGTGTTCCAATTTCTTTACTATCAATCCAATCTTGAGATGGTACTAAGTATTCATCAAAATCTTTATGCTGCCGGCTTCCCACAATAGAAATATCTCCAGAACGTACATAATTCCGTAGTTCGGTAAATGCAGCTAATTCATAGAAATGTCGATTAATGTTTCCATCTTCGTCGTATATATGTTTTTGCCATCTGTTTGAAACAAAAGCTAATGGGGCCCCTTGTGATACTTTACGTTTTCCTGAGTCATTTAGTTCACGGATGACGTCTAAAGCGTTTAATACAGACTTAGCATAATTTGTAGATTGAAATTCTAAGGCTCTAAGTAATGTAGGAGTATATTTTCGTAGGTAATTGTATCGGCTTTCTAATAAATCAAGATAATCATAATTTATAGGTCGAGACAGTTGTTTAGCTTCCTCTACAGAAGCTACAAATTTATCCCAGGGCATGACTGTTTCTAATACCACAAAAGGATTCACATTTTCTTTTTTAGCTTTAATTAATGCAGTTCCTAAGTCTGCATAATGAAGAATTTTTTTATTTAGCGCTTTTCCGTTTTTTTTATGGATTTCCTCTTGCTGCTTTCTTCCCTTTAATTGAAGATTCATCATTTGTTTATCATGAATCTCAAAAGCTTGATCAATTAAATCCTGAGTTAAATCGAATAGATAAGCCACCAATATGGCATACTTTTTTATCTCTTTAAACCTTCGAAATGAGAAAGCTTCATAGCGTGCTCCCATTCGAGATAGTTGTCGTAGTCGATTAGGATGTATCCCTTTTGTATTAATGTTTAACTGTAGTCCTTTTATGTATTCTAAGCGCTCAATAACCTTTAAAAAAGATTCTGGTGAAAATTGACCAGGTACTTCTTTTAACCAAGCTAAATAAGTTTTTGAAGAGTTAGGCATGAAATGGAGCAACCCGCTTAGTTTTTCCTTTTGTGAAAAGGTTAAAGATGATGTTAGCATCTTAAATATGCTTTTCTCTGCTCGTTTACGTGTTTCCCATATTGCTCGTTCTATAATTGCCATCGAAGGAAGTATAATCTTCCAAGTACGGAGTTCTTGCAATGCTATTTCAATGAGATATGTTGTATTTCCATTATTTAATGCATGTGGTTGAAGAAATTTAGATAACTTTCGATAGTCAGCAATTGTAAAGTTACGAAAACCGTATTCTTTTCGAATCTCTTCTATGTGTTCATATCGTGTAGCGTCTCGTTGAGCATAGAGTCCCCAATCTTCTGTATTTACACCAATTTGTGTAGCTACAAACTCTAAAACGACATTCGGAATATCTCCTACATCAGATAAGGGCCATCCTGAATATCGTAAAACACTTAATTGAATAGCAAAACCTAGACGATTATAATCCCTCCGATGGCGATTAATGATTTTGATATCATGCTGACTGAAAGAAAAGTATGTACTTAATATCCATTCGCTTATATCAGAGGGGATTTGCATATATTGCTTTCGCTCTTCTGCTGTAAGAAGTCCTCTTACTCTCACATACATTAGAATTCATCCCCCTTGTATTTATTATTTCGCTTTCTGCAGATATCGATACAATGTAGCTCTTGAAACACCTAAGGTGTTACATATATCTTCAGTAGAATAATTTGGATCCTTCATTAAAGATTTTGCCATAGAAACCTGTGTTGTATCCATCGCTTTAGGTCTTCCACCCAGACGACCACGTGCACGAGCGGCTGACAATCCAGCTTGTGTACGTTCTTGAATCATTTCTCGCTCAAATTCAGCTAATGCTCCGAATACGTGAAAAATGAGTTTCCCTCCACTTGTAGAAGTATCCATATTTTCCTGAAGACTTCGAAAGGCAATTCCTTCTTCATTTAATATATTGATGGTTTCAATAAGGTGCTTGAGGGAACGACCCAAGCGATCTAATTTCCAAACTACTAATGTATCGCCCTCGCGTACGTAATCAAGAGCTTCATCTAATCCAGAGCGCGATGAGGTAGATCCACTTACTACATCAGTAAAAATCCGTTTGCACCCAGCTTGTATAAGAGCATCTTTCTGTAAATCCAAATTTTGATCATGTGTGGATACACGAGCGTAGCCAATTAACAAATTATCACCCCCATATTCTTTTGTATTGTCTCATAACTCATAAGATAAAGGAATAATGAGATTTTGATTTTAAGACAAGTTTTGAGACTGGAAATATAGCATTCTTTTAACATCGAATAGAACAAATCAAAAAGTCTCAAAAACGGAGGTTTCTGAGACTTTTTGATTTATTATCTGCTGTTCCATAAACAATGTTTTAGATAATAAAATAAAGTACTAAGCTTTCGATATGAAAGCTTACATCCCTGAATCATAATTTTTATAGAAGTGAAAACGGAAGCCCCAAAGTAGCAACTTTATAATAAATAAAAATTACTCTTTATGTTTTGTTAGACCTTCTGATAAACATTCGATCATCTTTTTCATCATCTTCGAAAAAGTCGGTTCTCCAATCTCTTGACGATGTAATGGAATAAGTATGGCTGTTCGAAAAAGGCCAATAAGTACTTCGGGATCATCTTCTGTAACACCTTTTTTCTGTAAAAACTTCACAAACTCTAAAGAACTATTTAAATCTTCCTTTGCATGTTTATCTAGAAGTTCCTTAGGAAGTCTTTTCACAATTCGATCATATTCACCTCTTTGATAAAGACTTTGTAAAAATGGGTTTTGTTCTATAGTTTTAAAAGATAATTCAAAGAAACGAATTAAAAGTTCTTTTGGCGGTAGAGACTCACACATAATTTCTGAAATAATTGTACTTTTTACTTCTTCCTCTTTTCGCAATACTGCGTAAAACAACTCTTCTTTTGATGAATAATATGAATAAAAAGAACCCTTTGCGATTCCACATGCATTTACTATGTCATCAATACTAGTTTTAGAGAATCCATATTGAATAAACAGCTCTTTACTCTTAACGAGAAGATTTTCATGTATCTGTTTTCTCTGCTCAGATGAAATTCTTGCCATAATGTATCCCCACCTATTTTTATTTGACTATTTATAGACATTTAGTCAAATATCTGATAGGTTTATTTTATTGAATTATTTGTATTTTGTAAATACATAAATGTTAGCTGTGATAAAAGGTCGAATTATACTAAATAAAGGGGAAAAGATATGGCAATAAAAAATAATATATTAATTCATGGATTTGTTGCACCGGGGTTTGAACTGGTAAAGGATGAGTTCATTAGAAACTTTAGTGAGAGAGGGGAAGTTGGAGCGGCCTTTTCTGTATACATTAATAATGAAGCAGTCGTTGATTTATGGGGTGGATATCGAGATCGACAAACTCGTGCAGAATGGGAAAAAGATACACTTGTTCAAGTGTTTTCAGCTACAAAAGGTTTTGCTGCATTGGCTTTAAGTTTAGCGCATTCGAGATGTTACATTAACTATGATGAGAAAGTGTGTTCATATTGGCCTGAGTTTGCTCAGAATGGAAAAGACAAAATAACCGTTAGACAGCTCTTAGCACATCAAGCTGGATTGTCACCTCTCAATGAACTTAAAATTGATATGTTAGAAGACTTAGATACCTCTCGTCTATCAAATTCCCTTGCTGCAAGCAAACCTGCTTGGGAGGTTGGGAAAATTCAAGGCTATCATGCCTGGACAATTGGAACCTTAATTGGAGAACTGATTAAAAGAACAGACCCTAAACATAGGACCCTAAAAGATTTCTTTCAAGAAGAAATCGCAGAACCTCTAAAAGCAGAGTTTTATATTGGTCTTCCTAAGGATATTTCTGAAGAGAAAATAACAACTATTGAAGGAATAAATCACCCTATTCAGTTACTTAAGGGGATGACAAAGTTACCTATAAAAATGTTACTTGGTTTTCTTAATACAAAGTCATTAGTAGCTAGAAGTTTAGTAGATCCAAAAAAATTCGTTGCAAATGATAATTTTAATCATCGTCCTATTTTATCTATAGAATTCCCTTCAGGAAATGGCGTGGGGCAAGTAAGAGCAATGGCGAAAATTTATGGTGCTTTTGCTAGTGGTGCAAAAACTCTCGGATTAAGGGAAGAAACAATAAATGAATTAAGGAAAAGAGCTATACCTCCGACATCAGGGTATTATGATCATGTGAATTGTATAAACATAGCCTATTCTTTGGGATTTTGGAAACACTTTTCAGATATGAAATTCGGGCGAAGTGAAAGCTCTTTTGGTCATCCAGGCGCAGGAGGATCATTCTGTTTTGCCGATCCAGATGAAAAGTTAGGTTATGCTTACGCGATGAACAAACATGGATTTGGCATGGCCAATGAACCAAGAGAACTTGCACTAAGAAAAGCCCTATACAGTTGCCTCTGAAAAAAGTGAAAATAGTTAGGGATATTTTCATTTTGTATGGTTTTTGGCTATGAATAGTAGAGTAAACATCAAATATTCAACAGTTTAAGTAAAGCGAGTCATCTTTTTATTTTAAGAAAAAAGATGACTCGCTTTATGCTGAAATTGGCTTAGCGTATATTTTCGTTAAAATGTGGGCGCGACCCCATGCCCATCAACTTAAGAAAACAGATTCACCCCAAAACGAAAAAATGAGCTTAATTCTCATATATAACTGTCGAGAGATAAAATTTTTGTTTTGGTGGTGCTTCAAAATATTAACTTGATGGCGATGTGTCTATACCCCTAATAGAATTTTATTCATTTCCTAGATTCCATAAAACGCCTAAAATCCCTACTTATATTTAAAGAAAGTAGGGATTTAAAGGCCGTGAATATTATTAACTACCTATGATTGGCATAGAATGCATATACTCCGAGCTTTCTACTTGTTTTACCATAAATGCTGCAATATCCTCACGAGCAATGTTAAAACTCATTTTCTTGTCTCCAAAGCCGACTTTGACTTTGCCTGTATAAGGTGAGTCTTTTGGAGCCATAAAACGAACAATAGTCCAGTCTAAATTTGCTGATTGAATAGCATCGGTAATAGCAATAATTTCTTTTTTTGCTTTTGAAAATAAAATTCCAGCCATAATCCCAGGAATTATGGTAATAAAGGAGCGGGCGTCCTTTGAATAATGCACACTCGGGGTAGCCCAGTCGATAATACGGGACACACCAAGCTCCTTCATAGCTTTGATTATATTTTTATGACCCTCTAAAGAATCCATTGATTTGTAAGTGAATTTCATAGAAACACCCAGTGCAATGATTACGGCATTACAGCCAGTAATGGCGTGCTTAATATTCTCATATTCATTAAGATCCCCTGGGAAAACTGTAAGCTTGTCGTGTGATAAATTCAATTTATGAGGATTACGAGCATAAGCGTTGACTTCATAGCCTTTTTCTAATGCATGTTTTACAACAAATTTACCGATGCCTCCAGTGGCACCAAATACAGCTATTTTCATTATACTTTCATTCCTTTAATTTTTTGTGGTTAATTGACAGTTCTAATTTACCAAAGTACAATAACTTCACACAAGTACAATTTTATTTGATACATAGTATCTTTTTAGATACTAAAGGGGGTTCTTTATGATAAATAAATATGATGAAAATAATATTACTACATGTCCAGTTGCTCCGGTGCAAAAGATTATTAGTGGGAAATGGAATATGGTAATTATTTATTTTTTGAGTCAAGGGACTATGCGATTTGGAGAACTTCAGCGAAAGCTGCCATATTTGACACAAGCAACACTTACAAAGCAACTTCGTAGTTTGGAAGAATATGGATTAGTCCATCGTGAAATATATAAGCAGATTCCACCCAAAGTTGAATATTCCTTAACAGAAATAGGAGTAAAATTTTTGCCTGTCTTGTCCTCATTAGAAGAATGGGCAATACAATATGAGCAGCATCGAACATCAAAAGTTTAAGCAAGATATTATAAGAATAATTATTACAGGGGTACCGCCCCATCGCTATCAAGCTAATATAAATTAGTATCCCTACAACGAAAAAAACGCTATTCTTTTTGTAGAAATATACAGAAAGGATGGCGTTTTTGATGAATCCTATTATTTCAAATGAACTAAATCTTTTCGCACAAGAGCTACAGTACCATTTATCTCCAGTAGTCCTACAAGATATTGCCAAACAAGTTGGCTTTGTACAGCGATCTAGTAAGTATCAAGCAAACGAACTAATTGCCCTTTGCGTATGGCTCAGTCAAGAAATTGCTAGCACATCACTTACAAAATTGTGTAGTCAGTTAGAAGCTTCCACTGGGGTACTTATGAGCTCAGAAGGACTGAATCAACGCTTTAATCGGGCAGCTGTCGCATTTCTTCGAGAAGTCTTTACTTCTCTTCTCACACAAAAACTCTGTTCAAATCACTCACTTTATGCACACGTGATCTCTACTTTCAATCGTATCCGTATTTTAGATGCAACAGTATTTCAACTGCCTGACCATTTCGCCGCTGACTATCAAGGTTCAGGTGGGAGTAGTAATACGGCAGGCGTGAAAATCCAATTGGAATATGATTTACTTAGTGGTCAATTTCTTAACGTGCAGCTTGGACCAGGAAAGAATAATGATAAAACATACGGTACCATCTGCCTTGAAACCGTAGAGGCGGATGATTTGTGTTTACGTGATCTTGGTTACTTCGATTTAGGAGACTTACAAACTATTCATGATAAAAAGGCTTACTATATCTCGCGGTTGAAGCTGAATACACGCATTTACATAAAGAACCCTGAGCCAGAATACTTCAACAACGGCACGTTAAAAAAGCAAACAGAATACATACAGCTTGATATGACACAAATGATGTCGAGCCTAACCCCTGGTGAAACGATAGAAATCTTTGAGGCATACATTGGACAAAATCAGAAGCTTCCAGCACGTGTCATTATCCATCGTTTAACCGATGATCAAACGCAAACACGCCTGAAAAACCAAGCGATACGTGAAAAGAAAAAAGGCATTGCCATGAAAGATAAAAGTAAACGTTTAATGGGTATGAATGTATATATCACGAACACGTCGCTAGAAGAAGTACCAACGAACCACGTGCACTCATTGTATTCACTTCGTTGGCAGATTGAAATTTTGTTTAAAACGTGGAAGTCATTTTTTAAAATTGATGCATGTAAAAATATTAAAAGAGAGCGCCTAGAGTGTCATTTATATGGACAACTCATCGGAATCCTCCTCTGTTCTTCTACGATGTTTCAAATGCGACAGTTTCTGCTTGAAAAAACAAATCAGGAGCTGAGTGAATACAAAGCGATTTATATGATTAAAGATTACTTTCCGTTACTGTTTCAAGCGATAGCCGTTGGCACAGAAGAACTTTTAAAAGTTCTGCATCGTCTTTATCTACTACTCAAAAAGAACGGTCGTAAATGTCATCGATATAAGAAGATGACCGTCTTTGATATTCTAGGGATTGTGTATAAAACGACGGTGAAGCATAGACAAGCTGCCTAGCGAAAAAATCACGTTTTAATAGGCTTCTTTAGCATGCCTACTTTTCTATCAATTGCTAGTTTTGAAACAAGGATCGTTTCACATCTAGAAATTTACTTGGTTAGCTTGATGGGCATGTGGCGGAACCCCTAATAAGCTTTAAAATTTCTTTCGTAGCTTCCTTAGAAGTATCTTCTTTTTCACAACCTATAACAACAGAACTAACTAATAGAGATGCTAAAATCGCTTTTTTCATAAATTACCCTCCACATTACTATGTGTTTATTAATCTTTAAACACAAAAACATCATATTATACATAATTTTCCATCGCTACTTAAAGTTAAGTCTTTAGCTATAAATATCGACACATTTCTCATTGGAAATCCAAGTTCAAACAACTGTGAAACATTTAAATAATCTTTGTTATGGAAACTTAGTTTTAAGTAGATTTTTATCTTGTGCTTAAAGTAAAATTAAGACAATTGTTCTAAGTAGAATCTTCAATATGGAACGAATCCGATGTTCTATAATGTAATATTTCAACTTAGAATAAGAAACAGATAAAAAGAAACAGATAAAAAAATTAGGAGAGGCGGAGGACGATTGAAGAAAAAAGCATTATTTGTTATGGGGGCTGCTGCAATTTTAACATTATCAGCATGCAGTGACGAAAAACCACAACCTGTAATTAATGTGGATGAAGTGAAAGAGAAAGTATCCAAAAAAGAAAGTAAAGAAACTTCTGGAGACAAAACCGGATTTAATGTAATTGAGCAACAAAAAAAGATTGGTGGAGGCACGTTTAATGTAGATAAATCTCTATCAGGTATTGATGCAATCGATGTTACAGAATTAAAAGACGGGATAATATTGGCTACTGAGTCTGGAGATACCTTTAAATATGTATTTAGTGATAAAAAGAAATGGAAGAATCCTGTAACATTTGATAATTCAAATTACACAAGTGATGAAGTGAAAGGGAATAGATATTTTGTAAAAAAAGAATCGAAGTTACATGTAAAAGAATATACAGTGGGTGATCCGACCGGGAACACAGTCACTAAGGATGGCATTCCATTCGAAGAGCACCAATCACGGATTGACCTTATAAAAACTTCAAAAGGTCCAGGTGCTCTAATAAGTAATTCTAAAACAAATAAGTACGAACTTTACTTAAACGACAAGCGCGTTGCAGACTTCACAGATGAAAAGCATCTGCTTCCAGAATATCTTGGTTTAAGAGAGAACCCTCTAGATATCAACAAATATGCGGACATTGAAAATCAAAAATTATATGTTTCGTACCAGTTAGCAGATAGAAGTTATATTTATCAGTTCGATATGAAAACTGGGAAACCATTGTTTGAAAATGGAAAACTTAAAGAAGTATTAATAGGACCAAACGCGAAAATTTTAGGTGATAACAACGGAAATATCTATGTAATGGAAGAAAGTGAAACGATTACAATAACAGCATACGATAAAAACTTAAAACCTTTAACAGAGAAGTTTGAGGTTCCTGTTAAAAATCCTGCACTAACAACATTCACTATCGCTGATGATGAATTACACATTTGGAGCTCATATGAGTTCGAACTAGAACCAATGCTAGAATTAACGAGAGTATCTATTCCTAGCTTCGGAAAAAAATGATATAAAAATACTAAGTTGAAATGTAAAAAAACTTGTAGAGGTTGCTAGAGAAGTGGAGATGGATTCTCGAGTTCGCAAGTGTTTGGTGAAGGTATGGAATGGCAACATTCAAAATCATTTATTTATGGGTGAGTATATGGGGTCACCATACATGCCCATCAGCTTAAGAGATTTTAATACCCTTAAATACCAAAAAACGTTATCCTTTCTAAATAAACTAAATTAGAAAGGATGACGTTTTCTTATGCATTTTTCGATTCAAGATGAATTACAATCATTTGCGGAAGAATTACAACGATATGTTACACCTGTATTCTTAGAAGAACTTGCAAGAGAAATCGGATTTATAAAACGAAAACGTAAGTTTTCTGGTTCAGACTTAGCTACTATTTGCATTTGGATCAGTCAACGAGTAGCAAGTGATCCCTTGGTTCGATTATGTAGTAGGCTTCATGCAGCGACAGGCACTTTACTCAGCCCTGAGGGCTTAAATAAACGTTTAAATGCGAAAGCAGTTTTGTTTTTAAAACATATTTTTTCTTTACTGTTAGAACAAAAAGTATGTGAACAAACACAAATTTCTAACCACCTCTTTTCTTATTTTGGACGAATCCGTATCCTAAATGCCACCGTATTTCAAGTGCCAAATGCTTTAGAGAATGTATATCCAGGCTCTGGAGGGTGTGCCCAAACAGCTGGAATCAAAATTCAACTAGAATATGATCTGCACAGTGGGGAATTTCTTAACTTTCAAGTTGGACCAGGAAAAAATAATGACAAAACATTTGGTACGGAATGCTTAGATACCTTACGACCAGGAGATTTATGTATTCGTGATTTGGGTTATTTTTCATTGGAAGACTTAGATCAAATGGATCAACGAGGTACATACTATATTTCTCGTTTAAAATTAAATACAAATGTATATGTGAAAAATCCAAACCCGGAATACTTTAAAAATGGTGCAATAAAAAAACAATCGGAATACAAACAAGTTGATGTGAAACAGATTTTAAATCAACTACAGCCTGGAGAAACATTTGAATTAAAACATGCTTATATTGGTGATAAACAACAACTGTTTTCACGCGTTATTTTTAATCGATTAACAGAAAAACAACTTCAAAAAGACGAGCGAAAATCTTGGAGAAAGAAAAATCCAAAAATAGAACGTACTCAGAGAAAAGTAAAATGGTAGCGGGATTAAACGTGTACGTGACGAATACACCTTGGGAATGGGTTCCGATGGAACAGGTACATGAGTTATATACTTTGCGTTGGCAAATAGAGATTGTCTTTAAAACGTGGAAATCACTCTTCAAAATAGACCATTATCGTAATGTAAAACAAGAACGATTAGAGTGCCACTTATATGGAAAGCTAATCGCTATTTTCCTGTGCTCCTCTACTATGTTTAAAATGCGTCAACTTCTTTTACAAAAGAAGAAAAGAGAATTAAGCGAATATAAAGCGATAGGAATGATTCAAGATTATCTATATCTTTTGTATCAAGCTATACAGAAAGACACTCAAGAAATAACAAAGATTCTAATCCGTCTATTCCACCTACTACAGAAAAATGGGCGGAAATCTCATCGATATGAGAAGAAAACTGTCTTTGATATTATGGGTGTTGTCTATGAGTATAGTAGACTTAGAAAACAAAAAAAAGCTGCATAATTTAAAAAACACAACCTGTTAGGGTTTATTTGGTATGCGTATTTTTAAAATATACTCCTATTTTAAGAATGTTTTAACCTAGCTGGACGAAAGTTCAGTTTGTTTCCATCCTTAAGTTGATGGGCATGTGGCGTTACCCCACATCCATCAACTTAAGGATTTAGACTATTTTTGAAGTTAAAAGCACGTTACTATTTTCTTATGTTAATGAGAAAGGGTGACGTGCTTTTTATGAATATGCACCAAAAACAAGAGTTATCTTTATTTGCCGAAGAGCTATATCGATATATGTCTCCCGCTACACTTAATCAATTAGCTATAGAAGCAGGCGGAATGAAACGAAAACGCAAGTGCCACGGGCACCATTTCTTATCTTTGTGTGTATGGTTAAATCAACAAATCGCTACTACCTCTCTTACCCAACTTTGTAGTCAATTAGAAACTTCAACAGGAATTTTATTAAGTCCGGAGGGACTTAATCGACGATTTAATTCGGCTTCAGTAGCCTTCTTTCGCACTGTATTTACTACACTTCTACAAGCTAAAATTGGAGGAGTATCTAAGATTTCTCATTCTCTTTCTTCTTATTTTGAACGGATTCTCGTCCTTGATTCTACAACTTTCCAAGTTCCAGATCGATTCGCAACTACTTATCCTGGTGCCGGAGGATGTAGTCATACAGCTGGTGTGAAAATTCAACTAGAGTATGACTTATTGAGTGGAAAATTTTCTGATGTGGAAATTGAACCAGGAAAACGAAGTGATCAGGCATATAGTGCGACTCGAACAGGCATGGCACAAAAGAATGAACTATATATTCGTGACTTAGGATATTTTCGTCTACAAGACTTTAAGTCTATTCAAGATAAGCAAGGATATTATTTATCGCGTCTTAAGTTACCAACTAAAATATATAGAAAAGAATTCGAAACAGTGGTATTTAAAACAAAACCCGCTCAATTGAGACCGGTATATATACAAATTCATTTGGAAGACATCATGAAACAATTACAACCTGGCCAAGTGTATGAATTACATGATGTATATGTAGGGAGTAAAGACAAACTGCCTACTCGCATTGTGGTTTATAGATGTACTGAGGAGCAAAAACAGAAACGACTACGTGATCGAGCTATTCGCGAAAAGAAAAAAGGAATTACATATACAGAGCGTACAAAACTTTTACAAGGTATTAAGGTATATATGACAAACATTCCTATGGAATGGGTACCAAAAGAGAAAATTTATGATCTATATTCACTACGTTGGCAAATTGAGCTGTTATTTAAAATATGGAAATCTTGGTTTCAAATTCATCGTTGTAAATCTATTAAACAAGAACGATTAGAATGTCACCTTTATGGGCAACTCATTAGTATTCTATTATGCTCTTCTACTATGTTTAAAATGCGAGAACTCCTGTTACGCAAGAAACAGAAAGAGCTAAGTGAATATAAAGCGATGTACATAATTAAGGATTATTTTTTACTTTTTTACCAAGCATTACACAAAAACACCCAAGAATTATCAAAGGTTCTCCTTCGTCTGTTTAACCTCCTACAGCACAACGGACGAAAATCTCATCGATATGAGAAAAAGACAGTCTTTGATATTTTGGGTGTTGTTTATGAGTATACCACTTCTACTCATCAGGTAGCATAGTAAAAAAATTGAAGCCCGTCAGGGTTTATTTGATATGCCCACTTTTATAAAATCTATAAAAGATAATAAAAAACTATATGGAAAGACCGCATTTTGTATAAAAATATACCTTAAGTTGATGGATGTGTGGCGTTACCCCTATAGATACTTCCTTTATATAATAAATATTTTATCATAAGTAAATATTATTATTAAAATAATAAATATATATTTTACCTATTTTTAATTTACCCTTAAAGTAAAGGAAACAATATAGATGGAGCGTCCCTGTTTATATGACTTCAACATTTGTTTTTGATAATGCAGAAGTAGGAGCACAACACTTCACAGGAGAAGATCCAGGATTTATGTATTCACACCTGGGGAATCCAAATGTAAGAGAACTGGAATCTGGAAAAATCCAACTAGATAAAGAAGGTGTAAAAATGCTAAACCCATTGGCTTTAGAATTAAATCATGTCATTGAAGAACGGAATAAACCAGTATATGAAATGTTTTCAATGTTAGGAAAATCCTTGTATTTCCCCAAAGGGATTGTCAGCCAAGCTGGAGAGGCAAGGGGGAAAGCGGACCGATTCAATGCAACAATCGGGATGGCTTCAGAGGGTGGACAACCCATGTATATAGATGTGATTCATAAAAACCTTTCCTCATATAATCCGAAAGACCTGTATCCGTATGCACCACCCGCGGGAAAACAGGAGCTGCGTGAGGTTTGGAGAAAAAAGCTTCTAAAGGATAATCCTTCCCTTGAAGGAAAAGAATTTGGTACCCCGATTGTGACGAATGGGCTGACCCATGGCTTGAGTATCGTATCCGACCTGTTTGTGGAAAAAGGCGATTCGATTATACTGCCAGATAAGTATTGGGATAACTATCATATACTTTTCAACATCCGCCACGACTGTGGGACCGTGACCTATCCTTTATTTACGGAAACAAACAAATTTAATGTAGAAGGTATGCTGAAGGCCCTTTTATCCTGCAAAAATGGTAAAGCGATTCTTGTGCTTAATTTTCCGAATAATCCTACCGGGTATACTCCTACGGTGAAAGAGGCAGAAGGAATTCTTGATGCCATCAAGCAGGCAGCGGATCTTGGGGTTAATATTGTTGCTGTTATGGATGATGCTTATTTTGGATTATATTACGAAGATTCAATCAAGGAATCTATATTTGCTCGTTTAGTAGGATTACACCCGAATGTCCTCCCAATTAAAATTGATGGGGCAACGAAAGAAGAGTATGCTTGGGGTTTTCGTGTTGGGTTTCTCACATTTGGAATTCAGGATCCTCTGGTTTTAGAAGCGTTGGAGAAAAAGACGATGGGTTCCATTCGAAGTACCATCTCATGCAGTCCACACCTTTCCCAAACAATCATTTTGGATGCCTTGTTACATCCTGAATTTGAAATGCAGCGCAAGGAGAGAAATAAAGTAATGGAAGACAGGGCCAGACGAGTCAAAGAGATCTTAGCTGACGGGAAATATGCGGATGAATTTGAACCTTATCCATTCAACTCAGGATATTTCGTATGCCTTCGCATAAAACATTCTGATGCTGAAACACTAAGGATCCACTTGCTCAATCAGTACGGAGTGGGTACCATCTCCCTTGCCAAGACAGACCTTCGAATTGCATTTTCCTGTGTGGAATTAAAGGACCTAGACCGCCTTTTTGAACTTATCTATCAGTCTTGTAAAGAATTGAATCAATGTTATATAAAGCTATGATATTTCAGAAGTTTTTCCTGAAGCATACCTCGTTGGAGAAGGAAATAATTGATTTTTGGATTGAGACCATATTTTAGTTATTCCATTATAGGGCGCGATTGTTGAAGATCAAAGGTAGAAAATTATCAAACTTTTTTATAAAACTGGAACTTAAATATGTTAGAAAAGAATCTATTTTGATCAATCCTTTTTTCAAAATAGATTCTTTTTACTTACCATAAAATACGGGTTTATGAGATATTTTTGATCAAACTTTATTCCAAACCAGTTTATCCTTAAAAAGATATTATGATTTACTATAAACAAACCACAGCGATTACGGACTCAAACCCTTCTATTAATATATAATTTTTACACATCTAGAAAAATTGAACCCTGGTGCTTATTAAAATAAGAAATACTCGTCCTAGGAATAAAGGAAAACCACATTTTCAAAATCCAAATAGAGAATAATATAGCACTATGGCTCACCTACTATGATACGATTATAAAAATGAAATATCAAAAGGAGTTAATATTATATGTTAAACGAAATTGCAACAAAGCCACTTTTTATATTGTAGCAATAGACATTGTAATCAATCCCTACTCAATAAATTTCATATTCATCTAATATGTCTTTCAGTTCAAACCAATCATCATCTTCAAAAACATTGTCGAGTTTCGATAACTTAAATTTCAATTTCTGTGCAAAAATATAAATGCTATCAGCCAGTTCAATTAATTGGTTATTATCTAGCTTATAAAGCGTATCTCCATATAAATATTGCCAAACATATTCTGTTACTTCTTCATCTTGTTCAGGCGAGTTTTCTATACATTTTATGATATAAATAAAATCTTCTTTAATCTTTTCGTGTACTTCTTCTAATACTAATTTTTTTGGTATCTGTATTTGATTTTCAGTTAGCGATTGTATTAATTTTTCTTTTTGTTTTTTACTCAAACTATCGCTATTAAACTTAGTTTTTAAATCAATTAATCGATCGTATTCGGTATTGATTAAATTTATAATTTTTTTCTGATTAACTTTAAGAAAATCAATATCGCTATCAGTATAAATCCCGTCTGTATTAATCCTTCTAATTAAACTGTTTATATTCTTACCAATATAATTTATTTCTTTAGTTAAATCTCTATAAACTTTCATATCAACATTAAGTTTAAAATGTGTTTTTGCTGAATCAATAACAAAAGCTGAAGTTGATTTATATCCCAATTCTACAGCTTTATTTTTTATCATTTCTTTATCTTTTTCATCTAAAGTTATTTGCAAATATGTTTTATGAATAAACCCCATAATTTCACCACCAATTTTATAAATTAATCGAGCAAAGCGACAATAAATATATAAGTGATTTTGCAAAAAATCGCTTATATATTTGTAAAGGTCGTAGGAATCTCCTACCAAGTCAAAAACAACGTTTTTGGGGATTACCATGGTAATCCCGTAGCTTGCCCATTTACTAATACCCCAAAATCGTAACACCTTTTCCAGTTATGTGTCATAATATGTTAAACATTTCATAAGGAAATTGGTATGGAAATGGTGAATATAGATGATACACAAAGATTGCAATGGAATTTGTAGCACAAATCTTTAAATTATCGGCACAAGCCTTATTACATGTTTGAAAATCATTAACAAATTTACAAGAAAATAAAAAATGACCTACAGAAGATAATATTCTTGATGAAAACCCAAAAATTAGTAAACAAGAAATCAACGAACTTATTAAAAAGAAGAATAAAAATGATGGTGTAATTGCTTTAAACATAATGTCACAAATTATGTTTAAAGCAGCACTGGAATCAATACGAAATATCCTAGAAGATATGACAGTTAGTTTAATAGCCACTGACATTTTCAGCAGGAAACAATTATTTTATCTACTTTGAGTAGTTAATTTATTCTAAACAAAAATGGACTTCCTTCTCTTTATGCATTATGCTGGTCAAATTTATTACGAAAGCATTGAATTTCTTTACTTGTTCATCCATTAAAATCCTTTTATTTTAATGTTGGTCTAGCCAATAAGCAAATAATTCGCTAACACTTATGTTATGGCTTTTTGCAATTCTACGAGCTTTTTCCTTATGAGATGGTGTGAACATAAGTGACATTTGTTCCTTTTTTTCTTTCCCTTGTGGAATATTAATTTCAGGATTTTTAGGAAGCTTTAACCATCTCATATTCCACACCTCAACTCCAATTTCTACAAAGGAATCTGTTAGCTCCCACTTAATACCTTCACTTCTATGCTCTATAATCACTCCTTTTTCATTAATCCACTTCTCTCCAACCTCAGTAATTGCTAACATTTGTTGAGTATTTCTCATTTCCACTCTCTCCTTCTCTAATGAGATAACTATTTTTCATCTACAATATTGACTTACAAATCCTTTAAACTTAATCTCCTTCGAGATAAGGAAAATAGTCCAATGTTTGAAAAAGAAATAATCCATATGCATATATTATCACCAAACGAACACTAGCTCTATAAGAACTTAAAATATATTAAATATCTAACTTTTTTACTTATTTAGTTAGTATATCTAACTTTTATGGTATGTAGATGACTTAATAACTATACTCGCACTATGAGAACATTAGGACAAACTATTAAATATTTTAGAAAAAAGACAGGGTTAATCCAAGAAGATTTTGCTGAAAAATATGGATTTAGTCATGGACAAATGAAGCATTGGGAAACAGATCGACATCAGCCGGATGTTGAGAGCATCAAAACTTTAGCATCGATTTTCCGCATTTCTACAGACACACTTCTCAACTTCGAGAACGAGCAAGATGATGCATTATTATCATTGCTACAAAAAGACGTCAAAAAAGCTTATGAGGGGCTTGATGGTCGTCAGAAAGGACGTTTTGCAAAACAAGTTTCGTTGTATGTGAAAATGCTGCATGAAAACAAAGATATACTATGATTTGATTTCATAATAAAAGAAATCATTTCCATTTATCCGAAGGGACTTTACATAATTTTATATTATTTCCAAAGAGAGCTTAAGCTCTCTTTTTTTATTTACATTCAACAAAATATGGCATAATTTGTTGAATGTTTGATACGATAAGATCGAATATCTTACATTATATATACAAAAGTAGGAAGAAATTCGTCATAATCCCTCCATATGTTAATTATTTCATAAAATATTTTAAATCTATAAATTTCCCTGTATAATTTTTGTAAGAATCTTAATCTTTAGAAACGGAGTGAAAAATATGAAAAGTTTTGGTACCTTAGTAATTTCTACCGTCCTTTCAGCAGCCTTATTATATTATAATATCGATTCCTTTTATAATAAGTTCACATCAGGGAATACATATTACTGGGTAAACGGTATCCTAGCTGCTGGATTTCTTATATCCTTAATTATCAACATAAAAGATATCATCAAGAAAAACTACACAACTTCTGAATCGAATTAAGGAGCCTATTATGTTTCCTTTTTCTATGAAAAATAAAAAAGCAGCGGATTCGCTACTTTAATTCTTTAGCTTTAGCATAAATAGTAGAGCGTGGGACACCAGTCATTTTAAAAATATCATTCACACTTAAACCATTTTCTTTTCTATTAAAAAATAAGTTCATGGCTTGTTTCACTTGTTTTTCATCCTGCCCTTTACGTCCCATATGTTTGCCCATCGCTTTAGCCCTTTCTCGGCCTTCAGATGTTCTTTCATTAATTAAATCTCTTTCAAACTCAGCAATAGCCCCTAGCATAGTAAACATCAATTTACCTGCAGGTGTCGAAAAATCTATTTGTTCTTTAAGAAATACCACCGCTATTCCTCGATCAGCTAATTCATTTGCAATCTTATGTAAGTCGAATATTGATCTAGCTAAACGGTCTATTTTACAAACAACAAATTTATCTCCATCTCTCATATACTCTAATGCTTTTTGCAATTCTTCTCGATCGCTATTAGCTCCACTGTATTTTTCAGAATATATTTTGTCACATCCATAATCTGTTAACATTTCAATTTGCGCATCTAAATTTTGATCTTTTGTACTTACCCTTGCATAACCAACAATAGCCATCCAAATCACCTCAAAATAGTCTAAAAGTCTTAAGAATTATATACTTTCATTTTAGACTATCTTCTAGACATTAACAACTATCCATTTACCAAGTTTTTAATCTATAAATTTTAATTGTACAAAAGGATCAACTTTTAGACGGGGAAGTAAGACATTTATTTTCGTTCGTTTGTTTTGTTATCTTTCCTTAACAACAAACAAGACGCCACCCAGATCACGGCAGCGCCTCCGAAAATTGATATTTGTTTAATCAAGCTTATTTATCTTCACGTCAATTATATTTTTCTTTGTCTCCATACCCCATTCTCTTTACGATAAGTATTTTTGCCATTCATGAAGTCAGCTGTATTACCAGGAATTCTATATTTTTTATCCTTTTTCTTTGCCTTCTTCTTCAGACTTTTCTCTTCTTGAACAGTTTGCAAATCCGCCTTCCATTGTTTTAACAAATCCTTTTCACGTCGCATCGAATTTGTGCCCCTTGGTTTAAATGTGAATCCAATAATTAGATTCTTCCTATTTATATACTCATTTAAACCAAATGTCCATTTTGTACAAAATAAAGAGCACCTTACGATTGCAGGTGCTCAAATATATGAAGTGGGGCTACCCCATACTCCAACATATGCTTGTCCTTATTAAAAAGTGCAAAATAAAAAGAGTACCCGTCATTAGGTACCCTTCAACAAATAAGTATCGCGCTCCAAGTTTCATCTCATATGATAACTCGTCCCACGAATTCATCATATGCTTGTCTTATTAAAATGTTCACTGGTTTAATGTGTAATTTCTACATAACAAAGAAAAAAGCACCCGTTATGGATGCTTTTGGATTATCCTAAGAAGACAGTTGTCGCAATCTTTACAGCAAGTCCCTTCATTACTTCAAATGGGATATTCCCGCCTTTTTCTGCAATAGTTTGTTTCAATTTATTCCACACTGTATCATTCTTAATTGCATCTAAGAACTCATGACCATCCCATGTTATAGTGCTATGAATCCACATAGGAGAATTATCACCATAGAATATCTTATTTTCTGTAAAACCAGCTTGTTCTAATAAATTCAAGTGATAAACTGCTACCTTCCTATCAATATCAGATGGAATATTCAATTCCTTGCTATTATCATCTTGTTCCTCAATAATTACCAGCAACTTTCTAACTAACTCCATATCCCTTTTCATTTGCAATTCCCCTTTTAAATTTAATTATCCTCATTTATAAATTGTAGCATTATTTACCATTAGAGAAAAAAACAAAAAGCCACCACCGAAGTGACAGCTTTCAAGGGGATGAGAGAAACCTTCACGAAAGGGGAATTTCGAAATGAATCAATTTAAGAGTAAATTTCTTACTCTTTTCCAAGCCACCGCATCATGAAATTTTTTAGCTCTAATTAGCTACGTGCTTTACGTTCGGTGGCTAGAAGAAGACTAAGAATATTCTCGTTTATCCTCCGTAGAGTCGGTCAATAATCCAGCTGTCCCGTGCCTTCGCTGACCAATTTCGTTTACGAAACAGAATAATTTATATCAAGACGTGTACATTTCTTCCGACGCCTTGTTTGAACCAATATACAAGGAGGACAGATAGGGCTCTGCCTATATTGGCTCAAACAAAGAGCGGAAGCTCTCTGCTCGTTTTGTTGTTTAAAAGAAGAACCTTGACTTACATTAGTTATTATCGTGAGCAATCCCTTATAAGTTAATTGTTACTTCTCTTATAACATGCAGTTCATTCAATCGAACGAACCATCATCCCATTGGCAAAACGATCTAGTTTAAACATAGAAATCAAGAAATCACATGACAGATGTGTTTTTACTACCTATGAGCCTACAAACGAAAGGCGGCACGCTTATACACTCATCGAGAAGTAAAACAGCATGACGAATGCGAGTCATCCCACACCCGCCACACTGGAATATGTCATTGTTAATCTTTTAAGGGAATCTTACCACCCTCACCACGGATTCCTACCGCCCCTGCCCGCCCTCTCGCCGGTACACGTTAAGGAGTGCTAACCCTCTCGTAATGAGGTTGTATCTATAATTTACCGTTATTTTCATTTGCAAAAACTCCCCAAAAAATATGCTATTTCTCTGCTTTTTCTCTACCATTTTTAAATGATTCCTAATGTAGTAGCGATCAGTTTAATGGCACTTTTCTTCTTCTCGTAGAAGTATGAGTTCTTCATCATCAATTCGTTTTGTACGAATGAATCTTTAACTGGTTTATTATCTAGAAACTTCATAGTAATAATGTTTCTTTCATCTTCATCCAGAATGTTATTTAACGCTTTTTCAATTTGTTGTACCTTCATCCTACTTGTTACCCTTGAATCATGTAATTCAGGAAATAAACTGATTCCCTCTTGCTCCACTTCATTACTAAACCGCATCTTAAGTGCTCTATATTCTTTTAAAATGCTTACTACTTCCTTTTGTACTTTCTTATCATCGATAGCCGGTAATAATGTTAATTGTGTTTCCATGAAGGAATCCCCCTATATCAAATTTTGGTTTTTACATTCACATCAGGTACGTGAAATTTTACTATCTCTTCGTTGAATAAGGGAAACATGCATAGCTAGTAGCCCCCACCATCCACTCTGCATGGTTCCGTTATCCATTAAGCCTTTAATGATTTACGTTTCTTGTTGGCTATCTTCTCTTTAGCTGCTTCGATGTTATTTGCTACTTTCTTATGGTCCTGATCAAATTGAATCATGCCATCAAACATAACTAGAGCTACTGCTTCATCAACGTATTGCAAGTAATCAACTGGCGCTCGTTCTGTCTGTTCCACTAAGTACCCGTAAATATCAAAGTCCGCTCTTGGTATGGACTTCTTACCTTTTGGCTGCTGCGACATCCTTACGTATGATTGAATGACTGATAGTGGTACTACAAATACTGACTTGTCCTTACTGAACTCTATAAGGAAGAAACATATTGCTCCCACCTTCTCTGCTTTCTCCAGGTAATCCAATTAGTGCTGCGCGATGTTCTTTAAATCAAATCGTCCGGGATTCTCTGTAGATTTTGCTTCAAATGCTATAGCTCGTCCTTTATACACGCCGTCATAGTCTACTGTACTCTTAGCTTCATAGTAACCACTTAATACACGGCCACCTTTACTTTTTAACACCTTCACAGGAGTCGGACGCTTGTTTATAAGCGCCACTCCCCCTCTTTGATACATTTCATTCGCTAGATTGATAAGCATCTCAAATGCCATTCCACGGTTACCTAGTCCCATTGTTATTTCCTCACTTTCTATTAGAAGGATTATTTTATTAAGTTTCTACCAAATGGTAATTAATATATAATTAAACTATTCAAATCTTAGGTGGTGAAGCAAATGACTGATACGATCCGAATTGTTCTTTTCACTCTTGTAGGAATAAGTGCCGTATTTTCTGTAATTAAAGAATTTCAAAAAACAGAAAAAAGAAAATTTTGGATTACATTCGAAACTTTGATTCTAATCGGGGCAGCTTGGATGTTAATAGGGCTTCTCATGTAACCTACATAATTAATAAACCCCCTGAATAAAACCCAATATTCCGTCAATACTGTATATGACATTAGATTTTCTCCTTGTTCCCCCTTGGAGAACCGAGCAGTTAGCTTTTGCTAGCTGCTCTTTTGTTTTCTGCAATTGGTTACATTTATCTGATGCTCTTAACGTAATATTACGTTAGAATATAAAATAGTGAAATATATTGAGCTGTTATACCATTACCCTAGGAAACTAGGGTTTTTATTTCTACAAAATGAAATTTTTGTATTAATCTTCATCATCTAATCGAATCAATCGCAACCGCTTTGTACTGTTACCACACACTTTTTCATAACTTGGAGCTAACATGCACCTAAGCCAATCTAATGATTTATTTGCCTTTTCACTAACTTCTAATATTGTCCCCTCTGTAATAAACTGATCACCTTGATACAATGCATATACTCGCTTGTCCCATGGAATCATTCTTATTCCCCCATAGATTTATATTTTTCAAACTTCCCATTCTTCCGGAGAATATTCACTAACTGCCTGATAGTCGTCTCCGTTCTCCCTAAAGATAAAGCGATTCCCTTCACCTTTCCGAATCCATAATACTTACATATGTAGGCTAATTCTTTCGTTGTGTACGGTTTCTTATGATTCGGATGGTAATCGGGATGGTACTTCATTCTGCCCTGTGCATCGTATTGAACTTCCACCCTGATTACTTTCCTTTCAAATAGCGTTGTTATTCAATTGCCATTTTCACTTTTTCTCGTTCCACAATTCGATATGCAATATTTCATATTTCATTATCTCAATATCACTTTATTAGATATAACTTTATATAAATGAGTTTCTATAACGCGGCAAATCAGCATTTGTAATTTAATTCCTTATTTAAAATATCTAGAATATTATTTTAAACACTATATTCGGATAGTTATATTGGAATTTCTTGCTCTACACATCCATATAAGTTTTGTGTATTATGTAGCAGAAGAGTAATTAAAAGACTTACTCTTTGCTATTGAGGGAAGAGCCTGAGAGCCATATCAGGCTCTTCTTTGTTTATATACCACGTAATCAAATAACGCTTTTGTTTGACTTTAGTCCTTATATAAGATGACTAGACACTAACATTTTTCTGTAGTACAATTCCTATCAGAAAAATATTAGGAGATATATTTATGACTTTTGAAGATAATCGTAAATTAGGCATTCAACAAGGATGTATAGTAATAACAGATCAATCGCAATATCTTGTTGTTAAAAAAAATGAAAATTATTCTTTATTAAACATCGCAACTGCGGAATGCATAAACTTTGAAGTTTCACTTGAACATCTTAAAGAAATGGTTCAAGTAGATTTAAAAGAAAAAATTCAAGATATCATTCCACCAGAGAATATTAAAATCGTAGCTCAAAACAGAATATAAAATAGATTTTCAAAGAGCACTTTCGATAGTGCTCTTTTTTCATGAACAGTTTCAAATAACTATTTTATTTAAATATCCACTCCTTTAATTAAATAATAGTAGATAATTGCCATATTCCTCTTAAATACTCAATGAATATATTAATAAGACATTTAATAATTAGGAGGCGAAATTCATGCACCATTTTAAACAAGATCCACATATACCTTTTCCATGCGCTTTCCCTTTACCAGAAATTGGACCAGCTGGACCTACTGGTAGCACGGGTCCCACTGGTGCTACTGGAATCACCGGACCTACTGGGATTGGAACACCAGGACCTACTGGGCCTACTGGAATTACTGGGATTGGAACACCGGGACCTACTGGACCTACCGGGCCTACTGGATTTAATCTTCCTGCTGGACCTGCTTCTATTACCTTGACTTCTAACGACACTACTGCATGCGTATCCACCCAAGGAAATAATACTTTATTTTTTTCGGGTCAAGTATTAGTAAACGGTATTCCTACTCCAGGAGTAGTAGTCAGCTTTTCATTTAGTAACCCAGCTCTTGCTTTCATGGTTCCTCTTGCTGTTATCACAAACGCTTCAGGTAACTTTACTTCTGTATTTCTAGCGGCTAATGGACCTGGAACAGTAACTGTTACTGCTTCACTACTTGATTCTCCAGGAACAATGGCTAGCGTCACTATTACCATAGTAAATTGTCCATAATGGATGGACTAAGAAATCTATAGTAAGATGTGCACTGTAAATCAGTGCTCTTTTTTCATTTGGATATTCCTTTCAAATGAAGTCTTTAATTTAAACTTTCTTAATAAAATTCAAATTCGATTATTTATCAAAAACTTAAAATATATAAATGCTACATAAAACACCTATTAAGATTGCTGTGATTCGCACTTTTTATCTCACGAACGTTATATACTCAAAGTGCGATAAGCCATAATCGTTCTCCATGAAATATCTCTCTTATACAACTATTAGTTATGCCTCGGGCGAGGAGCAATCCTGTCACCTTTCTTAATCTTGATTACCTCATAATTTACTGATTTGGTAACATTAAAGTCGTTATCCCCAGCAAATACTCTCTTTAACACCCTCGGGCGTATTCAATGATTGAAATATTATCTGCAATCACCCTAACCTCTCCTCTAAATCCACTATCAATAGTTCCTAAAGCTACTCGTAACTTTGTATCACGCGTCATACCGCTACGCGGTCTCACTTGCATTTCATACCCTGGTGGAATTTCAAAAGCCAGGCCTGTAGGTATTACCTTTGTTTCTCCTGGATTAATAATGACATCTTCTGCTGCAACTAGATCAAAACCGCTATCCCCTGGTTTCGCATATTTTGGCAGTTCCACATCTTTCACTCGCTTAATTTTCACTCTCAATTTCATTTTTCCCGCTCCTTATAAGTAACTTTTCAACTTCTCTTTCTGCTTCTTCAATACTTCCAAGGAAAGTTTCGTCTTCCGCTTCTCGTTATCCAATCCCACCAAGTGATATTCCATCTTACGAATCTCGCTCTCTACTACTTCGATTTCACTTTGTACCTGCACCGCAGTTTCTTTTTTCATTACTTACCTCCCTTTGCATCGCTAATTAACTTAGTGATTTCGAAAACTAAATTTCCCACTGCTTCCATTACTCTTCATCTCCTTTCAATAACCGCCTAAGTTCCTCACATGACCCCTCATATAAATCACGGCCATCAGGTAATTTAAATACATGCCTATCAATCAACCGTTCTATTAACCTGTCTTGCTCGCTCATGCTACCTCCTGATTTGTTTCTTTTTGTACTTGCGTGGTGGTTTTGTCGCTGCTTCGTACGGATTCATATTCCTTTTAACTCTTTGATAAAATGCTTTATTACTAATCCCGTTCGATTCCGCTAAAGGGATGTACTCTTCGAATCCTTTTGGTGCAGTAGCTGCCCGATATGGCGTCATGCCGTTACGTTTTCGTCTGTAAAAGGTGGATTCACTAATCCCATTTTTCTCAGCTAATTTCAGTAATTTTTTATTCTTTTCATTTCCTTCCCAGCTCGTACCGACTGGTGTCGTTATAGCACGTTCCAAACTCCAATCCAGCCCCTCCATTCGTTGATCTACATTTTTCTTGCTAACGCCAATTTCCACAGCCTTTGCATAATCTTTTAATGTTGGCTTCTCCATTTGCTCCCTCCTAATCCAGTGACATAATTTCATCTCGTGTACGATTAGAAATATTTACCTTAATTTTCTGAATATACTTACCATGTTCTTTCACCGCCATGCTCCATGCTTCGTCTTTTGTTTCAACATCGAACCAGTCTATTTTTTGTCGCTCGTCCTGGTCATAAAAGTGAACTTCATACGTTATGACGTTATGCTGTAAGAACCTATCAGCCGTGCTTGTTGCCGTATAATCAAAACTGCCTACAACATCCTCCAGTGTTAGTTGTTTCATGCCCCTAATCCCATTGGACGAGATTTGATTTTATTCTTATCGGCCTGATCCATAATCAATGCTGCGATTTCTAATTGGTGTCTTCCTAACTCTTTTGCGATTTCAAGGATTCCTTTATCTTCCTTCCACATTTCTTGTAATCGAATTACTTCGCTTTCATCAAACACCAGGTCCAATTCTTCTAGAGCAATATATAAGTTACGACGCGATTTCTTCATGTACTTTCCCTGCTGCAATGCCATTGTGTAATTTTCCTTCTCCAAACCCGTTCCAAGTCGTGGCATCCCATTTCCCCTCCAGCTGTAATTTATGAATTTCTCTTAAATCCGCCATAACGGCATGGCGTCTTCTATCCACCTCTTCTGGACTGCGATTCCCTGCTTCGCAAATACATGGTGCGAATTGATACATACCCATTCCGATACCGTTCTGAATTACTCCCGTTCCGTTACATGCACACATCTTAACTCCCCCTTTTAAAATGGCAATGCTTTTCTTCTATAATCCTTTGTATCTTTGAAAACTAACGCCCTAAATTTATTGAAGATACGTGATACAATCCTTTCGTCATACGCACCCTCTAAACGCTCTCCTGTAAGGTTCGTTGTGAAGATAGTAGATTTACCCTGCCTTCCATCGAAAACATCAAATAACACCCTATTAATGAAGTTTGTTGCTTTTGTATTGGCATCTAATGCACCTAACTCCGCTCCTAAATCATCGACTATTAATATTTCTGCACTTACTAGGCTTCGTATAATTGCATCTTCAGTTAATGTAGAATCTTTACTGAACGTACTTTTTATTTTCCGTAGCAATTCGCCAACTGTAACGAAGACAGCTGACTTCCCTGCTCCTGCAAGCTGATCTGCGATAGCATAAGCAAGATGTGTTTTTCCAGCTCCACAATTTCCGGCCATAATCGTGTTAAACACTTTTCCGTTGAGATAATCCGTTGCGATTACCTTTGCAAATTCAAGGTTCTTTGCTCCTTCATCGCTAGTAGGTTGGTAATTATCAAAGTTAGCTTTCTTAATGTTGCTATCAGCAATCATGCTCTGTTGGTGGAACATGAATTTCTTCTCATTCGCTTTATCTGCATCGTATTTTGCTTGTTCCTGCTGCTGAAGCTTTTTACTTTCGTTTTCAAGGAAGCATCGAGGGCAAACAACTTGTCCGCCGAACTTCATCTTATTCATGCCATGTGTATCACACACATCAGAATCCATAGTCATATTCACCTTTTTGGCTATATCTGTTGGTATTGCTGCCGCCGCTCTCTGCATTGTTTTTCGCTCCTTTTTTAGAATTCATTTGAATAGTTAGTTGGTCGAACTTCTCACGTAGCTTTTTAGGAGATAAAATGTTACCTTGCCAGAATGGATCAGCTTGGCACCAATCAATAACATCCTTAATCTCTTGTAGTTCACGATTGTCCTTTTCGCGCATTAATCTAAAGTCGTTAGCCCAAGAATCGAAGTTAGGTTCTTTTTGTTTAGGATTATTCCCTTTAATTTTTTCAAATAGATACTTAGCCCCGTTGGTGTCGCAAGTTTCAAACTTGTGACGAGAAGGTTTTTCCTTTGTAGTAATCTTTGTTGTAGTCTCTGTAGTAATCTCTGTTAAAGAATTAACCCTTTCGGTAAGTTCCATTTCACCCAAAGGGGGATTTGGATTTTCCCCAAAGGTCAAAATGGATTTTACCCTTTGGGTAACTTCGGAAATATTCAACTTAATATGATTAGTAGGAGCACCATTGAATTTGAATTTTTGAACTTCCACAAGCCCTTTACTTATAAGGATTTTAATTGCCCTGTCATATTGCTTAGGTGTGATTCGAATTTCTTCTTTCCAATCCTCACGGCTTTTAGCTAACCAAAACTCTCCGTTCTTCTTAACTCGCAATTTACTTTTTCCCTGTTCGTTAGGCATGTACCAATAAACGATTTGGCCTAACAAAATTCCAGCAATTAAATCTTCAGTTATATCAACATAAGCGAGTCGCACCATATATCCGCTTCTTGCAAATGTTTCTAGTTGAAATATGTTGCTACTCATTTAGTTCACCTTCTTCATCCAACATTCATAACTCACTAAATCTTCCATTCCTGTAAACCGAATCTTATCTTTACCTCTGAATTTACCTTCATGATAAAAAGTTTTTTCTGCTCTATACACTCGCTTGATTGGCGTTACGTAGTCATAACCTCGTTTTTCCAAATCACGAACTGCTGTTAACATTTCCTTCATTGATCCATGTCTTATCGGTACCTGGAACATCATGCATTCTCCCTTTCGCATACCGCCATGTCGCCTTGAATTTTGATTATTTTATATCCTGGATAGCGATCAGGAGTAATGTACTCAATGGCTTTTGCTTTCGCCTCTTTTTCATTTCGTGCGCCCTTCCACACCCACGCCGGAAGGACGACTTTTGATTGGTTTTTATCTAACATAGGTTTTTCACTCCTTACCCTGCTTGGCTATACTGCGTTTCCCAACCGGACAATACTTGTATTGCTTTAGATGCTAACTGTGAGCTTAAGTCACTTAAATTTTCAACATTAATATTACCTTTTAAAGTATCTTCAACTGTTTGTTTATCCGTTTGTGTTAGTGTTGCTACATGTGCTATCTTTGCGTGTATCATTTTCATTTGTTTCTCTGATGCTTTACCATTACCGCTTCCTTGCGGTTTACTTGGAGTTTGTCCGTTATTACCTTTAGGTTTAGCTTTGTCCTTACCATAAGTAGCGCCGTTACCATCGTCATCTTCACCTGTGTTCAAGCTAAGGAACGCCGCTAGTGAATAGCGTCTTGCGTATGTGATACAACTTCCTACTGCTTGCGGATCGTTCTTCACTGGCTTCATTGTTAGTTCGTCGCTTTCTAACCACTCGCCACTCTCATGTAAGAGAAGTGTTTTTAACGTTACGTTTTGCCCGTCACCACTTGGTATTTGCATAATGCTTAATCTGTGTTTAGAAAGGATTGGTCTAATTTCATCTATAATTGTGTCTAGTGTTGCGTAATTGTTTTTAAAGAAAGGATTATCTGCATCTTTAGCAATTTTGTTAACCTCTGAATTGAATTGCACTAATGCTTTAGCTAACTCTGTGATAGTTTCGCTCTTATTCATCGGATTCTCACGCCTTCACTCTGACGTAATGTAATACCATCCCACTTCATCCCATCTTTAACCGCTGCAAGTAATAACTTCTTATCAACCTTAGGTGGCTGAGGAATCATGTATTCTGGTGGTACAACCGCATCCTCTGCGATATCTAAACTTGCTGGGTTCTTTTGAATGCCGACTGTTACGATTGTTCCTTTGATACGTTTTAAATCCGTTGCTGTCATTTGTTGGTACAAGTAATCTTTTAAGCTCTTGCAATTGTTTTCGATTGCCTTTCTGCGTTCTGCTAGACGCTTTTCTTCTAACTTGATAGCATCTACATCAGCTTCAAGGTTGCGAATCACTAACGCTGTGTTTTGCACTTTATCCTGAATGCTTTCTTCAATCGCTTGTAATGTATCTTCTAACGCCGATGGATCTACGCCATCCTCAATCATCATTTGTAACTCTCTATAGTTAGAAGTAAGTTCATATAATTTCATTTTCTTATCCTCCTAGAACGGCATAGCGCCATGCGGTTTATTTGTTAAAACTGTAATTACATAGTCGATATCTAGCTTCCTTATGCTGTCTTGTTCTTTTTCGGACATTTGTTTTAAAGTTTCGATTGCACGTTCTTTTTGCTTGTCTAAAACATCTTTCATTTCCACATTCCTCCTTATTTACTTAGAAGAAACGACCATGTTATAATAGAGGTACATAATAATTTAGTCGTTTCACGGACCAGTCGATTAGGCGTAATCGGCTGGTTTTCTTTTGTTTTGGTGCTTTCACGCATCGAAATATCCAGGAACCTTTCAATAAGGTGGGGGACCGATATTAGATTACTGAATATTCCAACAAACAAAGACTTGTCTTATCCTTATAGGATTTCTCTCCTTTTTGTCGAATTACTTAGACTGAAGGAGGTGTTTTTTTGAAAACAATTGGTTTAAACGCTAACGAATTAACAGCTTTAGGGCTGCTCTCATATGGAAAACATCGCACCAATATGGTAGAAGATGTTTTAAATGAAAATTTCCCTGAAGAGCTACAAGTAGTATTAAGTACTATGTCAAAGGCAGAACAAGTTAAATTTCTTGAGCATCAATCAATTTTTCAAGCTGTTGCTGAGATGATTGAGTTGAATAATAAAGAGATTCAGCAGCAACTAAAATCCTTGGATTTAGTTCAGAAGTAGCTAAATACTTCTTTGCTACTTCATTGAAAGCTTTCACAATCAGTAATTCATTCTTTAAAAACTGAGCCTCTGTTGCAGCAGGGGCTATTCCTTTATTTTTCGTCATAATTATTACTCCTCTCTATTTAGCTAGGGTGATATATTTCTTATGTGCTTCCTCAACCTTATCTGCGCTGTTATGTATCCCTCTAGCTCTTAAATTCTTTATGATCCACAAGAGTTTCTTTTGCTCGTATTCATCCCGCTGCTGTCTATTCATCAATTTTCATCCTTCATAATCCGTTTCTGTATGCGTTCCATAAGATATCCCAATCCTAGAAAAGCGAGCAATACAACTAATACCATAAAATGTGAGAATGAACTTTCTTCCATTATCTAAACCGCCTCCTGTTCTTGTTCTCTCTTCAGTCGGTCTATGATGTAGGCTTGTCCTTTTGGTGTTACGTATGTTGTTGTCCATGTGAACGGTTCTCCATTCGGTTTCTGTTTAACACCTTGTGCGATTTCGAAGTATCCTTTTTCAACCGCCGGCTGTGTTGGTTCAGTGGATCTCTTGAACATTAAGTTCCATTCTCTAATTTTTGCAAATAACTGGCCCAATCTTAATATTGTGTTTAGCTGCCAATTTAGCAACTTCACTTACTTTCAGAGATTCATTTGATTGCATACACGCTTCAGCGAATGTTACTAGCGGTTGCTGCTGTACGATTTGTTGCTGTGCTGCTGCAAGCTTTTCTTTCTCTTCTTTTAATTTAGTGAGAAGACCAATCGCAAAGTCTGGGTTAGTTACTGCTTGTTCTAGGACTTGGTCTGTCATGTATGCTCCGTGTTTTCTAATAGAAGGAAGTACTTCACTTGTTACCCACTTTTTAAATGCTTTTGCTTGTGGTTTGCGTGATCGTAAGATTGCTGAGTACAACCCTGACTCATTGATAACAGTTAATTTTTGAACCCCTTGAACGGTCTGTATATTGTGCAGACCCTTTTCATCTTCGTCTAATGTTCTCGTCATAGCACTTGCTTCACTGAATTCTAAAATGTCAGACACATCTTTTGCTACGAACCAAACATCTTCCCCCTGCTTCACTGTTCGAACCTGACCGAACTCCTCATTATTGAACACTTGTAATTGGTTCATTTTTTGTCCTCCCTCTAGTTCACGAAAAGTGAACACTTAGTTAAAAATAATAGTTAACGTTTCGTTAACCTTCTACTAACTCATCAACCGTTACTCCATATAATTTAGACAGTAATCCTAACCTATATAAACTCGGTTATCTTTTTCCTGACTCAAGTTGTGAATACGAAGATTTTGTTGAATATCCAAGAAAATCCCCCACATATGCCTGACTATAACCACATTTCTTACGTAACGCCTTGGCTTTTTCTATATTTAATTTCATGTTTATCACCTTTGTTCGTTTCGTTAATTTGATTATAACAACAAGTTCACGTTTTGTGAACAATTAAATTAATTTTTTTCCAGAAACATTTAATATGTTGTCTTTGAGTGAACTTTTCTGTTACATTTTAATTAGATGTTGACTAAAAAATAAATTCTCGGTATAGCTTGATCGTTACAAAAAGGAGAGAATACAAATGAACCATCAATTAATTAGCAAAAGGGTTAAAGAAATTAGAACGGAAATACTCAAAATGAGTCAATCCGAATTCATTAACGCACTTGGCCTAAAAAGTAAATCGGCAGTTTCTATGTGGGAAAATGAAGAAATTGAAAAATGCCCCTCCAGAAAAACATCTTTAGATATAGCTAAACTTGCAAATGTATCTGTATCTTATGTCTTAGGCGAATCTGATCAAAAAGATTCAGAGATGGCCGCGAAAGATGAATTAGAAGTTCTCATGTCACAAATAAGAACAAAAAATCCAGAAAAACAAAAAGAACTTTTAGAAATAATACGAAACCTCGTTAAAATATCAGGCGATTGATAGTTTTAAATGCTACCAATCGCTTCTTTTATTTTCAATAATATTTCATATGATGTTGAGTCCCCTGTGTTCGCTGCACGCACAATACCGCTTAACTCTGTTTTAATTTCTGTCTCTATGCATTCAACTTGTACTTCTTCCATCCCAACATCCTCCAGTATTCTCATGTTAGTTTGCGAATTAAATCACAATGATTCTATAAAACCTTATTTTGAAAAATACAGAACTTTCCCCAGAAAGCACAAAAACGAACGTACGTTCTTTTAACTCTTTATTATTTTTCTATTAATATATTATTCTAAATTGATAACGCTAAAACCCCAACCAATGATGATACTTGGATTTGGAATTAATAGATAAAATAAGACATTTACTGACATTCAAAGAGCTTATAAGGAGATTAATGTATGTCAGCAAGGTCGTTTTGCTAAGTAAGTTGCATTGTACGTGAAAATGATGCAAAAACAAAAAAGATATACTGTGATTTGATGTTAGAAAAAATCAGTCCTAAATTTAAATAAACATAATAAGGAAGCCTATTAGCTTCCTTATTATGTTTATTATTTTTAATTCATACTATTACAGTTCATTCAAATTCATAATAGGATTTTCCAAGGGTAATGTATTAATTTATTTCAAATACATTCTAGTAGTAAATTTTCATAAAAAAAACTTTAACGAACTAACAAATTATTTTTTTGTTCCACGTAATTTTACTTTTAATTCGTCTAAAATCGTGTTAACTCGTCTATAATTTGAGCTTTGGGATGCCGTAATTAAACTCTCAATTCTTGTATTTTTAAAATTCAACTGATCCAATGAATGACTATCAACTACCCTAGTCCATCTTTCCTGCATTCTGCTATTAGAATACATTAACTTATCCATCATTGTTTCATCTGCTGGGAATACCATATTAAAATAATGCTCCCATTGTTCCTTTGATAAAGTTTCAAGAATTTTATCTAAGAACGTTTGCGCACGATCAGAAACACCATAGCTATTCCCTATCTTACAAGCTAATGTTGCAGATACAACAGCACCAATTGCCGGTTTTGGTATTGTTGTTCCCATTGACATTAATGATTTTGCAGCTGCAGGTTCGTTATAAAAATTATCAAAACCATAATGAACATCTAGTAAGTTTTTGGCAACAGTAATAAATGATCTTGAACGTAAATCCTCTGGAACATAATCAAATCCTTGCACTTTTAAAAGCAACGATTTAAAAGCAGACACGAGTTTTTGATCCCCTTCATTAATTGCCTCAGCATAAGAGAATCCTAATGGATAACGATCATCTGATAGAAGGTCTTCCCAAACAGCTGGAACTATAGTACTCACATTAGCAAATACATTCTCTTGCTCTCCACTTTTAGTTCTTTTTATAAGATTTAATAAGGTGCGTACTGTTGTTCTTTTATAAAAATAAGGCGCCAACTTTAATGTTTCAATAACTGAGTCTTCTGCGGGAATTTTTTCTGTTTTTAATCTATTCCTAAATGATGAATATTCTATTATAAACCCATCTTCTTCAAAACCTAATACATATTGAACACATATGCCCACATTATTTAAAGTATCTAAGGGATTAATTGTGTCTCCTTCAGGTGCTTCTCTTGATGAGTAATGCTGTATTAATTCAATTACGTGCATAAATCTCATTTTAGCGGTTTCATTTATAATTCCTAAATCAGCCGCCAACCTTACAGTTTCTATCTCAGAAAGTGAATCTAAGGTGTCCTCATCGGTCCTACCTAACATCTCGAGAACAAAATCACTTCCAAAAGACATCACTCTATCTCGTAGTATATTAAAGGTTCTTGTCCAGGTATATTCAATAGCCATATCGTACAATTCATTATCGAAGGCTTTTACTATGGTATGTACCTCACGTGGGTATAATCTTTTGTTATATTCGACTACCTTATTTATTTGCATCAAGTCACTTCTTGGGATAGGGAGTCCTTGATTCGCTCCCCATACAACTGGAAGGCTATGTTCTGTCATGGTAATCACACATCCTTTTATACATAATTTCTCCATCTTGAGACTGGAAATAAACACCTATAATTTTGGGGTCTCCGGTCTCAAGCAATGAATAGAAAGCTCTTTTTCTTGCTCCGCCAGAAATCAACCTTGCCGGTCTCTCTTCTATCTGTTTGTTAATAAATACATTAAATCCACGCACATTCCCTTTATTATCAATAACCGTTATACCATCCATATTTAACATTTCTATGAATAGTCCTGAAAGTGCATAGTATCTTTCCCCTAAATAAATATCTCTAGTTTCATTAATTGCAAATAAGGCGGATTCAGATAGGTTGATTGGCTCATCAAGCCAAATCCCATCCGATAAAGAGTCATTTGGAAAACAATAATCATCATTTACCACCATGCATATAGTTCCATGAACTCTATCTTGAGGTAATCTAAGTAACTTCTTAAATACATCACTCAATTTTTCACGTGTTTCTTGATCATCGATTTTAGCTACAATATCTCCCGCCATTGATTCTATTATAGTGGGATAATCTTGCTGACATTCACTAACTAATCTAAAATCAATTATTAATTTTTCCTGTTTGACCCCTTGTATGTCTATTTCATACTTACTAGCTACAGAAATTTCTACTATTGAAACTCCCTCTTCATTAAGATTATTAGAATATAGTGTCTCAGTTAGAGTCAAACCCTTAGGGCCACTAAATGAACGGATTATCCCATATTCAATTTCATCATCCTGAAAATCCACATAAACATACCATCCTAAATTACAAAAAGGCATAATAGCCTTTATCATCTTATCAAAGTCTTCACCATTACTTCTTCCCATTCCTCTTTTAACTTTGAAATGATAAGGAACCGTTTTTAAAACTTTTTCTATATTCTTTGTAAGTATTAATTTAGGTCTAATTTTGATTTCTTCTTCTTCATAATTACAAACTTTAGAAAGAAAACGCAAAAGAGAACCTAAAAACTCCTTATCTATATGAATATTTTCATCACCTATGAACTGAGAAATTCTTTCGAAAACATCAGAAAAATAAATACGCGTAGACAAAATATTCCCCCTTCCTACAATTATTCACAAAAAATATTATACCTTAATTATTTATTTTTAAGTATCTATAGTCCAATTAAAATAAATTATTATCTAGGTCTTTTTTTACAGTAATACATATGAAATTAAATCACCTGATTATAAAATAAAAAAACGCTCAAATGAGCGTCCCCTCTATATATCTAATAATTGTTTTTTCTTCGCTTGGAACTCTTCTTCAATAATAAAATACCTTGATCTAACAACACCTTTACACTTAAGAATTTCATCAGCACCACTAACCGTAGCTACTATATGTGATTGGTCTTTATTTAGCTAATATGTTCCCTATGTGGTCTTTAATTTCCCCAGCCATTTTCTGTTCCTTTTTCACAAGCATTACTGTATTCTCATCTTTGGTAGCCACGAATACTCCCCATAAATATAACCCCCTTTAACCTAATTGCTTTTCTAAGCGATTTGATTTTGCTCCCCTTTCCCTAAAATTAGATTGTACTATTTGTAATACCAAGGGATTATATTCAGTACCTCTAGGGTCAACTTCAACAATATTAATAACAATTTTTTCCGCAACAACCAACAGCTTTTCTGTATGATTTTTAAAATCTTTAGATAATAGCTTTTTAACTTTCTTTAACGTGCGTTTATTCAATTTTTTATCATTAAACTCAAAATCATTTTTCATAATTGTAAGAGCAACTTCACATGAATAAGTTTCAGATAATAAAAGCCATAAAGCAAACAATACTCTATACTTTAAAAATTCTATTTGTTTAGTTTTAATCCCTAACTTCCTTGATACACTCTCTAATTCTTCCATGAATTCGAAACAAAGTTTGATTTCAAGCATAGGATCTCTTTGCCCACTTACATCGTCATATATATCTCTTTTTTTTACCATTTCATATGAAGCTATTAAACTAGGTGTAGCATACTTAAGATTCTTTGCAAATAAATCTATAATCTCTTCAAAAATCTGATTCTCATTTATATTCTCTTTCATATCCTTTTTACTAAATGCTGTCTTCACATCAAAAAATAATAATACTTTAAAGAGAATTGGGGAATAAAAATTTTGATAACATTCTATTAAATATGCATTTTTTTCTCTTTTTCTTGTAAAGTAATGCGCAACAACTTGAGCAAGCGATGCCGCTGTAAATGTTGCAACCACAGCGAATACCCACTGATAATCTTTTAAAAAGCTTTGCCACCAATCCATATATATTCATCCCCAAAAATTTATTTAAGTGATCCTTACTAACATTTTTCTATTAAGTCGATTTCTATTATATCTTAAATCCTCATTCCAGCTTAAAATATTCGGGAAAAATCTATGACACGTTTGCAGATTTATTTCAAAAGGGATAATTAGTTTGGATGGGAGTCCAACACATATTATTAAAATTAAGATGGTTAAAGTCGGTGGAAGGCACCTTAGGGTGTCGTTTTTTCATATAAAAAACATGTCATATATAGATAATACTTAATAATAGTAGAATCAAAAATTAAAAAAGTTCACAACAAAAACATTAATTTATAATGCTCACATTTTACATAGCAACCAATTTTAGTTATATATTATAATATATAACTAAGAAGAAAGAGGTGCAAAATGACTATAAATTATGATGAAAAGAAAATAACTGATATTTTTTGGGAAGGGGATCGACTTTTAACAAAGGGAATATATGAACCGGCTATCGAAAAATTTTCACAGGTGATTGAGTTGGCCAAAAATACTTCTTACCCCTATTTATCCGGTGCTTATACTAATTTGGCAAAGGCAACTTTTGAATCCAGTAATTCAGATGAATTAGATCAAAAGAAAATAGAAGAAGCACTTGAGTATATACAGAAAGCGTTGCAAATTAAACCATCCAATCAAGCCGCAAAATATTGGGCTGTTTCGCTACTGATATTCCAAAAAGATTTTTCAGGTGCAATAGAATACTTTTTTGAATTAACTAATCAGGCATTTATTCAACAATCTATTTTTTTTCTTGAAATGATGCAGCAGCCTGCGATAAAAGGAGAAGATTCAATAAAAAAAGCTGCTCCTGCTATTGAAAAACTATACCAAAAATACAAAAAGAAAAATCATATTTTTGGTAACATAATGGCATATACTTATCAGGCACAGGGTGAAATTCAAAAGGCTTATCAAACATATCAGGAACTACTTCATAATTACTCGGATAATCCTTTGGTTTATTTACAGATTTGTATTAATTTCACCCTATTTTGTTGTGACCCCTTAAAAAGCCCGAAAGAAGCTAAAAGGATTGCAACTGAAGGAATAACTATATATAAGAATCAACGAGCCTCCTTTCAAAATCAAAACGAGCATTTATATGAATTTCTTACATCTAACCTAGGAATTTCTTACATAGGCTTGCATGAGTATAAAGAAGCTGTTGAACTTTTAGAACCTATGGTTGCGAAAAACCCAATAAATACAAACATTCATAATCTTGCCTATGCATTTTATAGGTTAGGAGATTATGATTCAGCACTAAAGTATTGTGAAAGAGCTCTATACATCTCTACTGATGAGGTGGGGCTGTTTGTTAAGGCGGAGATTTTATATTCAAAACAAATGTATGAAGAAGCGCTGATTCTCTATAAAAAAGCTATGGCATTTATTGATGATGGGAATAATCATCTTGAATTTGTTGATGGTGACAGCCAAAGAATTTTCTCATTTTCTTTAAATCAAGATGAAGAAAAAAGTAAGATATACGTTGGAATAATTCATTGTTATATTGCATTAAAAGATTACTTATCTGCTAAAGCTTTTATTCAATTAGGGCTAAAAAAATGGCCATATGAAGATGAGTTAATTAAAATGGATAAAAATGTGGATATGCTTATGGAACATCGTTTGATTGAAAGAGATATACAGAGCAAAATGCAAACACTTTTAAAAGATGTAGAAAAGCTAAAAGACATACATAAAAATGAAATAGCTGAGGTACGAGAGTGGGCTCTAAAGCTATTAAAATTACAGAGCCGCTGCACAAAAGATGACGAAATTATTCTAGAAAGCGAAGAAGATTGGAGAGTTATTTTAAAGCAAATGCATGAGATTGCATTGACTATGAAAGAAAATAAAGGGAATGTGGATATAGACTATAACCAAGTTAAAGAGAATTTCCAAAAAGAGTTTCCTAAATTGAATCCTGATAGTCTAGAATTCCTTTCTACTGGGGAATATCTATATCAAATTCATCAGGAAGGTGAAATTGACTTTGCTCCCGTAATGGTTGAATTTTCAAAAGTTATCGAAACTGAGCTCAATCAACTCTTAAAGAAACATAAAGTAATCAAGAAAAATCAAAGTTTAACTTTAGGACAAATCAAGCATTATCTTCAAAAAGCGAAAATAAAGACTCTACCGAACATCAATGAATTCCTCGAACAATTAATTATGTATCGGAATGGTAGTGCGCATACTGGTAAATCCACTAAAGAAAAAGTTAAATTTATTAGGAATATGATTTTGAATGATGGTTGGTTAAAATTAATTTTAAAGTAGGAGGAAGGCACCTTAGGGTGTCTTTTCTTTATGAATATCATAAGTAATTTGTCGATAAATACTTACTTTACTTTCATATCAAGGTTTATTATAATATTCTTAAATATACTAGTTACTTATAAACGTTGATTTGACAGCATTTATTAAGTAACTTTATTATTTTTACTAATTACTTAACGGAGGGGTTATTATGAACGTTTATTTAATGAAGACTTTTAGAGAATGGGCAGAACGATTTATTAATGACGAGAAACCATTTGTAGCATTAGATGAAAATGGAATTGACCTTGATTATGGGAAGTTAAGTGACACTAAAAAAACGCAATTATTTAAAACATTAGATGAACAAGCAGAGAAAAAACGTCGCTGGGGATTAATACGAACATTCTTTGATCGTTTTCACCATGATGTTGCATTAGGCGATATCATAGTTGTTGGAACTGGCCAAACAACTAAATTTAATGTGTATGCGATTGTCAGAATAACTAGCGATGCGTACTATGTAGATTCTCCAGATAGTTGGGATTCCCGCCATCGTCGTGATGTAGAAATATTATGGAGTGGAGAACCATTTTCAGTAGAAGAATGGGGATGGGCACGAAGATTAGAAGTGTTAGATTCAACAGATCGTTTGAAAGAATTTATTGAAGTATATACAAAATTGAAATAGATATCACAGGGCACCTTAGGGTGTCTTTTTTTATTTTCACCCGACAAAATATGACAATATACAAATAGCTTGTTTGCTACCATGAGGTGAGAAATCTTACATTTTAAAAGGGGATATTATATGGCTACTCCAAAATACACTAAAATTGATGAGCGCTTTGGCGTTATTGAATACCCAGTTACACTAAACGAAATGGTTGAAATATCTAAAGAACTACCAAAAACTGAGCGTAAATATTATCAATATGCTTTTGATGCTTTAAAGAAAGTTATGAAAGCTAAAGAGAATATTCACTACTTTGAAGTTGCTGATCCAAAGCTAACAAAAACAGGATTTATCGTAGTCGGGGAACATAACTTGTATCTGGTAATGATGAAAGGCGGCTTATTTGGTGGCGCTGAAGCTGAAGTAGTGAAGTATAAAGATATTAAAGAGGTTGATTTTGATATTATCGAGGGGATGTTTGGTATCTCTCTTATGAATACAGGGATTATTTATCTCGAAATAAAGAAACTGTTTGGAACAAAGAAGCGTACAATTCGCAATATTCCTGATTACAATGTTGATGGTGTACTAAAAGCTATTCGTAACAAATTAAAGTAACTAATACATACTGGAGGTAACAAGATGAAACGCAAAATACTTACTGCATTAGCGTGTAGCGCTTTACTTATGGGAATGGCTGCGTGTAGCTCAACTGATAAGACTGCAACTGAATCGAAACCTAAACAAGAAGAAAAGAAACCTGAACCAGTTACTACAACATCGTTAATTAATGAGTTCAAAAAAGCTGGGATAGAAGCTGAAAATGCTACAGATCTACCGAAAAAGGAATTCGGAAACATGCGTAAAGACGGAAAACGAATCCTTACTCCGGCATTAGGTGAGGATAAAGGTGGCCGTGTATTTGAATTTAGTAAGAAAGAAGATTTAGAGAAGGCTAAGAAGTACTATGATGAACTAGGAAACTCAGCTCCAATGCTTTTCTCACATACATATGCGAAGGGGAATTTCCTTTTACAGATGAATGGCGATATGAAAGATGATGAGTTTAATAAATATAAAGAGGTTATGGATAAGGTCGTGAAGTAAGTAGCGGCACTCTAAGGGGTGCTTTTATTATTTTAATTTTGGAGGTTATCATGAGATATTCAAAACGTGAATTAGATGGTCTTCCTACACCCGATGAAATTGTAGTAGAAGATTTATCAAGTTGTATCCAATTATTCTCCAATGGAGAATTTACAAATAATTATTTTAGAGGTGAACCCACTAATTATCACAATACAATTTCTTCAGGTTTAAGAGATGTAGCGTCTAATATAGGGTTTGACGCACAAATAGAACCACATACAGAAGTTCCATTCCTTAGTATGAAAAAAGAATTCAAGAGAGAAGTTTGGCATAAGTTATCTTCCGACGAACGAATGCATTTTTCAGCTTTCTCACAGCACCATGGGATTCCGACAAACCTTATTGATATAACTAGTTCCCCATTAGTAGCATTATATTTTGCTTGTCAAAGTTTTAAAAACGTACAGGATGGTAATAATCAATTTGATGAGGACAAAGGATTTGTATACTCATTTGAAGATAAATTCGTTGATATTACAGATATTTTAGCTAAGTTTGAAGATGAAAACATTTTAGAAGTATTTGCTTATGATCAAAACGGTATATTTATGGACATATATAATTTATTCTTAAAATATGAATTAAAGTATCCTTTCGCATTTTACAATTATTTTAACAACTTAATACAAGAACATCACGAATATTTCAGCAACTACTTTGATTATACTATCCCTCCAACTCTTGAACCATATGCTAATGGAGCGTATAAATTACATATATGGGATTACATTTACAATCTTATAGAGAGCGAACGGAAATTAAAGGGGTATTATCGACAAATAGAAGATGTTTCCCCAGCCGTTTTTTTATACACCGCTTACCTTCAATCATTTCTAAATAATATACTGAATTTTACCACGACAATTTGGTGGTTTAATCTTATAATGCCTGATTTCAAATATGCACCTATATTAACTTTTGAACGTGGACGTAACCAACAAGGGTTATTTATATATCAAACATACTTAAATTACATTGAAGAAACATATGATACTCCAATTGCAACACTTCAAAGAGTTTGGCCTAATAAAATAATTGTAATTAACAACAAAGAAAAAATACTTAGAGAACTTGATTTTATGGGGATTAACGAAAAATTTATTTATGGTGGTTATGATCATATCGCTTCTTACATAAGAAACAAATTTCAATAAAATATAGATCTGATCCCTATTTCTCAATGCGTGAAATAACTTAACATGGTAAAATAATATTTGGATGGGAGTCCAATACATATTATTAAAATTAAAGTGGTTCAAGTCGGCGGAAGGCACCTTTGGGTATCTTTTTTCGGTAATTACATTAATCATTTGTAATGTATTCAAAGAGTTTATGAGAGGCTTGATGGACGTTAACAAGGGCGATTCGCTAAACAATTAGCGTTGTATGTCAAAATGTTACGAGATAACAGTGACATACTGTGATTTGATTTCATCATGAAAGAAATCATTTCCATTTTCTATAGGTGAAGTTTTATATTAATTTACCATTCCTACCAAAGAGAGCTGCAGCTTTCTTTTTTCATTACTTTATAATCTATTTTAATAAGATTATAAAATAGAAGGGGTACCGCCAGCATTTCGGAAAAAAACCACGCTAAGAGAATATATATAAGAAAAGAGCCAGAATTTACCCCGCTAAGAGTAAATCGGCTCTTTAATATATAAAGGATGCACAGAAAAACCTAGAGGGGTTCAGCCGAGATACTTGTAGAAATGGGTCATAATCATACATTATTTTACAAATACATCTTATCTTGAAGGTATATGGATTATATAAAGTTAAAAATATAGTGTTAAACCCAAAAAAACACCATAACAGTGTTCACGGTGTTTTCCATATTAAAAATAAGACTATTATTTAAGTACTCTGAAACTGATTCATATTGTAGAAATATCCATTTTAAGATAATGATACGCTTCAAAATCTTCATTAAATATATCTGTAACTAATTTTATAGCCTCCGTATCATAAAAGCTCTGATATGTCGGCAGCCGAGGGAAAGATGGATCTGTAATGTCAGCTTCAGCGTAGTTTCCCTTATGAATCATCTTAGGCGCCTGATGATGCCATGATCTCGTTAATGTGTCTAGTGGGATAGTCTGTAAGTTATATTTGTTTTCTATTTTTGAGATTTCATTAGAGAAATTCTCTAAATATATATAATTGGTTACAAACTCTTCTTCTCCTTGAATATATTGTTGTGAATAGTGTGGATTAAGATAGTCAGAATCTGCCCCATTCGCGTGAAGATAATGTAAAAAATGTTTAAATGATTTTTTCTTTTTGCATGTACTGTCGTTATAAATAAACTTTCTAATAGGTTCCCACTCTGGATTTTCTATACCTGGTGGAGCAATAAGGGGTCACCATACCCAAAAAAGAAAATTGTACATTTAGACAAAATTTAGACACATTTAAACTGATTCCTGTACGTTAAGGAACCGATTACTTAGTTTACTACTTTTTTTAAAGAATCAAATAGTGAAAATTTCGTGGAAATTTGCTTAACGTAAGTTTTATATCAACTATTACGTTGGAGTACAGCCAAGGTACGTGTATTATCTACTATGAAAATCAGGAATATTTAAAGTATTCTAAGAAGAAGAATTGAGTGATAAGCTACGTTAACTACTTGATATCTTAACTAAGTAAATTATGTATTTAATGTATTCAAGGTAGTGCAATGAGAAGGTATCGAATAACCTTGCTTGGATAAACCGTGTCTCTTAAGAGCTCCTTAAGGCGCGTCCGTTACCTTGAGGGCAACGAACGGTTGTAGACTTCGATGTTGCAAGGATCGTTGTCAAACAAATTGTTTACATGTATTCAATGTAAAACTCTTATTAAATTAAGGTTTTTACTCCTAAGTATAGATAACATGTATATCTCGTCTGTATCCCTTTTTGACTTGCTCTTGATTGACCAAATAAGTCAAAATACCTTTCTAAATTTCCCTCTGATATTCCCCCTATTTTATCTTATTCAAACTTGCATTCCAATAACCCATTTCTCATACGCCTGTTTCTAAAATAATAATTTAAATTGGGACCTCTGAGAGATCCCAATTAATTAAAAAGTAATGTCTCCTCTTGTTACATCATTTACAATTTTTATACTAATCCCTCTAACATCTCGAAGACTTCTAAATTATTTTTTTGGTAGTTCAGGGAATAAATAATGTAATATACAGATGGTCAAACGTCTGGATTTGCCTTTATACGGATATATATGCATATACATCGATGGATTAAAGTTTGCCTCAATAATTCCATAAGCATTTTTATTAGCTGCAGGAACTTCTGTATTTTCAATAATCAAATCAATACCACTAATATTTGCTCCAAGTGCCGACACAGCATCTACGGCAATTTTCTTATAATCATCGGGAATTTGATCTGTCATATCAATTGAGTCTCCACCTGTACTGACATTAGAATTTTCTCGCAGAAAAACAATTTCATCACTTGTTGGAATAGAATCTTTTCGATACCCTTGAGCTTTAAGCATTAGGACCTCTAATTCACCTAATTGTATATTTTCTAAAGGTGTTCTATGGTCCATTCCTCTTAATGAATTCAGGTTCTTTTGAGCGACTAACTCTTCAATCGTATGTGAACCGTCTCCTATAACATTGGCAGGAATTCGTAATAAAACGGCAGAAACTTTGCCATCTAGCACAAAAAATCGATATTCTGTTCCATTAATAAATTCTTCTATTAATACTGATGAGTCCTCTTTAAATGCTATTGTGAGTGCTTTTTGATAGTCTTCGAAACTTGCTCCGTCTTCTTTAAAGATAGATATTCCTAAACCATAATTTGTTGTTTTTGGTTTAACGACAAAAGGCTTTCCTGCAAATATATCATAGGAACGTAAAGCTTTTTCTATATCACTAAATTCCTCACCTATTGGTACACGAAATCCATGCTGTTGAAGAATTTTCTTTGTTACTGTTTTATTTTCCATAATTAATGGTGATACATAACTATCTTTACTTGTCATATTCCCATTTTTCACATATTCAACATGATTTCCTAGCTGTAGTTTTAAAAATTGATCTTGTCGATCTAAAACGTCTACTTGTATTCCTTGTTGAATAGCATCAAACATTAAAATTTGTGTAGACAACTCCATGTCAGTAAATCCTGATAGTTGATATGGTTTATCCCATGCTTTTTTATAATTTTCTTTAGCAATACGGGAAGCTACCTGACTTTGACTACTTTTTATAATCTCTTTATAAAGTCTTCCAGCTAAAGTCTTACTTGGATCTGTTAGCATTTCTCTCAAGTTAACAAATAAGGTATTCGAAACAGTTATGTCTAACAGCCCTGTTAAATGTTCCATCTCATCAATAATACGCTCAGCATCTGTTTTAAATTGCGTATGTTCTAACGGATGTTCAAGAGCCACTAAATTATTTTGAAAATCACCGATTTTTACCCATTCATCATTATTATCGTCTTGATCAATCCAGAGTAAATAGATGAGGAAAAGATGTAGAAATTCTGCTTGTTCATGGCTAATTCCATATGTTTCAAAAGGATTTAAATCTAGGTTTCTTAATTCAATATAACGAATCCCATGATTTTTTAAATCTGAAACTTGAGGACCGCCCCTTAAACGGACAGATGCATAAAATTCTTTTTCTTCTAATAAAACCCCTTTACTTACCAGCGAAGAAAGATCAGATATATAGTTCTGTAAACTACTATAGGATACTTGAACATCATTTTCATTACTATAACCATATTTACTATTTCTAATGCTTCTTACGGCGTCATTTAAAGGATTTATTTCAAAGAAATTCTTTTCACTACTAGGAGAAGCACCGAAGAAATAAGTTATTAACCATCGATAGTGTAAATAATTCCTTGTGACTTTCAGATAAATTTCTGTTTTAAATTGATGATAATCTTTTATTTCTGATTGTAATTCAAATAATGCCTGAATCAAATTATCGCTAAATTCAAAATTGTAATGAATACCACTAATCATTTGTTTTCGTCGACCATAAGAATTAGATAAATATCGACGATATAAAACATTTTCATGATTATTAAGTTTCGCAATAACAATATCTTCTTCTTTTTCGGGCAACTGTGGTGGCATGCTTAATGGCCAAAGCATTTCGTTATTTCCCATAGAACGATAGGCAACATCATGGATAGCTGCTAAATAATTAAATAAATCTCCTAGTGTCTCAGTAACTGGTGTGATTAATTCCATTTGTGTTTCAGAGAAATCTCGCTGAATATAAGGATGTTCATCTCTTACTGAAATACTTTTGGGATGTTCCGTTTTAGCTAAACTTCCTGATAGGTCAACTCGTTGACTTTCTTTTTCAACTCCAAAACGTGCTTTTAATAAATATGGTTTAATACGGTCATTGTTTAACATTTTTTTCATTTCCATACAAACTGTACCTCCCATCAACTCAAATATTTGATATAGAAATAGCTAAAATTATAACCATTATTTTTTTGAATTTAGCATTTGGATATTAATGGCCAAAGCATTTTATTCTTATCCACGGAAAGAGAAGGGATTTCACGAATAGCTGCTAAGTAATTAATCATGTCTTCTAATGTTTTAGTATTAGGCTGAATATATGATCTTGTATCTCTTATCGAAACCGGTTTAGACGTTTCAGTTGAACTTTCAAATAAGTCAACTTGTCGATTTTCCTTTTCAATCTCATAACGAGATTTTAATAAGGATGGTTTAACACGGTAATTAAATAACATTTTTTTAATCCACATGAACTCTTCCTCCCAATTTATTTGTTTTTACAAACTATATAATATGACAAAATATAACAATCAAAAGTACCCACATCTCTACATGCGGATACTTTTGTTACTATATTTTGCTGTAAACTTAAATACTTCATATGACATTGGAAGTGGGTATTGTTGTAAATAAAAATCATCTTAAATACTTCATATGGAAAGAGAAATGCTCATTTAAGAAAGTGGAAATAAAGAAGTAGCTATGATCATAGCCCTCCATTTTTTTATAAGTTACCATTTGACTATTTTTTTGAGCGTTCTCTAAGAAAATATGCTCTTCCAATTGTTTTGGATAAAACTCGTCTTGACTACCTTGCATAATAAGAATAGGTGGAATATTATCTTCTTTAATTAAGTCTGAAGCATCCCATTGTTTCCAAGAATCTTTGTCTTCACCTAAATAAGAGGTGAAAGCATTTATTCCCCATGGAACTTGACTAGGGGTTAAGATTGGAGAAAAAGCAGAAATCGCTTTGAATCTCTTAGCATTTTTCAAACCAATCGCTAAAGCCCCATGTCCTCCCATTGAATGTCCCATTATGCTTTCTTCACCTGAAAAATTAGGTACTATAGTCGAAGCAATGGATGTTAATTCATCTACTATATATGAATACATTTTATAATGCTGTGCCCAAGGATCCTGGGTAGCATTTAAATAAAAACCTGCCCCTTGTCCAAGATCCCATGCTGCAACATCAGAAACGTATTCTCCACGTGGTGAAGTATCTGGCATAATCACTGCAACTTGATGTTTTTCAGCCAAACGTTGAAATCCACTTTTTTGACTAAAATTATCATCTGTACAAGTTAAACCAGATAACCACCATATAAGTGGAATTTTTTTCTTTTCTTTATTTGATGGTAAGTAGATACTAAATTTCATATCACATTGCAAGACTTCGGAATAATGGCTATACTTACGTTGCTCTCCTTCGAAAGAACGATGTTGTTCAATACATTTAAGACTCATTATCTCACTCTCCGTAAGTTAAAATCGTACGAATGGATTCACCTTTGTGTAATAAGTCAAATGCCGCATTGATGTCTTTAAATTCTAAATGATGAGTAATAAATGAATCTAAATCAATATCACCATGCATATAATCTTCGACCATTTCTGGAAGTTCAGATCTTCCTTTAACTCCACCAAAGGCTGATCCACGCCATACTCGGCCCGTTACTAATTGGAATGGACGAGTATGGATTTCTTTACCAGCACCAGCTACTCCGATAATAATACTTTCGCCCCAACCTTTATGACATGCTTCAAGAGCGGATTTCATTACTTCAACATTACCAATACATTCGAAGCTATAATCCACGCCACCATCTGTCATTTCGACTATAACTTCTTGAATTGGGCGATCATAATCTGCAGGATTCACAAAATCAGTCGCTCCCATTTTTTTAGCGAGTTCCCATTTTTGGGGATTCAGGTCAACTGCAATAATTCGGCTTGCTTTTGCTTGAACCAATCCTTGAATAGCTGCTAATCCAATCGCTCCTAAACCAAATACAGCTGTTACAGCTCCTTCTTCAACTTTTGCAGTGTTGTGTACAGCACCAATACCTGTAGTCACACCACATCCTAATAAAGCAACTTTATCTAACGGAGCGTTTTCATCGATTTTCGCTAAGTTAATCTCATTAACAACTGTATATTCACTGAATGTACTAGTTCCCATGTAATGATAAAGGGGCTCTCCATTATAAGAGAAGCGAGTTGTTCCATCAGGCATTAAACCTTTACCTTGTGTTTCTCGTACAGCACTACATAGGTTTGTTTTACCAGAACGACAGAATTTACATTCTCCACATTCAGGTGTATATAGTGGAATAACATGATCCCCAGGTTTTACTGAAGTAACTTCATCACCTACTGAAACGACAACACCAGCACCTTCATGGCCTAATACAGCAGGAAATACTCCTTCTGGGTCGTCACCTGATAATGTAAAAGCATCTGTATGACAGACAGAAGTATATAGTATTTTTACTAATACCTCTTTTGCTTTTGGCTCTTCTACATCGATTTCTACGATTTGAAGTGGCTCCCCTGGCTTAAATGCAACAGCAGCTCTACTTTTCAATTGAATCCCTACTTTCTTTTTTTATTGTTTACACCACTAAGATTACACTTTATAATTTTAATTACAATACTGACAAATTTGTCACTATAAACATTTTTTTCGCGAGAGGAAGGTCAAAAATTATGGTTATTCATTATAAGGACAAGGAATTTTTCACTGGAAAAGATTTAGCTTTATCTGTGATAGGAGGGCGTTGGAAAATAGCAATTATATGGTGTTTGTTACAACGTTCGCCATTAAGATTAAGTGAAATACAAAAAAAGCTGCCTGAAGTTAATCAACGTATGTTGATTAGACAATTAAGAGAATTAGAAGACGATAAAATAATTACTCGATGTGTATACCCCGTAGTGCCTCCTAAGGTTGAGTATGAACTTAGTGAAATTGGTCATCAACTAGAGAATGTTGTAACAGCCATCTGTGATTGGGGAGATGACTTTAGTGATTTTGTAGAAAAAGATTCGGACGAACTTAGTTGAAGAAACAAGTAAATATCGATTCATTAAAAATAGTGCGTAATTGTATGACTTAATCCATAAATTTGCATACAAAAAACCGATAACTTTGCATCGAATGCTGTAAAGTCATACGTAACGACTAGTTAAGATAATTAACGAAAATATACGCTAAGTAAATTTCGACATAAAATGAGCCGAATTTCCTACTCTAAGGAATATTCGGCCCATATGCTTTATTTAGGTTGTAATTTGTTCTCTTCATATTCTTTTAGTATTTTATAAAAAGTATTTTTCTTAAGTCCTAATAGTTCCATAAATATAACGCTCGTTATCTCTCTTTTTTTCCACTGTTCATAAGTTTCTTCAATTATAATTAGTTGCTTTTGACTTAATACTGAAAGGGTAAATGGAGGACGCCCTAAATGCTTACCTTGGGATTTAGCAACTGCAATCCCTTCTGCTTGTCGCTGATGGATTTTTTTACGCTCTTGATCTGCAACATAGGAAAGTAAAGATAAAAACTGATCTTCCATTAATCGACCCATATCACCCATCTCTCGAAATTTACGACTATCAAACAGTGTTTCATTTTCTAAAACAACAATATCAGCTTGTAATTCTCTTGTTATGTACTTCCATTCTGAAATTACCTCATCATAATTGCGGCCCATACGATCTAAAGCATCTATGTAAACAATATCACCTGTACTCAATATTTTTCGTAATAATTGATATTGAGGACGATCAAAATGTCGCCCACTTGCTTTATCGACAAAAATGCGCCGAGCCTCCACCCCACGTTCCATCATCTTATGTAATTGACGTTGTTCATTTTGATCTTTTGTACTTACGCGTATATATCCATAAATATTCGCCACGTTTGGTATTCTCCTTACATTTGTTACCTTAATTATACCATTTTCGTTTATAAAGGTATTCATTGAAAATAAACGTTTATAAAAATATTTCCATCACCTTTATAAACTTGATAATTCAATGTTTCATAGATGTTCTTTGGCTGTTTGTAAAGGTATACCTTTTTAAACGGTTAAAAAATCTCAACCTAATAAAGTAATTTTTTTAGACTATCTTTATGTTTTCGCATTCACCAATAATAAGTATTCTGTAGATTTTATCAATACCTAAATACCTCTAAAAAATATATATTTTAGTAAATGATGCTTATTGGAAAAGGGGCTAATGAACATGAAGATAAAAAAGAGGCAATTGGTAGCAACTATATATCCAGGTCAGTTATTTAGTACTGCAACTTTACCCGAAGGCACGAGTTTTTTGAAATGGGAATTAGCAGGTAGCGGTGATTTAGATGATATTCTTTTTGACGTAATGGAAGATAAATTCTGGGACATAGATGACCTTATTTTTAGTGATGTTTTACACGAAAATCGAACTGAAGTAGTACAAAATAAAGAACTCTACATTGATAATGTTCGGAATGCTACATCATTAGTTGGAATAAACATATATGCTTTAATTTATGAATAAAGACGCCGCAATATTTCTCAATACCCATTTTTTTCTACAAATTGTATATTTTAGTTAGGTTGCTGTAGTAACCTAACTAAAATATACAATTATTATGAAATGGGGAATGGAAATGGAAACAAAAGCGACAGTAGAGATTGCAAGAGTAATATCAGGTAAAGAGCCACAACCAGGACAGAAAAATCGTTCAAGTGGCAACTTTAGTACTGAGAATCTTCCTGCAGGAACAAAATATTTGAAATGGGAGGTTATAGGAGGCGGAGATCCGGACTTTATTAGCTTTAATGTAATGGAAGATAAGTCCGCGGCAATCGGACAAGTGTTATATCAAAAAGATCTCTTTATATTGCCAACCCTAAGAATGCTACCTCTGAATTTACTGTAATCGTATCTGCCATGGTTCAATAAGTAAAATCAAAAAAGAGACTACGAAATATTTTTTTAGTCTCTTTTTTATCTGTTACTTCGTAGTTCTTTCTATTTAACTTGTTTAGAAAGAATAAGATTTTTTGATACTTGTGGGAATAAAGTTTCTTATGTAGACGGACACGGGAACCTATTACATAAAGAATACTCCTGTGCTTTTCTCAATATAAGTGTATCTTATGATTGATTAAGAAAATTCAAATTTATGTTACGCCTGTATGAGGAAAGTTTTTTGATTTAATAGGGAAAAATACTATAGGGAGGAATAAAACATGTCTTGGAAAAAGAAATTAGGTGTGGGAGTGGTTTCAGCCGCTCTTGGTTTATCTTTAATCGGTGGGGGGACATATGCTTATTTTAGTGATCAGGTTGTGACAAATAACGCATTAGCCGCGGGGACATTAGATCTTGCTATGCAGCCTACCACTTCTCTCAATTTAAATAATTTAAAACCTGGGGATAAAATTTTAAAAAAATTTAATGTAAAAAATAGTGGTACGTTAGATATTAAAGATGTTCTAATGAAGGTAGATTATACCGTGAACGATTTGAAACTAGATAATCAGGAAGATGATTTTGGTAAACATATTAAAGTACAATTTCTTTGGGATTGGGATCCAGCAAAAAGTCCTATATACGAAACAACTCTTGCAGAATTAAAATCACAAAATCCGGAAGTCGCGTCTCATAAAGTATTCCTTTCAAAATGGGCAGAGACGGGTGGATTAAAGGCAGGTAAGATGGATTGGTTCTGGATAAAGTTTATATTTGAAGATAATAAAATGGACCAGAATATGTTCCAGGGAGATAGTCTTGCGATAAAAATGGAATTCCAAGCGAATCAAACAGAAGGACAAGAAAGATAATATTGCAAGACCCACATCTGGAAAATCTAACACTTCTAAGATTTAACATTTTAGAAGTGTTACTTTCATATTTCAAATTGGGGCAAGACTTGTGAAAAAAGAGTAAACTGTAATCTTACTAATTTTTTATCTGTTAAAAAAATTTTGCAGCAGAACCCAGCACGTTATCTTGGTTCTCATTTTCTTTTACCTTAGGCTTTGTCTCATATAGATTGTTTAATACACGATTATACTCGTTCCTTGTAATTTCTTTATTATATAATTGAATTAATAAATCTTTATGTTCTTTTGAAAAGGCCATTTTATCAAAAAACTTAGGATACATAGTACCATTCTCTCCGCTTCATGTTGGGTTTTATATGATAAATCAGAAGTAGAAAAACCCATATCTATATAGAATAGAGATGGGTTTTTCAGTTACTGTTTTAGACGTCGTTGTATAGTATAAATATTGGCTGAGTCTTAAATTATAACATAAAAGTTATACTCCTAGTTATTTTTCTAAAGGTATCAGGTAACTACAAATGTGCGAAAGTCCCGTCCGTGGGCTTTAGAATCGAATCGTGGAGATTGCATGTTTATATACAAGCTGTTGCTTCCCCTCATATTCTATTAAAATAGAAAAAATATCATATCCTCTTATTATTCCTTTTATATGTAGTCCTTTTAACAGAATTAACATGATATTCTTCCTCTTTTGAAACGCTTCTTGTAATAAGTATTCCTGTGAAAATAGCATGTTCTTACTTCTATCCTTTTGAAATGATTGTAATTTCGTTTTCAATGAGTTCTCCCCCTATTCTCCTCATACAGTCGCTCTGTATGGTTCTAGTTCAGCTAACTGTTATTTTGCGCCGTTTGGAATTAGCGTTAGCCTTCCCCCTACTAGTTTTACATTCTTTGAAGTATTTCTCCTGTGGTAGGACAAGCGCCATGAGCTGTATATTTTTGTAGAATAATCGCATCTTTTTCTACAAAGATCTCTAGCGCATCCACTGTATCCACCTATGAATTTTTTCTTGTTTCTTTTGGTATTACAATTCGTCCTAAATTATCTACTTTTCGTTATTTTAAAACTATATACTAGGGGTCCCGTCAGGAAAATGCGGATTTACAACGCTAAGCCTATTTTCCTGACGATTCCCCCATTTTTACAACGTTAAGAAAGTTTTAATGGTCTTAAAGAATCTAACGAGACCACTTTCTCCGAATTAAAATGATATTCTCCTAGTAGATTAATATGTTCCCAACCTAGAGGCGACATATGGTGTAATAATTCTTCATTAAAACTACCAGACTGTTTTTGATATTCAACTGCTTTAGTTAGATGTAAGGTATTCCAAATACTAATAGCATTGATGATTATGTTTAAAGCACTGGCTCTTTGCAATTGATGTTGTATAGTCCGTTCCCTAAGCTCACCTTGTTTTCCGAAGAAAATAGCTCTTGCTAATCCGTTCATGGCTTCTCCTTTATTTAATCCCCTTTGTATTTTTCTTCTTAATGATTCATCCGATATATAATTCAAAATAAAAATTGTTTTTTCTATTCGACCCATCTCACGTAAGGCTATAGCCAAGCTGTTTTGTCTTGAATAAGATCCTAGTTTCCCCATAATAAGGGATGCTGAAACTGTTCCTTCTCTTATTGAGTGAGCTAATGGCAAAACATCCTCATAATTTTCTTTAATGACCTTTGTATTTATTTGTCCACGTAAAATGGCTTCTAATTTTGGATACTCACTTGCTTTATCTATTGTAAATAATTTTGAGTCTGCTAAATCTCTTATTCTTGGGGCAAATTTAAATCCTAATAAATGAGTCAGTCCGAATATTTGATCTGTGTAACCAGCTGTGTCTGTATAATGCTCTTCTATGTTTAAATCCGTTTCATGGTGCAACAAACCATCTAAAACATGAATCGCATCCCTTGAATTAGTATGAATAATCTTTGTGTAGTAGGAAGAGAATTGATCACTAGTAAAACGGTAGATGGTGGCTCCTTTTCCAGTTCCATAATGTGGGTTTGCATCTGCATGTAGTGATGAAACACCTAACTGCATTCTCATACCGTCTGATGAGGATGTTGTACCGTCTCCCCAATAGGAAGACAATTGTAATTTGTGATGAAAATTTACTAATACGGCTTGGGCTTTATTCATTGCATCTTCATACATGCGCCATTGAGATACATTGGCTAATTGCTTATATGTAAGTCCGGGTGTTGCTTCAGCCATCTTGCTTACACCTATATTCATTCCCATTCCTAAAAGGGCAGCCATAATAATAATCGTTTCTTCTTTATCCGGTTTTCGATTATTGGAAGCATGAGTAAATTGCTCATGAAATCCTGTTATATAAGCAATATCCATCAGTAAATCGGTTAATTTTATTCTTGGTAGCATCTGATAAAGGCTTGCACTAAACTTTTTTGCTTCTTCTGGTACATCTTTTTCTAAGCGTGCAAGTGACAGCTTTCCTTTATCAAGAGAAACTCCATCTAACTTGTTGGAATTGGCAGTTAACCACTTTAACCTTTCATTAAGGCTGCTGGTTCTCTCCGTTATATAATCTTCGAATGATAAACTAACTGATAATCTCGTATTCTCTTTCGTTTGATTCCATGTAAATTCGGAAAACAAATATTCCTCAAAATCTCTATATTGTCTGCTGCCAACAATGGAAACATCTCCTGCCCGAACATGCTCCCGAAGTTCTGTTAAAACAGCCATTTCATAGTAATGACGATTGATTGTTGTACCATCATTCTCGTATAAATGCTTTTTCCAACGTTTTGAAATAAAATCCACAGGTGAGTCATCAGGTACTTTTCGTTTTCCGGATTCGTTCATTCCTCGGATAATCTCTACAGCTTGTAAAAGTGGCTCATTTGCCTTTGTAGAATGAAATTCCAACACCCTTAATAGCGTTGGCGTATATTTTCTTAGTGAATAAAATCGTTTTTGCAGTAAGTCTAAATAATCATAGTCAGCAGGACGTGCAAGCTCCTGGGCTTCTTCGACCGAAGAGACAAAAGAATTCCATTCAATAACGGATTCTAAAACCTCAAAAACGTCTAATTTTTCCTGTTTTGCTTTGATCAAAGCTTGTCCGATGTTCGTAAAGTGTATAACTTTCTCATTCAGCTTTTTACCGTTCAGTTTCTGAATTTCCTCTTGAGCCTTACGACCTTTTGATAAGAGACTAAGTATTTGTCTGTCATGAATTTCAAAAGCTTTATCCGTCAAATCTTGATTAAGATGTAATAAATAGACGGTTAGTATTGAATATCGTTTATTTTCCTGAAAATCACGGAATGCATAAGGTTCATATCTTGAACCCAAGCGAGACAGCTGTAACAGGCGATTGCGGTGCAAATGATTAATTTGCACCGTTTCTAATTCCATTCCTCGTATGTATTCGAGTCGTTCTATTACTTTTAAAAAGGTTTCGGGTGAAGGATGTCCCGGTGGTTCTTTTAACCAACCCAATATCGTTTTATTGGATTCTGACGAATGCTGCAAGGTAATAATATCTTCAAGTTTTTCTTTTTGTTCATTTGTTAGGGATTGACTAACCGTGTTAAATAGCTTCTTTTCAGCCATTGCCCTTGCTTCCCACACTATTCTTTCAAGTGTAGTGATAGCAGGCAGTATGATTTTGTTTTTTCTTAGAAAATCTATGCATTCATGTAGTAGATGAATGGCATCACCATTTTCCAAAGCCAATTGATGTAGGTGCTTAAATGTCATTCTATATTCTTTCAGAGTAAAAGTTACTAGTTTATATTCAATTCGAATTTCTTTCAAATGATCCCAAAGTGTATTGTCTCTTTGAGGATAAAGCTTTAGCGAGGATGGACTAGCACCGATTTGTTTTGATATATAATGTATGACTGAATCCGGGATGTTTTTGATATGAGTGTATGGCCAACCGGGATATCGAAGAACAGCTAATTGAACGGCGAACCCTAAACGGTTTTCTTCTCTCCTTCGCTTATTGATAATTTCTAAATCCCGTTTGGAAAAAGTGTAGTAGGTTCCTAGCACCCACTCGTCTTCAGGAATTTGCATAAGGACCTGTCGCTGTTCCGATGTATGCAATTCTCTACCTCTCGCAACTTTCATACAGTATCATCTCATTTCTGTAATTGTTCAGTTAATTAGTTCAATTATAAATCAATAGAGTGTACTCTATTGATACAATTATAGTAGACTGATAAAATCATAGTTAAGAGTGTCTCATAAGACTTATCTCAAAAATGAGGTGATATTATGCGGAAAATTGGTTATATACGTGTCAGTTCGACTAACCAAAATCCTTCAAGGCAATTTCAGCAATTAAACGAAATCGGGATGGATATTATTTTTGAAGAAAAAGTTTCTGGTGCAACAAAGAATAGCGAGCAACTTCAAAAAATGTTGCAGGATTTACAGGAAGGCGACATTATTTATGTTACAGACTTAACTCGGATCACTCGGAGTACGCAGGATTTATTTGAATTGATTGATTTAATACGAAGGAAAAAGGCAAGCTTAAAATCACTCAAGGATACATGGCTAAATTTATCAGAGGATAATCCATACAGCCAATTCTTAATTACAGTAATGGCTGGTGTGAACCAATTAGAGCGCGACCTTATCCGTATGCGTCAACGTGAAGGGATTGAGTTAGCAAAGAAAGAAGGAAAGTTTAAGGGGCGTTTAAAGAAGTATCATAAAAATCACGCAGGGATGAATTATGCAGTAAAACTATATAAAGAAGGCGGCATGACTGTAAATCAAATTTGTGAAATTACTAATGTATCTAGGGCTTCATTATATAGAAATCTATCGGAAAGAAACAAATAGTTTGTCCTGATTCTATCAAAAGGTGTATTTTTTCACCAACATTTTTAGGCATGAAATGTCGGTAATTATTATCTATTTTGTTTTAAAGTAAATATTGAAAGGGAGTAAACTTATGGATTGGCTAGAAAGAATGAACAATGCGTTAAACTACATTGAAAATAGCCTGGATGAAGAAATAGACTACAAAGAGATTGCAAAAGCAGCTAACTGTTCTGAGTTTCATTTTTCAAGAATGTTCTCTTCAATCTCAGGTGTATCGCTATCAGAATATATTAGACGAAGACGGTTAACACTTGCAGCATTTGAAATTCAAAAAAGTGATATTCGGATCATCGATGTGGCAATTAAATATGGTTATATTTCTTCTGATACTTTCTCACGTGCTTTTCAAAAAATGCATGGGGTAACCCCTTCCAATGCTCGTAATAGAGGGGTACAGTTAAAAGCCTTTCCCAAAATTTCCTTTCAAATTTCTATTAAAGGAGATACCGAGATGGACTACAGAATTGAAAACCTTGATTTTGAATTAAGAATTGTCGGAAAAAGCAAGCCAGTAAAAACAAGCAGAGCATTTAAAACAATCCCTACGCTTTGGAACACTGCGAAAAAAGATGGATTTATGCAAGAACTAGTAGATATGTCATGGGAAAACCCAAAATGCACGCTTGAAAGCCTTCTGGGGGTTTGCGGAAAAGAAGCAGCCATCACAGATGAAAAGTTTTCCTATTTCATGGGCGTAAGATACGATGGTGACCCCCCCTCAAATATGGAGACGCTTATTCTTCCCGCAAGTACATGGGCAGTTTTTCCGAACATAGTAGATGCATGGAAACGATTATATTCCGAGTGGGTCCCTACCTCCGAGTACGAACTTGCAAATTTACCATGTATAGAATGTTATTACGGGCCGAATCATAAACCAAGACATGAACTCTGGGTTCCTGTCATCCCTAAGTAATTTACATATTCAATAATAGAACTCTGTTTATAGTGAACAAAAAAGCCTTATTTCTCGATTAAGTTGGCGAGAAATAAGGCTTTTTATATTGAAATTTCCTTATTGTTGTAATCACCATTTACCTGAAGCGCTTCCTTTAGGAGATTATCGCAAAAATATTCCAAACCGTGTGGGGATGGTTTGATGCTAATGAGTATAATATGAGGTGTTTTATGGATAATTAATTAATAAATGGAAAGAATACCTTTGAGTAACCTAGAAATAAATTTTATTTTATTTGCTCATTAATTATTAAATCCTAATCAGATAGTAGGTTTAACAATGCAATCACATAAAGCAAATTTTTCACAAGTATTTGTTTTGTTTATGATGAGTATTGGCTTAATGAATCACGTAATGGTAATTCCTATGTTATTAGCGATCTCAAAGAGGGATTCGTGGATTTCTGTCCTCTTATCTGGAGGATTCATTCTCGGTTGGTTACTTTTTATTCAATTTATTATGAAAAAATTAGACCATACACATCTGTATTCATGGTTAAATAACCATTTTGGCAAAATTATTGCAAGGGGATTATGTTTTTTAATATATATATTTATCCTCTTATTTATTGGAGTTACCTTAAAGGATATGATTGTATGGACCGTTACATCCTATTTCCCACAAAGTCCTGCGCCTATATTAGCAATGCTATTTTTAGTTATCTGCTTTTTTGCTGCAACTTCTACCTTTACAACCTTATCTATTCTCTCAGGTTTTTTATTAGTATTTGTTGTTGCATTAGGCTTTTTCGTTATGAGTCTTAATTTTCCTCATAAGGATTATTCTCAATTATTCCCTATCCTTGAGAATGGATTGACACCCGTTATCAAAGGAACCGTCTATAGTTTAGGTTCTCTGCTAGAAGTGACTTTAATATTTTTTATTCAACATAAATTAAAAATGAATATCAAGTCACGGAGTTTTATTATGCTCGGCTTAGTATTGATAGGCTTAACGCTTGGACCTTTATTGGGTTCTATTGCTATTTTTGGACCTGAAGAGGCTTCTAATCAGAGGTATCCTGCTTACGAAGAATGGAGATTATTGAAGATAGGAAAGTATATCGAACATGTAGATTTCTTTTCAATTTACCAATGGTTATCAGGTGGATTTATTAGGATTAGTTTTGGTTTATATATTATTGGACAATTATTTTCATTTAAAAACGAGAAAAAAAGGAATGTATTAATAGGAATCAGTTCACTAATTACATTTGTGGCTGTTCTTCTTCCTATAAGTGATATCGAATTTGTTCGTTTTTTACAAAATGTTTATTTTCATTTAACTTTTTTATTTTTACTTTCCTTTTCAATAGTATTAGGACTTTTAGTTTTTCTAAAAAGAGGAAAGGAGAGATAATCCTTGCGAAGATGGAATCAGAATACAAAAAAAGAGGGTAATGGAAAATTTTCTATCTATAAACCAAATCCAATATTAAATGAGGAAAAAATACGTTCAACATATCAAAATAGTGAGGATGTCAAAGTTGTTCTCCATAAAATTGGGAGTGAAGAAAAAGCTGTTGAGACCTTTTTCATTTATTGCGAAAGTTTAGTGGACAAAAAACAAATAAATCAGATTGTTATTCCTCAATTAGAAAAAATAGCTCAAAAACATCAATATCTTTTCTTAAAGGAAGAAATCCATAAGTATCAACAAGAGCTAGAGTGGACACCTTTAAAAGTGGGAGAAGGGTTAGAGTCTATCTCTTTGGAAATATTTAACGGAAATTTAGTTCTGTATTTTCCTAAGTCGCTTACCTTTTTTTCTGTCAATGCTTCAAATAAACCAAACCGTTCTACTGAACAGTCTAATTACGAAATATCCGTACGTGGGCCAAGAGACAATTTTATTGAAGATATTTCAACAAACGTGGCACTTATTCGTAAAAGATTAAGACATCCCACCTTGTCTTATCAAACGTTGACGTTAGGTAAACGGACCCAAACTCAAATAGGGATATTATATTTAAAAGATGTAGTTAATTTAGAGATTTTAGATAACATTCGAGAATGTCTAACTTTAATTGATATCGATGGCGTAATTAGTTCAACTCAAATTCAAGAGATGGTATCGAAACAATCTTTATCTATTTTTCCTCTTTGTGGTGATACAGCTAGACCAGATTTTGCAGTGGAATGCTTATTGCAAGGTAGAGTAGTGATTATAATTGATGGCTCCCCAATTGTTATTATCGCTCCTGTTACTATAACTTTTTTAATAAAAGCTGCAGAAGATTCCCACTTTAATTTTCTAACTGTATCATTTGCACGCTTTTATCGGTGGATAGGATTTCTTTTAGCTGTCTTCCTACCCGGATTTTGGATGGCATTACTTGCTTATCACCAAGATCAAATTCCTTTCCCTCTTCTTGCGACTGTGACTGTTGCAAGATCAGGTCTACCATTTCCAGCACCACTTGAGCTTATAATTGTTTTGTTCCTTTTTGAGATGTTCCGTGAAGCCGGTCAAAGATTACCCTCCCCCCTTGGTCAAACCCTTTCAGTGGTAGGCGGACTAATCATTGGGGATGCTGCAATCCGTTCGGGTTTTATCTCCCCTTCTGTCATTGTTATTACTGCTTTATCTGCTATTGCGGGATATACCTTAGTAAACCAAATATTAGCAGGAGCAGTATCCATACTCAGAGGGTTTGTACTATTATGTTCAATTTTGATGGGGTTATATGGATTTATGCTTGCCGGATTCGTAATCGTTCTTTATATCTCAAGATTACGTTCCTTTGGAATCCCTTACTTAGCTTTAGTTTTCCCAAAATCTAGTTCAGATTTTTTCAAGGGATTGTTTCGTTTACCGTGGAGAAGTTATAGACATAGAGTTGATTATCTCCGAACCAATGATAGTTCTAAAACGGACGAAGGAGAAGGAAAACAGTGAAGCTGCACAAAATAAAACTAATAATTATGATGCTTATCACTAGTGCAATGTTATCTGGATGTTGGAATATTAAAGAAGTTCAAGATATTTATTATGTTGCAGCTCTTGGTATAGATTTTAAAGAAGGAAAATATATAGCTTATGCTCAGTTACTTGACTTTTCTAACGTTGCTAAGTTAGAGGGGGCTAGACCTGATAAACAACCACCAGTGTGGATAGGAAGAGGTGAAGGTTTTACCATTACGGAAGCATTAAATCAATTATATAAGGATGCTCAACAAAGACTTTTTTGGGGACATGTATCTACAATAATATTAAGCGAAAGACTGCTCAGACAAGATATTAAAGACTCTATTGATTTTATTAATCGGTACCGAGAAATACGCTATAATATTCTCTTATACGCTACAAAGGAACCCATTGATGATATACTTAAAACAAAAGCCTTTTTTACATTATCGGGGTTGTCTACCATTCTCCATGAACCAAAGGAAAGGTATAAACAACGGTCTTACATACAACCTAAACAATTTTATCAATTTATTAGAGATAGTGATCCGATGGGGCAAACTGCTTATATCCCATCACTTAAAATTTCAACAGAAAATTGGAAAGAAGAATCCAAAAAAGCACCATTATTAAGAAATGATGGAGCGTTCTTTGTAAGGAATAATCGCCTAGAAGGATGGCTTTCTGAGACTGATTTAAACGGTCTAAGATGGATGGATGAAAAAAACGTTCGATCTCCTGTGTGGATTATTGAGAATGATAGCGCTGTTGTTTCCGTAGTGATAGAGAAACCTAAGATTACAATTTCCCCTATTATGAGTAGTAAGCCCATACTTTTTAATATTCGAGTTGAAGTTCAAGCTGGAATAAATGAGAAGATCAAGGAAATTAGTGATAAAGAGTTGATTACAAAAACTGAAGATATTATCAAATTAGAAATTCTAAAATCCTTTGAAAAAGGAATAGAAATAAATGCAGATATCTACAAATTAGGTGAATCATTATACCGTCAGAATCCAAGAAAATGGAAAGAAGAAGTAAAAACAGACTCGTTTTACTTAAATGAACACAGTATAAAGAATTTAAAAGTTAAAGTTAATTTAGTTAACTCCGGAAAGTTGAAGTACCAAGATGGATCCTAATATTAATTCAAACGGTATTTATAGTTTTTTAAAAAGGCCTAAGCTCTTGCAACACCGAGAAATTAGGCTTTTTTATATTGAATTCCTTAACGTTGTAAATCCGCATTTTCCTGACGCTACCCCTACTATAGAAATAAGGAGATTTTTCATATCTTCTTACGTCCACTGTTGCAAACATTCTAATCCCTTCATACTCTCAATCACTTTTTCGTCACTCACTATATAATAAATCTCATTTCCTTTTCGGTCATAGGAAACCCTCTTAAACTGTTTTAACTTTATTAATTGCTGTGACATTGTAGATTGTGGAACACGTAGTAGCTTCTGTAACTGGGATACATTTAATGGACCTTTTAAAATTAATTCTCGAACTATCATCAAACGCATGGGATGTCCAAGCATCCGCAATATATCTGCAGGTCTCTCGTAATCATTAATATTCATATAGAAAGCTTTTGGCATAATCACTTCTCCTTGTTAGTGTACCTTTTCTACATCCTAACATCATTTATTTGTTTGGCAAATGTTTAGATACACAAGGGATCCCTTCAAGTGCTTATGTTTTTATAACCATATCATTCCCAAAGAATTTCCCTATGTTCTCTTGGTATCTCTCATTGCTTCCGATGTTATTATAATATATAACCCATTTAGTTCTCTTTGCTGTATATTTCCTGGTACTTCTAATTTACGTCCAAGCGTTTTCCTTCAAGTAATTTTTACTACTTTAATCTGCTGCGTAGAGACCGGGATTTGAAGCTTTTCATCTTTCTAGCCTAGTGACAGGGTAGTTTTAAGCTATTAAAGGTTCCTTTTTGTATCTAAAATCCAAAAATAAAAAGATAAGATCAGGGAACATAATCTTATCTTTAGCACAAGGAGTAAACAAAAGGATAACTATCATATTTATATCATAACCTACTTTTTGTTAATTTCGAATATTATACCCGTAATTAGGCAGTATATCTGTATTGAGAAATTCATTACAAATTTAGTTAAAATCCAATTGAATTTTACCCAAAGGTTTACTTTCATTTAATTAAATACGATGAAGTATCCACGAAAGTAGATGATTTTTTCTTTGTTATATAAAACTTATAGAAGGGGACATCACTTCTGAAAACCCCCACGTTAAAATCCTGACATGAAAATAAGTGATTTGAACAACGATAAGGTCGTTTAATGCGACACAATGTCATTTGTGTTGCATTAAAGTGAGGAAAACTATTCAAATTAAGTTGCTAACGCAACATAACTTACTTAAAACAACCTATTTTTATATAGTTCATAGAAAACCTAAACTTAGCCTGATAAGCATGTATGACAAGTCAAATTAGTTTTACTGACTGCTCTATTATAGAAACTTTTTAACAGGAGTATATAAGATGAAAGTAACATTTACGATACTTAAAAATCTTTTATTTATAACTGGTACTTTTTTAAGATTAGGGTGGTATAAACTGGTATTTACACATACTTTGTGAAGTGGTCCTTTGTTGCAGTGTTTGTGGGAGCATTTAGGTTTCGCTAGCTGCATTTTTTATTTCTTACTTCAAATCATGATTTTTAAAATCAGATTATACATCCTTCTCTTGAAGTATATTTGAATTATTATTTTTTGATTGTAAGTCTGTTGGGTTATCTGATAGTATATTTTGATTTGAAAATTGGGGTTAAATTAATCCTTTTAAGACTCATACTGTTAACGGCTTAGCATCCGCTTCTAATTCATACTCTAATTGACCATTGGGTTCTAGTGTTGCTGTTTTTACATCTCTAACCTTTGAAATTCCTTAGTTACGTAACGTCATTTCTAATTGACCTACTGTTAAACGCATTTTCTTCAAGTTAGAAACATTTAAAATACCATTTTTAATCACTGTTTTACGCTTACCAGTAATAAACTCCTGGAATGCATTAGATTTTAATTGTAGATATTCTATAATAACCACTGAAATGACAAATATAAATGAACTTACAATTGCCTTTAATACACTTTTTTCTACTATAGGTCGTACAATAACTGTACCAATAGAAATCATTACTACAGCTTGTGCTAATGTCATCTGCGAAGTAAACTCTCTACATGCTATTCGTAATAAAAGAATACCACTCAAGATTAAAATAAATGATTCTCAAATAAAATTCATATAATCTCCCTCTAACAACGAATCTTCATTTTACATTTCCTTTTTGTACTTGAAATACTACTTTACTTAATATTTTGCAAGATGTGCTTTTAGTAACGGGTATTGCCTTTGTAATGGATGTTGATAGGTCTGCGCCTATTACTATCTCAGTTGTTTCTGTCATGGAAAGTTAATCTGTTCGAGCGACACTGTTTGTTTATAATTATATAATTCAACAGCTTCTACTACCCTTTGGGATATTTTTTCCCATTATTGTCTTCCCACTAATAACATTGTGCAGTTAATGTCTAATACGTAAAGGCAGAAATCACTTTATTTTACTCTCTTGGGTAAAGCTGAACCTGAATGTTCAATAGTCGGATGAACATGAACAGTAATTTCGGCATCACTAAAATAATTTTTTCCTTGATCCCAATTCTTACTGATTTTTTTCCATTCTTTATAATTATGCCGCTTATACACTTCTCCTAGTTCTAATACATCTACCTTATATTTTTTTTGAACAAGCTTAATTGATTTTTGGATGCGCTTCTCCATTTCCCTCGAAATATCCTTCTCTAAACGCTTTTCATTCAGACCCCTTTTATGATCATTAAAGTGCAACTCAGCCAATGTACCCTCCAAGGATAAATGAATATCAAATTTCGGTTTTAAGGTATTTTCAGTAAATATCTTTATTTTTCGGTGCAACTTATGAATTTCATATGTAATAAGCTGATTTTTTTTACGTATGGTAAAGAAACCTCCTATTTTTCTGCCTATTATATAATTAATTCCCATTGTTTGTTCCCCGCTTAACGTTCCAATATACTTGTTATCTTTTCCACGAAACAGTGCAGCCCCTCCCATTTGTATCCCCTGTTCTGTTAACTTTAAGATAGGTAATACAAAACTTCGTTTTGAAATAATCTTTTCCTGCACATCACCAATTCTTGCAGCCCCAACCATTTGAGCGTTTTTCGGAGGATGTTCAGCTAACATATCAATATACTGTGCCGGTAAATTTTCAGGTTTTGCACTTTGATTCAATACAGCTTCTGCATTTTCCTCAGTAACGAATAGACGGATATTTCGTCTCATTTCATGATCTCGAATATATACATCTAACGTATTCTGTAAAATATATGGATTCGAGAGTAACTCTTCAGAAAAAATAATTACTTGTATATGCGGGAAGAACAATGTACGACTGATTTTTTTAGCGATAATTCGTATTTGTTCAAAAACGCTATCTGCCTTTGCACTCACATTAATAAAATTACCACTATCTCCATCACCCTGTCCACCTTGTTGTGCCACATGAGGGAGTACCACTTGATAGGTCCCTTTCATAATTGGATTTGATTGCTTTTCCTTCACAATATCATAAGCAGCTCCTACTACAAATCCCCTTTCTTCTATTTCTACTAACTCGGAGCAACCGCTGATAGATCCAACTAAAAGCGTAACTATAATAATTTTAAAAAGGTATTTCACTCCAACGATTCCTCCATTTTATATAAAATAAAAAACTGGAAAGGTACTAGCTCAACAAACTTCATATCAACCCAACCTTTTAAAAATAAAGTTTGCATTGCACTATCTTGTTCCCTTGAACGTATTTTAGAATCTATTATTTGCAAACTTCTCGTCTTTCTTTCAACGTCGATTTTGGGAGACGAATAATTTCTTCCTTCCTATCCCTTTAAGGTGAAGAAGCAATAGGTGTTGTAAAAAAACACTAACAATCTTAAATTTATAAAATGAATCATATGTACAATAAGAGCTAAAATAATCCCATGTAATCCTACATCATTCACTATTAGCAAAAACACAAAAATTAAAATCCGATACCGAATTACGATGCTATATATGAGGAAGTGAAAATACAGTAACTGCAGCAACTGAAATATTAATCACTACGAGGTGGCACTATATAAAAGCGGATTTATAATCATTGCATTCACTACCAATTCCCAAATTATATGACCACCTACAATACCAATTGTTTGTCCCATCAATTTGAGTAGCCTAACCCTAGCTTTAACAAATTCACCCATTAAACTTCCTTTTCAGTAAGTTTTTAGTTAGATTACACTAATACAAAGAAATATATACGAGAAAAGAGCTATCCCTCTTTAAGGGGTACCGCCAGCATTTTTGAAAAAAACCACGCTAAGCAAATTTATATGCGAAAAGAGCCGTATTTTACCCCGTTAAGAGTAAATTGGCTCTTGGATATGTAAAGGGAGCATCGAAAAACTTAGAGGTTGATTAATTGCTCGATAAAAAGAACCTTGTGATACACCAGTTCCTTCTACAATTTCTTTAATAGAGTATTCTTTACTGTCATACATGCGTAATGCAATTGAGAGTTTTTCTTTTTCTAATTTAGGCCTACCTAATCTTTTTCCACGTTTCTTACTTGCTTCTAATCCTTCTTTTAGGGAGAGAAGGAGCAACTGTGCCGGGAAGTGCAAAGTAGTTTCCAATAAATATAACAATAAAAAAGAAACGCAAAGTTTTTTACTGTTGCGTTTCTTCTGTAGGTTTAGAATAAAGTTTGATTAAAAATTACTTTAAGCTATATAAAAAGCTATCGATTAGTCCTTCCTACATAAGCGTTGGACATTTCACATGTTTGTCCTAGTTGAAGAGAGTTCATTAAAATCTCCATATCTATCTGTATATACTCTATACCTTTTTTGATTCTTCCATCTTGAAAATAATTAAGGTTAGGATTTTTTGATAAATACGTGTATTCGTTTACTTTTTACATAATTGCTATTATTGGTAGTTTTAATAAAAACATACATATAATGGTGATTATTATGGGAAAATATCATAAATAATCAAATCCTATAATTTAATAATTAATACAATATAATCCAAAACTTACAACGAGTTACTTTTCAATTTGATTTGTGACTGGATGGAGGGAATATGAAAAAAATTACACAAAAACAAATTATACTATTTGGTATTTCATTAATATTTATGACAGGATGCTTGCAAAAGTCTCTTATTGATGATGTTCAATTAATTCAAGGCGTTGTATACGATACAACAAAAGATAAAATAAAAGCAACAATTGTCTGTCCTATTCAACAAAAAGGTCATAAAGTTCAAGTATTTGAGAATATTGCAAACACAGTAAAACAAGGAAGAGAAAATGCCTCTTTCGAATCTGCACAGCCGTTTGCCATTGGCCAATTACGTGTTGCTCTTTTTACAGAAAAATTAGCTAAAAAAGATATAGCGGTAGCGTATGATACACTTCTACGAGATAGTAGTATAGGACACTCAATATATCTAGGGATACTGGAAGGTAATGGATATGATCTATTCTTTGGAAAATATCAAAATAACTTTAATGTTGCAATTTATATAAAAAATCTGTTGGAACACAATATGGAAACAGGTTCATTACCGTATGATAATTTACATCATAACTCTAATCGCTATTACACAGTAGGACAAGATAATTTTCTGCCAATATTAAAAAAACAAAAAGATAAAATAAAAATTCAAGGTTTAGCTCTTTTCAATGAAGAAACATATGTAGGGAAATTGGAACCAAAAGAGATGTTTGTTTTTAGAGGATTGCTTGAAAAACATAGATTGAACTCTCAAGAATTTAAAAGCCACGGCGGTTATGTATTAATTAACAACATCCGTTTCACTCCTTCCTATCATGTTCGGATTAAAAATGGAAAACCATCTTTTTATATTCAAGTTAAAGTGGATGCTCGTCTGCAAGAAGTCTCAAAAAGAATAAGTCTAGAAAATAAAAAGAATTTCGAGATAATAACAAAGAACATAGAAAAACAACTTAATACAGATAGTAAAAAGCTACTAAAAAAACTACAAAATCTAAATGTAGATCCACTTGGTTTAGGCTCTAAATTTAAACAGCATTATAAATCATTTAAGTTAAAAGAATGGAACAAAATATATAAAACAGTACCAGTAAAAGTGAAATACATTGTAAATATTGAAAATTCAGGAGTCGTTGAGTAAGAAAATTGAAATGGTTTACCATGAGTTTTATGAAAACCATCTATATGTTTGCCGAGGCTTGTAATACTTTCAAATATAAAAACAAATTAGTTTTTCCAAAAATTATATGCTAAACAAATCTAAGTTTCCCTTTATGTCTAATTGTGCTATTATCTATTCAATGCAATTTTCATTGCTTATATATGACAAAAATACGCTACTCATTCAATACAAAAATGTCAATTCCATAATAGAATTGACATTTTTGTATTGAATTAAAGACTTGAACCCACTTTTATTTCACCAATATGGGGGTAGTGACAGGGTTGCAGTCATAGACCGCAAAGTAAAAACACAGAGATTTGTCACCTCTGTGTTTCTTCGAGTTTTCGTTGATTAATTGCTCGATAAAGAGAACCTTGTGATACACCAGTTCCTTCTACAATTTCTTTAATAGAGTATTCTTTACTGTCATACATGCGTAATGCAATTGAGAGTTTTTCTTTTTCTAATTTGGGTCTACCTAATTTTTTTCCACGTTTCTTACTTGCTTCTAATCCTTCTTTCACTCGTTCCGCAATTAAATTTCTTTCTAATTCTGCAATGACACACATCATTTGCAACATAGCCTTACCTGTAGGCGTTCTTGTATCCATATTCTCTTTCAATGATACAAATTGAACTCCTATTTCTTCGAACTGTTGGATGATACTTAGGATATCTAATGTTTTCCGTCCTAAACGTGAGATACTTTCAACTACAACAGTATCTCCTTTTCTTATCACATCAAACAAATTTATAAGACCTTGTCTTTCTCGAATCGTTCCAGTGAATTTCTCTTGTATGACTTTTTCACATCCGTATTCAGTAAGTGAATGGATTTGCCGATCTAAATTTTGATCGACAGTAGATACGCGTGCATAACCAATAATCATTTGCTTCCTCCTGTACAATCATATATTTACATTGTACCGAAGGTTCATTTATTGTAAAGGTATTTGGTAATACTTTTGGTAACTATTTTTTGCAACTCAAAAAACCTTATAAATATAGAAATAGAAGCAAGATGAGAAATGTTACAAAAATATTGGTTTTTGGTAAGAGTTCTTTTAATGGGTTTGTTTATAAAATACAAATGAGATTAACCTTGATTAATAATAAATAAATCTTTGAAAATCCAAAGAATATTTTCAATTATTTTAGAAAAGACTGTTTCTTTTATAATTTATAGTATGTACAAGCCCTACATTGAATAAATTTTTTAAAGAGAAAGGAGGTATATAATGTCAGATGAGAATGAAAAAAAGTATTCAAACGAATTAGCCCAAGCTGATTTCATATCTGCTGCAGCGTTTGATCCTAGTCTTGTAGGCCCTACATTGCCGCCAACTCCACCATTTACACTACCGACCGGTCCGACCGGAGCTACTGGTCCCACTGGAGCTACTGGTCCTACGGGAGCCACTGGTTCTACCGGAGTTACAGGTCCTACTGGAGTTACAGGTCCTACGGGAGCTACTGGTCCTACGGGAGCCACTGGTTCTACCGGAGTTACAGGTCCTACGGGAGCCACCGGTCCTAGCGGAGCCACTGGTTCTACGGGAACTACAGGACCTACCGGAGATACAGGTCCTACGGGAATTACAGGACCTACCGGAGTTACAGGTCCTACGGGAGCTACTGGTCCTACGGGAGCTACTGGTCCTACAGGAGCCACTGGTTCTACCGGAGTTACAGGTCCTACTGGAGTTACAGGTCCTACGGGAGCTACTGGTCCTACGGGAGCCACTGGTTCTACCGGAGTTACAGGTCCTACTGGAATTACAGGACCTACTGGAGCTACCGGAACAACTGGTTCTACAGGACCTACTGGAGTTACAGGTCCTACGGGAGCTACTGGTCCTACGGGAGCCACTGGTCCTACGGGAGCCACTGGTTCTACCGGAGTTACAGGTCCTACTGGAATTACAGGACCTACGGGAGCTACCGGAACAACTGGTTCTACAGGACCTACCGGAGTTACAGGACCTACGGGAGCTACTGGTCCTACGGGAGCCACTGGTCCTACAGGAGCCACTGGTTCTACCGGAGTTACAGGTCCTACTGGAGTTACAGGTCCTACTGGAGCTACTGGTCCTACGGGAGCCACTGGTTCTACCGGAGTTACAGGTCCTACTGGAGCTACTGGTCCTACGGGAGCCACTGGTTCTACCGGAGTTACAGGTCCTACGGGAGTTACAGGTCCTACGGGAGCTACTGGTTCTACTGGAGCCACCGGTCCTACTGGAGCCACTGGTTCTACCGGAGTTACAGGTCCTACGGGAGCCACTGGTCCTACGGGAGCCACTGGTCCTACGGGAGCCACTGGTTCTACCGGAGTTACAGGTCCTACTGGAATTACAGGACCTACTGGAGCTACCGGAACAACTGGTTCTACAGGACCTACCGGAGTTACAGGACCTACGGGAGTTACAGGTCCTACGGGAGTTACAGGTCCTACGGGAGCTACTGGTCCTACGGGAGCCACTGGTTCTACCGGAGTTACAGGTCCTACTGGAATTACAGGACCTACTGGAGCTACCGGAACAACTGGTTCTACAGGACCTACCGGAGTTACAGG
>NZ_JBQAEG010000015.1:0-58426 GCF_051915205.1 Bacillus cereus group sp. MYBKT111-2
TGGCAGAGAGGTCACACCCGTTCCCATACCGAACACGGAAGTTAAGCTCTCTAGCGCCGATGGTAGTTGGGACCTTGTCCCTGTGAGAGTAGGACGTCGCCAAGCAACTAAGCACGAGTCAAATGACTCGTGTTTTTTCGTGTTTTCTTTTATAATCCATAGTAATAAAAAATGTATTTAAATCATTATTATTTTGATTAAATACAGGGGAATGTGGCTAGGATAGTAAATAAGCAAAAGAGTTGCAAATTTTATTAATACGTATATAATTAAAGTCAAAGATAGTCAAAGTCAATAAAGGTGGCGGATAAATGAGAAATATATCTGATATCATTGAGCAATATCTAAAGCAAGTTATTGACTTAAGTAATAATAATGTGATTGAAATCAAGAGAAATGAGATTGCGGATCGATTCGAGTGCGTACCATCTCAAATCAATTATGTAATCAATACCCGTTTTACGTTAGAAAGAGGATTTGTAGTAGAAAGTAAACGTGGTGGAGGAGGTTACATTCGCATTATAAAAGTCAAACTGCATGACGATATAGACATTATTGATCAAATGCTTCATATGATTGATCATAGCGTTGCGCAAGGAAATGCAGAGAGTATGATTATACGTTTAATAGAAGAGGGAATCATAACGAATCGTGAAGCTAAACTTATGTTAAGCGTACTAGATCGTTCTGTATTATCAATGGATGTTCCTTCTCGAGATGAACTTAGGGCTCGAATATTATGCGCAATGTTAAGAACACTGAAATATAAATAAATACAGCTTTTGTAAAAGAATAATAACTAAAAGATAAGGCAGTTAAATATTGTAGGAGTTTTGAAAAAAGAACACGCACTTTTATGTAAACGAATAAAGGAAAGTGAACAGTCTAGTAATGTATGAAAAGTACTATGAGATAGATCGTTCCTGTTGTAAAGGTGGGGATAGTGATGACTTGTCAAAACTGTAATATAAGACCAGCAACTTTACATTATACAAAAGTAATTAACGAAAAGAAGGCGGAAGTTCATCTTTGTGAGCAATGTGCAGAACAAAGTGGCTATACGTCTTTCTTTCAATCATCGCAGTCTAACTTTTCATTCCATGATTTATTTGCTGGGTTATTACACGGTGAATCAACAATGTTTGAAGAAGAAAAAAGCGGATTTTCGAACACAAATATATTAAGATGTCCAAATTGTAAAATGACATATGAGCAGCTTACAAAGGTAGGACGCTTTGGATGTGCTTCTTGTTACGATACATTTAAGGAACATTTAAAGCCGTTATTAAAACGTCTTCACGGCGGGCATACAGATCATTGTGGAAAAATTCCGAAGCGTATAGAAGGAAATATTCACTTAAAGAAAGAATTAGATGAACTAAAACTCATTCTGAAACAATACGTACAGAAAGAGGAATTTGAGAAAGCTGCTGGAGTAAGGGATAAAATTAGAAATCTTGAAACTCAGCTTAGTGAGCATAGAGAGGGGGAATAGTTCTATGTCACTGGACAAAATTATGAATGAAGCGATTAGTCCATGGATGAAGGGAGATGGCCCTGATTCTGATATTGTTTTAAGTAGTCGAATTCGTTTGGCTCGTAATTTTAAAAAATATCAATTCTCTACTATGCAAAACGAAGAAGAAGCTAAACAGATTCAAGAATTATTTAAAAAGGAATTTATAAATAAAACAGTAGAACCTTTTGGAGAGTTTGAACTATTAAAAATGAATGAATTAACGCCTCTTCAAAGGAGAGTATTAGTTGAAAAGCATTTAATTAGTCCCAACCTTGCAGGAACAGAATATGGAGCGTGTCTATTGTCAGAAAACGAACATATTAGTGTTATGCTGAATGAAGAAGACCATATTCGGATTCAGTGCTTATTTTCAGGATTGCAGTTATCAGAGGCCCTTCAAAGTGCCAATCAAATAGATAATTGGATTGAGAAAGAGGTTGAATATGCTTTTGATGAATCACTTGGATATATTACGAGCTGCCCTACTAACGTTGGTACAGGACTTAGGGCTTCCGTAATGATTCATTTACCAGGGCTCGTTTTAACGAAAAGAATTAGCCGTATTATACAAGTAATTCAAAAATTAGGGTTAGTAGTAAGAGGAATATACGGTGAAGGTAGCGAAGCGTTAGGTAATATATTTCAAGTGTCAAACCAAATGACGCTAGGAAAATCTGAAGAAGATATTATTGCAGATTTAAAGAGTGTCATTCAACAAATCATACAGCAAGAAAAGATGGCTAGAGAATTAATTGTACAAAATTCAAGTATTGAGCTTGAAGATAAAGTTTATCGCTCTTATGGCATACTAGCCAACAGTCGTTTAATTCAATCTGCGGAAGCAGCCAATTGCTTATCAGATTTACGACTTGGTATTGATTTAGGATATATAAAAGGTATATCGAGAAATATTTTGACTGAGCTAATGGTTCTTACACAACCAGGCATTTTACAACAATATGCGGGAGGACCTTTAGGGCCAGAAGAAAGAGATTATCGAAGAGCAACCTTAATCCGTGAGCGATTACGTATTGAAAAAAACTAAGCGCAAGTAGGAGGCGATTTCTATGATGTTTGGAAGATTTACAGAAAGAGCACAGAAAGTATTAGCTTTATCTCAAGAGGAAGCGATTCGTATTGGGCATAACAATATTGGAACAGAACATATTTTACTTGGGCTTGTACGCGAAGGTGAAGGAATTGCAGCAAAAGCGTTGATTGCTCTTGGATTAAGCCCGGAGAAAGTTCAAAAAGAAGTAGAAGCGTTAATCGGACGCGGAACAGAAGCTTCTCAAACCGTACATTATACACCGCGTGCTAAAAAGGTTATTGAGCTGTCTATGGATGAAGCTCGTAAATTAGGTCATTCTTACGTTGGAACAGAACATATTTTACTTGGTTTAATCCGCGAGGGTGAAGGGGTAGCAGCACGTGTTTTAAATAACTTAGGTGTTAGCTTAAATAAGGCAAGACAACAAGTATTGCAACTTCTTGGAAGTAATGAAGCAAGTTCAGGTCATCAAGGTGGTTCTTCAACAAATGCAAATACACCAACACTTGATAGCTTAGCACGTGATTTAACAGTTGTTGCACGTGAAAATCGTTTAGACCCTGTTATTGGACGTGGTAAAGAAATTCAACGTGTAATTGAAGTTTTAAGCCGTAGAACAAAAAACAATCCTGTATTAATTGGGGAGCCTGGTGTAGGTAAAACGGCAATTGCAGAAGGATTAGCACAACAAATCGTAAATAATGAAGTTCCTGAAACTTTAAGAGATAAGCGTGTTATGACACTAGACATGGGTACAGTGGTAGCCGGAACGAAATACCGTGGTGAATTTGAAGACCGTTTGAAGAAAGTAATGGATGAAATCCGCCAAGCAGGAAATATCATTCTATTTATTGATGAACTTCATACATTAATTGGTGCAGGTGGCGCAGAAGGTGCTATTGACGCATCGAATATTTTAAAACCATCTTTAGCTCGTGGAGAGTTACAATGTATTGGAGCGACAACGTTAGATGAATATCGCAAATATATTGAAAAAGACGCAGCTTTAGAGAGACGTTTCCAACCAATTCACGTTGATGAGCCAAGTTTAGATGAATCAACTCAAATTTTGAAAGGTTTACGCGATCGTTATGAGGCACATCACCGCGTATCTATTACAGATGATGCAATTGATGCAGCTGTAAAGCTTTCAGATCGTTATATTACAGATCGTTTCTTACCAGATAAAGCAATTGATTTAATTGATGAAGCTGCTTCAAAGGTTCGCTTACGCTCTTATACAACACCACCAAATCTAAAAGAGCTTGAAGTGAAGCTTGAGGAAATCAGAAAAGAAAAAGATGCAGCTGTACAAAGTCAAGAGTTTGAAAAAGCTGCTTCCTTACGTGATATGGAACAACGTTTACGTGAGAAGTTAGAAGATACGAAGCGTCAATGGAAAGAGCAACAAGGAAAAGAAAACTCAGAAGTGACAGTAGAAGATATTGCAAATGTTGTTTCTACGTGGACTCGTATCCCGGTTTCTAAGCTTGCACAAACAGAGACTGATAAATTATTAAACTTAGAATCGATTCTTCACGATCGTGTTATTGGTCAAGATGAAGCGGTAGTAGCTGTAGCGAAAGCTGTTCGTCGTGCTAGAGCAGGCTTGAAAGATCCGAAACGTCCGATTGGTTCATTTATTTTCTTAGGACCAACAGGTGTAGGTAAAACGGAGCTAGCAAGAGCGTTGGCAGAATCTATGTTCGGTGATGAGGATGCAATGATTCGCATCGATATGTCTGAGTACATGGAGAAGCATTCTACTTCTCGTTTAGTTGGATCTCCTCCAGGATATGTTGGATATGAAGAAGGTGGACAATTAACAGAAAAGGTTCGCCGTAAGCCATATTCAGTTGTCTTATTAGATGAAGTAGAGAAAGCTCATCCTGATGTGTTTAACATTTTACTACAAGTATTAGAAGATGGTCGCTTAACAGATTCTAAAGGGCGTACAGTTGATTTCCGTAATACAATTGTTATTATGACATCTAACGTTGGTGCAGAAGCGTTAAAACGTAATAAACATCTTGGATTTAACGTACAAGATGAGAGCCGCGATTATTCAGATATGAAAGGTAAAGTAATGGATGAACTGAAAAAGGCATTCCGTCCAGAATTCTTAAACCGTATTGATGAAATTATCGTGTTCCATATGCTTGAGAAAAAACATATTCAAGAGATTGTAACACTTATGGTAAATCAGTTAGTAAATCGCTTAAAAGAGCAAGAAATTGAATTGCATTTAACAGAAGGAGCGATTTCGGCTATTGCTGATAAAGGGTTTGACCGAGAGTACGGTGCTCGTCCGCTTCGTAGAGCAATTCAGAAACATGTAGAAGATAGACTATCGGAAGAACTTTTAAAAGGTGCTATTGAGAAAGGACAAAAAGTTATCTTTGATGTTGAAGGAGAATCATTTGTCATTCATAGTGCTGAAAAGGTAAAATAAGTATAGACAAACTAAGAGGGCTACGAGATAGCCCTCTTTCTTGTACGATAAGGATAAATTGTTTATAGATGAAAGTGAAGTGAGATATAAAACGATATGGCTAAAAAGAAAACAAAATTCACATGTCAAGAGTGTGGGTATCAGTCACCAAAATATATGGGGAAATGCCCTGGATGTGGTCAATGGAATACGCTTGTTGAAGAGATGGAACCGGTTGTATCATCAAGGCGCCTTAATTATGCGAATGCAATTCAAACAGAAGTAACAAAACCAAGACGTCTAACAGAAGTGGAAACAAAGTCTGAGGCGCGTATTGAAACAAAATTTCAAGAATTTAACCGTGTACTTGGTGGCGGGATTGTAGATGGATCCTTAGTACTGATTGGTGGAGACCCTGGGATTGGAAAATCAACGTTACTATTACAAATATCATCACAATTAGCGGATTCTTCATATGATGTCCTATATATATCGGGTGAAGAATCAGCAAAACAGATTAAACTGCGTGCGGATCGTTTACATGTAAATGGTAGTAATCTATTTGTTGTATCAGAGACGGACTTACAGCGAATTGCAACACATATTGAAGAGGTGAATCCAGCCTTTGTTGTTATTGATTCTATTCAAACAATACATCTACCTGAAGTAACATCAGCACCGGGAAGTGTGGCACAAGTTCGTGAATGTACAGCGGAATTAATGAAACTTGCAAAAACGAAAGGAATCCCTATTTTTATCGTTGGACATGTGACAAAAGAGGGAGCGATTGCAGGACCTCGTATGTTAGAACATATGGTCGATGCAGTTCTTTACTTTGAAGGGGACCGTCATCATACATACCGCATTTTGCGAGCAGTAAAGAATCGTTTTGGTTCTACGAATGAAATGGGTATTTTTGAAATGAAAGAGCTTGGCCTTGCAGAAGTATTAAACCCTTCTGAAATTTTTCTTGAGGAAAGACCAGTTGGGGTTGCAGGATCAACAGTGGTCGCCTCAATGGAAGGAACAAGACCAGTTTTAGTAGAAATACAAGCATTAATTTCCCCTACTAGTTTTGGAAACCCTCGAAGAATGGCAACGGGAATTGATCATAACCGTGTATCGCTTATTATGGCAGTGCTAGAAAAAAGAACAGGCTTATTATTGCAAAATCAGGATGCATATTTAAAAGTAGCAGGTGGTTTGAAGTTAGATGAACCAGCAATTGATTTAGCTGTCGCTTTAAGTATAGCTTCAAGTTTTAGAGATAAATCTACGGCACCAACCGATGCAGTAATAGGAGAAGTAGGATTAACTGGAGAAATAAGAAGAGTATCAAGAATTGAACAACGTGTACAAGAAGCAGCTAAATTAGGATTTCAACGCGCTATTATTCCTAGAAAAAATTTGGGAGGATGGACAATTCCAGATGGGATTGAGGTAGTTGGTGTATCTAATTTAGGAGAAGCACTTCGTTTGACATTAGGAGGCTAGGCTATGGAAGAAAACAAGCAACGTGTCAAAAGTATGATTAATATTTTACAACTTGTGGCCCCGGGAACACCACTGCGCGAAGGGATAGATAATGTACTTCGCGCACAAACAGGGGGATTAATTGTTCTTGGATATAATGAGCAGATTAAAAGTATTGTTGATGGAGGTTTTCATATTAATTGTGCATTCTCTCCAGCTAGTTTATATGAATTAGCAAAAATGGATGGGGCACTTATTTTAAATGAAACGGGAAGTAAAATTTTGATTTCGAACGCACAGTTAGTTCCAGAGTCATCTATTGACTCTATTGAGACAGGTATGCGCCACCGAACGGCGGAGCGTGTAGCAAAGCAGACAGGCAGCCTTGTTGTGGCTATTTCACAAAGACGTAACGTAATTACGCTATATCAAGGGAATTTACGTTATACACTAAAAGATATAGGCGTTATTTTAACAAAGGCGAATCAAGCTATCCAAACGTTAGAAAAATATAAGGCTGTATGGAATGATGGGATTACGAATTTGGGCATTCTAGAATTTGAAGAGGTTGTTACAATGTCCGAGGTAGTCCATGTTTTACATAGTGTTGAAATGGTACTACGTATTAAAAATGAAATATTGAGCTATATTCATGAATTGGGAACAGAAGGTAGGTTAATTCGTTTACAACTTACGGAACTATTAGCCGACTTAGAAGCAGAGGCAGCGCTATTAATTAAAGATTACTATCAAGAAAAAACACAAGACCATCATCAAATTTTGAAAAAGTTACAAGAACTTGCGAATACACAACTTCTAGAGGACAGTGATTTAGTTAAATTGCTTGGATACCCAGGACAAACGAGTTTAGAAGAAAGTGTGACGCCGAGAGGATACCGAATCACAAGCAAAATTTCGCGTGTTCCACCACTTATCATTGAAAATTTAATTAATCGATTTAAAACTTTGCAAGGTGTTTGTCGTGCAACTATTAATGAATTAGATGATGTGGAAGGAATTGGAGAAGTCAGGGCGAAGAAAATACGAGAAGGCCTAAAAAGAATTCAAGAGCATCTCTATATGAGTAGACACAATTAAGAATATTACATTGATTCCATAATATAACGACACTAGAACATTTTTGGTATATGATATGATATATTGGTAAATAAAACTATTTATAAAAAAACACGTCCGCTTTTGCATTCGGCGTTTTGATTAGCGAAACAATGGTTAATAATGAGTAGGAGGTGGTTGGATGTTAAAACGGATTGTACAGCTCTTCTTTTTAGTAATCGGGGGAGCGTTAGGGATTTACTTAATCCCAAAAGTTATTAATGTATTAGACATCGGTGCCGTTCCTTTATTGGAAGGATCGTATGTTCGTGCAATTATTGGTGCAATTATTTTATTTTTAACAACATTTTGGCTTGTAGATTATATTGTTCAACTTATTAAGCATATTGAAGAGGCTCTTGTAAAAGCGCCTGTAGCAGATGTTTTGTTTGGTACATTAGGTTTAATCTCTGGGCTTATTGTTGCGTATTTAATTTTAATACCAATTCGTGAATTTACAATTCCAGTTATTAGTACAGTGTTGCAAGTGTTCTTTACTCTTTTACTAGGATATTTAGGATTCCAAGTAGGGTTTAAAAAGAGGAATGAATTGCTAGGATTATTTACATTACCACAACGTGGGAAGAAGAAAAATAATAATAGTGAGAATGAAGAACCAGAAAATGAGGTAGAAGAATCTTTAGCGCATTGGAAAATTCTCGATACAAGTGTAATTATCGATGGACGTATTGCTGATATTTGCCAAACAAAGTTTTTAGAAGGAACAATTGTCATTCCGCAATTCGTGTTAGAAGAACTTCAGCACATTGCCGATTCTTCTGATGCTTTAAAACGTAATCGTGGTCGCAGAGGATTAGATATTTTAAATCGTATTCAAAAAGAGATGCCGATCCCGGTAGAAATTTATGAAGGCGATTTCGATGATATTCAGGAAGTGGATAGCAAACTTGTAAAGTTGGCAAAAATCACTGGTGGAACGGTAGTAACGAATGACTTCAACTTAAACAAAGTCTCTGAATTACAAGGGGTAACGGTGTTAAACATTAATGATTTAGCTAATGCAATTAAACCTGTTGTACTCCCAGGTGAAGAATTAAGTGTTTATGTTGTAAAAGATGGAAAAGAACAAAATCAAGGTGTAGCATATTTAGATGACGGCACGATGATTGTAGTAGAAGATGGTAGAGAATATGTAGGCTCACAACTCGATGTACTCGTTACGAGTGTGTTACAAACGTCGGCTGGGCGCATGATTTTTGCCAAACGTAAATTATTAGAAAAAGCATTATAAGTAGAGGATTATTAATATGTATACATTAATTATTCCAGCAGCTGGTCAAGGAAAGCGGATGGGTGCTGGCAAAAATAAGTTGTTCTTACTTATTAATGAAGTACCGATTATTGTGCATACGTTACGTGCTTTCGAACAGGATAAAGCATGTAAAAATATTATTATGGCAATTAACGAAGAAGAGCGTCCGTATTTTGAAGAGTTAATGCAAAAGTATCCGGTTGCAAAGCCAGTACAATTTATTCAAGGTGGAGCTGAAAGACAAGATAGTGTATATAATGCGATTCAGCATACGAGTGATGTTGAGTATGTTCTTGTACATGACGGTGCGCGCCCGTTCGTAACGAATAAAGTGATCCAAGATGTATTAACTGCAGCAGAAAAATATGGAGCTTCCATTTGTGCGGTGCCAGTGAAAGATACTGTTAAGAAAGTAGAGCAGGGTGTTGTTGTCGAAACGGTAGAAAGATCTCAACTTAAAGCTGTTCAAACACCGCAAGGGTTCTCTGTTTCTCTTTTGTTAGAAGCTCATAGAAGTGCGAAGCAGAGTTGTTTCCTTGGTACAGATGATGCAAGTCTCGTAGAACGTATCGGGAAGCAAGTAGGTGTAGTAGAGGGGAGTTACTATAATATTAAAGTGACGACCCCAGAGGATTTACTAATTGCTGAAAGTTTTCTTCACGTTCAAAAGAAATGATAGCAATGATTATAGCGAAGAGAAGCTCGGCAAAGGCCGGGCTTTTCTTTATAAGGATAGCGATATAATATAGAATCATAAAGCTCAGTAGTTTAGCTCGAGGAGGATGTAAAAAATGTTTCGAATTGGACAAGGTTTTGATGTGCATGAATTCGCGGAAGGTAGACCGTTAATTATTGGCGGAATTACAATTCCACATGAGAAAGGATTAATCGGTCACTCTGATGCAGATGTATTGTTACATACGATCGCGGACGCGTGTTTAGGTGCAATTGCAGCAGGAGATATCGGAAAACATTTCCCTGATACAGATCCCGCCTTTAAAGATGCTGATTCGGCTGTATTATTGCAAAAGGTTTGGGAATTTGTGCGTGAACAAGGTTATGAATTAGGGAATTTAGATTGTACAATTATTGCTCAAAAGCCAAAAATGGCACCACATATTGAAAGTATGCGCAAACGCATTAGTGAGCTATTAGAAACGTCTATCGATAATATCAATGTAAAGGCAACAACAACAGAAAAATTAGGATTTACAGGTAGAGAAGAAGGAATTGCTTCTCAAGCAGTTGTTTTATTACAGAAAAAATAATGGTTTTTAATTCGTAAGATGGATAATCACATTTTTTTGGTGTACAATTATAGAATGTGTTGACATTAAGAATGGAAGGTGTACCAATTATGGAAAAGCAAGTGAGAGTGCGCTATGCGCCAAGTCCAACAGGACACTTACATATCGGAAATGCGCGTACGGCATTATTTAATTATTTATTTGCTCGTCATCAAGATGGTAAGTTTATTATTCGTATTGAAGATACTGATGTAAAACGTAATGTTGCTGGTGGAGAAGAAAGCCAATTAAAATACTTGAAATGGCTCGGTATGGACTGGGATGAAGGTGTTGATGTTGGTGGTGAATTTGGACCATATCGTCAAACAGAGCGTTTAGATATTTATAAAAAGTTATATGAAGATTTATTAGAGCGTGGTTTAGCTTACAAATGTTATATGACAGAAGAAGAGCTAGAAGCAGAACGCGAAGGGCAAATTGCTCGTGGTGAAACACCTCGTTACGCAGGTAACCACCGTGATTTAACTGAAGCGCAAGTGAAAGAATTTGAAGCTGAGGGACGTATTCCAAGTATTCGTTTCCGTGTACCAGCTGACCGTGATTACACATTTAAAGATATTGTAAAAGATGAAGTTGCATTCCATTCAAATGATTTCGGTGATTTCGTTATCGTGAAAAAAGATGGGATTCCAACTTATAACTTTGCAGTAGCAGTAGATGATCACTTAATGGAAATTACACACGTACTTCGTGGTGATGACCATATTTCAAACACGCCAAAACAAATGATGATTTATGAAGCTTTCGGTTGGGATATTCCTCAATTCGGTCATATGACTTTAATTGTAAATGAAAGCCGTAAAAAATTAAGTAAGCGTGATGAATCTATTATTCAATTTATTGAGCAATATAAAGAGCTTGGATATCTTCCAGAAGCAATCTTTAACTTTATTGCACTACTAGGTTGGTCGCCAGTAGGAGAAGAAGAAATCTTCTCTCAAGAAGAGTTTATCAAAATGTTCGATGCAGCTCGTTTATCAAAATCACCTGCATTATTTGATTCTCAAAAACTAAAATGGATGAACAACCAATATATGAAAAAGCAAGATTTAGATACGGTGGTAGAATTAAGCTTACCGCATTTAGTGAAAGCTGGACGTATAGGTGAAACTTTAAGTGAACAAGAACAAGCTTGGATTCGTGATGTAATTGCGTTATATCATGAACAAATGAGCTTTGGAGCTGAAATTGTAGAGCTTTCTGAAATGTTCTTCAAAGATCATGTTGATTATGAAGAAGAAGGACAAGAAGTATTAAAAGGTGAACAAGTACCAGAAGTACTTCGTGCATTTGCTGGTCAAGTAGAAGCACTAGAAGCTATGGAACCGGCAGCAATTAAGGCGGCTATTAAAGCAGTTCAAAAGGAAACAGGTCATAAAGGTAAAAACCTATTTATGCCAATCCGTGTTGCAACTACTGGTCAAACACACGGTCCAGAGCTTCCTAATGCTATTGCACTTCTTGGAAAAGAAAAAGTTTTAAATCGTCTTCAAAAAGTAATTGGTTAACATTTTCTAGGTTTAGAAATATAATAAGTATACTTAAAACCTAATAAGGAAAAGCGACGAGAAGGAGAAGTAGAAAATCAGGCTTTTTACAGAGAGAACCACCTTAGGCTGGAAGTGGTTTATAAGCGGATTTTTGAAATGCCCCTTCGAGTCTTCTGCTGAACAGCAAATTGTTTTGCGAAACGTCTTAGGACGTAAAGTAAGCAGAAGCGGTGTACACCGTTATCAGAGATGAGTTTGAGGCTTTTTTTAGCCTAAACAGAGTGGAACCGCGCTTATAAGGCGTCTCTGTCAATATGACAGAGGCGTCTTTTTTTATACCGTAAAATTGGGTATGAGTATAAGTTTTATCCACGTGTATAAAGATTTAGGGGGATAAGTAGGGAGTTAGTTCACTCGAAAAAGCAGCCCATAAAGGGGAGGGAACGTCGATGTTTAAGAGGCTTCGGGAAGATATTGAAGTCGTTTTTGAACAGGATCCAGCGGCAAGAAGTTATTTCGAAGTCATTTTGACTTACTCTGGATTACATGCAGTTTGGGCCCATCGAATTGCACATGCTTTTTATAAAAAGAATTTCTTCTTTATTGCACGTTGGATCTCACAAGTTAGTCGTTTCTTTACTGGCATTGAGATTCATCCAGGAGCAACAATTGGTCGTCGTTTTTTCATTGACCATGGAATGGGGGTTGTAATTGGAGAAACGTGCGAAATTGGTGATAATGTAACGATCTATCAAGGAGTTACATTAGGTGGTACGGGTAAAGAAAAGGGAAAGAGGCACCCTACAATTCAGGATAATGTATTAATTGCAACAGGTGCTAAAGTACTGGGTTCTATTACAGTTGGAGAGAATTCTAAAATTGGAGCAGGTTCTGTCGTATTAAAAGAAGTCCCTGCACATTCTACAGTTGTAGGTATACCTGGCCGAGTCGTTATTCAAAATGGCGTAAAGATCGGTCAAGAATTGAATCATTCCGACCTTCCAGACCCAATTTTTGATAAATTAAAGGTCATGGAAGTAGAACTTGATAAATTGAAAAAACAACTTGAAGTAAAGGTAGAAAGGAAGGATAAAAATGACTATTCACATTTATAATACGTTAACACGTCAAAAGGAAGAGTTTACTCCATTAGAAGAAAATAAGGTAAAGATGTATGTATGCGGGCCTACAGTTTATAACTATATTCACATTGGGAATGCAAGACCACCTATGGTATTTGATACGGTGCGCCGTTATTTAGAATATAAAGGGTACGATGTGCAGTATGTATCTAACTTTACTGACGTAGATGATAAATTAATTAAAGCAGCAAATGAGTTAGGTGAAGATGTGCCGACAATTGCGGACCGTTTCGTGGAAGCATATTTTGAAGATGTAACGGCACTAGGTTGCAAACATGCAACAGTTCATCCGCGTGTAACAGAAAATATGGATATCATTATTGAATTTATTCAAGAACTTGTGAATAAAGGATATGCATATGAATCAGAAGGGGATGTGTACTTTAGAACGAAGGAATTCGAAGGGTACGGTAAGTTATCACATCAACCGATCGCGGACTTACGTCACGGTGCGCGTATTGAAGTAGGAGAAAAGAAACAAGACCCTCTTGATTTTGCATTATGGAAAGCTGCGAAAGAAGGAGAAATCTTCTGGGAAAGCCCTTGGGGTCAAGGTCGCCCAGGCTGGCATATCGAGTGCTCGGCAATGGCACGTAAATACTTAGGGGACACAATTGATATTCACGCTGGTGGTCAAGACTTGGCATTTCCTCATCATGAGAATGAAATCGCGCAGTCTGAGGCATTAACAGGAAAAACATTTGCACGTTATTGGATGCACAATGGATATATTAATATTAATAATGAGAAAATGTCTAAGTCACTTGGGAACTTCATTTTAGTTCACGATATCATTAAGCAATATGATCCGCAGTTAATTAGATTCTTTATGCTATCAGTACATTATCGTCACCCAATTAATTTCAGTGAAGAGTTATTACAAAGCACAAATAACGGACTGGAAAGAATTAAAACAGCTTACGGTAATTTAAAACACCGCATGGAAAGTAGTACGGATTTAACAGATCATAATGAGAAATGGTTAGCTGACCTGGAAAAATTCCAAACTGCATTTGAGGAAGCAATGAATGATGACTTCAATACTGCTAATGCAATTACTGAGTTATATAATGTAGCAAATCATGCAAATCAATATTTACTCGAAGAACATACATCTACAGTGGTAATTGAAGCATACGTAAAACAACTTGAAACATTATTTGATATTTTAGGATTAGAATTAGCGCAAGAAGAGTTACTAGATGAAGAAATTGAGGCGCTTATTCAAAAACGTATTGAAGCTCGTAAAAATCGTGATTTTGCATTATCAGATCAAATTCGCGATGATTTAAAAGATCGTAATATTATTTTAGAAGATACCGCTCAAGGTACAAGATGGAAAAGAGGATAAGAATGATTGATGCAAAGCAATTAAACAGCTTAGCGTTAGCGTATATGGGTGATGCGGTATATGAACAATATATCCGCTATCACCTACTTCAAAAAGGAAAAGTTCGTCCTAATCAGTTGCATCGATTAGGGACAAGCTTTGTTTCGGCAAAAGCACAGGCGAAAGTTGTTTATCATTTATTAGAGACAGCATTTTTAACTGAGGAAGAGGAAGCGGTACTAAGAAGAGGGCGTAATGCAAATTCAGGTACTGTTCCGAAAAATACGGATGTACAAACATATCGACATAGTACAGCCTTTGAAGCACTGATTGGCTATCATCACTTATTAAATAATCGTGAAAGATTAGACGAAATTGTATATAAGGCAATTGCTGTTTTAGAAGAAAAGGAAGGGGGCACATCATCATGAGTAGTGAATATATTATCGGACGTAACCCTGTAATTGAAGCGTTACGATCAGGGAGAGATATTAATAAAATTTGGATCGCAGAAGGTGCTGCCAAAGGACAAGTACAAATTGTACTAGCACTAGCGAAAGAAAATAAGATTATTTTACAACATGCACCAAAAAAGAAGTTAGATCAATTAGTTGAGGGGAACCACCAAGGTGTAATTGCTCAAGTGGCCGCATATCAATATGCTGAGCTAGAAGATCTATTCAAAGTAGCCGAGAAGCGTAATGAGGATCCGTTCTTCTTAATTTTAGATGAAATTGAAGATCCGCATAACCTAGGTTCTATTATGCGTACTGCAGATGCAACAGGAGCTCATGGAATTATAATTCCGAAAAGAAGAGCTGTGGGACTTACAGCATCAGTTGCAAAAGCATCTACTGGGGCGATTGAATATATTCCTGTTGCACGCGTAACGAATTTATCTCGTACAATCGATGAATTAAAAGAACGTGGACTTTGGATTGCTGGTACAGATGCAAAAGGGAAAACGGATTACCGTAATTTAGATGGTAAAATGCCAATTGGATTAGTAATTGGAAGTGAAGGAAAAGGTATGAGTCGTATTATTGGTGAAAAATGTGATTTCTTAATTACTTTACCGATGGTTGGTAAAGTTACATCCTTAAATGCTTCAGTGGCTGCAAGTTTGTTAATGTATGAGGTATATCGTAAACGTAACGAAATTGGTAAATAAAAAATGAACGATATTTTAATCGTTGACGGTTACAACATTATTGGAGCTTGGGGAGACTTGAAGAAACTACGGGATGTAGATTTGCAATCATCAAGAGATGCACTGATTGATAAGATGGCGGATTACCAAGGTTACACAGGTACAAAGGTAATGATCGTTTTTGATGCTTATACAGTCCACGGTATTGAAAAAAAGATGAAACAATCACGTGTGGAAGTTATATTCACGAGGAAGAATCAAACTGCAGATGAAAAGATAGAACAACTTGCAATTGAGCTTAGAAATATAAATACGCAAATATATGTTGCGACTTCTGATTATACGGAACAATGGGTTATATTTGCTCAAGGTGCGCTCCGGAAATCTGCGCGGGAATTAGAGTTGGAAGTACAAGCGATGGAGCAACAAGTAAGAAGGCGTACACAAGACACAAAAGAAAAGCAACCTGCTATGCGAAAGATATTTAGTAAAGATATTACAGAAAAGTTAGAAAAATTAAGAAGAGGAGAGCGTTGAAGCATTGACGCTCTTTGTCTTTTTACTGTATAATATTTCTAAATAAATAGCGGTCGGAGGGATCAAGGTGGAAGCAGGCTTCGTAAGTGTAGGCGACGTTACATTTCGTGATTTAGAAGATGAGGCAATCGTTGAGTTAGTTCGAAAAGGTAATACTGACGCTCTAGAATATTTGATTCACAAATATAAGAACTTTGTTCGCGCGAAATCGAGATCTTATTTCTTAGTGGGTGCCGATCGAGAAGATATTGTTCAAGAAGGTATGATTGGATTGTTTAAAGCGATTCGTGATTATAAAGAGGACAAGCTGTCTTCATTCAAAGCATTTGCTGAACTGTGTATCACTCGACAAATTATTACCGCTATTAAAACAGCAACCAGGCAAAAACATATTCCGTTAAATTCATATGTGTCTTTAGATAAACCGATTTATGACGAGGAATCTGATCGGACATTATTAGATGTTATTTCGGAAGCGAAGGTAACTGATCCTGAAGAAATGATTATAAGTCAGGAAGAATATACCGACATAGAATCTAAAATATCTGAATTATTAAGCGATTTAGAAAGAAAAGTGCTTTCTTTATATCTAGACGGTCGTTCTTATCAAGAGATTTCGGAACAGTTAAATAGACATGTGAAATCTATTGATAACGCTTTACAGAGAGTGAAGCGGAAATTGGAACGATATATGGAAATGAGAGAGAGTACCACTTCAAATTAATAACAAGAGCTACAGGTGTAAAAAATCACCTGTTTTCTTTTTGTAGCGAGTACAAAAGGCATGTCATTGACATTGTCTTTTATTGTATGATACATTTTTAGGGACATAATGTTACAAGGTTGGTGTAACTAATGAGGAAAAAAGTTGTACTCTCATGTGAAGAGTGTAAAAATCGAAACTACTCTACGATGAAAGATACGAGCTCAGTAGAGCGACTTGAAATAAAGAAATTTTGTAAAACATGCAATCAGCATACAGTTCACAAGGAAACAAAATAAATAATTGAAATAATACACTGGAGGTCCCGTAGATGCGTTTAACGAACTTTTTCGGCGATGTAGGTCGCGAAATGAAAAAAGTAAGTTGGCCTAAAAAAGATGAATTACTCCGTTCAACAGCGACTGTTATCGCTACAGTTGTCTTCTTTGCGATTTTCTTCGCAGTAGTTGATATGGGCATTTCTTCTTTAATTCGGTTAATTCTTGGTTAATTCTTGAATAAGAAGCACTTATCCATGATATAATGTTATTTATAAGAACTGTGTAAAAGCCCGGTGAACGGGTTTTTTCATTTGCGCAAAAAAATGTACGTCAGGGAGGGAAGGACGCTCGTCCTAAATGAATGGAAAAAAGTTGGTATGTTGTCCATACTTATTCTGGATATGAAAATAAAGTAAAAGCAAACCTAGAGAAACGTGTAGAATCAATGGGTATGCAAGATAAAATTTTCCGTGTTGTTGTCCCGGAAGAAGTAGAAGTAGAAATGAAAAACGGTAAAGAAAAATTAATGAAAAGAAAAGTGTTCCCAGGTTATGTATTAGTAGAATTAATCATGACTGATGACTCTTGGTATGTTGTACGTAACACGCCGGGTGTAACTGGGTTCGTTGGCTCTTCTGGTTCTGGATCTAAACCATCACCTCTATTAGAAGAGGAAGTTGTTACCATTATGAAACATATGGGAATGGACAACGAAGTGGTTGATTTCGACTTTGAACTTCATGAGACAGTACGTGTAAATGAGGGACCATTCGCAGATTATACAGGTGCTATCGAAGAAATTGATGTGGAGAAGAAGAAGGTTAGCGTACTTGTGGACATGTTTGGTCGCGAGACTCCAGTTGAACTTGACTTCCATCAAATTGAAAAATTATAAAATGAAACTTGAAATGAATTGTAAAAAGTGATAATATCTTTTAAGTCAGTACGTCTTCGTTATCGGAGACGTTTTTTGAAAGATTTTATCCTTACAGATAAAATATGACGTGGGAGGGCAAATCACTGTCCAATTGACCACATCACGGACTTAAGGAGGTGTGTCTCGTGGCTAAAAAGGTAATTAAAATGGTAAAACTTCAAATTCCTGCAGGTAAAGCTAACCCAGCTCCACCAGTTGGTCCAGCATTAGGACAAGCAGGTGTTAACATCATGGGCTTCTGTAAAGAGTTTAACGCTCGTACAGCAGATCAAGCTGGTCTTATCATCCCTGTTGAAATTACGGTATTTGAGGACCGTTCATTCACTTTCATTACTAAAACTCCTCCTGCTGCTGTTCTTCTTAAGAAAGTAGCTGGTATTGAGTCTGGTTCTGGTGAACCAAACCGTAATAAAGTGGCAACTGTTAAGCGTGATAAAGTACGCGAAATCGCTGAAACTAAAATGCCTGACCTAAACGCTGCTAGCGTAGAAGCTGCAATGCGTATGGTTGAAGGTACTGCACGCAGTATGGGCATCGTTATCGAAGACTAATTCGATTTGTTTTTTAAAAAAGGTTGCGGGTCTGGAATTCCAATTCGCAACCTTTATTATCGTAAATGATTATCGTTTTTAAATAAATGGATGGCGCGCATCCTCAGGTTATACCTGAAAATAAGCGTAAACGTGGGAGGTTATTCCGCTAAAACCACATTCGAGGAGGAAATAAAAATGGCTAAAAGAGGTAAAAAGTACGTAGAAGCTGCAAAGCTTGTTGATCGTGCAGCTGCTTACTCTGCAACAGAAGCAGTAGAATTAGTAAAGAAAACAAACACAGCTAAATTTGATGCAACTGTAGAAGCTGCATTCCGTTTAGGTGTTGACCCTAAGAAAGCTGACCAACAAATCCGTGGTGCAGTTGTTCTTCCACACGGTACTGGTAAAGTACAACGTGTATTAGTATTCGCTAAAGGTGAAAAAGCTAAAGAAGCTGAAGCTGCTGGAGCTGACTTCGTAGGCGATGCTGATTACATCGGTAAAATCCAACAAGGTTGGTTTGATTTCGATGTAGTAGTAGCAACTCCTGACATGATGGGTGAAGTTGGTAAACTTGGTCGCGTATTAGGACCTAAAGGTTTAATGCCAAACCCTAAAACTGGAACAGTTACTTTCGATGTAACTAAAGCTGTTAACGAAATCAAAGCTGGTAAAGTTGAATACCGCGTTGATAAAGCTGGTAACATCCACGTTCCAATCGGTAAAGTATCTTTCGAAGATGCTAAATTAGTAGAAAACTTCAGAACAATCGCTGACACTTTACAAAAAGTTAAGCCAGCTGCTGCAAAAGGTACTTACATGAAGAACGTAACAGTTGCTTCTACAATGGGACCTGGCGTACGTGTAGACGTTTCTACATTAGCGTAAATTTTGGAAGTTGACTTCATAAAGAAGTTTTAATATAATCATTTATGTTGTGAATTTAATTAGTGTACCGTAGACAGTAGGTGTCAATAGACTTAATTTCCTACCTAGGTGTTAATATACGAAGCGGAATTTTTTTCTGTGACTATATGCCTCCATGTCTACAAGTTGGGCATGGAGGTTTTTAGTGCACTTTCGGTACATCTTCTATATAATCTACAGGAGGTGTAATAACATGAGCAAAGTAATCGAAACTAAACAACAAGTTGTAACTGAAATCGCGGACAAACTTCGCGCTAGTAAATCTACAATCGTTGTTGACTACCGTGGTTTAACAGTTTCTGAAGCAACAGAATTACGTAAGCAATTACGTGAAGCTGGCGTTGAGTTCAAAGTTTACAAAAACTCTCTAACTCGTCGTGCTGCAGAATCTGCTGAAATGGCTGAGTTAAATGAATTCTTAACAGGACCAAACGCAATCGCGTTCAGTAACGAGGATGTAGTTGCTCCTGCGAAAGTATTAAACGACTTCGCTAAAGATCATGAAGCTTTAGAAATTAAAGCAGGCGTAATCGAAGGTAAACTTGTAACACTTGATGAGGTTAAAGCTATCGCTACTCTTCCATCACGTGAAGGCTTACTTTCTATGCTTCTTAGCGTTCTTCAAGCTCCAATCCGTAACCTTGCACTTGCTACTAAAGCAGTTGCAGACCAAAAGGAAGAGCAAGGCGCTTAATTTTTTAAAAGATAATTACGTATTATCGATAAAACAATACAAACCTATTTAAGGGAGGATATTTACAATGACTAAAGAACAAATCATTGAAGCAGTTAAATCTATGACTGTATTAGAACTTAACGACTTAGTAAAAGCTATCGAGGAAGAATTCGGCGTAACTGCTGCTGCTCCTGTAGCTGTAGCTGGTGGCGCTGGAGAAGCTGCTGCTGAGAAAACTGAATTTGATGTGGAACTAACTAGCGCTGGTGCACAAAAAATCAAAGTTATCAAAGTTGTTCGTGAAATCACTGGTCTTGGCTTAAAAGAAGCTAAAGAATTAGTTGACAACACTCCAAAAGTAATCAAAGAAGCTGCTGCTAAAGAAGAAGCTGAAGAAATCAAAGCTAAACTTGAAGAAGTTGGCGCTGCTGTAGAAGTTAAGTAATTAACTTTTGATGCTTTAAAAAAAGCTCGCTCTCATGCGAGCTTTTTTTTTAACTGTAAAGAAAAGAGGTGGCCATATGGCAGACCATTATTTTTCTAACGACCCTTCTAGTAAAAGTGATCGTAAGCGATGGGAATTTACGCTTCGTGGATCTCAATTTACTTTCTTATCTGACCGTGGGGTGTTCTCGAAAAACGAAGTGGACTTTGGTTCTCGTCTTTTAATTGAAGCGTTTCAAGTGCCAGATATTAAAGGTGACATATTAGACGTAGGTTGTGGATATGGACCAATTGGTTTATCGTTGGCGAAAGAGTTTCAAGACCGTAAAGTTCACATGGTGGATGTGAATGAAAGGGCACTTGAGCTTGCGAAAGAAAATGCCGCTAACAATAGAATTGGAAATGTGCACATTTTTCAAAGTAGCGTCTATGAAAATGTAGATGGTATGTATGCTGCTATTCTATCTAATCCTCCAATTCGTGCAGGTAAAGATATCGTGCATGAGATTTTAGAAAAAGCTGTAGAACATTTAGTTCCAGGTGGGGAGTTGTGGATTGTTATTCAAAAGAAACAAGGTGCACCATCTGCGCTAAAGAAACTAGAAGAAGTATTTTCTGAAGTCGAAGTTGTAGAAAAGAAAAAAGGATATTATATCATAAAATCAAAAAAACGTTGACGGTTATTTTTGGCTATGTTAACATTATACAATGCCAATATATGATTTTCTGCGTTGAGAAAGATGTATATTTTTGTTTCTCTTGGAAAAGATAGTAAAATCAGCAGATTATGAAACAGAATGATGGTTTTCTTATAGAAGCCATTTTTCTTTTTTGAACAGGTAGAAAGACTCAACGTATTTATCTTTAAGAGAAAAAGACTACGCTAAATAGCAGTAGTTGTATTTATTTGTGATTTTGCACAAATTTTTTTGTGCATTTATAATACTCATGATTTGAGGGGTGAAGCAGTTGACAGGTCAACTAGTTCAATACGGACGCCACCGCCAACGAAGAAGTTATGCCCGTATTAGTGAAGTATTAGAGTTACCAAATCTTATCGAAATTCAAACCTCTTCTTATCAGTGGTTTCTTGATGAGGGTTTGCGAGAAATGTTCCAAGACATTTCTCCGATTGAAGACTTTACGGGAAATCTATCGCTTGAATTTATCGACTACAGCTTAGGTGAACCTAAATACTCTGTAGACGAATGCAAAGAGCGTGATGTGACGTATGCAGCACCACTTCGTGTAAAAGTGCGTCTAATCAACAAGGAAACTGGTGAAGTAAAAGAACAAGATGTGTTCATGGGAGATTTCCCACTCATGACAGAGACTGGAACATTCGTAATTAACGGTGCAGAACGTGTTATCGTTTCCCAGTTAGTTCGCTCTCCAAGCGTATACTATAGTGGCAAAGTGGATAAAAACGGAAAACGTGGTTTTACTGCTACTGTAATTCCAAACCGCGGAGCTTGGTTAGAGTATGAGACAGATGCTAAGGATGTTGTATATGTGCGTATTGACCGTACGCGTAAACTTCCTGTAACTGTTTTGTTACGCGCATTAGGGTTTGGCTCTGATCAAGAAATCACCGAGCTTTTAGGTGATAACGAATACTTAAGCAACACATTAGAAAAAGACAACACAGATAGCACAGAAAAAGCATTGCTTGAAATTTATGAGCGTCTACGTCCTGGTGAGCCACCAACAGTAGAAAATGCTAAGAGCTTACTTGTGTCTCGTTTCTTTGATCCAAAGCGCTACGATTTAGCAAATGTAGGTCGCTACAAGATCAACAAAAAGTTACACATTAAAAACAGATTGTTTAATCAACGTTTAGCTGAAACATTAGTGGATCCAGAAACTGGTGAAATTTTAGCGGCAGAAGGAACAATCTTAGATCGTCGTACACTTGATCGCATTTTACCTTACTTAGAGAAAAACATTGGATTCAAAACAGCGAAACCAATGGGTGGAGTGGTAGAAGGCGATGTTGAGCTGCAATCTATTAAGATTTATGCTCCTGAGTCAGAAGGCGAGCGCGTAATTAACGTAATTGGTAATGCAAATATTACTCGCGATGTAAAACACATCACACCAGGTGATATCCTTGCTTCTATCAGTTACTTCTTCAACCTACTATACAAAGTAGGGGATACAGATGATATCGACCACTTAGGAAACCGTCGTCTGCGTTCTGTTGGAGAACTATTACAAAATCAATTCCGTATCGGTCTTTCTCGTATGGAACGTGTTGTTCGTGAGAGAATGTCGATCCAAGATACAAATGCAATTACACCACAGGCATTAATTAATATTCGTCCTGTTATTGCATCTATTAAAGAGTTCTTCGGAAGTTCTCAGTTATCTCAGTTCATGGACCAAACAAACCCATTAGCAGAGTTAACTCACAAACGAAGACTATCTGCATTAGGACCTGGTGGTTTAACGCGTGAGCGCGCAGGCTTTGAAGTACGTGACGTTCACTACTCTCACTATGGTCGTATGTGTCCGATTGAAACACCAGAGGGACCAAACATCGGTTTGATTAACTCATTATCTTCGTTCGCGAAAGTAAATGAGTTTGGTTTCATTGAAACACCATACCGTCGTGTTGACCCAGAAACTGGTCTTGTAACAGGGCATGTTGATTATTTAACAGCAGATGAAGAAGATAATTATGTTGTAGCCCAAGCGAATATGAAATTATCTGAAGAAGGAGAATTCCTTGATGAAGATATCGTAGCTCGTTTCCGTGGTGAAAACATTGTCACAAATAAAGAACGCATCGACTACATGGATGTATCACCAAAACAAGTAGTGTCGGCAGCGACAGCTTGTATTCCGTTCTTAGAAAACGATGACTCTAACCGCGCACTTATGGGAGCGAACATGCAACGTCAGGCGGTTCCGTTAATGAATCCGGAATCACCGATTGTAGGTACAGGTATGGAGTATGTATCAGCAAAAGACTCAGGTGCTGCAGTAATCTGTAAACACCCTGGTATTGTTGAGCGCGTAGAAGCACGTGAAGTTTGGGTACGTCGCTATGTAGAAGTTGACGGTCAAACAGTAAAAGGCGACTTAGATCGCTACAAAATGCAAAAATTCATTCGTTCTAACCAAGGAACTTGCTACAACCAACGTCCAATCGTAAGTGTTGGAAATGAAGTTGTAAAAGGTGAAATCCTTGCGGATGGTCCTTCTATGGAATTAGGTGAACTAGCACTTGGACGTAACGTGCTTGTTGGCTTCATGACTTGGGACGGTTATAACTACGAGGATGCGATCATTATGAGTGAGCGCCTTGTAAAAGATGATGTGTACACTTCTATTCATATTGAAGAATATGAGTCAGAAGCTCGTGATACGAAGCTTGGACCAGAAGAAATTACACGTGACATTCCAAACGTTGGGGAAGATGCATTACGCAACCTTGACGAGCGCGGTATCATTCGCGTTGGGGCGGAAGTAAAAGATGGAGATTTACTTGTTGGTAAAGTAACGCCTAAAGGTGTAACAGAATTAACAGCTGAAGAACGTCTATTACATGCTATCTTTGGAGAAAAAGCGCGTGAAGTACGTGATACATCACTACGTGTACCACACGGTGGTGGCGGTATTATCTTAGACGTAAAAGTATTCAACCGTGAAGATGGCGATGAATTGCCACCAGGCGTGAATCAACTTGTACGTGCATATATCGTTCAAAAACGTAAAATTTCTGAAGGTGACAAGATGGCCGGACGTCACGGTAACAAAGGTGTTATCTCTCGTATTTTACCAGAAGAAGATATGCCTTACTTACCAGACGGTACGCCAATCGATATCATGTTAAACCCATTAGGGGTACCATCTCGTATGAATATCGGTCAGGTATTAGAGCTTCATCTTGGTATGGCAGCAAGATACCTTGGTATTCACATTGCAACACCAGTATTCGATGGTGCTCGTGAGGAAGATGTTTGGGGCACAATTGAAGAAGCTGGTATGGCAAATGACGCGAAAACAATCCTGTATGACGGACGTACTGGTGAACCATTCGATAACCGTGTATCTGTTGGTGTCATGTATATGATCAAACTTGCGCACATGGTTGACGATAAACTTCATGCTCGTTCTACTGGACCATACTCACTTGTAACGCAGCAGCCTCTTGGAGGTAAAGCTCAGTTCGGTGGACAGCGTTTCGGTGAGATGGAGGTTTGGGCACTTGAAGCTTACGGTGCTGCTTATACTCTTCAAGAAATCTTAACAGTGAAGTCTGATGATGTTGTTGGACGTGTTAAGACGTATGAAGCAATTGTTAAAGGCGAAAATGTTCCAGAACCAGGCGTTCCTGAATCATTCAAAGTATTGATTAAAGAGCTGCAAAGTTTAGGTATGGACGTTAAAATGATGTCTAGCGACGATACAGAAATTGAAATGCGTGATACAGAAGATGACGATGATCATCAATCAGCAGATAAATTGAATGTCGAAGTTGAGACAACTAAGGAATAATTGGGATAACCTGTAGACTAAAAGGGAGGTAGGCCCCTTGATAGATGTAAATAACTTTGAATATATGAAGATTGGACTTGCTTCACCTGACAAGATTCGTTCTTGGTCATACGGTGAAGTTAAGAAACCAGAAACAATTAACTATCGTACGTTAAAGCCTGAAAAAGACGGCTTGTTCTGTGAGCGTATTTTCGGACCACAAAAGGACTGGGAATGTCATTGCGGAAAATACAAACGTGTACGTTATAAAGGTGTAGTTTGTGATCGATGTGGTGTTGAAGTAACGCGTGCGAAAGTACGTCGTGAACGTATGGGTCATATCGAATTAGCTGCTCCTGTATCTCATATTTGGTATTTCAAAGGTATCCCGAGCCGCATGGGACTTGTCTTAGACATGTCCCCTCGCGCGCTTGAAGAAGTAATTTATTTCGCTTCTTATGTTGTAACAGAAAGTGGAGATACACCACTTGATAAGAAGCAATTACTTTCTGAAAAAGAATACCGTGCATATCGTGATCGATATGGTAGCACATTCCAAGCTGCTATGGGTGCAGAAGCGATTAAAAAGCTATTACAAGACATCGATTTAGATAAAGAAGTAGACTTCTTAAAAGAAGAATTAAAAACAGCACAAGGACAACGCCGTACTCGTGCTATTAAACGTCTAGAAGTATTAGAAGCATTCCGTAACTCTGGAAATGAGCCATCTTGGATGATCTTAGATGTTCTACCAGTAATCCCACCAGAACTACGCCCAATGGTACAGTTAGATGGTGGACGTTTTGCTACTTCTGACTTAAACGACTTATACCGTCGTGTAATTAACCGTAACAACCGTTTAAAACGTCTATTGGACTTAGGTGCACCAAGCATTATCGTTCAAAACGAAAAACGTATGTTACAAGAAGCTGTAGACGCATTAATCGATAATGGTCGTCGTGGCCGTCCAGTTACTGGACCAGGTAACCGTCCATTAAAATCACTATCTCACATGCTTAAAGGTAAACAAGGACGTTTCCGTCAAAACTTATTAGGTAAACGTGTTGACTACTCTGGTCGTTCTGTAATCGTTGTAGGACCGAACTTAAAGATGTATCAATGTGGATTACCGAAAGAGATGGCGCTTGAATTGTTCAAACCTTTCGTAATGAAAGAGTTAGTTGAAAAAGGATTAGCACACAACATTAAGAGTGCGAAACGTAAAATCGAGCGTGTACAACCTGAAGTTTGGGACGTTTTAGAATCTGTGATTAAAGAACATCCAGTACTTCTAAACCGCGCACCAACACTTCACCGTCTTGGTATTCAGGCGTTTGAACCTACATTAGTAGAAGGTCGCGCAATCCGTCTTCACCCACTTGTATGTACTGCATACAACGCGGACTTTGACGGTGACCAAATGGCCGTTCACGTACCTTTATCATCAGAAGCACAAGCAGAAGCTCGTCTTCTTATGTTAGCGGCACAAAACATCTTGAACCCGAAAGACGGTAAACCAGTTGTTACTCCATCTCAGGATATGGTATTAGGTAACTACTACTTAACGCTTGAGCGTGAAGGTGCAATCGGTGAAGGTATGGTCTTCAAAGATGCGAACGAAGCATTACTTGCATACCAAAATGGATATGTACATCTTCATACACGTGTTGCAGTAGCTGCAAGCGCAGTAAACAACGCAACATTTACTGAAGAGCAGAAGAGTATGCTTCTATTAACAACAGTTGGTAAATTAATATTTAACGAAATCTTACCAGAGTCGTTCCCTTATATTAATGAACCAACAAATTCAAACCTTGAAAAAGAAACACCAGCGAAATATTTCGTTGAAAAAGGTGCGAACATTAAAGAGATTATTGCTAGTCGCGAAGAAGTGGCGCCATTCAGCAAGAAAATCCTTGGTAACATCATTGCGGAAGTGTTTAAACGTTTCAAAATTACAGAAACGTCTCGCATGCTTGACCGTATGAAAAACTTAGGATTCAAGTACTCTACAAAAGCTGGTATTACAGTTGGGGTATCTGACATTCTTGTATTAGGTGAAAAAGATGAAATTCTCCACGAAGCACAAGCAAAAGTAGATAATGTAATTAAACAATTCCGTCGCGGTTTAATCACGGAAGAAGAACGTTACGATCGCGTTATCTCTATTTGGAGTAATGCAAAAGATGTTATCCAAGGAAAACTGATGAAGTCCTTGAATAAACGCAACCCAATCTTCATGATGAGTGATTCCGGTGCCCGTGGTAACGCATCGAACTTTACTCAGCTTGCTGGTATGCGTGGTCTGATGGCCAATCCATCTGGTCGTATCATCGAACTTCCAATCAAATCAAGTTTCCGTGAAGGTTTAACAGTACTTGAGTACTTCATCTCTACGCATGGTGCGCGTAAAGGTCTTGCCGATACAGCACTGAAAACTGCCGATTCTGGTTACTTAACACGTCGTCTTGTTGACGTTGCACAAGATGTAATCGTTCGTGAAGATGATTGTGGAACAGATCGCGGTTTATTAATTGGTGCGATTAAAGAGGGTAATGAAGTTATTGAGTCATTATATGATCGTCTTGTTGGACGTTTTGCAAGAAAAACTGTAAAACATCCTGAAACAGGTGAAGTATTAGTTGCTGAAAATCAATTAATTACTGAAGATATCGCTCATATCGTTGAAAATTCGGGTGTTGAAACTGTAAACATTCGTTCAGCGTTTACGTGTAACACTCGCCACGGTGTATGTAAGAAGTGTTACGGTCGTAACTTAGCAACTGGAACAGACGTAGAAGTAGGGGAAGCGGTAGGTATTATCGCAGCTCAATCTATCGGTGAGCCAGGTACACAGTTAACGATGCGTACGTTCCATACAGGTGGGGTTGCCGGAGATGATATCACTCAAGGTTTACCTCGTATCCAAGAGATCTTCGAAGCTCGTAATCCGAAAGGTCAGGCTGTTATCAGTGAAATCGACGGTGTTATCGCAGCGATCAACGATGTTAAAGATCGCCAAGAAGTAGTTGTACAGGGTGAAGTTGAAGCTCGTACGTATGCTATTCCTTACGGTGCTCGTCTGAAAGTAATTCCAGGACAGAAAATTAGCCACGGTAAAGAGTTAACAGAAGGTTCTATTGATCCGAAAGAATTACTAAAAGTAACGGACATTACGGCAGTTCAAGAATACTTATTACGTGAAGTTCAAAAAGTATACCGTATGCAAGGGGTAGAAATTGGTGACAAACACGTAGAAGTAATGGTACGCCAAATGTTACGTAAAGTACGTGTAAGTGATGCAGGTGAAACAGATGTATTACCAGGAACATTACTAGATATCCATCAGTTTACTGATGCGAATGCGAAGGTGTTACTACAAGGTAAACAACCAGCGACAGCTAGACCTGTTCTACTTGGTATTACAAAAGCTTCACTTGAAACAGATTCATTCTTATCTGCAGCATCGTTCCAAGAAACAACTCGTGTCTTAACTGATGCAGCAATTAAGGGTAAACGCGATGAACTTCTAGGATTGAAAGAAAATGTTATTATCGGTAAACTTGTTCCTGCTGGAACAGGTATGAATCGTTATCGCAAAGTGGATCTTGTTAAAACAACACAAGATGACATGAATGTAGAAAACGATGAAGTTTATGTGGAACAGTAAAATTTTCCGTCGTAAATTTTGTATAAAAACAGTTAATCCTAGTTGACATTGTATGAGTCAAAATGTTACTATAAGCAAGGTTGCTCCTGAACGATGCTTTGGAGGATATTTATATGTCTTATCAAAAAGTGTCAAATGCTGAAAATGTGGTCGTTGGTCATAAACGCACATTGGAGGCAATCAAAAATGGTATAGTTAAAGAAGTTGTCATTGCAGAAGATGCTGATATGCGGTTAACCCATGTTATCATTCGTACTGCACTGCAACATAACATACCCATAACAAAAGTTGAATCAGTTCGTAAACTTGGAAAAGTTGCGGGGATTCAAGTGGGAGCTTCAGCAATAGGAATAATAAGTTAAAACTGTTTTTGTGAGGAGAGAGCATTTGCTCTCCCTTGCAAAAACTTTGTTTTCAACTAATAATGAACCACCTGGATATGTGGTCATACAAACATGCGAAGGGAGGATAATCAAATGCCTACTATTAACCAATTAGTGAGAAATGGTCGTACTGATAAAGTATGGAAATCTAAATCACCTGCGTTAAACAAAGGTTTTAACTCTTTAAAGAAAAAATCAACTGATATCTCTGCACCTCAAAAACGTGGTGTATGTACTCGTGTTGGTACAATGACTCCAAAGAAACCTAACTCAGCGTTACGTAAATATGCTCGTGTTCGTTTAACAAATGGTATTGAGGTAACAGCATACATCCCAGGTATCGGTCACAACTTACAAGAGCACAGCGTAGTATTAATTCGCGGTGGTCGTGTAAAAGACTTACCAGGGGTACGTTACCACATCGTTCGTGGTGCGCTTGATACAGCTGGTGTTGACAAGCGTATGCAAGGCCGTTCTAAATACGGTACTAAAAAGCCAAAAGCGGCTAAGAAATAATAACTTTTTAATGAAAGGAGGAACTCAATATGCCTCGTAAAGGTCCTGTTGCAAAACGTGACGTGTTACCAGATCCAATGTACAATTCGAAGCTAGTAACACGCCTTATCAACAAAATGATGGTTGACGGTAAAAAAGGTAAATCTCAAACAATTCTTTATAATGCGTTCGATATCGTAAGCGAACGTACTGGTAAAGAGCCAATGGAAGTATTCGAGCAAGCTCTTAAGAACATTATGCCTGTTCTTGAAGTACGCGCTCGTCGTGTTGGTGGTGCTAACTACCAAGTTCCAGTTGAGGTTCGTCCAGAACGCCGTACAACTTTAGGTCTTCGTTGGTTAGTAAACTACGCTCGTCTTCGTGGTGAAAAAACTATGGAAGAGCGTCTTGCTAACGAAATCTTAGATGCAGCTAACAACGCTGGTGCATCTGTTAAGAAACGTGAAGACACTCATAAAATGGCAGAAGCTAACAAAGCATTTGCTCATTACCGTTGGTAGGATTCAACGTAAAATAAATGTAAGCATAAACCGCTTTATTTGTCGCTTATGGAAGTGTGGAGAGGGAGAATGCCTCTCCCTTTCGTTGGGCGCTCGTTTTACATAATGAGGGTACTGGACATACTGACATGTGTAACAATATAAAGTGGCTTTTTTGCTACTTAAAATAAAAAATCCAATCCATATATGGAAGGAGCAAGACACCAAATGGCAAGAGAGTTCTCTTTAGAAAACACTCGTAATATTGGTATCATGGCTCACATCGATGCTGGTAAAACAACAGCTACTGAGCGTATTCTGTACTACACAGGACGTATTCACAAAATCGGTGAAACTCACGAAGGTGCATCTCAGATGGACTGGATGGAGCAAGAGCAAGAGCGTGGTATCACAATTACTTCTGCTGCAACTACAGCACAATGGAAAGGTCACCGTGTAAACATCATTGACACTCCAGGTCACGTAGATTTCACAGTAGAAGTAGAACGTTCTTTACGCGTACTTGATGGCGCGGTAGCAGTACTTGATGCACAATCTGGTGTAGAACCACAAACAGAAACTGTTTGGCGTCAGGCTACTACTTACGGCGTACCTCGTATCGTATTCGTTAACAAAATGGATAAAATCGGTGCAGATTTCTTATACTCTGTAGGAACAATCCACGATCGTTTACAAGCAAACGCACACCCAATTCAGTTACCAATCGGTGCTGAAGATGAGTTCAATGGTATCATTGACCTTGTTGAAGAATGTGCTTACATGTACGGTAACGATTTAGGAACAGACATTCAACGTGTTGAAATTCCTGAAGAGCATAAAGAACTAGCTGAAGAATACCGTGGAAAACTTATTGAAGCGGTAGCTGAGCTTGATGAAGAAATGATGATGAAGTACCTAGAAGGTGAAGAAATCACTGTAGAAGAGCTTAAAGCTGGTATCCGTAAGGCTACAACTTCTGTAGAATTCTTCCCAGTAATCTGTGGTTCTGCATTCAAAAACAAAGGTGTTCAAATTCTGTTAGACGCAGTTATCGACTACCTACCATCTCCATTAGATGTACCTGCAATCAAAGGTACTCTTCCGGATACAGATGAAGAAGTAGAACGTAAGTCTAGCGATGAAGAGCCTTTCTCAGCTCTAGCATTCAAAATCATGACTGACCCTTATGTTGGTAAGTTAACATTCTTCCGTGTGTACTCTGGTGTGTTAAACTCTGGATCATACGTGAAAAACTCAACTAAAGGTAAGCGTGAGCGTGTAGGTCGTATCCTACAAATGCACGCTAACAGCCGTGAAGAGATCTCAACAGTTTACGCTGGTGATATCGCTGCTGCTGTAGGTTTAAAAGATACTACTACTGGTGATACTCTTTGTGACGAGAAGAGCCTTGTTATCCTTGAGTCTATGGAATTCCCAGAGCCAGTTATCTCTGTAGCTATCGAACCAAAATCAAAAGCTGACCAAGATAAAATGGGTACAGCATTATCTAAGCTTTCTGAAGAAGATCCAACATTCCGTGCTCACACTGACCAAGAAACTGGCCAAACAATCATCGCTGGTATGGGTGAACTTCACCTTGATATCATCGTTGACCGTATGCGCCGTGAGTTCAAAGTTGAAGCAAACGTTGGTGCTCCTCAGGTAGCATACCGTGAGACTTTCCGCGCTGCTGCGAAAGTTGAAGGTAAGTTCGCTCGTCAATCTGGTGGACGTGGACAATTCGGTCACGTTTGGATTGAGTTTGAACCTAATGAAGAAGGTAAAGGATTCGAATTCGAAAACAAGATCGTCGGTGGTGTTGTTCCACGTGAATACATCCCAGCTGTAGGCGCAGGTCTTGAAGATGCACTTAAAAATGGTGTACTTGCTGGATATCCAGTAGTAGACATTAAAGCTGCATTAGTTGACGGATCTTACCATGATGTCGATTCATCTGAGATGGCGTTCAAAATCGCTGCATCTATGGCACTTAAAGCTGCGGTTTCTAAATGTAACCCAGTAATTCTTGAGCCAATGATGAAAGTTGAAGTTGTAATTCCTGAAGAGTACATGGGTGACATTATGGGTGACGTAACATCTCGTCGTGGACGTGTAGAAGGTATGGAAGCTCGCGGTAACGCTCAAGTTGTTCGCGCTATGGTTCCACTTTCTGAAATGTTCGGTTATGCAACGTCATTACGTTCTAACACTCAAGGACGCGGAACATTCTCTATGGTGTTTGACCACTATGAAGAAGTACCAAAGTCTGTTTCTGAAGAAATTATCAAAAAAAATAAAGGTGAATAATTGATTTTTATCGATTCTTCACGTATAACTACTTATGTAAGCTTAGAAAGTGGGACGCAAGTTTCGCTTTCTAGCCTAAATATAAAATAACCTATATAAACTAAGGAGGAATTTAGAATGGCTAAAGCTAAATTCGAACGTTCTAAACCCCATGTTAACATCGGTACAATCGGCCACGTTGACCATGGTAAAACTACATTAACTGCTGCGATCACTACAGTACTTGCAAAAGCTGGTGGTGCTGAAGCACGCGGATACGATCAAATCGATGCTGCTCCAGAAGAAAGAGAGCGCGGTATCACAATCTCAACTGCACACGTTGAGTACGAAACTGAAACTCGTCACTATGCACACGTTGACTGCCCAGGTCACGCTGACTATGTTAAAAACATGATCACTGGTGCTGCTCAAATGGACGGCGGTATCTTAGTAGTATCTGCTGCTGATGGCCCAATGCCTCAAACTCGTGAGCACATCCTTCTTTCTCGTCAAGTAGGTGTACCTTACATCGTTGTATTCTTAAACAAATGCGACATGGTAGACGACGAAGAATTATTAGAATTAGTAGAAATGGAAGTTCGCGACCTATTATCTGAATACGGATTCCCAGGCGACGACATTCCTGTAATCAAAGGTTCTGCTCTTAAAGCTCTTCAAGGAGAAGCTGATTGGGAAGCAAAAATCATTGAATTAATGGCTGAAGTTGATGCTTACATCCCAACTCCAGAACGTGAAACTGACAAACCATTCTTAATGCCTGTAGAGGACGTATTCTCTATCACAGGTCGTGGTACAGTTGCTACTGGTCGTGTTGAGCGCGGTATCGTTAAAGTTGGTGACGTAGTAGAAATCATCGGTCTTGCTGAAGAAAATGCTTCTACAACTGTAACTGGTGTAGAGATGTTCCGTAAACTTCTTGACCAAGCTCAAGCTGGAGACAACATCGGTGCTTTACTTCGTGGGGTTGCTCGTGAAGACATCCAACGTGGACAAGTACTTGCAAAAAGCGGTTCTGTAAAAGCTCACGCTAAATTCAAAGCTGAAGTTTTCGTATTATCTAAAGAAGAAGGTGGACGTCACACTCCATTCTTCGCTAACTACCGTCCTCAGTTCTACTTCCGTACAACTGACGTAACTGGTATCATCCAATTACCAGAAGGTACTGAAATGGTAATGCCTGGTGACAACATCGAAATGACTATCGAACTTATCGCTCCAATCGCTATCGAAGAGGGAACTAAATTCTCTATTCGTGAAGGTGGACGTACAGTAGGTTACGGTGTAGTTGCTACTATCGTTGAGTAATCTTAACTGATATAAAAAACCCCGAGGGATTTTCCCTTGGGGTTTTTGTTTGCGTTTATATAATAAATGAAATCATATTTTTATGTTTTGACGAGTTTCTTCTATAATATATAAAAAGCAATAAACAAAACCCAGAAACTGTAAAATGAATTCTGGTAGATGAAAACTTGAAATTCTTTAAAGTGCCATGTATAATAGCAAAAGTAGAGAAAAGCAGATGCAAACAAAAAGATGCTTGCATCTAGACGAATAACATTGTATAATAGACAATGTTGGTCTTTGACTGCGATGAAGTGGAAGGTTGCTGACACACCCGGCCGCTTTGCCATGGCATGGTGTGGGGAAATTTCCATGGAGAAGGTCTATTTTAGAAATAGGCGAACGAAGGAGGGAAAATAATGGCAAAAGAAAAAATTCGTATCCGTTTAAAAGCTTACGATCACCGTATTCTTGATCAGTCTGCTGAGAAAATTGTAGAAACAGCTAAGCGTTCTGGGGCAACAGTTTCTGGTCCGATCCCATTACCAACTGAAAAAACTGTTTACACAATTCTTCGTGCTGTTCATAAGTACAAAGATTCTCGTGAGCAATTCGAAATGCGCACGCACAAACGTCTAATCGACATCGTGAGTCCTACTCCACAAACAGTAGATTCATTAATGCGTTTAGACTTACCATCTGGTGTAGATATCGAAATCAAACTATAATTTATATAACTTAAAAATGTAGGAGGTGTAACTCATGACCAAAGGAATCTTAGGAAGAAAGATCGGTATGACTCAAGTATTTGCTGAGAACGGTGAGTTAATCCCAGTAACAGTTATCGCTGCTAATCCAAACGTTGTTCTTCAAAAGAAAACAACTGAAACTGATGGCTACAACGCAATCCAGTTAGGATTTGAAGATAAACGTGAAAAGTTAACTAACAAACCTGAACAAGGCCACACTGCTAAAGCATCTACAACTCCTAAGCGCTTCATTCGCGAAATCCGCGATGCAGACGTGGACGGATTAGAGGTTGGTCAAGAGGTAAAAGTTGACGTATTCGCTACAGGTGAAATCGTTGATGTAACAGGAATTTCTAAAGGTAAAGGTTTCCAAGGTGTTATCAAACGCCACGGACAATCTCGCGGGCCTATGTCTCATGGTTCTCGCTATCACCGTCGTCCAGGTTCAATGGGCCCAGTTGCTCCGAACCGTGTATTCAAAGGCAAAAAACTTGCTGGACGTATGGGTGGAGACCAAGTTACTATCCAAAACTTAGAAATCGTTCAAGTTGACACTGAGCGCAACTTATTATTAGTAAAAGGTAACGTTCCAGGTGCTAAGAAATCTCTTGTAGTTGTTCAAGGCGCTGTGAAGGTTAGCAAATAATTCACAATAGGAAGGAGGAATTCCAATGCCAAAAGTTACTGTATATAACCAAACTGGTTCACAGGTTGGTGAAATCGAATTAGCTGAAGCTATTTTCGGTATCGAACCAAATGAAGCTGTACTTTTCGAAGCTGTAATGATGCAACGTGCATCTTTACGTCAAGGTACACACAAAGTAAAAACTCGCTCTGAAGTTCGCGGTGGTGGTCGTAAACCATGGCGTCAAAAAGGAACTGGACGTGCTCGTCAAGGGTCTATCCGCTCTCCTCAATGGCGTGGTGGTGGTACGGTATTCGGACCTACACCAAGAAGCTATGCGTACAAACTTCCTAAGAAAGTTCGTCGTTTAGCAATCAAATCTGCATTAGCTACTAAAGTAGTTGAGAACAACATTGTAGTTCTTGAAGACCTAGTGTTAAATGCACCAAAAACAAAAGATATGCTAGCAGTACTTAAAGGATTAACTGTTGAGAAGAAAGCTCTTATCGTAACTGCTGATGCAAACGAATCTGTAGAGTTATCTGCTCGCAATATCCCTGGAGTAACAGTAATCACTGCTGATGGCGTAAACGTTTTAGACGTGCTTCATCATGATAAGCTAATCATGACAAAAGCGGCAGTGGAAAAAGTAGAGGAGGTGCTTGCATAATGAGAGATCCTCGTGATATCATTAAGCGCCCAGTTATCACTGAACGTTCTATGGAAATGATGGCTGAAAAAAAATACACGTTCGATGTGGACGTTAAATCTAATAAAACAGAAGTTAAAGATGCTCTTGAAGCGATCTTTGGTGTTAAAGTAGAAAAAGTGAACATCATGAACTACAAGCCGAAAGCAAAACGCGTTGGTCGTCACGCTGGTTTTACTAGCCGTCGTCGTAAAGCAATCGTTAAGCTAACTGCTGACAGCAAAGAAATCGAAATCTTCCAAGGCGTTTAATTCTTACTAAAGAAGGAGGGAAATTGAGATGGGAATTAAAAAGTATAATCCAACTACTAACGGTCGTCGTAACATGACTACGAATGATTTCGCTGAAATCACGACTGACAGACCCGAAAAGTCTTTACTTGCTCCTTTAAGCAAAAAGGCTGGTCGTAATAACCAAGGTAAAATCACTGTACGTCATCAAGGTGGCGGACATAAGCGTCAATACCGTATCATCGACTTCAAACGTAACAAAGATGGAATTCCAGGACGCGTTGCTACGATCGAATACGATCCAAACCGCTCTGCGAATATCGCATTAATTAACTACGTTGACGGTGAAAAACGTTACATTCTTGCTCCTAAGAACTTAGAAGTAGGTATGGAAATTATGTCTGGCGCTGAAGCTGACATTAAAATCGGTAACGCATTACCATTAATCAACATTCCAGTAGGTACTGTTGTTCATAACATCGAGCTTAAACCAGGTCGTGGTGGACAATTAGTTCGTTCTGCTGGTACATCTGCACAAGTACTTGGTAAAGAAGGTAAATACGTTCTTGTACGTTTAACTTCTGGTGAAGTGCGTCTTGTATTATCTGCTTGCCGTGCAACTGTAGGTCAAGTTGGTAACGAGTCACACGAACTTATCAAGATCGGTAAAGCTGGTCGCTCTCGCTGGTTAGGTAAGCGCCCAACTGTTCGTGGTTCTGTAATGAACCCAGTTGATCACCCACACGGTGGTGGTGAAGGACGTTCACCAATCGGACGTAAGTCTCCAATGTCTCCATGGGGTAAACCAACTCTTGGATTCAAAACTCGTAAGAAAAACAAAGCGTCTGACAAATTCATCGTTCGTCGTCGTAAAAAATAATGGGATTGTAGTACGGTTCACTTTGAGAACCGTACGGCAATCACGAAGGGAGGCACCAAAATGGCTCGTAGCTTGAAAAAAGGACCATTTGTCGATGATCATTTAATGAGTAAAATTGCAAAGCTAAATGAAACTGAGCAAAAGCAAGTTGTTAAAACTTGGTCTCGTCGTTCAACGATCTTCCCTCAGTTCATCGGTCACACAATCGCTGTATATGACGGTCGTAAACATGTACCTGTATATGTTACTGAAGACATGGTAGGCCACAAGTTAGGTGAATTCGCACCAACTCGTACGTATAAAGGTCATGATGCTGACGATAAGAAAACTAGAAGATAATGAGAGGAGGCACTTCAATGCAAGCTAAAGCAGTAGCGAGAACAGTTCGTATTGCTCCTCGTAAAGTTCGTTTAGTTGTAGACTTAATCCGAGGTAAGCAAGTGGGTGAAGCGATTGCTATCCTTAACCACACACCAAAAACTGCTTCTCCAGTTGTAGAAAAAGTTTTAAAATCTGCAATCGCAAATGCAGAGCACAATTATGAAATGGACATTAACAGCCTAGTTGTTGAGAAAGTTTTCGTTGACGAAGGTCCGACGTTAAAACGTTTCCGTCCACGTGCAATGGGTCGTGCAAGCCAAATTAACAAACGCACAAGCCACATCACAGTTGTGGTATCAGAAAAGAAGGAGGGATAATCGATGGGTCAAAAGGTTAATCCAATTGGTCTTCGTGTCGGCGTTATCCGTGACTGGGAATCTCGTTGGTTCGCTGAGAAAGATTACGCTACATTATTACATGAAGACATCAAAATCCGTGAGTACATTAATGTACGCTTAAAAGATTCTGCTGTTGCTAAAGTAGAAATCGAACGTGCAGCAAATCGTGTAAATGTTACAATTCACACAGCAAAACCTGGTATGGTAATTGGTAAAGGTGGTACTGAAGTTGAAGCACTTCGTAAAGCTCTTAACCAATTAACAGGCAAGCGTGTACACATCAACATTTTAGAAGTTAAGAGAGCTGATCTTAACGCTAAATTAGTAGGCGAAAATATTGCTCGTCAATTAGAAAACCGTGTATCATTCCGTCGTGCACAAAAGCAAGTTATTCAACGTGCTATGCGTGCAGGTGCTAAAGGTATTAAAACACAGGTTTCTGGTCGTCTTGGCGGAGCTGATATCGCTCGTGCAGAATCTTACAGTGAAGGAACTGTTCCACTTCATACACTTCGCGCTGATATTGACTATGCAGCAGTTGAAGCTGATACAACATACGGTAAATTAGGCGTAAAAGTATGGATCTACCGTGGAGAAGTCCTTCCTACAAAAAAGAAAGCTTCTGAGGAAGGAGGAAAATAATATGTTAATGCCAAAACGCGTAAAATATCGTAGAGAGCATCGTGGTAAAATGCGTGGTCGTGCAAAAGGTGGAACTGAAATTGCTTTCGGTGAATTCGGTTTACAAGCACAAGCTGCTTCATGGATTACAAACCGTCAAATCGAAGCTGCTCGTCGTGCAATGACTCGTTACATGAAACGTGGCGGTAAAGTATGGATTAAAATTTTCCCTTCTAAACCTTACACTGCAAAACCTCTAGAAGTACGTATGGGTTCCGGTAAAGGGGCACCAGAAGGCTGGGTAGCAGTAGTAAAACCTGGGAAAATTATGTTCGAAATCGCGGGTGTATCTGAAGAGGTAGCACGCGAAGCATTACGTCTTGCAGCTCACAAGTTACCTGTGAAATGTAAATTCGTAAAACGTGAAGAAAATGGTGGTGAATCTAATGAAAACTAATGATATTCGTGAATTAACCACTGCCGAAATCGAAACAAAAGTTAAAGCTTTAAAGGAAGAGTTGTTTAATCTTCGCTTCCAACTTGCTACAGGACAATTAGAGAATCCAACTCGCATTCGTGAAGTGCGTAAAGCAATTGCTCGTATGAAAACTGTAGTTCGTGAAAGAGAGATCGGAATTAATCGATAAATTGAGGGGAGGTTTGCATAGTGAGCGAACGTAACCAACGCAAAGTTTATACTGGTCGTGTAGTGTCTGACAAAATGGACAAAACGATTACAGTTTTAGTTGAAACTTACAAAACTCATTCCTTGTACGGAAAACGTGTTAAGTATTCTAAGAAGTACAAAGCCCATGATGAGCAAAACCAAGCGAAACTTGGCGATATCGTTAAAATCATGGAAACTCGCCCGCTTTCTGCTACTAAGCGTTTCCGTTTAGTTGAAATCGTTGAAGAAGCGGTTATTATCTAAATAGACGAATCGGAATTTTTAGTCCGAAGGGAGGTTTCATAACATGATCCAACAAGAATCTCGTTTGAAAGTTGCTGACAACTCTGGTGCACGTGAACTTTTAACAATTAAAGTATTAGGCGGCTCTGGTCGTAAATATGCTAACATTGGTGACATTATCGTTGCTACGGTAAAACAAGCAACACCAGGTGGCGTTGTTAAAAAAGGTGACGTTGTTAAAGCAGTAGTAGTACGTACGAAGAGCGGAGCTCGTCGTCCGGACGGTTCTTACATCAAATTTGATGAAAACGCAGCGGTTATCATTAAAGACGATAAGAGCCCACGTGGTACTCGTATCTTCGGACCAGTAGCTCGTGAATTACGTGATAGCAACTTCATGAAGATCGTTTCTTTAGCTCCAGAAGTTCTATAATTTAAGGTATTGCCTTGCTAAGGAGGTGCAGAATTAAGATGCATGTAAAAAAAGGTGATAAAGTACAGGTAATCACTGGTAAAGACAAAGGAAAACAAGGCGTTATCCTTGTGGCTTTCCCAAAGCAAAACCGTGTTATCGTTGAGGGTGTCAATATCGTTAAGAAGCACTCTAAGCCATCTCAATTAAATCCACAAGGTGGAATTATTACTAAAGAAGCACCTATTCACGTTTCTAACGTTATGATTTTAGATCCGAAAACAGGTGAACCTACTCGTGTAGGCTTCAAAGTAGAAGATGGTAAAAAAGTTCGTATTGCAAAAAAATCTGGTGAATTATTAGATAAATAATTTTCTTAAGAAAGGAGGTCACTTCATTGAATCGCCTTAAAGAGAAGTTCCAAAAGGAAATTACTCCTGCTCTAGTGAGCAAGTTTAACTATAAATCTGTAATGCAGGTACCAAAAATCGAAAAGATCGTAATCAACACTGGTGTTGGTGACGCGGTATCTAACTCTAAAGCGTTAGACAACGCAGTAGAAGAATTAACACAAATCACAGGTCAAAAACCTGTTGTAACTCGTGCTAAAAAATCAATCGCTGGTTTCCGTCTTCGTGAAGGTATGCCAATCGGTGCGAAAGTAACTTTACGCGGCGAGCAAATGTATGAGTTCTTCGACAAATTAGTATCAGTTTCTTTACCACGTGTACGTGATTTCCGTGGTGTTTCTAAGAAATCATTCGATGGTCGTGGAAACTACACATTAGGTGTTAAAGAGCAACTTATTTTCCCTGAGATTGATTATGATAAAGTAAGCAAAGTCCGCGGTATGGACATCGTAATCGTTACTACAGCGAAAACTGATGAAGAAGCTCGTGAACTGTTAACACAATTCGGTATGCCATTCCAAAAATAATGGAAGCCAACGCTAAGTAGAGGAGGCGAAAACGTGGCTAAAAAATCTATGATAGCGAAACAAAAGCGTACTCCTAAGTTTAAAGTACAAGAGTATACACGTTGCGAACGCTGCGGTCGTCCGCATTCTGTATACCGCAAATTTAAACTTTGCCGTATTTGTTTCCGTGAACTTGCATATAAAGGTCAAATTCCTGGTGTTAAAAAAGCTAGTTGGTAAAACCCACAAATGGGAAGGAGGTAAAACACATGGTGATGACAGATCCAATTGCAGACATGCTTACTCGCATCCGTAATGCGAACATGGTACGTCATGAGAAATTAGAGGTTCCTGCTTCTAAAATCAAAAAAGAGATCGCTGAACTTTTAAAACGTGAAGGTTTCATTCGTGATGTAGAATACATCGAGGATAACAAACAAGGTATCCTTCGTATTTTCCTGAAATATGGTGCAAACAATGAACGTGTAATCACTGGATTAAAACGTATCAGTAAACCTGGCTTACGCGTTTACGCTAAAGCTGACGAAGTACCACGTGTACTTAACGGATTAGGTATCGCTCTTGTTTCTACATCTAAGGGAGTAATGACAGACAAAGACGCTCGTCAATTACAAACTGGTGGAGAAGTAGTAGCATACGTTTGGTAATATATATTTAAAACGAACGGAGGTGTGACCACATGTCTCGTATTGGTAAAAAGATTCTTGAAATCCCTGCAGGTGTTACTATTACAGTTGCAGAAGACAATACTGTAACAGTAAAAGGCCCTAAAGGTGAATTAACTCGTACTTTCAATGCTGATATGCTTATCAAAATTGAAGAGAATACATTAACAGTTGAGCGTCCATCTGAACAGAAGGAACACCGTGCATTACACGGTACAACTCGTGCTTTAATCGGAAACATGGTTGAAGGTGTAACTGAAGGTTTCGCACGCGGACTTGAATTAGTCGGTGTTGGTTACCGTGCTCAAAAACAAGGTGATAAACTTGTATTAAGCGTAGGTTATTCTCATCCAGTAGAAATGACTCCGGAAGCAGGTCTTGAAGTTGAAGTACCTGCACCAACTAAGATCGTAATCAAAGGTATCGACAAGCAACGTGTTGGCGAATTCGCTGCTAACATCCGTGCTGTACGTGCTCCTGAGCCTTACAAAGGTAAAGGTATTCGTTACGAAGGCGAAGTTGTTCGTCGTAAAGAAGGTAAAACTGCTAAGTAAACCCGTTAGGTGAGAGAAAGGAGTGACAAGAATGATCACTAAAGCTGATAAAAATGCGACTCGTAAGAAAAGACATGCACGTGTACGTGCTAAACTTACTGGTACTGCAGAGCGTCCACGTTTAAACGTGTTCCGTTCTAACCAACATATTTACGCTCAAGTTATTGATGATGTGAATGGTGTAACGTTAGTAAGTGCATCTACTCTTGATAAAGACCTTGCTCTTAACGGTACTAGCAATATTGAAGCTGCTACGAAAGTTGGAGAATCAGTTGCTAAGCGTGCTGTAGAGAAAGGCGTTAAAGAAGTAGTATTTGATCGCGGTGGTTACTTATACCATGGCCGTGTTAAAGCTCTAGCTGAAGCTGCTCGTGAGGCTGGATTACAATTTTAATGGTCAAAGGAGGGAAAATTGATGCATCGCATTGACCCAAGTAAATTAGAACTTGAAGAACGTGTAGTTACGATAAATCGTGTCGCGAAAGTTGTTAAGGGTGGTCGTCGTTTCCGCTTTGCTGCACTAGTTGTAGTTGGCGATAAAAACGGTCATGTTGGATTCGGTACTGGTAAAGCACAAGAGGTACCAGACGCAATCCGCAAAGCTATCGAAGACGCTAAGAAAAACTTAATCGCTGTACCATTAGTTGGTACAACAATTCCACACACAATCAACGGTCATTTTGGCGCTGGTGAAGTATTCTTAAAGCCTGCTGCTGAGGGTACTGGTGTTATTGCTGGTGGACCTGTTCGTGCGGTCCTTGAATTAGCTGGTGTACAAGATATTCTTTCGAAATCTCTTGGTTCTAACACACCAATCAACATGATTCGCGCTACTGTGAACGGATTAAGCGAACTTAAGCGCGCTGAAGATGTTGCAAAATTACGCGGTAAATCTGTAGAAGAGCTACTAGGTTAAGGAGGGAAAACAAATGGCGAAAAAGTTAGAAATTACCCTCACTCGTAGTGTAATTGGTCGTCCACAAGATCAACGTGCGACGGTAGAAGCTTTAGGTCTTAAAAAGTTGAATTCAACTGTAGTTAAGGAAGAAACTCCTGCTATTCTTGGTATGATCAACAAAGTTTCTCACCTTGTAACTGTAAAAGAAGCTTAAGGATAACTCATTAATATAAGGAGGTGCCTGGGAATGAAACTTCATGAATTAAAACCTGCAGAAGGTTCTCGTAAAGTACGTAACCGTGTCGGTCGTGGTATCGGTTCTGGTAACGGTAAAACTGCTGGTAAAGGTCATAAAGGACAAAACGCACGTTCTGGCGGCGGTGTTCGTCTTGGCTTCGAAGGTGGTCAAACTCCATTATTCCGTCGTTTACCAAAACGCGGCTTCACAAACATTAACCGTAAAGAGTTTGCTATTGTAAACTTATCAACGTTAAATCGTTTTGAAGATGGTACAGAAGTAACACCTGAATTATTGCTGGAAACTGGCGTTATCAGCAAATTAAACGACGGTGTTAAAATTCTTGCAAGCGGCGCAGTAGAGAAAAAACTAACTGTTAAAGCGCACAAGTTCTCTTCAAGTGCTAAAGAAGCAATTGAAGCAGCTGGCGGATCAGTTGAGGTGATCTAATGTTTCGTACAATCTCCAACTTTATGCGCGTTGCTGAGATAAGACGTAAAATATTATTCACTTTAGCGATGTTAATCGTATTCAGGATTGGCACGTTTATCCCCGTGCCATTTACAAATGGAGACGTACTGAAGGCACAAGATCAATTAAATGCTTTAGGTATTCTAAATACATTTGGCGGTGGAGCCTTGAAAAACTTCTCCATCTTTGCGATGGGAATCATGCCGTATATTACAGCATCCATCATCGTGCAATTATTGCAGATGGATGTTGTTCCTAAATTTTCGGAATGGGCGAAGCAAGGTGAAATGGGTCGTCGTAAATTAACGCAATTCACGCGTTATTTTACAATTGTTCTTGCGTTTATTCAGGGGTTTGGTATGTCAATCGGTTTTAACGGTATGGTAGGTGGACAATTAATTTTGAATCCTGGTTGGAGCACTTATTTATACATTGCTACGGTACTGACTGCTGGTACTGCATTTTTAATGTGGTTAGGTGAACAGATTACAGCTAAAGGTGTAGGTAATGGTATTTCCATCCTGATCTTTGGTGGTATTGCCGCAGCGATCCCAAGTGTTATATCTCAAGTGTATCAGCAACAGTTTCAAAATATCGGAGATCAATTGTTCATGAGTATCGTTAAAGTTGCATTGATCTTACTAGCTGTGCTAGCAGTTATTGTGGGTGTTATTTTCATTCAACAGGCTGTTAGAAAGATCCCAATTCAATATGCGAAGCGTGTAACAGGAGGAAATGGTGGTTATGCTGGAGCACAAAACACACATTTACCGCTTAAGGTAAATAGTGCTGGTGTTATTCCAGTAATTTTTGCTGTTTCATTCTTAATTACGCCTCCGACTATTGCACAGTTCTTCCCGAAACATGATGTATCGCAGTGGATTATTGCAAACTTTAACTATTCTCACCCAGTGGGAATGATCATATATGTTGCGCTCATTGTAGCCTTCACATATTTCTATGCATTTGTTCAGGTTAATCCAGAGCAAATGTCAGAGAATCTAAACAAACAAGGTGGATATGTTCCAGGTATTCGTCCGGGTAAGAATACGGAACAATATCTAACAAAAATCTTGTATCGTTTGACCTTTGTAGGATCAATTTTCCTAGCAGCGATTGCAATCTTACCAGTTATCTTTACGAAGCTGGGAAATCTTCCTCCATCTGCACAGATCGGTGGAACGAGTATGTTAATCGTTGTCGGCGTTGCTTTAGAAACAATGAAGCAGCTAGAAAGCCAACTGGTAAAACGCCATTACAAAGGGTTTATCAAGCAGTGAGTAAGTGGGAAGTATTGTCTTCCCTACATGCTCATGTACTCTGAGGGGGAACAAGGATGAACTTAATTTTAATGGGGCTTCCTGGTGCTGGTAAAGGTACACAAGCCGAACAGATTGTTGCTAAGTATAACATCCCTCACATCTCAACAGGAGATATGTTCCGTGCAGCTATGAAGGCTGAAACTGAAATGGGTTTACAAGCAAAATCCTTTATTGATAAAGGGGCACTTGTTCCAGATGAAGTTACAATCGGAATCGTTCGTGAACGTTTAAGTCAAGAAGACTGCGTAAGAGGCTTCTTATTAGATGGTTTCCCACGAACTGTTGCACAAGCATCAGCTCTTGAAGAGATTATGAAAGATCTTGGCAAAAAAATCGACTATGTTTTAAACATTAATGTGGATTCAGGATTGTTATTAAAACGCCTTACAGGCCGTCGCATTTGTAAAGAGTGCGGTGCGACTTACCACTTAGAATTCAATCCGCCAGCAAAAGCTGACGTGTGCGATAAATGTGGTGGCGAGTTATATCAACGCTCTGATGACAATGAAGAAACTGTAGCAAATCGCTTAGATGTAAATATTAAGCAAACTAAACCTTTGCTTGATTTCTACGAGGAGCTTGGTTACTTACAAAGCATTAATGGTGAGCAAGATATCAATAAAGTATTTGCTGATATCGATGTTCTCATCGGAGGCTTAGCGTAATGATAATCTGCAAAACTCCTCGCGAGATAGAAATCATGCGAGAAGCGGGCAGGATCGTTGCTTTGACTCATCAAGAGTTAAAACAGCACATTACTCCAGGAATTACAACGAAAGAGCTCGATCAAATAGCGGAAAAGACGATTCAAAAATATGGTGCTACGCCATCTTTTAAAGGATACAACGGATTTCCGGGGAGCATATGTGCTTCTGTAAATGAAGAGCTTGTACACGGAATTCCAGGGAAGCGCAAGCTCAAAGAGGGCGATATCATCAGTATCGATATTGGTGCGAAATACAATGGGTACCATGGAGATTCTGCATGGACGTATCCAGTTGGAAACATTTCTGAATCTGTTCAAAAGCTACTTGATGTCACAGAAAAATCGTTGTATCTTGGTCTAGAACAAGTAAAACCAGGCGAGAGATTATCAAATATCTCACATGCGGTTCAAACCCATGCTGAAGAGAATGGATTCTCGATCGTTAGGGAGTATGTTGGTCACGGAATCGGGCAAGACTTACATGAGGACCCTCAAATCCCGCACTATGGTCCACCAAATAGAGGCCCTAGATTAAAGCCGGGAATGGTCATCTGTGTTGAGCCGATGGTGAATCAAGGAAGACGATATGTAAAAACACTATCTGATGACTGGACAGTGGTAACGGTAGATGGTAAATGGTGTGCCCATTTTGAGCACACGATTGCTCTTACAGAAGCAGGATACGAAATCCTTACCACTTTATAAGTAGCTGGCTCTCCGGGATTTCAGAGCAGTGTAAAATGTTACTGATTTGAAGAAGGGAGAACTATTGAATGGCTAAAGATGATGTAATTGAAGTCGAAGGTACCGTTCTTGAAACGTTGCCAAATGCTATGTTCAAAGTAGAATTAGAGAATGGGCATGTCGTATTGGCTCACGTTTCTGGTAAAATCCGTATGAACTTCATTCGTATTTTACCAGGAGACAAAGTTACGGTAGAATTATCTCCGTACGATTTAAATCGTGGTCGTATTACGTACCGTTTTAAATAATATAGCACTCCGTAATCTTTAAGGAGGTTCGAGACATGAAAGTAAGACCGTCAGTTAAACCAATCTGCGAAAAATGTAAAGTTATTCGTAGACGTGGAAAAGTAATGGTTATTTGTGAAAACCCTAAACATAAACAAAAACAAGGTTAATCAGAAGGAGGTGCATTCAGAATGGCACGTATCGCAGGTGTAGATATTCCTCGTGACAAACGCGTTGTTATTTCTTTAACTTACGTATTCGGCATTGGTCGCACAACTGCTGAAAAAATTCTTGCTGAAGCTGGTGTTTCTGAAGAAACACGAGTTCGTGATTTAACGGAAGACGAATTAGGACGTATCCGTGATATCATCGATCGTATTAAAGTTGAGGGAGACCTTCGTCGTGAAGTATCTCTTAACATCAAACGTCTAATGGAGATCGGTTCTTACCGTGGTCTTCGTCACCGTCGTGGTTTACCAGTTCGTGGTCAAAACTCTAAAAACAATGCTCGTACACGTAAAGGTCCACGTCGTACAGTAGCAAATAAAAAGAAATAATAAGTAAAGGAGGTTGAACTAACAATGGCACGTAAAACAAACACTCGTAAAAAACGTGTGAAAAAGAATATTGAAGCTGGTGTAGCTCATATTCGTTCTACTTTCAACAACACAATCGTAACACTTACAGATACTCACGGTAACGCACTTTCTTGGTCTAGTGCTGGTGCACTTGGTTTCCGTGGATCTCGTAAATCTACTCCATTCGCTGCGCAAATGGCTGCTGAAACTGCTGCTAAAGCTGCAATGGAGCACGGTTTAAAAACTTTAGAGGTTACTGTTAAAGGTCCTGGTGCTGGTCGTGAAGCTGCAATTCGTGCTCTTCAAGCTGCAGGTCTAGAAGTAACAGCAATTAGAGATGTTACTCCAGTTCCTCATAATGGATGTCGTCCACCAAAACGTCGTCGTGTGTAATTTTTCTGTATAGAATTTTCCCTTTTGTCTATAATGGATATGATGCATTATCGAGAAATTTCGTACAGAAACATCGCTTGTTGTGCACAATCGGGAACTGCCTAAGGGGGACTTTCGGTTAGACAGGGGTTATACCTTTGTTTAACCGGGGTTTCGACGTTTTGAAGGAGGGTTTAGTTAATGATTGAAATCGAAAAGCCGAAAATCGAAACGGTTGAACTTAACGAAGATGCTAAATATGGTAAATTCGTAATTGAACCGCTTGAGCGTGGATATGGTACTACGTTGGGTAACTCCTTACGTCGTATTCTTTTATCTTCACTCCCTGGTGCCGCTGTTACTGCTATCCAAATCGATGGCGTATTACATGAATTTTCAACAGTTGAGGGCGTAGTAGAAGACGTTACAACGATCATCTTAAACTTGAAAAAGTTAGCTCTTAAAATCTACTCTGAAGAAGAGAAGACGTTGGAAATTGATGTGCAGGGCGAAGGTATTGTCACAGCTGCTGATATTACTCACGATAGTGATGTAGAAATCTTAAATCCAGATTTACACATTGCAACGTTAGCAAAAGATGCGCATTTCCGCGTGCGTTTAACTGCAAAGCGTGGCCGTGGGTATACGCCAGCTGATGCAAATAAAAGCGAAGATCAACCAATAGGAGTAATTCCTATTGATTCTATTTATACTCCAGTATCACGTGTGACTTACCAAGTGGAAAAGACACGTGTCGGACAAGTGGCTAATTATGATAAGCTTACGCTTGATGTATGGACGGATGGAAGCATCGGGCCAAAAGAAGCTATCTCTTTAGGTGCCAAAATCTTAACTGAGCATTTAAATATCTTTGTTGGTTTAACTGATGAAGCACAAAATGCTGAGATTATGGTCGAGAAGGAAGAAGATCAAAAAGAGAAAGTTCTTGAGATGACTATCGAAGAACTAGACCTTTCTGTTCGTTCTTATAATTGCCTAAAACGTGCAGGAATTAATACTGTACAAGAGCTTGCGAACAAAACAGAAGAAGATATGATGAAAGTTCGTAACTTAGGACGTAAATCCTTAGAAGAAGTTAAACATAAACTTGAGGAATTAGGTTTAGGTTTACGTAAAGACGACTGAGGATTTAAACCCATCAACAAAGGAGGGAACTACGAATGGCATACAGAAAATTAGGCCGTACAAGTGCGCAACGTAAAGCTATGTTACGTGACTTAGCTACTGATTTAATTATCAACGAGCGCATCCAAACGACAGAAACTCGTGCAAAAGAACTTCGTTCTGTAGTGGAAAAAATGATCACTTTAGGTAAACGCGGAGATCTTCATGCTCGTCGTCAAGCAGCAGCTTTCATTCGCAATGAAGTAGCTAACGCTGAGACTGGTCAAGATGCACTTCAAAAACTATTCGCTGATGTAGCTCCACGCTATGCTGAGCGCCAAGGCGGATACACTCGTATTGCAAAAATTGGTCCACGTCGCGGAGACGCAGCACCAATGGTAATTATCGAGTTAGTATAATGATAATTAAAAGGGCAGGACAGTTCTTTTCAAGAAACTGGTCATGGCCCTTTTTTTTAAATATAAAAATAGGCTTACTTGGCGAAGGAAAGGGTGCCTTGTATTGAAAAAAGAGAAACTTCGGACAGAAAATATATCATTTCAATATCCTGGTGCAGCCACTTATGCATTAAAAGATGTTTCATTCTCCTTATTTGAAGGAGAATGGGTATCTGTTATTGGACAAAACGGTTCTGGGAAGTCTACACTTGCAAAATTATTGAATGGTTTGTTTTTGCCGGAAGCAGGGACAATTACAGTAAATGATACAATGGTTTTGTCAGAGGAAACGGTATGGGATGTTCGAAAACAAATTGGGATGGTATTTCAAAATCCAGATAATCAATTTGTTGGAACGACAGTGCAAGATGACGTTGTCTTTGGTTTAGAGAATATCGGAATGCCAAGAGAGCAAATGGTAGAAAGATTAGATCAGGCCTTACGACTAGTCCGTATGGAAGATTTTCTTAATGATGAGCCACATTCGTTATCTGGTGGGCAAAAGCAGCGAGTAGCAATAGCAGGCGTTTTAGCACTTCAGCCGTCTATTTTGATATTAGATGAAGCAACGTCAATGCTAGACCCTCAAGGGAGACGTGAAGTGGTAGAAACGGTTAGACAACTTGTTAATGAAAAAGGTATTACCGTGTTATCAATTACGCACGATTTAGAAGAAGCGGCACAGTCAGACCGTGTCATTATTTTAAATAAGGGAGAGATATTAGAGGAAGGGACTCCAGAACAAATTTTCAAGTCCTCTCATATGCTCCAAGAAATTGGATTAGATGTACCATTTTCAGTGAAAATAGCAGAATTATTAAAAAGAAATGAAATTCTCTTGCAAAATACGCATCTTACAATGGAAAGCTTGGTGAACGAACTTTGGAGATTACATTCCAAAAAGTAGAACATCGTTATCAATATAAAACTCCATTTGAAAGACGCGCACTTTATGATGTAGACGTGTCGTTTCCAAGTGGGGGCTATTATGCCATTATCGGTCATACTGGTTCAGGTAAGTCGACGATGATTCAACATTTAAATGGTTTATTGCAGCCGACAAATGGCACAGTTCAAATCGGTGAACATTTCATTTCGGCAGGAAAGAAAGAAAAAAAGCTAAAGCCACTACGTAAAAAGGTAGGGGTTGTCTTTCAATTCCCAGAACATCAGTTGTTTGAAGAGACTGTGGAGAAAGATATTTGCTTCGGCCCTACTAATTTTGGTGTATCTGTAGAAGAAGCGAAGCAAAAGGCAAGAGAGGCAATTCAACTTGTAGGGTTAGAACCAGAACTGTTAGCACGTTCACCATTTGAGTTAAGTGGTGGGCAAATGAGGCGTGTTGCGATAGCAGGCGTATTAGCGATGGAACCCGAAGTGCTTGTATTAGATGAACCTACAGCAGGACTAGATCCAAAAGGGCAAAAGGAACTTATGGAGATGTTTTATAAGCTACATAAGGAGAAAGGCCTTACAGTTATCCTTGTAACGCATAATATGGAGGATGCTGCTAAATATGCCGAGCAGATTGTAGTCATGCATAAAGGAACGGTCTTTTTGCAAGGAAGTGCAGAGGAAGTATTTTCACATGCTGATGAACTAGAGAAAATTGGCGTGGATCTTCCTATGTCTTTAAAGTATAAACGTGCAATTGAAGAGAAGTTTGGCATTTCAATCCCAAAGGCTACCTTATCTTTAGAGGATCTTACTCATGAAGTTGTGCAGGTGTTACGAAAAGGTGGTCATGAATCATGCAGCAGTTGATTATTGGAAGATATATTCCAGGGAATTCTCTTATTCATCAACTTGATCCACGTACGAAGCTGCTGATTGTCTTTTTATATGTATTTGTTGTTTTCTTAGCAAATAATGCGATTTCATATGGATTTTTATTTTTATATGCACTCATTGCTTTATTTTTTGCAAAAGTGCCGATTCGTTATGTACTTTCGGGCTTAAAACCAATTCTATGGATTTTTCTTTTCACATTTTTCCTGCATATTTTTACGAATAAAGAAGGGGAAGTATTATTCCAGCTTGGTTGGTTTTCGATACATGAAAAAGGATTAGAGCAAGGAATATACATTTCTATACGATTCTTCGTTATTATTTTAATGACGACATTATTAACGTTAACGACGACACCTATTGAGATTACAGATGGTTTGGAGACGTTATTAAAGCCGTTGAAGCGTATAAAAGTTCCTGTTCATGAAATCGCATTAATGATGTCAATTTCTCTTCGTTTTATCCCGACATTAATGGATGAAACGAGTAAAATAATGAAGGCACAATCGTCACGTGGTATTGATTTTGCAGGGGGACCGATAAAAGATAGGATGAAAGCTATCATTTCACTACTCGTTCCTCTATTTATCAGTGCTTTTAAGCGTGCAGAAGACTTAGCAATTGCTATGGAAGCCCGTGGATATCAAAGTGGCGAAGGACGTACTAAATTTAGGCAACTACGCTGGAAAACAAGCGATACTGTAACGATTATAAGCTTACTTTGTTTAGCTTGTATTTTGGCATGGGTGCGATCGTAATGGAGAATAGAGAAATGGATAGAATAAAATGTACGGTTGCATATGATGGCATGCATTTTTGTGGTTATCAAATTCAACCGCAGCATCGTACTGTTCAACAAGAGATAGAGAAAGCTTTGCAGAAATTGCATAAAGGGGAACTTGTTCGTGTTCAGGCATCGGGCAGAACGGATTCTACCGTTCATGCTAAAGGACAAGTGATACACTTTGATACACCGTTGTCTCTTGAAGAGTGGCAATGGAGCAATGCATTAAACACTATGTTACCAGATGATATTGTTATCACACAGGTAGAGAAAAAAACAGAAGAATTTCACGCACGTTACGGTGTCGAGAGAAAAGAATATCGTTATCGTGTATTATTATCAAAGACTGCGGATGTATTCCGTAGAAATTACGTATATCAATATCCATATCCGCTCGAAATAAATGCTATAAGAAAAGCGATCCCTTATTTTATTGGAACGCATGATTTCACTTCTTTTTGTTCGGCAAAAACTGACAAAAAAGATAAAGTGAGAACAATTTATGAAATCGAGCTAATTGAGCAGGACGACGAATTAATTTTTCGTTTTGTAGGTAATGGATTTTTATATAATATGGTCAGGATTATTGTTGGTACGTTACTGAGCGTAGGGCAAGGAAAGCTTGATCCGGATAGCATTCCAGAGATTTTAGCGAAACAAAATCGTCAGTTTGCTGGAAAGATGGCTCCTGGTCATGGGCTTTATTTATGGCAGGTAAACTATAACAACTAATCCTGGTGTAACATTTGCTTGACATTAGAAACTCAAAAGTATATCATAACATATGGTATTGTTTCTAAAACCACGATTAGCCCCGGAAGGAAATCGTGTTTAAGATAAACAATAGATTTTTTCTATGGAAAAGATAACGAGGAGGGAAACACATGCGTACGACTTTTATGGCAAAAGCTAACGAAGTTGAGCGTAAATGGTATGTGGTTGATGCTGAAGGTCAAACTTTAGGTCGCCTTGCTAGTGAAGTAGCATCCATTTTACGTGGTAAAAACAAACCTACATTTACACCACACGTTGACACGGGTGATCATGTAATTATTATTAACGCTGAGAAAATTCATTTAACAGGTAATAAATTAAACGATAAAATTTACTACCGTCACACTAACCACCCAGGTGGACTTAAACAAAGAACAGCTCTTGAAATGCGTACAAACTACCCTGTACAAATGTTAGAGCTTGCAATTAAAGGCATGCTTCCAAAAGGACGCTTAGGCCGTCAAGTTTCTAAGAAACTAAACGTGTATGCTGGAGCAGAGCATCCACACCAAGCACAAAAACCAGAAGTTTACGAACTTCGCGGATAATCAATTAAAGGAGGGCTTACTTTGGCACAGGTTCAATACTATGGCACTGGACGTCGTAAGAGTTCAGTAGCGCGCGTACGCCTAGTTCCAGGCGAAGGACGCGTTATCATTAACGGTCGTGATTTTGAAAACTATATCCCATTTGCTGCATTACGTGAAGTAGTGAAACAACCTCTAGTTGCAACAGAAACTTTAGGTAACTACGATGTACTTGTAAACGTAAATGGTGGTGGATACACTGGTCAAGCTGGTGCTATTCGTCACGGTATTTCTCGCGCTTTATTAAAAGCTGATCCAGAATACCGTTTAACACTAAAACGTGCAGGTCTATTAACTCGTGACGCACGTATGAAAGAGCGTAAAAAATACGGTCTTAAAGGCGCACGTCGTGCACCTCAGTTCTCAAAACGTTAATTTTTGCGAACTACAAACCCCAACCATTTTGGTTGGGGTTTTTTATGTTTCATTCCTCTTTTGAAATTTTTGTAGTTTGGAATATTTTAGTGCTATCCTCTCGCGTATGCTTCTTCTTTAGAAGTTTAGACTAATACGTATTAGGGAGGTTTATAAGTACTATGAATGTCATTGTCAGCTTACAAGAAAAACAAAAAGAAAAGCAGTTGAAATATGAGCGGAAGATGCTGCGGGAATTATCATTAAAAACATTACGTTCAAATATTAGAGATGCCTTTCAGATGCAGGAACTTCATCGTCAGTATGAAGATTACTGCATTGAATTAGGGATAGAATCGTATTTATTAGGAGCGAGATATAGTAAATTTGGTTATTATGGCGAATCGTTCTTTGATGTGAAATATAGGGCCTTAGAAGAAGAGCAACAATTAACGGAAACACTATTTCAATTTTTAACGAGCATGACTATGCGGGAGATTAAGTTACAAGATGAGGAATTACTTTTTGAATCTTGCCAGCAGTTTATCGGCTTATGGTGGCAGGAAGGATATGAAAAAGGTGAAAGAAGATATCGATTAAAGCTTCATTAAGACAAGCATAAACTTTCCTCTTGTCCCATATAAGTAATTAGAGGGACTAGCTGGAGGAGGAAAGGTATGAAGAGAATTCGAATTATCTCTTTTGCACTCGCTGCGGTTATTTTGTTTTTTTTAGTCAAACAAGAATTTCAAATTACAAAATCGTGGCGAGCTTGGAATTTACCCTTATCAGGGAAAGTAATCGTATTAGATGCTGGGCATGGTGGACCAGACGGAGGGGCTGTTGGTGGCAAGGATATTGTAGAAAAAGATATTACGCTTGAGATTACAAAGAAGGTGCAAGATTATTTACAAGAGCAAGGTGCACTAGTTATTTTAACGCGTGAGGGAGATTATGATTTAGCCCAGAAAGATACAAAGTCATATAGTAGACGTAAAGCAGAAGATTTAAAAAAACGTGTAGAGATTATTAATAAACCCGATGTAGATTTTTTTGCAAGTATCCATTTAAATGCTTTAACTAGTAGTGGATCGAAAGGCGCACAAACGTTCTATTACCGTTCTTCAATTGAAAATGAACGTGCTGCGAAATTTATACAAGCTGAGTTGAGAACGAGTTTAGAGAATACAAATCGTTCTGCTAAAACAATTTCTCATGTGTATTTATTAAAGTATGCGAAAAACCCAGGTGCTTTAATTGAAGCTGGCTTTTTATCGAATGTAAATGAAAGGTATATGTTAAATTCGGAGAAATATCAGCAAAAGGTAGCAGCTGCAGTATATCGTGGTATATTACGTTATTTCACGGAAAAAGGAAATCCTCCAGAATAAGGAGGATTTTTTTGCGTTTCTCTCGTTAACGAAGTTTTCCGAAAATATGTTATACTGGAAATGTAAACGCATTTATTTCAAAAGTAAAGAGAGATATATTTAATTAACATTATGTTATTTTTCATACAGGGGGCTGGGCTAATTATGGTAACGAAAGAGCAAGTAGTGGAAGCGTTAGAAGGGATTGTAGATCCGTTTTTACATAAAACGTTAAAAGAAACAGGTGCAATTAAAGAGGTAACAGTCAAGCCTGAGAAGGAACATGTAAGTGTTAAAATTGCAATCGTAAAAACTGGTACCGCGGAACAAATGCAATTGCAATCTGGAATTGTAAAGTTAGTAAAAGAACTAGGAGCAGCAACAGTAGGGCTTCGCTTTGCAGAATTTACAGAAGAGGAATTAGCTCAGTTTGCACCAGAACAAGAAGAAGAGCAAACTGAATCTTTATTGTCACCAAATTCGAAAACGACATTTTTAGCAGTGGCGAGTGGAAAAGGTGGAGTAGGGAAATCAACAGTTTCTGTTAACCTTGCTATTGCTTTAGCTCGTCTAGGGAAAAAAGTTGGTATCATTGATGCTGATATTTATGGTTTTAGCGTACCTGATATGATGGGGATAGAAAAACGCCCTGTAGTAAGAGGAGATAAAATCATTCCAGTGGAGCGTCTAGGTGTAAAGGTAATCTCAATGGGATTCTTTGTAGAAGATAATGCACCGGTTATTTGGAGAGGGCCTATGCTTGGGAAAATGTTAAATCATTTCTTTACAGAAGTAGAATGGGGCGATTTAGATTATTTAGTTTTAGATTTACCACCAGGTACAGGTGATGTTGCGCTAGACTTACATTCGATGTTGCCGGCTTGTAAAGAGATTATTGTCACAACACCGCATCCAACAGCGGCATTTGTAGCAGCGCGTGCTGGAGCAATGGCTTTACGTACAGAACATAGCATTCTTGGTGTTGTTGAAAATATGGCTTATTTTGAAAGTAAAACAACTGGCGAAAAAGAATATGTGTTTGGAAGAGGTGGTGGAGATAAATTAGCTACAGAACTTCAAACAGAAGTACTTGGCCGAATCCCGCTTCAACAACCTGATTGGAATAAAGAAGATTTTGCGCCGTCAGTATATGAAGATACGCATACGACAGGTCTTATTTATCGCACAATAGCTGAAGCGGTAATTGATAAAACAACTGTTGCGCAAAAATAAAATAATAATGAGTGGATGATACATGTATTGTCCACTCATTATTATCGTTATTATTTTTACTGCTGTTCCTTTTTACCTTCTTGGGAACCACCTTCACCGCCGGCTTCCTTTTTATCAGAACCACTTTTTTCGGCTTTTTGGACACCTTTACTAATAATATCAATCATCTTAGCTTGGAAGAGTGGGCTTTCAGCAGTTTCTGTTAATACTTGTTGTAAATATTGACGGTATTCTTTGCTCTTCATTGTTTGTAACATCATTTTTTCTACTTCAGGGTTTTTCATAATTTCTATAACGCCTGCTTGGTATTCAGGGTCTTTTAGTAATGTTTTCATTAAGGCTGTTTGTTCTTTTCCCATACTTTTAGCGAATTTCGATGAGAACTCAGGGTCTTTAAAGAGCTTTTCCCAGAATTGTTGCCCTTTATCGGATACCATTGCATCTTCAATCGTTTTCTTTACTACTGTTTCATCTAGTATGAGTGCTTGTTTCATTTTTTCATCAGTTAACACATCTTGAATGGCTTTCTTACCTTGATCGGTTTTTAAAATATCAACAATCATTTTCTTCGTTTGATCATAATCAAGTTCGGACTTTGCTTCTTTTTCTTGTGCACATGCTACAAGTACAAGAAATAGAAAAGAAGAAGTCAAAACGAGCAGCATCCGTTTCATAAGTTGGAACTCCTTTCAGCACAGTTCTCTCTTTTTAATATAAATATCTTTAAGGAATTTATACATGAACATGGCTAGCTTTTTGAAATTGTCATTGATACAATTTAATTAGAAATATAAGGATAATGGGGGATGTGTTGTGAATAGCCGCAAGTGGGTTCGACTATTTTTTACGACGTTGTTTCTTGGTGGGGTTAGTACAGTCATTATTGGATTTGTTTTAGAGTGGGACAAGTACGCGAAATTTTTTCAAAATTTCGACGGAAAGGAAATTTTGGCAGTTTCCTTCTGGTTGATGGGTGTAGGATTTATTTTTAGTGTGATAAGTCAAATGGGGTTCTTTGCCTATTTAACAATCCATCGTTTTGGATTAGGGATGTTCAGGTCACCTTCTTTATGGAATATAGTCCAGCTCTTCTTCATTGCATTCGTTTTATTTGATTTTGTGTATTTAAGATCGGTATTGATTGCAAATGGGGAAATTTCATTAGGGAATAACATACTTGTTGCTGGTGTGTTATTTATGTTTGGTGCCATCGTTGCTTATATAAAAAGTAAGGAAACGAATAAAAAGGCATTTGTGCCAGCTTTGTTCTTTATGGTGGTTGTAACAATTCTTGAGTGGGTACCAGCACTTCGAATTAATGATACAGATTGGTTATATTTAATGGTGATACCACTTTTATTATGTAATGCATATCAGTTACTTATATTACATCGTTTAATTGGAAAGACGAGTAAGTCGGCCTAATTAAGAGAGTTTTTACGCAGGGTAGTTGTACGAATGAAAAATATCGGGATAAAAAAAGCTCTATTACCTGAACGAAAGGTAGTAGAGCTTTTTATGTGTAAAAAATTATTGGACATCTTTACTTTTCGTACTTGTGTTGGAAATAAGTTGTGATACGGATATTTGCTCATAGCCGTCACTCTTTAATTTCTGTAGAAGCAGTGGTAAAGCTTTATTTGTTTGAAGAGCAGAATCGGATGCATGTAATAAGACGATATCTCCACCTTTTAAATTATTAGAGACGGTGGAAACGATATTGTTTACGCCAGGGTTTTTCCAATCGTTTGAGTTATTACTCCAATGAACGACAGTGTATCCGAGTGATTCTGCTATTTTAAGTGTTGCCTTGTTAAAGTCTCCACTAGGTGGACGCAATAGTTTAATTTGTTTCACACCGAGTTTTGTAAAAACATCTTGTGCTCGCAGAAGATCTCTTCGTATTTCATTTGCCTCTAGAGAAGTGTAGGACGTGTAATTATAACCCATACTACCGATTTCATGTCCATCTTTTATGATGCGTTCAACAACATCAGGGTGTCTTTCTGCCCATGCAGCAGAAAGGAAGAAGGTTGCATTCTTAATATCTCTTTCTTTAAGTGTATCAAGGATTGGAATTGCTTTTTTGTCTCCCCAACTAATATCAAACGTGAATGCAACTTGTTTTTTAGAGGTGTCGCCTTTGTAAATAACTTTAGGTCCTGTAGCGGTTGAAAAAGCAGACTCGTGTGAATATGTTTTCAAAAAGAGTAGCCATGCTGTAAATAAGGAAAGTATCACTATTAAGCTAATGTGTTTAAAGTTTCTTTTACTCGTAATAAAAAAGAAAAACATAATATTACGCCCCTTTGTCCAATCCTTTTCAGTTACATATATGCTGTAAATATAAAAAAGAGAACAAGGGATTAATATCGTAAGTAGTGGATATAATGGATGGTAGGATTTTGTTAAATGGAAATGGGCTTAATTTTTATTGCTCTGGAAGAAATGATTGAGGTGATGATTTGCTTGGGTTTATGTTAACGAAAGAAGAGAAAAAAGAAATGGAATACATATTGAAGAGAGAGTTAGAAGAACTTTTATTTGATTTTGAAGATGAACGTATTCATGACGTTGTAAAAAAGGCAATGGAAGAAAGATATAAAATCATTTTTTGTTTGTTTCGAAGAGTCGCTAATGCAGAAGAATGTATTCGTTATGTAAGAAAAAGAACTTTTTATTAAAAAGTGTTGACGTCGATGGATATTATATGATAAATTAATAACCGTCGCTGATGCGGAAACGCAAAAAACGACAAAAAGAAATTGAAAAACTTAGTTGACATTGAAAAACGAAGATGTTAACATAAGGAAGTCGCAAATGAGCGACAGACAAGTTCTTTGAAAACTGAACGAAACAAACAACGTGAAACGTCAATTTTTATTTTAGATGCTAGACAAACTAACTTTATTGGAGAGTTTGATCCTGGCTCAGGATGAACGCTG
>NZ_JBQAEG010000016.1:0-51198 GCF_051915205.1 Bacillus cereus group sp. MYBKT111-2
CCGTTCAAATAACGTAGAACGATTTGTATTTTTTCATCAGCTGTAAATTTAGCCATAGAAAAACTGCACCTCCAATTGTTAGACTGTGTCTAACAATTGGGGTGCAGTTCAGCTTTACTCTTTTTTTACATTAGTTTAGATAAGCCTTAATAATAGTTTATTAAAATGAAAGTGTATTCATTCATTATATTCACTGTGTATAAAGTTATAATGATATGAACATTTGAATATTTTGATTTAGTAATAGAAATTTCATGAAAGGTGGGATATTCTAGTCATAGGTTAACCGGATGACATCATAGGATCCTAACAAAAAGTTTACAATAATTCGATTATAAAATGGAGGATTTCAGATGAAAAAGAAAGTACTTGCTTTAGCAGCAGCTATTACAGTAGTAGCTCCTTTACAAAGCGTTGCATTTGCTCATGAAAACGATGGGGGAAGTAAAATAAAAATAGTTCACCGCTGGTCTGCTGAAGATAAACATAAAGAAGGCGTAAATTCTCATTTATGGATTGTAAACCGTGCGATTGATATTATGTCTCGCAATACAACACTTGTAAAACAAGATCGAGTTGCACAATTAAATGAATGGCGTACGGAGTTAGAGAACGGTATTTATGCTGCTGACTATGAAAATCCTTATTATGATAATAGCACATTTGCTTCACATTTCTATGATCCAGACAATGGAAAAACATATATTCCATTTGCAAAGCAGGCAAAAGAAACTGGCGCTAAATATTTTAAATTAGCTGGTGAATCATATAAAAATAAAGATATGAAACAAGCATTCTTCTATTTAGGATTATCTCTTCATTATTTAGGAGATGTAAACCAACCGATGCATGCAGCAAACTTTACAAATCTTTCGTATCCACAAGGATTCCATTCTAAATATGAAAACTTTGTAGATACGATAAAAGATAATTATAAAGTGACGGATGGAAATGGATATTGGAACTGGAAAGGTACAAATCCAGAAGAGTGGATTCATGGAGCGGCAGTAGTAGCGAAACAAGATTACTCTGGAATTGTAAATGATAATACGAAAGATTGGTTCGTAAAAGCAGCTGTGTCACAAGAATATGCAGATAAATGGCGCGCTGAAGTTACGCCAATGACAGGTAAGCGATTAATGGATGCACAACGTGTTACTGCTGGATACATTCAGCTTTGGTTTGATACGTACGGAGATCGTTAAGTATTTAAAAAAGGTCAAATCTCACAATAGAGTATTTGACCTTTTTATCAATTTAGCCAAGAAGACTCCTTCCTCAAGGAGCGTGAAGGGCGTAGCCCAGCGAGTAGGTGGGAGATGAATTGGCTTCGAACAAGAGATGGCAGGAAGTCATCTTAATTGTTCGACATATGTAAAGTGTTACCGGATAATTTGTCATAATCACTTAACTAACTATCGAATGTGCGTTTGGTATATAATGGAAATATATCGAAATGGAGGTGAAATGAAGGATGATCAATAAAGCGTATAAATTTCGTATCTATCCAAATAAAGCACAAGCGATCCTGATCAATAAAACGATTGGTTGTTCTCGTTTTGTATTCAATCACTTCCTATCTCTATGGGATAATGCATACAAAGAAACAGGAAAAGGTTTGACATATGGTACATGCTCTGCCAAACTTCCTGCCATGAAGAAAGAGTTTGTTTGGCTAAAAGAAGTGGATAGTATTGCTATTCAATCGTCTGTTCGCAACCTTGTGGATGCTTATACACGCTTTTTTAAAAAACAAAACAGTGCCCCGCGTTTCAAATCTAAAAAGAACAACGTACAATCTTATACCACAAAACAAACAAATGAAAACATTGCTGTTGTCGGAAACAAAATGAAATTGCCGAAACTAGGTCTTGTTCGATTTGCCAAAAGTCGTGAAATAAAGGGACGTATTTTAAATGCTACGGTTAGACGGAACCCTTCTGGCAGATACTTTGTGTCATTGTTAGTTGAAACAGAAGTGCAAGAACTTCCGAAAACACATTCTTATATTGGAATGGATGTAGGATTAAAAGATTTCGCCATTTTGTCAGATGGAACAACCTATAAAAACCCTAAATTTTTTCGCTCATTGGAAGAGAAGTTGGCAAAAGCACAGCGCGTTCTTTCTAGAAGAATGAAAGGATCTTCTCGCTGGAATAAACAACGAGTAAGGGTAGCTAGAATTCATGAATACATAGCTAATGCTAGAAAAGATTACTTGGACAAAATCTCAACTGAAATCATCAAAAACCACGATGTTATCGGTATAGAAGATTTGCAAGTATCGAATATGTTAAAAAATCATAAGTTAGCAAAAGCGATTAGTGAAGTATCTTGGTCACAATTTAGAACGTTGCTAGAATACAAGGCAAAATGGTATGGAAAACAAGTCATTCTGGTATCCAAAACATTTGCTTCAAGCCAATTATGTTCTTGTTGTGGGTATCAAAATAAAGACGTTAAGAATCTAAATCTTCGTGAATGGGATTGTCCTGAGTGCAATAGTCATCACGACAGAGATATTAACGCAAGTATCAATCTTAAAAATGAAGCTTTAAGGCTTCTAACCGTAGGAACTACGGGGATAGCCTAATGAATTAGAAGCCATTAGGCTTCTGTACTTAGGAATCTCCCACTTCAAACAGTCCGTAAGGACGTTAAGTGGTGAGTAGTTCAATACTATACATATGGAGGGATGGAACGTGAAAGGTAAATTGCTAAAAGGTGTACTTAGCCTTGGGATTGGTTTAGGAGTTTTATACGGAGGATCTTCAGCTCAAGCAGATACGTCTACAGATCAAAACAACATTTTGAAAGTGATGACGCATAACGTGTACATGCTATCAACTAACTTATATCCGAATTGGGGACAAAGTCAGCGTGCTGATTTAATTGGGGCGGCAGATTATATTAAAAATCAAGACGTTGTTATATTAAATGAAGTGTTTGATAATAGTGCTTCAGATCGCCTTTTAGGAAATTTGAAGAAAGAATACCCAAATCAAACAGCTGTATTAGGTCGTAGTAACGGAAATGAATGGGATAAAACGTTAGGTAGTTATTCATCTTCAACGCCTGAAGATGGAGGCGTTGCAATCGTGAGCAAATGGCCGATCGTTGAAAAGGTTCAATATGTATTTGCACAAGGATGCGGACCGGATAATTTATCGAATAAAGGATTTGTATACACGAAAATTAAGAAAAATGATCATTTCGTTCATGTAATTGGGACGCATTTGCAGGCTGAAGATAGTATGTGCGGAAAAACTTCACCTGCATCTGTACGTACAAACCAGCTAAAAGAAATTCAAGATTTTATTAAAAATAAGAATATACCAAATGACGAGTACGTCCTATTTGGTGGTGATATGAACGTGAATAAAATAAATGCTGAGAACAATAGTGACTCAGAGTACGCATCGATGTTCAAAACATTGCACGCTTCTATTCCATCTTATACGGGACATACAGCAACTTGGGATGCGACGACAAACAGTATTGCAAAATATAATTTCCCTGATAGCCCTGCCGAGTATTTAGATTATATTATTGCAAGTAAAGACCATGCGAACCCGTCATTTGTAGAGAATAAAGTGTTACAACCGAAATCTCCACAGTGGACTGTTACATCATGGCTCAAAAAATATACGTATGATGATTATTCTGATCATTATCCAGTAGCAGCAACTATTTCTATGAAGTAGTCCTAAAAAAGTTTCTTCTTAAATAGGAAGAAACTTTTTTATTTTGTAGAGGAGATTCCAACTTTCTTTCCAATATGTATAAGACATATAGAGAAGAGGAGAGAAAAATGTGGATCGAGGAATTTTTAAAGAAGTTCCATTACCGTGTGCATTTTTGGATGAAGTAGCTTTAGATAGAAATATTCAATTGATTATAGAATTAAGTGGCAATAAGAAGATTCGTATAGCGAGTAAATCGTTACGTTCTGTTCCGGTTATGCAAAAGATTTTAGCTGCAAATGAACGATTTCAAGGTATTATGTGTTTTTCACCTAGGGAAGCTTTATTTTTAATTGAACAAGGATTCAATGATTTATTGCTCGGATATCCTGCTTATGATGAAAGAGCGTTACATGAAATAAGTTTGCTAACAAAGCAAGGGCTCATTATAACTTGTATGGTGGATTGTGAAGATCATATTGTTTATTTAGAAAAAATTGCTGAGAAGTCTAAAGGATGTTTTCGTGTTTGCTTAGATATTGATATGAGTAGTCTTTTTTTTAAGTTCCATTTTGGGGTCAAAAGATCACCGGTAAAAGATGTGCAAGGTGCTTTGAAAATAGTAAAAAGATTGAAAGAATCATCATTTTTAATACTAGATGGTGTAATGGGATATGAAGCCCAAATTGCTGGGGTAGGAGATCACATACCGAATCAACGAGCGAAAAGTAAAGTGATTTCATATTTAAAGAAGAAATCAGTGTTAGAAGTTAAAGAAAGAAGAGGACATATCGTAAAAGAAATACAAAATCTAGGTATTGAACTAAGGTTTGTAAATGGGGGAGGCACAGGAAGTATAAAAACAACTGAGCAAGATCATTCAGTTTCAGAGATTACAATAGGTTCGGCTTTTTATGCCCCGAAGCTGTTTGATTATTATAAAGAGGTGCAATTTCATCCAGCTGTCGGATTTGCTTTACCAGTTGTGCGTAAACCAGCACCAACAATTTACACTTGTTTAGGTGGTGGATATATGGCCTCAGGAGCAATCGGGAAAGATAAAGAACCTGAGATTTGGAGGCCAGATGGTGCCAAACTATTAGCTTTAGAAGGTGCTGGTGAAGTGCAAACACCGATTTTCTATAACGGTGAGGAACGAGTAGAAATAGGAGATTGTATCTTGTTTCGCCATAGTAAAGCTGGAGAGTTATGTGAGCGGTTTCCGTTTTTATATCGTGTGAAAGAAGGAGAGATTATTGGGAAGTATTCAACATATCGGGGGGATGGCCAATGCTTTCTATAAAGGGACAAAAATGGAGAAATTGGACAGGGAATGTAGAAGGAACACCGCATTATACGATGTATCCAGAAAGTATACAAGATGTAGTAGAAGTTGTAGAGCTTGCACGAAAAGAAGGGAAGAAAATTCGTGTTGTCGGTTCAGGACACTCGTTTACACCTCTTGTGCAAACGGAAGAAATTTTAGTTTCTTTAGATGAATTGAAGGGAACTGTGAATATTGATACGGAAGAAATGGTTGCCGAAGTATGGGCAGGAACAAAGTTACATGAGCTAGGGAAGTTACTTGAGGAAAAAGGTTATGCGCAAGAAAATTTAGGGGATATTGATTCGCAATCTATCGCAGGAGCAATTAGTACGGGGACGCATGGAACGGGTATTACCTTTGGAAGTTTATCAACACAAGTTATAGAGATTACCGCAGTTTTATCTACAGGTGAGAGTATAGTTTGTTCGGAAACGGAGAATGTACAATATTGGAGAGCTTTTCAGTTGTCGCTTGGGATGTTAGGTATCATTGTAAAAATAAAACTGAAGGTTATTCCAGCCTATTCACTCGTTTATAAAAGTGAAAAACAGTCATTATCTACTGTAATGAACAAGCTAGAAGAATATAAGAAGAATCGCCATTTTGAATTTTTTGTTTTTCCTTATTCAGATGAAGTGCAAGTGAAAATTACAAACGAAACAACGGGTAAAAAAAGTGATTTGAAATGGCATAAACTAAAGGTAGAGTTACTTGAAAATAAGATGTTCTCTTTGTTATCTAAAGGATGTAAATGGTTTCCTTCTATAAGTAAAGGAGTAAGTCGATTATCAGCTAAAGCTGTACCGAATACAAAAATAATTGGTCCGAGTTATGAAGTATTTGCTACATCGCGTGCGGTTCCATTTTATGAAATGGAGTATAGTGTTCCTTCAAAGTATATGCAGGCCGTTGTAGAAGAAATTTCAAACCTTATTGAAAAGAAAAAGTATAAAGTGCACTTCCCAATTGAATGCCGTTATGTGAAAAGGGATGATATATGGCTCAGTCCAGCGTATGGAAGAGATTCTGCGTATATAGCTGTTCATATGTATAAAGGTATGAAGTATGCTGCTTATTTTGGTGAGGTGGAGAAAATTTTTCTAAAGTATGAAGGACGCCCGCATTGGGGAAAAATGCATACGTTAACGTACGAAAAATTACAAAATATATATCCAGAATTGCATTCGTTTCTAAAGGTGAGGAAATTATTAGATGAAGCAGAAATGTTTTCAAATCCTTACACAGAAAAGTTATTTACGATTATGAAAAAAAGCTGACAAAGTATTACTTGTCAGCTTTTTTTAGTACGATCGCATTTCTTGTTTGACTAATTCGCTCGTAAAATAGTAACTTATCACGACTAAATACATGTAATAAAACATGAATAATAAATAGACCGTTAATTACGAGTTGGAATAATAATATAACTACTAATACTAAAGGCTCTTTAAGATTTAAGATAGAGCTACTAGAAAGAATATAATTGATTCCACCTAAAACGAAATAGAATATACCATAACGGATGAATAGTTCCTTCAACGTAATACGATCTGATTGTCCTTTCACGTAAATACGAAGCAATGCTTTACCGATTGTCTTTCCATTCGTAAAGTATGGAATGATAATAAAGTAAATAAAGATCGAACACGTTATGAAAATGAGTTCGTATATGTTCGTGTAAGATTGAATATTAGAAACAAAGAAAGAATTTCCTTTGTTTTTAATGACAGGTACAACGATGGATAAGAAAATCCAATCAATTTGCATCGCGATAAAGCGACGAACGAATCCGACTGGTTTCGTTTCCAAATCAATATGACTATCTAATTCGCTTGCTTTCGGAAGGAAGTACGTAAAAATTGGTGCAATGATAAAGCCGATTACGCCGCCTAATGTATTTAAAAACAGATCATCTATATCAAATAAGCGGTACGCACAATTGTATATACCGTATAGTCCAGTCACTTGTGTTAGCTCGAAAAAGAGTGAAAGACAAAAAGAAATACAAATTGTTTGTAAGAAACTACGTCGGAAATAATACCGTAAGTAAATACCGAATGGAACGGTTAATAGAACGTTAAATGCTACTTGTAAAAACGCAGATTCTTTTAATAGGTAGAAATAAGTAGCTGGTTTCGTTAAAATTGCCGAAGTATGATTACTAATTTCTTGTATGAAATAAAATGGTGATAGTTGCATGTGTTGTGTATTAGCCGGTTGTAGGCTACAAGTATCATATGTTTGTGGTAACGGCAAAATCACAAGAAAATAGGCATTTAATAAGTAAAGTAATAATGAGTACAAAATAAATGAACGCCATTTATTTAAATAACCGTACTTTCGGTAGTTAAATATTAAAAAAGGTATTAAGAGGAACATTGCTAAAATAGGAAATAAAATAAATGCTGTTTTTATTGGAAATATATATGCAGTCAAAATGAAGCTCCTTTCAATGAAAATTCGTTTATCATTATAACGTTAAAAGAAGCGTAAAACAAAATTAAAATATTTCGAAATAGAAAAAATTACAAATTTCAACGGAATTAAGTTATACTAAATTTAATATAATGATATTATGATTATTATAAGTTGAGAGAGGGTACAAAATATGCGATATGAGCTTTTTTCTGTAAGTGGGGATCATATTACAACTTTTGAAAGTGCGTGGCGTTTTCAAGAGGGAGAACAGATTTTTGTTCATGATGATCAAATAAAACGAAATTTTATTATTATCCGCCTAACGCATGATGTATTTCAACAAAATAAACATGTTATTCGTTTGTATTGTCAAGAAAAGAAAGTATATGCATAAAAAAACGAGTCGTTCTAGTGTAATAGAATGACTCGCTTTTTGATTTGTAAGTTTCACCTTATAAGAAAATAAGAGTAAGTACACCTACGATAATGCAATAGAAAGAGAAATATTTTAAATTTCCTTTTGCCATAATGTTCATAAACCATTTTAATGAAATATACGTCATGATAAATGTTGCGATAAATGCAACGATATATGGTACGAATAGTGTATCTAGATTTGGATCTTTTGCAATGTCTGTAATACTTAGTAATAAACCACCTAAGCTAACAGGGATATATAGTAAGAATGAGAAACGAAGAGCCGTTTCTTGCTTCATACCAAGTAACATCGCTGCTACGATTGTTGCACCTGATCGGCTGATTCCAGGAATTAGTGCGCAAGCTTGTGCTAGGCCGACAATAATTGCGTCTTTCATAGAAAGGTCGCCATCATTTTTACGTCCACGCAAGTTTCTAATAATCCAAAGACCGACAGCGGTAATAAGAAGGGAAATCCCAACCATTTTCACACCTTTTAAGTATTGATCGATGTAATCTTTAAATAAAACACCAATAACACCTGCTGGAATGGTCGCAATAACAAGGTAAATAATAAAGAAGAAATCTGATTTTGCATCTTCTGCTCTTGTAAATATATAAGATAGACCATTCTTCGTTAGACGAATTAAATCATTTCTATAAATAAGTAATACAGCTAATAATGAAGCTGAATTAACAAGTAGTTCAAAGCTAAACCCTTCGATTTTTAGTCCTAGCAAATGCTGTGCTAAAACGAGGTGACCACTTGAAGAAATCGGAATCGGTTCTGTTAGTCCTTGGAACAGACCAAGAATTAAATATTTTAAAATGTAGTAAAATTGTTCCATAATAACCTCCTTGTTTAATAGTCGAAAGAAACAACTTGTCCATTATAACAAAGATACGGATGAATATTGAGAAGAAATAAATATTCGAAATATAATAAAAATCCCTTATAGCAGTATAAGGGATTTTTATTATTAATGAGAAACTGCTGTTTCTTCAAGACTTTTCGTTAATTGAACATCGACTTTCTCAGCATCATGAATGTGATTCATAATAGTAGTATTTAACTTTTGGAACATTTGTTGTGTAGTAGCGAATTCTCGTAATATATCATCATTACAAGACTTTTGGTTTTCAATAGCTTTAATAACATTAGTAGCACCGTTTTGTAACGTTTGAATCATAATTAAAATATTTTCAATTCTAGCGTTTGTATCGGCACTCATTTCTACACCTTCATCGACTAAATGCAAATTATCTTTTGTATTATCGTATGCTTTTTCAATTTCTTCTTGAATTTTTTTCGTTAAGTTGCCAATGTTTTTTGTACTTTCAGCTGTACTTTCAGCTAATTTTCTTACTTCATTGGCAACGACAGCGAATCCTTTACCATGTTCACCAGCACGTGCAGCTTCAATGCTTGCATTTAAAGCAAGTAAATTTGTTTGTGCTGCAATGTTTTGAATGACTTCTACAATTTGCTCGATTTCTTTTGAGCGTTCACTTAAATGATTCATACTATTAGACGTACGTTGAGATTGTTCGCCTAATTTGTTAATTACAATAAGTAAACGGTGAACAGATTCTTTTCCTTCATTAGAGCAGTCAATGATTTCTTCAATAGATTGAATTAAGCTTTGTTCTTTTTGTAACATTTCATTATTTAATTCATTGGAATGTGTAGTGCGTGTTGAAACATTTTCGAAACATGAGCTTAATTGTTGAACTAAATTTTGAAGTGTATTGTGCTGGTTATTTACAAGTTGATGCTCTTGAACAACGCTTTGTACACGATCGTGGATAGAAGAAATAGTCTCTTGTTGTTCGATATCCTTTTGTTTTAATTCTGCTTCTAGTTCTTGTATACGACTTTCTAATTGATCAATTTTATGTTGGAGTGATTTCTTTTGAGTAAACATATATTTATTTCAACCGCCTTTAGAAGTTATATTTTCTCTATATTTGGATTTTAGCATCTTTTATAATTTTTAAATATAGGAATTGTTAAATATTTAAGAATCTATTACATTTTATGCATAATTCCCTTTTTTTCGTCATGAAAAATAAACTGTATTTAATGGTATTGTAAACAAACTGTAAAATAAATCATGTATAACTGTATAAGAAGGGAGTCGGATTATGAACTATTTTAAGCGAATCAGTAGTCTAGTATTAGCAGGAATTATAAGTCTTTCTAGTACAGTCGCTGTTAAAGCAGAGTCAAACGACGAGAAACTTAACAACATGCAACAGCAATTGCAGCAAAACGATGCAGAAATGCAAAAGAAAGAGCAAGAGAAGCAAGCTGTTAGTAAAGAAATTCAAGGTATCGAAAACGAACTACATAATTTAAATAATACAATTGCAAAAAATAAAGAGGATCAAGCTGCTATTCAACGTAAAATTGATGAAACACATAAGCAGATTGAGCAAAAAAAGGAAGAAATTGTCGTTTTAGAGGATAAAGTCCTTGCTCGTAAAGATATTATGAGAAAACGTATGGTTTCTGTTCAAAACAGTTCAAATACAAGTTTAGTAGTAGAAGTTGTAGTAGAGTCAAAAAACTTTGCAGATTTCTTACAACGTATGAACGCAGTTTCTACTATTTTAGAAGCTGATAAAGAAATTTTACGTCTACAGGAACAAGATCTTCGTCAAATTGAAGCAGACAAGAAAACAATTGACGAAAAAGAAGCATCTTTAGTAGTAGACAAACAAAAATTAGCAAAAGCACAAGCTGATTTGCAAGATAACTTGAAAAAGCGTCAAGCTAACTTACAAACAGTTCAAGCTAAATATAATCAGGTTGCAAGCCAACTTAATTTAGCTGCAGAAGAAAAGGCTAAAATCGAATCAAACATGAAGGCAGTACAAGAAACGATTGCTCGTGAGCAAGAAGCAGCAAGAATTGCAGCAGAAGAGCGTGCAAAAGCGGAGGCAGCTGCAAAGGCTGAACAAGAAGCTTTAGCGAAAGCGCAAGCGGAAATTGCTGAAAAGCAAAAGCAAGCAAAAGCTAGTAAACCAGCTGATAAACCAGCTGAACCAGTTACTAATAATAATTCGAAGGTAGAACCTCCACAACCTGAACCATCTCCTAAGCCAACTGCTGGTGGGAAAGAAATTTATGTAGAAGCTACAGCTTATACAGCTGATCCAGGGGAAAATGGTTATGCACCAGGTCAACAAGTATTCTCTGCATGGGGACCAGGTGGTAAAGGTTATAATCTAACTGCAAACCCAGGAATGAAATTAATTGCTGTAGATCCAAAAGTTATTCCATTAGGTAAAACTGTAAATGTTGAAGGTTATGGAGTCGCAATTGCAGCAGATACTGGTGGAGCGATTAAAGGTAACAGAATTGATGTGTTAATGCCTGATAAAGGGTCTTCTAGTCAATGGGGAAGAAAAATCGTTAAAGTTACAATTTTAAACTAACACGTAATCCAACTTTACAATACGTAGAGTTGGATTTTTTTATAAAAACAATGTTAAGTTGAGTTTACATTTTGTTAAGTATAGCATACAATGATGGTGAGAGGTGGTAAATTTGACCATTTTAAATAGAGTGAAGGAATTAAGAGCGCGGTTTAATTTTTCGCAAAGTGTATTAGCAGAAAAGGTTGGAGTGACGAGACAAACGATTGCTGCAATTGAAAAAGGGGATTATGTTCCTTCATTGTTATTAGCGCTTATGATTTGCGATGTGTTCGAGCTCAAGATGGAAGATGTGTTTGTTTTAAATAAGGAGGGGGAAGAGGATGAATAGACTTGTATTTTCCTATATGTTGAATGTACTCTTAATGGTATTAGCAGGTTGGGCATTTATTGAGTTATATTATTTTACTATCGAAGTTGCTAATTTTATTCAAACGAAGAGGTTACCATTTGAAGTTTCGGTGAGTTTAATGCCAATAGGATTGCTTTTAATATTTGGTATTGTATCGACTGTTCTTTATAAAATTCAAAAGAAAAAATATAAAGAGCTATCATATTGGATGTTTCCACTGTTATTTCCTCAAGAAGACGAGCGGGAAAAGGCGATTACAGAAAAGGCTTGTCGTACTACATTTATGTCACTATGGTACGTGTTGCCTTGTGCGGTTGGTTTTTTAACGCTTTCTCCAATTGCTAATCTATATGTTCCTGCATATCCAATATATATTGCATTTAGTATTTTCTTTATTCAAATGACAATTTTCCACGTATCTTTATATCGAAATAAAATCGCTTAAAAAGAAACCTTCTTGCATCAGCAAGAAGGTTTCTTTTCAGCTTACACTTGTACATATAGCAATATTATCTTATCATTTTAAATAGAGTAAGATTTTGTAACGGAAAGGAATTGTATATGAATAAGCAAAGAATTTATAGTATAGTAGCAATCCTCCTATTTGTTGTAGGTGGTGTATTAATCGGCAAACCATTTTATGATGGATATCAAGCTGAAAAGAAACAGACTGAAAATGTACAGGCTGTTCAAAAAATGGATTATGAAAAACATGAGACAGAATTTGTAGATGCTTCGAAAATTAATCAACCAGACTTGGCAGAAGTAGCGAACGCATCTTTAGATAAGAAACAAGTAATTGGTCGTATTTCGATTCCGAGTGTTTCATTAGAACTTCCTGTTTTAAAATCTTCTACTGAGAAAAACTTATTATCAGGTGCAGCAACAGTAAAAGAAAATCAAGTAATGGGAAAAGGGAACTATGCATTAGCAGGACATAACATGTCTAAAAAAGGTGTTTTATTTAGTGATATAGCGTCTCTAAAAAAAGGCGATAAAGTTTATTTGTATGATAATGAAAACGAATATGAATATGCGGTTACTGGTGTATCTGAAGTAACTCCTGATAAATGGGAGGTTGTTGAAGATCATGGGAAAGATGAGATAACGCTTATTACATGTGTATCTGTAAAAGATAATTCTAAACGTTATGTTGTTGCTGGTGATTTAGTAGGAACGAAGGCGAAGAAATAAAAAAGAAGGTCAACTCTCTAAAGAGTTGACCTTCTTTTTTACTAATGTTGAGAAATAATAGAATATTTTAGTTGGTATTTAAGTATTTTTCTATTTATGTATAATAAAGTTAGAATTCAAGATTTTGGGAGGAACAAGAGTGAAACAACAGGTGAAGAAACTTCTTTTAACAACAAGTGTAGCGTTATTGGTAACTCCAATTTCAGCCTATGCGCATCCAGGACGTACAGATGCTAATGGGGGACATACGTGTCGTACAAATTGTGAAAAATGGGGATTGCAGTACGGGGAATATCATTATCACAATAAACCAGCTTCTAGTAGTGGTGCAACAAGTCCAGCTCCTAGTCAAAATAATAATGGTGCTGTAGAAGCTGAAAGACAAGCGGAAGCGCAGCGCAATGCTGAAGCTGAAAAACAACGTGCCGCAGAGGCGCAGCGTAAAGCTGAAGAAGAGAGACAACGTGTAGCGGAGGAACAAAGAAAAGCAGAGGCAGAGAGACAACGTGTAGCTGAAGAACAAAGAAAAGCGGAAGAAGCACGTAAGCGAGAGGAAGCACAACGTCAAGCTGATATGGAAAAAGGACAGCTTGAGGGACAAAAAAATGGAGAGATTGATTTTAAAGCGGGGAAAAATGATGCAGAATCACATTTAGCTGGAAAATCAGATACATATAAAGAAGCATTCAAAACTGCTTATGCTGCATCTTGGTCTTTAGAAGAGCAGAAGAAAACGAATTTTGAAAAAGGAAAAGAGCAAGGTTTAGCACAAGAGACGATGGAAGATAGTCAAATTGCTCCAGAGTTTAAGCCGAATTTTGCAGAAGGTTTCCAAGTAGGGAATAAAGAAAGAACAGAAAAAATTGAAAAAGAGCAAGCTGAACTAGGGGAAAAGGCAGGTAAGGAATTAGCCGGAAAGAACCCCGGAAATAGAGAGAAAGATGTGTACGTGAAGGCGTATGAAACAGCTTATGAAAAGGGTTATAAATCTACAAAAAAAGCAGTAGAAAAGGCTGGCTATAAGTATGCATTTGAAAACTATGATTTGAAAGTTCCTGCTAAATATGAAAAAAATGAATCGTTAAAGAAATGGTTTATTGAAGGATTTAAATCAAATAAAAAAGCAGCAGAAATTAGAGAAGAAGGATATAAAAAAGGAGACAGTTGGCTTGCATTCTTCTATAAGAATTTTGTGCCAAGTGAATATAAAGAACATAAAAATCTGTACGAACAAGCGATAGAAAAAGGTAAGAATGCATAAAAAAGATGAGGGATTTCCCCTCATCTTTTTTAATCCATCCATTTCACTAATTTCTTAGAAATTAATAATAAAACACAACCTAATACAATTGCTACAGCGCCAATTACTGTAAATACTTCAGCATATCCAAGTGAAGTTGTGAAGCTTGCAAGTTGTCCACCTAAAATGTTGGCGATTCCTGAGCTTGCTAACCATACTCCCATTAATAAAGAAGCAAGTTTTACTGGGGCAAGTGCACTAACCATTGATAGTCCGACAGGTGATAAGAATAGCTCACCTAACGTATGGAAAAGATACGTAAAGACGATAAATAGTAAGTTTGCTTTTTCTGTAATGTTATGTTCATCACTACCTGTTTTTAATGTAGCAATAACGAGAATGATATAACCGATACCGAGCAAGATCATACCAAGTCCCATTTTAGTTGGGATTTTTAAATCTCCACGCTTGCGAGTCGCAAGTTTTGCCCATAATGCCGAAATGACTGGAGCAAGTAAAATAATAAATAATGGATTGACCGATTGGAACCAAGATGTTGGAACTTCCCATCCGAATACAGAGCGGTCTACAAATTTGTTTGTATATAATGTTAATGAACTACCAGCTTGTTCAAAGCCAGCCCAGAAGAAGACAACGAAGCATGTTAAAATGACGATAACTGCAGTACGTTGTTTTTCTTTTTTTGTTAACGGTGTATCTCCTACTGATGGTTGTCCATCTGTTGTTTGTAAATCGCGAGTTGGTTTTTTACCGATATCACCAAGGAAGCGATTTGATAGTGTTGTAAATAAAATTTGTCCAATAATCATTCCGATTGAAGCGGCTAAGAATCCGTAACGGAATCCGTAATGTACAACGCCATCAACCGTTGTTTTGAATAAATTTTCTGATAAAAATCCGCAAACGAGTGGAGCTAAAAATGATCCGACATTAATACCCATATAGAAAATGGTAAATGCACTATCACGTTTTGGATCGTTCTCTTCGTATAATTCCCCAACCAGTGTAGAGATGTTTGGTTTGAAGAATCCGTTACCGATAATAATAAGCGCTAATCCGAGGTATAGGCCGACTTGGTTTTGTAAGGCAAATAGTGTAAGGTTACCGATTGCCATTGTTATACCACCAATTGTGATCGCTTTTCGTCTACCTAGAAAACGGTCTGTTAAGTATCCACCAATCATTGGTGTGAAATAACAGGCTCCAGTATAAAATCCGTAAATAGAGAGTGCCCATGCGGGACTAAACCCAAGACCACCGCTTACTAAAGCTGTCGTTAAATATAATGTTAATAATCCTCGTAATCCATAGTAACTAAATCTTTCCCACATTTCTGTAAAGAAGAGTAAGTATAAACCTGGAGGATGTTTCTTTTTTCTTTGTTGTTCTCTTTCTAGTTGTATCGCTGATTCCATGTTATTTTCCTCCTGACACAAACAAAAACAAAGTTAATAATTTTGTACATTTAATATTTTACCTTATTAACTATTATAAGTCAATAAAGGTTGATTTTTCAGAAGAAATTGGAAAAGGGGGGTAGCTATAGAATGGATGTTTCTTTTATGTTAGACTATGGACTATGTTTTCTTTGTAAGGAAGCGGGTTTTTGCACTTTTTTATATGTGGAATTGATTTCATAAAAGATGAAATCAAAGAAGGAGAAAGAGATGAAATTGTTACAGAAAAAAGAAATTTTACTTATTAGTCTTATGTTATTCTCAATGTTCTTTGGAGCGGGGAATCTTATATTCCCGCCTTTTCTTGGATATGAAGCAGGAGAACATGTGTGGATTTCATTAGTAGGGTTTATTATATCAGCAACAGGTCTTCCGATATTGGGAGTTATTGCGATTGCAAAAGCAGGAAGTTTTCAAACGCTAGCGGGTAGAGTTCATTCTTCATTCGCCATTATTTTTCCGTGTATCGTGTATGTATTTATTGGACCAGGCCTTGGTATTCCGCGTGCAGGAAGTCTAGCTTTTGAAATGGGACCGGGTCAGCTATTTCCGGAAGCGGGTAGCGTAGTCTTATTATGTTACACAGTTATTTTCTTTAGTATTGTGTACTGGTTAAGTTTATCACCGTCTAAATTAATGGGGTTGTTCGGAAAAGTTTTAACACCGTTATTATTAGGTATGATTGCTCTTATCTTTATAAAAAGCATGTTTACATCAGTAGGTAGTGTGAAAGAGGCTGCTGGAAATTATGGACAAGCGCCTATGTTCCAAGGGTTTTTAGATGGATATTTAACGATGGATGCATTAGCAGCTTTAATTTTTGGGATTGTGATTGCAAATGCTCTTCGTGCAAAAGGTATTGAAGATGATAAAGGTTTAGCGAAATATATGAGTATTGCTGGAATTGGTGCAGGACTATTATTATCTATTATTTATGTCATACTTGGATATGTCGGTTCAATGAGTGGTTCATTGGGGACATTTGATAATGGCGCGCAAGTGTTAGCGCAAGTGATGACTACATTATTTGGGCAAGGCGGGGTCGTTTTATTAGGTCTTATTTTTACGATCGCGTGTTTATGTGTGTCAATCGGACTTGTTACATCTTGTAGTCAATTTTTCGCAAGTGCATTTCCGAAAGTAGCTTATAAAGTTTGGGCATTTATATTAAGTTTGGTTAGTATGATTTTAGCTAATTTAGGATTAACACAAATTTTAAAAGTATCAGTACCGATTCTTGGATTTATTTATCCAGTTGCATTAACGCTTATTATTTTAGGGCTATTCCATAAGTATATTGAGAAGTATGCATACGTATATACAGTAACTGTTGGAATTGTAGCGGTGTTTAGTGCAGTTGATATTTTCAATAAAAATGTGATGATGAATCAGTGGACATCAGTATTGAAATACATTCCGTTTTATATGGAAGGTGTTGGGTGGATTGTTCCAGCTATTATAGGTGCTTGTATTGGTGTTATCGTGAGTAGTGTTTTAAATAAGAAGAAATGAGTAAAAGGTGTTTTCCTATTTTGGAAAACACCTTTCTTTTTTGGAAAAATAGTATTGAAAATGAATAGACTAAGAGTATGATAAAAGTAATTGGTAATATATAGGTTTTGAACGGATGATGAGGGGGGAGCGCATGAAGGAGGATTTGAACAAGAAAATAGAAGCACTCGAAACAGCAATTGAAACGATTCAAGAAGCACTTTTGGAATTGAAAGCAAAACAAAGAGAAATAGAAGTAAAAAATGCTCAGCAACATGTTAGGACGGAAAAGAAAGAATATATTGAAACGGTGATGGAGGAAAAACAAAAAGAAGAAGTAGTTACAATAAAAGAGCCTGTGCAAGAACGTGAGGTAAAACAAGTAGATATAGCTGCGTTTAAACCAGAACCATTTAATATTATTAAGTTTTGCCAAACGTGGTTACCGCGCATATTTGTCGGTATTATGTTGCTTGGAGTAATTTGGTTATTTAAAGCAGGGGTAGATGCGGGATTATTAACACCAGCAATACGAATTGTGTTTGGTATTGTCCTATCAATCGGTTTTTATTATATAGGGGATATTCAAATTAAACGCGAGCGGCAAGCATTAGGGTTAGTACTAGCAGGAGGAAGTATTACGGGTATAGTTTTAACGACATTTGCGGCACATTATTTATATGGATTTATTCCAGCGAGTGTTGCGTTTGTATGTAATATTGCATGGGTCATTTTAGGTATTTATATAGCGAAGAGGTATCAATCGGAATATCTTACTATCTTTGTAGCGGTAGGAGCTTTCTTCGTGCCGTTCTTATTAAATAGTACAACTCCTAATCCGTATATTTTCTTTGGATATGAGACGATACTAACGCTCAGCTTATTATGGTATGCGTTGAAAAATCGTTATCAGTATTTATATATGATTTCTTATGTTGTTGCTGCTATTGTTCTTTTTGTCTTCTTTGCTGTTATGTCAATGTTAGTAGAGGATTTGCAAGTCCAGTTAACAGTAGTTTATGGTTTAATTCACTTACTATTATTTTGGCATATGTTTACAGAGAGAAGTTTTATAGTAGAGCCACGCTTGGCGATATTTAGTGCGAATGCAGTCTTCTTTATATTAGCCATTTCAAAAATACATGAATTTACAACATGGGGATTAATGATAAGTGCACTCGTACACGCTATTATGTTCGTGTTTGAATATAGGAAGGATAGACATTCTACATTTACAAATCTTTTATTTGGTTTCGCAATGGGGGCATTTAGTTTAGCGATTTTATATGAGTATAGTTTAGTGAATGCAGCGATTGTACTATTATTACAAGGTTTCCTCGGTATGTTTACTTCTATTAAAGGAAAACAACAGATAAAATTGTATGTTAGTGCGACGGTTTACGCAATTGGAATGGTACAGACTATTTTTAGCCCGTTTGATCAATTTATTTCGGCAGGCTTTGTTGCTCATCTTATTTTAATAGGAACGTTCTATTATTGCATGAGACAAGCGAAAGAAGTATTAGCGAGCTTTGGCAAGTATATGTATTCTATAGCACTCTATTGGTTTATGGTGATTGTATTTATTATAATTAATAGAATCGGTGAAGTTTTGTCCACAGATGGAAGCATAATAAGTGTATCTGTATCGTTATTATGGATGGTGTATGCATTATTTGCAGTTTGGCTTGGCCGGAATAAAAATATGAATGAAATATTATATGCCGGCTTAGTCGTGTTAGTCGTAACGATAGGAAAGCTATTCCTTCTAGACTTACCAGAAGTTTCAATGATGATTAGGGCAGTGTTATTCTTAATCGTAGGAAGTATAGGCATCGTTATTTCAAGAATGTTTTTCTCAAAAGAAGAGAAATGAGAAGAAGGCAATCCATATCCGGATTGCCTTTTTCATTATTTCTTATTAATCGTTACAGTTTCACTATATTTCGCTGTTGTATTTTGGCGTAGACGAAGTGTTGCTTGTCCAGTCGTATTTGGATTGATTTGTACGTTCACAATTTTTTCAGCAGAACCTAAGCTGTTTGTTGTGAAAGAAAAAGCACTGCTATATCCGAAAGTAGATGGCCAAGTACCATTTGTATTTTGAACTTTTGCTACTTGTGTACCGCCAGTAGTGAATATACCTAAAGAATAATTATTGTATGTTGTGTTTGGTAATAAGTTATTTACTTGAATTTTGATTTGGAACACTTCATTGTTTGGTAGAGTGCTAGGGTGTGTAACAACGTAGTCATTTGCTGTTACTGCACCGTTATAGCCATATGAACCAGGTTTAAAAGTATTTGTATTAAACCATTGATAACCTGCATTTGGCGCACTCCAAGGTTCAGGTTGTGGCTCAGTTGATAAGCTTGGTTGTTCAAATGTTTGTAAAGTGGTAGGTAAATCAAGTTGTAAACCATTTACTTGGTCTAAACTTGTAAATGTTTCTTTATTCGATAGCCAATTTACGATATTTTCTAGTAAAATCGCATCGTTTTCTTCTTTATATCCATCGTAAGTTTTCTTTGTTTGGCCAGAGTCTTCACGAACGTATTTTGGCGTAGCATCTTCAACAGGAGAAGAGTCTCCAATAAAGGCAGCTTTTCCAAGGCCTACTTTTGCGATAGCAGCATAAGGACCCTCTGCAACACCACCGCCGTTATACACACCGCTATCAACAGCGTTATTCCATTTTGCTGGGTTTTCTGGAAGATAAACAAGTCCTTTTGCTAGTTTTGGATTTGTAATTGCTAAAGTAGAACCAGCATGCATTGCTACAGATGAAACCCCTTCTGTAATTCCGAATGATTGTTCAGGTGATACAATATTTTTAGCGGAAACATCGCCGATTGCGTTATAGCGGAATCGAATACCGAAGTTGTCAGATAGCCAATCAGAGCTTTCTACTCCTTGCATAGCTTGTGAATTGGCTTCTTCGTTAGACATTCCTTTTGCTGGATTATCCCAAGCACCGCGTCTATATCCGTTAAATACTTCAGAAGAGTCCCAACGATTTTTATTACGATCTGCATTATAATGATCGGCAATGAAGAAGATACTACCGCCATTTTTCACGTATTGTAACATAGCATCTTGTTCAGATTTTTTGTAAGGAATATTTGCTTCTGGAACGATAAACACATTATAGCCTTTTAAATCTTCGTATGTAATCGGTGTTGATTTACGTAGTTCTTTTACATTATAGCCGTTTTGAGCGATACCATTTCCGAAATCAGAAAAGCCGCCATCAATAACCCAGTCAGCTGTCCCGGCAGTTTGACCGTGTGTATTATCGAATAATACTTTCTTCCCATTATTTTGGTTTACAACTTTTGCAGCAATTTCAGGAGCTGGGTCTACAGAGCTTTCGGCATAAGTAGACGGTATGAACGAAGCTCCTATACTTAGTGTAATTGCTGTTGCTAAAGAAAATGTAATCCATTTTTTATTCTTCATAGAAGAATCCCCCTAATAATAAATATATGTGCTTTAATAATGTAATTTATTTTTCTGTAAAAATAAAGACGGAAAACATAAAAAATATTAAAAAATTGTAAAAATACCGTGAATTTTGTTGAGAAATATTTATATAGATATAAAAACATCCCTTCCAAGTAATAAGGAAGGGATGTTTTGTTTAACTAATTTTTGAATTAGGTGTTTCATCAATTTTATGAAAACCTTTCATGTAATACACGATAGCTAAACCAATAAGCCAAATTGGGCCAATAATCAATGCAATTCTTGTATCTTCTGAATACGCCATTATACATAAGACTAGTGCAAGGAAAGCGAGTGAGAAGTATGAACTTAATGGGTATAAAGGCATTTTATACGATAACTTTTGTTTGTTTTGCGTCGGCAAACTTTTACGGAACTTAATTTGAGCGACTAATATAATACCCCAAGTCCAAATTGCCCCGAAAGTTGAAATACTAGTGAGCCATGTAAATACTTTTGCGGGTACAAGATAGTTTAATATAACACCAACGAGTAAAACGATTGCCGTTGCTACAATTCCTTGACTTGGAATGCCATTTTTATTTAAACGACCGAATCTTTCAGGAGCTTTTTTCTGCTGAGCTAATGTATACAGCATACGGCCTGTACTAAATAAACCACCATTACAAGAAGAAAGAGCTGCTGTTAATACGACAAAGTTAATAATCCCTGCTGCTTTTGCGATACCGATTTGTTGGAATGTTAATACGAATGGACTTCCTTTCTCACCAAGTTCGTTCCATGGATAAATTGCCATCATAACGAATAGAGCCCCAACGTAGAACAGTAAGATTCTCCAAAATACGTTATCAATTGCTTTTGCGAGTGTTTTTTTCGGATTTTGAGCTTCACCCGCTGTAACACCGATTAATTCAACACCTAAATAAGCGAATAACACCATTTGCATGGAGAGTAGTAACCCAGAAAAACCATTTGGGAACCAGCCACCATGTGACCAAAGGTTTGAAATGCCAGTAGCGATACCGCCGTTTCCGAAGCCAAATAAAATAATACCAGCCCCAACTACTATCATACAGATAATTGTGACAATTTTAATGAGAGCAAACCAAAATTCAAGTTCTCCAAATACTTTTACGGATAAGAAGTTGAAAGCGCTCATTAATAATAGAGCAAGTAATGCCCAAGTCCAGCGCGGAATATCTGGGAACCAGTATTGCATGTAAATGCCAGCAGCCGTAATTTCAGCCATGCAAGTAACAACCCATAAGAACCAGTAGTTCCAACCGGTAATATAGCCAGCTAGTGGTCCAAGATAATCATATGCATATTTACTAAAAGAGCCAGCAACAGGTTGTTCAATTGCCATTTCTCCGAGTGCTCGCATAATGAAAAAAATAACGAGTCCAGCAATCATATAGCCTAGTAAAATAGAAGGGCCAGCTAGTTTAATAGCAGAAGCAGATCCTAAAAATAGTCCAACGCCAATAGCTGAACCGAGTGACATTAAAGTAATATGTCGTTCTTTTAAACCTCGGTTTAAAGTTCCAGATTTGTTTGTGTGCTGCATAAGAAGAATCCTCCTTGTAGAGTGAACGATATTTGAATGCGTTTACTAAATATTTAACTATTTCAAATTATAAAACATTTACATCTGTTATGCTACAAAAATAATCATTATTAACTGTACTATATCTGTGCTTGTCAGACTTAAACTTAAAATTCGAACTATTAGCGAATATATTGACTCTTCTTTTTATTGATTGTTAAGATTAAGTATTATATTTTCTCACATACTAGTAAGAAAAGAATGTGTGATAATAATTCAGATGTAGGAAGGGTACATAACCATGTTTCAATTACAAAAATATAACACTTCTGTGAAGCAAGAGCTTTTAGCTGGCATCACAACTTTTTTTACATTTGCGTATATTCTTGTCATCAATCCGAAAATATTATCTGATGCAGGTGTACCATTTGATCAAGCTTTTACGGCAACTATTATTGCGACTGTTGTAGGGACGCTATGTATGGCGTTTTTAGCTAACTATCCAATTGTTATTGCTCCAGCTATGGGAATGAATGCGTATTTTGCTTATTCTGTCGTTCAACAGGCAGAGGGGATTACATATGTCATTGCGTTTTCAGCAGTATTTGTAACAGGTATCATTTTTCTTTTATTATCTTTCACTTCATTTAGACAAAAGCTTATTGTCGCAATTCCTGATAGTTTAAAACATGCAATTGCAGGTGGAATTGGGTTATTTATTGCTTTTATTGGATTACGTCTATCTGGAATTATCGTTGATCATCCATCTAACTTAGTTACGATTGGTGATTTCCATTCTCCAGCCGTTATTTTAACTTTAATTGGTTTGATTTTAGCGGCGGTATTAATGACATTGCGTGTGAGCGGTGCATTATTTATTAGTATGATTGTGACAGGAATTATCGCCTTCTTTACAGGGCAGCTGAAGTTTACGGATAAAATTGTTGCGATGCCTCATTTACCAGAGGGGATTATCGTTTCAAATCCAATTAACGCCTTTTCAGATGTAATTGAATACGGATTATATGGCGTTGTATTTTCATTTTTACTTGTACTGTTATTTGATACAACAGGAGCATTACTCGGTTTAATTAAACAAGCAGGTTTAATTACAGATAATACAGAGAAACGTTTTGGTAAAGCATTTATTGCGGATGCAATTGGCGGTACTACAGGCTCTATCTTTGGGACAAGCCCAACAGCAGCGACGATTGAATCGTCAGCTGGTATTGCTGCAGGTGGTAAAACGGGATTAACAGGTATTGTAGTAGTCGGCCTAACGATTATAACGGCATTCTTTAGCCCTGTTATTGCTTCTTTATCAAGTGTAGCCGCTATTACAGCTCCTTCATTAATTATTGTAGGTAGTTTAATGGCACAAAGTATTCGTGATATTAATTGGAATGAATTTGAAGATGCATTACCAGCATTTTTAATTTTCGTTGGTATTCCGTTAACGTCTAGTATTGCGAATGGAATTGCAATTGGATTTTTAGTGTATCCAGTCTTAAAAATTGTGAAAGGGAAAGGGATGGAGGTACATCCGTTACTCTACTTATTTACAATTTTATTTGGATGTCATTTATTCTTATAATATAGGAGAGGGGGGCTTCTTATGAGGGGCTCCTTTTTTGTGTATAATAAAGTGAAACTATAATCAATCACGCAAAATATAAATTACTTAATGTAATATATATGTTACAATATGGATGGAGGGGGAACATGAATGGCTGTAAGTAAAATAAAAGTCGCGCGTGTTCAGTTAGATTTAACACAGCAACAATTAGCAGAAAAAGTAGGAGTTACAAGGCAAACGATTAGTTTAATTGAGAAGGGCAAATACAATCCGTCTTTAGATTTATGTTTAAAAATTTGTTATGCAGTAGATAAAACTTTGAATGATTTGTTTTGGGAGGAAAAGGAGTGATTCGATGAAAATTGTGAAAGATGAACGTTTAATGATTGAGGGGTTAAAACATATTAGATTAGTTTTCATCTTACAAAATATTTTCATACTAGGTATTGTTTTTTATCGTTACGTTTTGCAAGATGCAGGATATGAAAGTGTTTCGGATTTATTAATGGTATTTATGTGCGGGATAATAGGGATTAACTTTTTAAACTTAAAAAACTCGGTGCAAGTGTATGAGCATACGGGCGGAGTATCACGCAGCTATTTTATGAAACTATTATTCATTCCGGTAAGTATTATTATTGGGATTTTAGCTATTTGTATCGTTGTAACACCAGATATTTCGATAAAGGAAATTAGTATGACAGGACTTATTATGTTTGCTTGTTTTTTAGTTCCTAGTCTGTTTATATACATATATATGAAAAAGATAAAAAGTGAAGATTGAAATATAAGAAAAGCTTTCCCGTATTGCGGAAAGCTTTTCTTATATTCTTTTATACAGTACTTTATGAAGGCCAATTGGTTCAATTTCAAAGATTTCACCATGTTCTTGGAAGCCTAAGCGCTTGTAATAGTCAGCTACAGTAATTCGGCCATTACACCATAGCATATTTGCTTGACGCTCTTGTAAGATTTGTTCTGCTTTCTGAATTAAGGAGCTTCCAGCGTGGTTGTTTCGAAACTCAGGCAATGTGGCCATTCCTCGTAGACGATAATGCATACCTGCTTGTAAGTCGGGATGCATTTCCTTTGAGAAAGAAGCGATACTAATAAGTTGATCGTTTATAAATGCGCCTAAGTGAAAGGTATCTGTTTCATAGTCAGAAGGGTATTTACAATCTGCTAATGTTTGACTCGGGCGCAAAATTTTTTGACGTAATACGTAAGTTTCAGATCCATCAATATTTTTCACGGTAATCATAGTAACATCCTTTCTTATAACGCTTTTTCTGTTAATTGTATAAAGAAATAGGCAGGTGCGGCGAAAAGTCCGAGTATGCTAGCGGTTCCGAGAAGGAGTGAAAGTAAGAGGCAAGAGTATTTTATTCCATTTGATTTTTTCCATCCGTAACTACAAATTTCAATACTAACACCGATGAGAATAATGGCAACGAGTATTTCTGCTAATAATAAGAGAGCTAAAGTTATAATAGACATAATGTAATCCATCCTCATAATATGTGATAGTAACATTTTACCATATGGAATGGAAAAAAATGCCCCTTAATTATGTAAGGGGCATTTTTCTATTCTAATATGCTTTTTAGTGTATCGATATGTTCCTTTGAGCCTGTTACAAGTAATGTGTCACCGTGTTGTAGTCTTGTATCACCATGCGGGATTAATGCTTTATTCCCACGATAAATTTGAATGACTAGTACATCACCTAGAAACGGAAGGCGACGAAGTGCAACGCCGTTATATTTATTGCTTCGTAGTTCAACTTCACGGACTGTTTCGTTTGCTGTTGTAATTAAGCGAACGAGACTCGGTTTATCAATTAATGCACGTAATAGAATACGTGTAGAGTTAATGGTTGAGAATACGGCGATATGTTCTTGTGTTGCTTTTTCTTGTAGAAGCGGATCTTCTACACTTGCAATAACATGTTCAACACCTAGTTCTTTTGCATGTTCTGCTAATAGTAAGTTTTGTTCATCATCACTTGTTGCAACAACAACGCGGTCTGCATGAAATGCTGTTTGTTCGGTTAATGATGCAATTGTGATGTCATCTAATTTCACAATTGGGAAGTCGTGCGATTTCGCTTCCTCATCATTTATTTTATTTTGACGCATCATATATAGTGTTACGTCATAATCTTCTCGTTTTAAATCAAGTGATAACGGAAGGGTAATTCTGCTCGCACCAATGATTGAAACTTTTGGTTTTGGTGTTTCCACTTTTGGGAACATCTTTTTAAATAATATAGGTGCGAAAATACAAGTAATAACTGCGCTTAAAATAAGGGAGGCAGATAAACTTGGACTAATGATTCCTAGTTTTTCACCAATTTGTGCAGCTGCAATAACTAAAGAAAGTGTCGATGTTAATAAGATGGCACTTCCTAGTACGATATTACGTGGATACCATTTTCGTAAGACGAGTGATGGTATCAGTTTTGAAATAAAGAGTCCTACAATTAGAATTGGAATCATGAGCATACTAGAAGGTTCTTTAAAAATAGACCAGACCTCTAAATTTACACCAACCATTACGAAGAAAATAGGAATGAAGAAACCGTATCCGATAGAATCCAGTTTTTCAACCATATCTTCATTTGGTGATAATAATGATACGAGTACACCTGCTAAGAAGGCACCTAAAATATTTTCGGCTCCAACGGATTCAGATAACCCAACTAATATTAAGATGAGTGCAAAAACAGCTCTTGTATCAATTTGTACACTACCAGCTTTTAAGCTATCTAAGTATGGAATGTTTTTAAAACGTTTTGCAACGAAGTAAATAACAATACCAGCGCCGAATAGAAGAAGAAGGAGCCACATGCTTTGGCCGCTTTCGGAATTTAATCCGACGAATACAGCAAGTAAAATCATTGTAACTAAATCCGCAATAACAGCGACCAATAAAATGATTTGTCCAATTGCTGTTTTTCCTAGGTTATTCTCTTTTAATGTTGGTACGACAACACCTAAAGAGATTGTTGAAATAATTAAAGTCATAAACATTGCATTATCTACAAATCCTAACCATACGAATAGTAATGATAGGGCATAAGATAAGATGAAAATAAATAAGAAGATAACACTTGCTGCTTGGAATGTGTTTGGTTCGTTTGTCGTATTCTTTTTCCCTTTTTGTTTAAAGATAGAAAAATCAATTTCTAAACCGCTTAAAAACATAAGAAAGATAAATCCTAGTGTCGATAAGACTTGAAGCCACATATCTGGCTCAATAATATTAAACCCACTTTTACCTACAAAGATTCCTGCGATGATTTCTGCAACAACGACAGGAAGTGCTTTTAATTTAAAGCGTTGTAACAAAAGGGGAACGAAAAACGCGATTGCAACGACAACCATAAGTGATAGAACAGAAGTGTGATGTTCCATTGCGTTCTCTCCCTTCAAATAAATATAGTACTTATTTAGCCATATAATAGGTAGAAAAGCAACGCATATGGATTCGATTTCATAAAGAAAGAGTTTTCTTAACATTTGTCATAATAAGTATATTTTTCATGATTCTGTTGTTAATTCCGTAATGTGGATGTAATAGGGGAGGGAATAAAAAAAGACTGCTGAGGAATCTCAGCAGTCTTTTTCATGTACATTACATTGAGAAGAAGATCCATACAGTTAAACCAACTGTTGCAGTTGCAACGAAGAAACTGTAAATCATAGTAAGAACTTGAACTCTTCCTTCTCCTTCTTTTAAATGCATGAACATAATTAATTGTAACAACGCTTGCGCAACAGCCATTATGATAATGGTAGTTAAGATCGTTGATAGTGGCAGGTTTGTATAAAGTGCCACGTATAACGCTAGAAACGTTAGTGCAAGCGATAAAATAAATCCGAAAACGTGTGACCAAGGGAATCCGCTATGCGCATGCCCGTTTGCTTGATTGTTATTTTGACCCATTTACGCCACCATCCCGTTCAAGTAAACTAGTGTGTAAATAAAGACCCAAACTAAATCAAGGAAATGCCAGTATAAGCTGATAATGAATACTTTACGAGCTGTAACTGGTGTTAAACCTCGTTTTAAAATTTGGATAATAACACAAATTGCCCAAATGATACCGCCTGTTACGTGGGCTCCGTGTGTTCCAAGAAGAACGAAGAATCCAGATAGGAAAGCACTTGTTTGAATTGTTGCGCCTTCACCAATATACATAATGAACTCTTCGATCTCGAAGAATAGGAAGCCTGCACCTAAAAGTAATGTAAGGACGAACCATCCAAGCATTGCTTTTTGGTTGTGCTTACGCATTTCGTGAATCACGATACCACATGTGAAACTACTTGTTAAAAGTAATAATGTTTGAATTAAAAGCGTTTTAAGTTCAAACAGTTGTGCTGGTGTTGGGCCATCTGCCGTACGACCAGCAAGTACTAGATAAGAGGCGAAAAGTGTTGCGAACAGCATAATTTCAGCCCCAAGAAAAATCCAGAATCCTAGGATATTCAATCTGCTTTGTTCGGATTGATATTCCAAAGGTAAGCTTTTATCTAAAGCCGCCATATCATTTCACCTCTCATGCTACATGTTCTGATTTTTTAATTTCATCAACACTAATATAGTAACCTTCATCGTAATCGAATGAACGATAGATTAAGCAAGCTAAAATACCAATGCCGCCGATTGCTGCAAGCCAGAACCAGCTAAATACTAATGCGAAACCTGCAAGACCGAAGAATCCAGACGCAATAATAGGCACACCAGAGTTACTTGGCATGTGAATTGGTTTGATGTCTTCTGCTGCTGGTGTAACTGTTTCTCCGCGTTTTTTCATGTACCAGAAAGCATCAGCTTCTTTGATTTCAGGAAGTTTCGCGAAGTTGTAATGTTGTACAGGAGATTGAGTTGCCCATTCAAGTGTACGGCCGTCCCATGGATCTCCAGTTGTGTCACGTTCACCGTGACGAGCACTCCAAATTACGTTGTAGCAAAGAAGTAGGAAGCCGATACCCATCATTACCGCACCAACAGATGCGATTTGGTTTAGCCATCCCCATCCAAGACTTTCAGAGTAAGTGTACATACGACGAGTCATACCGTCTAAACCTAAGAAGTACATTGGGAAGAAACAGATGTTGAATCCGCTCATAAAGATCCAGAATGTCCATTTACCTAGGCGTTCATTTAACATATGACCAGTCATTTTTGGATACCAGAATGTGAATCCAGCAAGCATAGCGAATACTGTACCTGCGATTAATACGTAGTGGAAGTGAGCGATTAGGAAGTAGCTGTTATGGTACTGATAATCAGCTGCTGCCATACCAAGCATAACCCCTGTAACCCCACCGACTACGAAGTTTGGAATAAATGCCAATGACCAAAGCATTGGAACTGTAAAACGAATACGTCCTTTATACAGTGTAAACAACCAGTTAAAGATCTTAACCCCGGTTGGAATCGAAATCGCCATTGTCGAAATCGAGAAGAATGAGTTAACCGCTGGACCTGCACCCATCGTGAAGAAGTGGTGAAGCCATACGACGAAACTTAGTAAAGAAATTGCAACCATTGAGTATACCATCGCACTGTAACCGAATAGACGTTTACGTGAGAATGTACTAATGATTTCAGAGAAAATACCGAATGCCGGTAAAATAACGATATATACTTCAGGGTGACCCCATACCCAGAATAGGTTGGCCCATAACATTGGCATACCGCCGCTCGCCATCGTAAAGAAGTGAGCATCGAATAGACGGTCAAATGTCATTAATGCAAGAGCAACTGTTAATACTGGGAAAGCGAAAATAATGATAATCGTTGTAATTAAGATTGACCAAGTAAACATTGGCATTCTCATTAAAGTCATACCAGGTGTACGCATTTTTAAGATAGTAACAAGGAAGTTAATACCTGTCATTAACGTACCGAGACCTGAAATCTGTAATGCAATTGCGTAGTAGTTATTTCCTACACCAGAAGTAAACTCTGTACCTGCCATTGGGAAGTAAGAAGTCCACCCAGCGTCTGGAGAACCACCAATTACGAAAGCGATGTTGAATAACATTGCTCCGACAAAGAATAACCAGAAACTTAAAGCATTTAAGAACGGATATGCAACGTCACGAGCACCAATTTGTAATGGTACTACAAGGTTCATTAATCCCATAACGAATGGCATCGCCATGAAAAGAATCATAACTGTACCATGTGTTGTGAAGATTCCGTTATAGTGTTCAGCGTTTAAATAAGTTGTTTCAGGGAATGTTAACTGTGCACGGATCATTAAACCGTCCATACCACCACGGAATAACATAATAACCGCAGAGATAATATACATGGCCCCAATCTTTTTATGGTCAACAGTTGTTAACCATTCGTCCCAAAGCCATTTCCATTTTTTATACTTAGTTAGTACGAAAATGATTGCTAATGTCACAAGAACGATAGAAGCGTCTGCACCGTAAATAATCGGGTCACCTGTGACAAAGAATTCATCAAGCTTCACTGTGTTCACTCCAATCTGTTGGAATTATAGCTATTATTTTTTGTTTTTGTAGTAGTTGTAATCACAATATTCAAGTGATTTTGGATCTACATAACTTAAGTGATGGCTAGAGAATGTCATACGACCAACTACACCAGGTTTAACAATTTCGTTGTACTTATCTTCTGTTAGTTTAGGAGCAGTTTGTTGTACTTCTTTAACCCACTTGTCATATTTCTCTTTAGTTTTTGCTTCAACTTCGAACTCCATGTGAGTAAATCCTTCACCAGAGAAGTTCGCGCTACGGCCTAGGTAAGAACCTGGCTTATCAGCTTGTAAATAAAGGTCCATAATCATGCCATCCATTGTGTACTTCATACCACCAAGTTCTGGTACCCAGAAAGCATTCATTGGGCCGACAGAAGTCAGTTTGAATTGAATTGGTACACCAGCTGGGATGTTTAAATAGTTAACGGTTTCAATTTTTTCCTCTGGGTAACTGAATAACCATTTCCAGTTTGCAGATGTAACATAAATCTCCACTGGTTTAATATGTTTGGACTCTTTCGGAACCTCTTCCGAAGCATAAGTTGCTTTTACTGTTGGAATCGATAATGCGATAACGATAATAACAGGAACAAGCGTCCAAATGATTTCTAATAATGTGTTACCGTGTTGTTCAGGTGGCTCATAGTCCATATTCTCTGGTTTTTCACGATAACGAATCAAGATGACTGTAAACAAGATGAATACAATTGCGATAATTAATGACATAAGCAAGAATGACCAAACAATTAAATCATACTGTGCTTTTGCAACAGGTCCTTGCGGATTTAATACTGCGAGTTTTTTATCACAGCCACCGAGGAACAGAAGTAATGATAACGGAAGAAGCGAAGCCAACTTCCAAAACGCTTTCTTTAGTTGCACGATTGAAAATCTCCTTTCTCCTTGGATTGAAACTATGCCAATAAAACAATATAAACCTATTAATTTATAGAAGGCAATAGTTTTTGAGATATTGTTAAAAAATAGACACAAATGCACACTTTTTAAGGTGAATATCATTTGTAACTTGATTACATTGTAAACTATTTTCCAGAGAAAAATGCGATTGTGAAAATTTTAAGATAAATAAAGTTATACCAGGATACCCAAGAAATAGAAAAAAGCTATCTTATCATAAGAAAGATAGCTGAATATTTCGTATATTTAGTTTATTTCTTGTGAAATAGTCTGTTGTTGTTCAAATGTGACAATTTTTTTATATTTCACTTGATATAAAATGTAACAAATGACCATAAATGGAATGCCGCAATAAAGAGCAATTCTCTGATCTGGAATGAAAGCTAAACTAACAAATGTAATGAAATTGAGTGAGAACGCTACGATTGGAACGAGCGGATAAAGTGGTGTGCGATATTTTAAATCATTTATGTCACCACCGTTTTTCACGAAGTTTCTACGGAAGAAAAACTGTGAAGCCGCAATTGACATCCAAACGACAACAGCAGCCATTGCTGCGATAGATGTTAAAACTAAAAAGACAGTATCTGCTGCAAATACACTTGTTAATAGGGATAGACTTGCAAAGATTAGACTGAAAATCAATGCGTTTAGTGGTACACCTTTTTTAGTTAATTTCGTAAATGCTGGACTTGCCATTCCTTGTTTTGCCATCGCCCAAAGCATACGCGAATTTGCGTATAGACCAGAATTGGCTACGGATAATACAGCTGTAATAATAACAAAGTTCATAATGTCTGCTGCATATGGAACACCAGCTACATCAAATACAAGTACAAATGGACTTTCGACTAGATTAGCCTCTTGCCACGGGAGTAAACCTACAACAACTGATATCGCTAGAACGAAGAAGAATAGTGTGCGCCAAATGGTATTTTTAATTGCTTTAGGAATTGTTTTTTCAGGATTTTCACTTTCTCCTGAAGCAATTCCGATTAATTCTGTTCCTTGGAAGGAGTAATTTACTGTGATCATCGTAAGAAGAACAGCTAATGCACCATTTGGAAATAGGCCGCCATTTTCAGTGAAATTGTGAAGCATTGGAGCTGGTTTTCCGTTAAAGTCTAGTAGACCGAACATAACTGCACCACCGAGTACCATGAAAACAACAATAGTTGCGACTTTTACACTTGCGAACCAAAATTCTGCTTCTGCATATGCTTTTGCTGATAAAGCGTTTACAAGAAAGAGTGCTGCCGCAAATGTAACACACCAAATCCACGAAGAAACGTCTGGAAACCATCGTTTCATTAAAATACTTACAGTTGTTAACTCTACTCCAACTGTAACAGCCCAATTTAACCAATACATCCAACCGACAACAAAACCAAAACCAGGTGAAATAAATTTGCTTGCATAGCTTTGGAATGAACCTGCTTCTGGCATAGCTACGGATAATTCACCAAGACATAACATCGTTAAATACATAACAAATCCACCGACTAAAAATGCAAGAATAGCACCACCAGGGCCGGCGTTATGGACGATTTGACCAGATCCCATAAATAGGCCAGTTCCGATAACACCACCAAGTGCAATCATAAATAGGTGCCTACTTTTCATTGTACGTTTTAAATCTGTTTGTTCTACTTGTTGATTCATATGCCCCTCACCCCGTTATTTTCTTATATGTGTTAACTGGTTTTCATTCTGAGTTTTTAATCATTAGTGGGGGATGTGACACATACTCAGTTTATTTGCTATGAAATGAATGGAGTATGTAAAAAAACGAACTATGACTAAATACTCTAAGAATGGTTTTGTTAACAAGGTGATATCTTCACCATGTTAATAATTTTGATTTTAGCAAAATGTTGCTAAAAAGTATATTGTTTTTTCTTTTTATTAAAAATAATTAGAATTTTATAACGATGTAGTTATGAACAATAATTCACAGAATCTTTCTAGCAAACTAGCAAGAAGAAAGGTACAATGGTAAGAGGTATGTCTGTAAAATAATAATTAATGGAGTTTTGTTTAAAATGAAAAAGTTAAAATATCTTTTTGTTTTTGGAATTATATTTGCTGCAGCGTTTTTTATAGGGAAAGATAAGATTATACAAAAGGCACAAGTGCTACGCTTAGATTTTCTATCTGAAATGAAAGAAGCGGCTATGATTGAAAATGTTCCGTTTATAAAGCAGTTACCAGAATTACCTCGTGGATGTGAAGTGACAAGCTTAGCTATGTTGCTACAATATAAAGGTGTGCAAGTGGATAAGATGCAGCTTGCTAGTGAAATTCATCGAGTTCCATTTGAACAAAATGGTTTGCGTGGAAATCCTTATGAGGGATTTGTTGGAAATATTTATACGAAAGCTGAACCAGGATATGGTGTATACAATAAACCAATCTTTAATTTAGCAGAAAAATATGTTTCTGAAAAAGTAATTAATTTAACAGATAGAGACGTGAATGATCTATATAAGGTAATCAGTTCTGGTTCTCCAGTATGGGTTATTATTAATACAACATTTAAGCCGCTAGCTGAAAGCAGTTTTGAAACATGGAATACAAGCTCTGGTGAAGTGAAAATTACATATTTTGAGCATAGTGTAGTAGTAGTTGGATACGATCAAAACTTTGTATATGTAAATGATCCTCTAAAAAATAATCCACGTTTTGCTGTTCCACGAGCAGAGTTTGAGAAAGCGTGGGAGCAAATGGGGAAACAAGCGATTACTATTTTATAATAATGAAAAAGCCATCTTTTTGATGGCTTTTTATTTTTAGATAATTATAATAGAAAATTCAGAAGATTCTTTTAAAAGTTAACAATTCACGTTATAATAACATTTAACTTGGTGAAGAAGGGGAGAAGAGAAATGGATGTTGCAAAAGAACTTGTTTTGTCAAAGGATCAATTGGTTGAGTGGAGAAGGCATTTTCATAAGTATCCAGAGCTATCTTTTCAAGAAGAGAAAACATCGCAGTTTGTGTTCGATATACTTCGGGAAATCCCATGTTTAGAAGTATCAAGACCTACTAAATATAGTGTAATGGCAAGGTTGATTGGAAAGCAGCCTGGTAAAATAGTTGCGGTTCGAGCTGACATGGATGCTCTTCCTATTCATGAAGAAAATGAGTTTGACTTTATTTCTACATATCCGGGTGTAATGCATGCATGTGGCCATGATGGACATATAGCGATATTACTTGGAGTTGTACATAAGTTAGTAGAAGCAAGAGAGAAGATTAAAGGGGAGATTCGTTTTCTATTCCAACATGCTGAAGAAAACTTTCCTGGCGGTGCAGAGGAAATGGTTGCAGCGGGTGTAATGGAAGGTGTCGATTATATTATTGGTGCTCACCTTTGGGCATCGTTAGAGGTTGGAAAAGTAGGTGTAATTTATGGTCCCGCAATGGCTGCTCCAGATGTTTTTAAAATTATAATAGAAGGAAAAGGTGGACATGCTGGAATCCCTCATGAAACAGTTGATAGTATTGCAATTGGTACACAAGTAGTTTCGCAACTTCAGCAAATTGTATCTCGCCTCACGAATCCGTTAGATTCTCTTGTAGTATCTGTTACGCAATTTCACGCTGGGACAACCCATAATGTGATTCCAGAACAAGCGGAGATTGAAGGGACAGTGCGGAGTTTAAGACATGAGTTACGAGAAGAAACAGAGAAAAGGATTGAACAGATTGTAAAGCATGTGACGGAAGCTTATGGAGCGAAATATACGTTTTCTTATGAATATGGATATCGTCCAGTAGTAAATGATTATGAAGTGACAGAGATTATTGAGCAAACAGCATTACAGCTTTATGGAAGGGAACGAGTTACTCGTTTACAGCCGACGATGGCTGGAGAAGATTTTTCAGCGTTTTTACAAAAAGCACCAGGGACATTCTTTTTTATCGGAGCAGGAAATAAAGAGAAAGGAATTATATATCCTCACCATCATCCTCGTTTTACGATTGATGAAGATGCATTACCAATTGGCGTGCAAGTCTTTGTATCATCGATTATGAATTTCATAAGTAAAGGAGAATGAGATGAAGAAAATACACGTATTAGCGCTTATTCCAGTTTTTTGTTTAGTTGTTGGCCCCGTATTTGCTAATTCAGTTACTCCTTATATATTAGGGATGCCATTTTTATTATTTTGGATATTATTATCAGTGCTTATTACATCTCTTTGTATGGGGATTGTGTACGTATTTGATCCTGCTAATAAGGGGGATGTAAAATGACCGCATTACTTATCATTATTTTATTTTTGTTTCTCGCACTATTTTTGGGAATTCGGGCGCAACATGGAAAAGATATGAATTTAGAGCAATGGTCAGTTGGAGGAAGAGGCTTTGGTACTATTTTTGTTTTTCTTCTTATGGCAGGTGAAATTTATACGACATTCACATTTTTAGGTGGAAGTGGATGGGCGTATAGTAAAGGAGCACCTACTTTTTATATTTTAGGTTATGGTGCGTTAGCTTATATTTTATCTTATTTTTTATTACCACCAGTTTGGAAGTATGCAAAAGAGCATAATCTAGTTTCGCAGCCAGATTTTTTTGTGAAGAAATATAAGAGTCAGGCACTTGGCCTTATCGTTTCTATCATTGGGGTTATTTCGATTATCCCATACCTTGTTTTACAGTTAAAAGGATTAGGAATTATCGTTTCGGAAGCGTCTTACGGAAGGGTATCACCAGTTATCGCAGTGTGGATTGGCGCAATTGTTATAACGATATATGTAATGGTTTCAGGTATACACGGCTCTGCTTGGACGGCCGCTTTGAAGGATATTATGATCCTGTTTATCGTTATGTTTTTAGGTATATATTTACCGTACCATTATTACGGAGGATTTCAGCCGATGTTTGAAGCTGTAGAAGCAGCAAAACCAGGATTTTTATCTTTACCTGATGAAGGAATGAGCATTTCTTGGTTTGTTTCTACTATTGTATTAACAGCTCTCGGTTTCTATATGTGGCCCCATACATTTGCCTCTGCTTTCTCTGCAAAAAATGAAAAAGTATTTCGTAAAAATGCGGCCATTATGCCACTGTACTCTTTAGTTTTACTTTTCGTGTTCTTTGCAGGGTTCGCAGCTATTTTGCAAGTTCCTGGATTAAAGGGAGGGGATGTAGACCTTTCGTTATTCCGTCTGGCTCTTCAAACTTTTGATCCTTGGTTTATTGGGATTATTGGTAGTGCTGGAGTTTTAACGGCATTAGTTCCAGGTTCTATGCTTGTCATGGCCGCTTCTACATTATTAGCGAAAAATATTTACCGAACAATGGTCCCATCTGCCTCGGATCGACAAGTGGCAAAAGTAGCGAAATTATTTGTTCCTGTAGTAACACTTGTAGCTGTTTTGTTTACTTTTAAAGGTGGAGAAACGATAGGAGCACTTCTTTTAATGGGATATAGTATAGTGACACAACTTTTCCCGGCACTTGTATGTAGTTTGTTTCCACGTCAGACTATTACGAAGCAAGGGGCAATTGCCGGGATGGGGATTGGGTTATTAGTGGTTGCGTATATTACTTTATCTGGTTCAACTATAGCTACGATGTTTCCGGGTTTCCCTCAATATATAAAAGATTTAAATGTAGGTATAGTCGCGCTGTTAATGAATATGATTGTGATGTTTATCGTTAGCGGATTCACTAAAAATGTATCTATAAAGAAAGACAATATAATAGTAGAAAAGTAATTCGTATGCTAGAGCTATCTTTGAAAAGAGATAGCTCTTTTTTTGTATATATTTTCTTCTATTAGCGGAATCTAACTAAAAACTTGTTGAAAAGGAAGTTAGGTGGGGGACTTGTTAGAGCTAAAAGGTAACTTATTTGAAGTTATGAAAGAAATTAGAGATGAGTTAGGTTCGCCGAATGATTTAACAATTAGGGAAGTTGCCCTTGCCGGTAGTTTTACACGCTGTGCTGTTGTCTTTTTATGTGGGTTAACAGATAAGGATAATGTTTATAAATATGTAGTTCGTACACTTCAATATGAAGAGATACAAAAAGACGAAGCTGTTGTTCAAACATTATTGGATCGCTTTATTTCTATTGCAGAAGTTGGCAAGAAGACAACGTTGCCGGATATTATAAATGCGATTTTAGCGGGAGATACAGTTATATTAATTGATAATATTCAAACCGCTATCGTGATTAATAGTAGAGCTTGGGAAAAAAGAAGTTTAGAACCGCCAGTAACAGAAGATTTAATACGTGGACCGAGAATTGGATTAAATGAAGATATTAACGTGAATAAAGTATTAATTCGCCGTAGTTTACGTGACCCAAAGCTGAGATTTCAATCTTATATTATGGGAAAGAGATCTCAAAAAGAAGTGACTTTAGTATATATAGAAGACATTATTAATCCTTACATTGTAAAAGAGCTAGATCGGCGTCTTCAATCCATAGTGACAGATGTTGTTTTTGAGACGGGTACAATTGAGCAATTAATTCAAGATAATAATTTGTCGCCGTTTCCGCAGTTTTTGAATACGGAAAGGCCTGATAATATTGTGGCCTCATTAGCGAAAGGAAAGGCAGCTATTTTGGTGGATGGATCACCGTTTGCCCTTATAGCTCCGCTAGTATTTGTTGATATTTTTCAATCTGTGGAAGATCATTATGAACGCTGGGTGATCGGAACATTATTAAGATTTTTGAGGATGGGTTCTGGTATAATTGCGATTTTAATGCCAGCGATGTATGTAGCGCTCGTCTCATATCACCAAGGACTTATTCCTTCTAAATTAGCTTATTCGATTGCTGGAGCAAGAGAAGGTGTTCCGTTTCCTGCCTATATTGAAACGTTAATGATGGCATTAACGATGGAGTTAATACGAGAAGCAGGAATTAGGTTGCCGAAACCGATGGGACAAACAATTGGGATTGTAGGTGGTCTTGTAATTGGAGAGGCAGCGGTGAATGCAGGAATTGTAAATCCATTTTTAGTTATCATTATTGCGGTTACAGCTATTGCTACCTTTTCTCTCCCTGTATATAGCATTACGATTACGTTTCGAATTTTACTTTTCGTCTTTGTATTAGCAGCAACGGCTTTTGGGTTGTATGGAATCATTCTAGCTCTTATTGCGCTTGCTGTTCATATTACAAATTTAACAAGTGTTGGTGTACCGTATACAACTCCAATTGCTCCTGCATTTTATAAAGATTGGAAAGAAGAGTTTATTCGCATGCCAAAATCAATGCTGAAAGAGAGACCTGAATATTTACAAACAAAAGATTCTACAGTACGTCCAAAGGAGCGAGAATAATTGAAACCATTTGAGTATGGCGATGAAGAAATTGGATCTCGGGAAATTGGGTTTGCGGTATCATCGACCATTATTGGTATAGGCGCATTATCTATGCCAAGGGATATTGCAAACCAAACATTATTTTCAGATGGTTGGATTATTTTGCTTTTGGGCGGATTAATATGTGCAGTTTTAGGTTGGTTTGTAACAAGGGTGGCTATTTTATTTCCAAAACAAAACTTTGTTCAATATACAAGCATACATTTGACGAAGCCTGTTGCATATACAATTAGTAGCATTTTAGTATTGACGTTTGCGGCTTTGACAGCATATGAATCGCGGATGATTGCAATTATTTCGCAAACGTATTTATTTAGTGATACGCCGGTACAGCTCCTATCTTTCTTCTTCTTATTAGTTGTTATCTATGGAATAGCAGGGTCGAGAGCAGCTTTATTACGATTAAATGTTATGTTCTTACCTATTGTTTTAATTGCAATAGTGCTTCTTTCTTTATTAAATATAAATTTAATGGAAATAAACAATTTGTTTCCGGCTTTCCAAACGGAAGTAAGTCAATACGCTGTTGGGGTTAAAAATTCTATATTCACATTTATTGGATTTGAGGTAGCTCTGTTTTATGCAGTTTTGTTAAACGATAAGACGGCGAAAAAAGCACCGATGGCAGTTGCAAAAGCTGTGATGGTAAACGTGTTGTCATACATTTTAATTTATGTAACTTGTATTAGTGTTTTTACGTATATGACAACACGTGGATTGACATATCCGACAATTGAATTAGGGAAAGAAATTGAAATTGGTGGAGGATTTTTAGAAAGGTTCGACGCGATTTTTTTTACGACTTGGATTATTACTATTTATAACACGACAGCAATGTATTATGACGTCGCCTCTTTATTATTTTGTGCCATGTTTCCGAAAGTGAAGAAACATATTTTTATTTTCGGAAGCGCGCCTCTGATTTTTATGCTGAATATGCTCCCGGGTAATTTAAATACGTTATCAAGTTACGGAACGTATTTAGCGTGGATAGATATGGGATTTGTCGTATTAGCTCCTTTGCTAGTTTTTATTGTATATAAAATAAAAAGAAGGAATGGTAGAAATGAAACACCTTCTTAAAATTATAATGGTTATGGTTTTAGTTGGATCTATAAGTGGGTGCTCTGAACTAGAAGAAATAGAAGAAAGAGGCTTTGTAGTAGGCGCAGCTTACGATATTGTGAAGAAAAAGAAATCAAATCCGATTATGAAAGGGACGTATCAGATGGTACTTCCCAGTAAGTTAGCACAACAAGGTGGACAGGGCGATGGAGATAGTGAAAATTATATTAACGTAAGTGCGAAAGCAGATAGCGTCTTTGAGCAAATAAGAATAATTGCTAAAAAAATTAGTCGAACATTATTTTTTCCGCATATACAAGTCATTATTTTTTCGGATGAATTACTAGCAAATCCGTATGTTTTGCAAAATACGTTAGATGTATATTTTCGTGACCATGAAATGAGAAGAAATATTCGTTTGTTCGTTTCTAAGAAAAATGCAGAATCTATTTTAAAACAGAGTGCAAAACCTGAAAACTTACCGGCGCAGTACATTGATATGTTAGCTGAACATCCTCCGAAAAACGCTCAAATGATTGAGGCGGCGAGAATTGGTGAAGTACAAGGGAAAATGATTGCAGATCGAAGTTTTGCATTACCTCTCTTAGGGTTAACTAAACAAGGCGTACAAATGGAAGGAGCGGCATTGATCCGTGGAAAGGATAATAAGTGCGTTGGAACTTTGAATGGAGAACAAACATTAGGAATGAACTATGTAATAGGTAAAAAAATTGGAGGTTTCTTTACTGTTCGTAAAAAGAATCAGCTCATTACATATGAAATTCATAAGTTGCGCCGAAAGATCCAAGTGTCTACTGAAAATGCTACAAAACCGAAGTTTGATATTCATTTGTCCACAGAAGGCATATTAGCTGAGTTACATTTTAATGAACCAAAACAAGTGATGAATGAAAAGTTTTTAAAGAAAGAGATTTCAAAGGAGATGAAGAAGCGTATTGAAAAGTCTATACAGCTTGTTCAAAAAAAATATAAGGTAGATGTATTGGAATTAGGAGAGGTATATAAGAGGCATAATTATAAAGAGTGGAAGAAAGTTAGTAAGAATTGGGATCAAGGCCAGAATTATTTTAGTAATGCTGAAATTAATGTTCACGTTGATCCAACAATTGAACATTCAGGTTCAGCATTACCAAAGAAAGTGAAGTAAGGTGATGGAAGTTGTTTACTGGATTAGGAATTAGTTGCACAATATTAATGGCGATTCTTCCAGGCGCTATATACTTTATTCATAAGAAACTCACAACGTATGGAGCGCAGCCTTGGAATGTTGATGTGCAAAAAAAGAAACCTGAATGATTTCAGGTTTCTTTCGTGCAAAGCATATGTGAAGGGGGATACCTTCTATGTATGCTTTGCTTTATACAAGCCCTAACCAATGTACCAATTGTGTAGAGAGGAATGTCACAACAATGGCGATAACGGTAGGGATTGCAAACGATAAGAATGTCCATTTTGCACTTTTTGTTTCTTTATATATGTTAACCAGTGTCGTTCCGCATGGGAAATGAAGAAGTGAGAACAACATTGTGTTTAACGCTGTTAACCAAGTCCAACCATTTTCTAAGAATAAATTTTTAATTTGATTAAAATCATCTATTTCAGTTAAAGCTCCGGTTGATAAGTAAGACATTAATAAAATCGGGATAACAATTTCATTCGCTGGTAGTCCAAGAATAAACGCAGCTAGAATAAAGCCGTCAAGTCCTAACATTTTAGCAAATGGATCTAGAAAATTTACAAAATACATAAGTAAGCTTGTGTCACCGATGAAAATATTAGCTAGTAACCAAGTTAATGCAGCCGCAGGGGCAGCTACAACAACAGCTCGTTTTAAAACATAAACTGATTTATCGAGTGTTGCGCGTACAATTGTATTCCAAACCTTTGGCTTACGGTAAGGCGGTAACTCAAGTGTGTAGTGGGTTGGAACGCCTTTTAAAGCTGTTTTTGATAGTACCCAAGAAACAGTTAATGTCATAACGATACCAATTACAACCATTCCAACTACAACGCCGGCAGTAACTAATGTTTGCATATTACCAGTATAACCAGCAGCCATAAATAATGAGGCCATTAAAATTAACATAGGCCAGCGACCGTTACAAGGTACGAAGTTATTTGTTAAGATTGCAAGCATACGTTCACGTGGTGATTCAATAATACGTGTTGACATAATAGCTGCAGCGTTACAACCGAATCCCATTGCCATTGTTAAAGATTGTTTACCGTGTGCACCAGAGCGTTTGAATAAGCGGTCCATATTAAACGCAACGCGTGGTAAGTATCCATAGTTTTCTAATAGTGCGAACATAGGGAAAAAGATGGCCATAGGTGGTAACATAACGCTAATAACAGCACCGATACCACGGAATAAACCAAGTATTAAAATGCCATGTAACCATTCAGGTGCGTGTGCTGCTTGGAACCAAGAAGTTAAATATCCTTCGGCCCATCCGAAAAACTCAGCAATCATATCAGATGGTACGTTAGCACCAGCGATTGTAAGATAAAAAATGATAGATAAAATACCGAGCATAATTGGGAATCCCCATATTGGAGATGTGAAAATTTTATCTAGTTTTTCAGAACGATATAATTTATCCGTATTTGTATATTGAACAGATTCTTTACAGATGCTTGCAGATGTTCGATAAATATCTCCGACAATATCATCTCGTATATCTTCTTTTGAAAGTGTTTGAGCGTGTTGAATAATATAGTCTAATGGAAGAGCTTTACTGGCTGAGTGAGATTCCATTGATTACGACCTCCCTTACAAGTGGTTCGTTATGATGTTTTTCAAGTGCAGTTAAGAAATTTTTATCTCCATCTAATATACGTAATGCAATCCAACGTGCTGGATACGTATCACCGAATACTTTATAAATTTGTGGTTCTAATTCTCGAATCATATTTTCGATTTTTTCACTATAAGTAACTTTAATTGGTGCTGGAATTAGCTTTTTATTTGCTACTTTAGCAATGACATTTAGTAAATGACCGATGCCTACTCGGTTACGAGCGGAAATCTTAACTACAGGTACACCAAGTGATTTTGCTAATTTTTTTTCATCGATAACGATGCCTTTTTTCTCAGCTTCATCAATTAAGTTAATACAAATGACTACGTTACTCGTCATTTCCATCACTTGAAGTGCTAAATTTAAATTTCTTTCCATTGCTGTTGCATCTACAACAACTACAGTTACTTCTGGTTTTTCAAATATAATATAATCCCTTGCTACTTCTTCATCCGCAGAATTTGAATATAGTGAGTAAGTCCCAGGTAAATCTATTAATGTATATTTACTACCGTTATGTTCATATTCTCCTTCAGCTTTTAAAACAGTTTTTCCCGTCCAGTTTCCAGTATGTTGTTTTAAACCTGTTAAAGTATTAAATAATGTACTTTTCCCGGTATTTGGGTTGCCAGCTAAAGCAATGCGATATTTGCTCATCTGAAATCATCTCCTATTAATACCCCGAAAATAAGGGAACTTTCTTCCTTGCGTAGTGCGATAGTTGTGTTGCTTACTTGATAAGCGACCGGATCTCCAAGTGGGCTGCGTTGTAATACTTTAATTGTTGCGCCGGGGATAAATCCTAAATCTAATAAACGTCGTTTCATAGTTCCTTCTAATTGTATCTTCTCAATTTGTACAAACTCTCCAGTCTTAAATTCGGAAAGTGGTTTTTTATTAGCCGATACCATAAAAGTTACCTCATCTCTATATTGTTAGTTTAAGTTTAAAAAGTTTCCTTGGGTAAACTTTTTGTTAGTAATATAGTAGACTACATTGGATGATGCTGTCAATTGGTACTTTAAAAATATTCATTTATTTTTAGAATTGTTCCAATTTATTTAGTTGTACTAAAAAATATTACTGAAATTCTGTGTAATGTACATAAATTAAGCGCGTAAAAGTAACAAAATACAACGGAATTGTAAATGTAACTTTAACTAAAAGGAAAAAAGAGTGAAAAATATTTACATTGAATTTACATTGTTAAGAATAAATTTACATTGCAGCCTAATTAGTGTGGATTTTGTTGGGTTCTTCAACTATAAATGTTGGGATTCCTAGTTTTTAAGGGGTATTATCGTCATTTACTTAAAATTAAAAATTGCTTAACACTCACATAATATTATTGTCCTACAATGAATTTGTGTTCGAAAGAAGTAGATAAATGTGAAAAGTGATAATCCAAATGGGGGTACAAGACATGGTCATGAAAAAGGGTATTAAATTTTCTTTAGCAGCTTTAGTGGTAGCGGGTTCATTAGTGGGATGTGGAAAAGCAGAAGAGACGTCAGGTAAAGATGCTAAAGGAAGCGATAATGCAAAACAAGAATTGTCAGGTACAATAGCAGCTGCAGGCTCTACAGCACTTCAACCTCTTGCAGAGGAAGCTGGAAAGAAATTTATGGAGAAAAATTCAAACGTTTCTATTCAAGTGCAAGGTGGCGGTAGTGGAACTGGAATTAACCAAGTAGCTTCTGGTGCGGTCCAAATTGGTAACTCAGATGTTCCATCTGCAGATAAAATAAAAGATGCTGATAAGGCGAAAGAATTAGTAGATAACAAGGTAGCGGGTATTGCATTCGCACTTGTCGTAAATAAAGATGTAAAAGTTGATAATTTAACAGTACAACAAGTACAAGATATCTTCACTGGAAAAGTAACAAACTGGAAAGAGGTAGGCGGGAAAGATGAAAAAATTAACGTAATTAACCGTCCAGCTTCTTCTGGTACACGTGCTACATTTGAAAAAACAATTATGAAAGACGCGAAAATTAATGATGGAACTGGTACTACACAAGATTCTAACGGTGCAGTAGAACAAGCGATTAACTCTACTCCAGGTTCAGTGAGTTATTTAGCAATGTCTTACATGGTTGGCGAGAAAAAAGGTGCGCTACAAACAGTGAAAATTGATGGTGCTGAACCAAAAGTTGAAAACATTGCGTCTGGTAAATATCCATTCTGGTCTTACGAGTACATGGTAACGAAAGGTGAGGCAAAAGAAGCAACAAAAGCTTACATTGACTATGTAAAAGGTAAAGATTTTGAAAAGCAAGTAGAAGATATGGGTTATATTCCAATGTCTAAATTAAATAAGTAATAAAATTTATGGGGCTGGCTGCAAGGCCAGTCCTGTTCATTTCAATTTATGAAGTGGGGTCTGTCCTGTGATGAAGGGGAAAAAACAAATTAATTACGTGAAAAGTGAATATATAGGAAGATCACTTGTTACGTTTTGTGGTATTTTTATTGTTTTAGTTACATTAGCTATTATTGCATTTATTTGCGGTAAAGGAATTCAATCATTTACGCAAAGTGGTATCTCGTTTACTGAAATGTTAACATCGACAAAATGGAGTCCAAATGCTGATGAGGGAACTTTCGGGGCTGTAATTTTTATTGTAGGTTCAACGGTGGTTTCGTTAGGTGCGGTTATTATTAGTGCGCCAATTGCTATAGCTCTTGCTATATTCATGAATTTAATTTCGCCGAAGTTTGGAAATAAAGTATTGAAGCCTGTTTTAGAATTATTAGTTGGTATTCCTTCGGTTGTATACGGATTATTAGGGGTTACAATTTTAGTACCGCTATTACGTGATTCGTTTGGAGGAGTGGGCTTTAGTTTAATTGCAGGTATTGTTGTATTAAGTATAATGATTTTGCCTACTATTGCTAGTATCGCTTCTGATGCAATACGCTCTGTTCCATTTGATTATTTAGAAGCTTCTTATGGTTTAGGATCAACGAAATGGCAAGCGATTAGCCGAGTGATTGTTCCTGCTGCGAAAAAGGGGATTTTAACAGGTATTGTTTTAGGTTTAGCGCGTGCTTTTGGTGAAGCATTAGCGGTTCAAATGGTAATTGGGAATACGGTTAAATTACCAGAAGGCATATATAGCCCGACAGCAACGTTAACTGGTATTTTGACAATGGACATGACAAATACATTAAACGGAACTGCTTGGAACAATGCGCTATGGACTTTAGCAATGATTTTACTTGTTATTTCATTCCTGTTTATTTTAGTAATTCGAGCAATTGGGCAAAGAGGTGAGCGATAATAATGAATGCAAGAACGGTAAATAAAGTTTGGACAGGTATCTTTTATGCGGTTGCGGCTTTAGTTGTAGCTTTACTAGTGTTCTTAGTGTTTGAGATTTTACAAAAGGGATGGGGTTTTTGGGATCCTAATTTCTTGTTTGGAGAACCAAGTAATACAAGAGCTGGTGGTGGGATTGGTCCGCAGTTATTCAATTCTTTCTATATGCTTGTTATAACGCTTATTATATCTATTCCTCTCGGATTAGGCGCTGGAATATATTTAGCAGAGTATGCAAAACAAGGACGTTTTTTAAACTTTGTTCGTTTATGTATTGAGACAATGGCATCTTTACCTTCTATTGTTGTTGGTTTATTCGGTTTGTTAGTGTTCGTTACAATGACAGGATGGGGATACACAGTAATGGGTGGTGCCCTTGCTTTAACAATTTTAAACTTGCCAGGTTTAACTCGTGTTTGTGAAAATGCGATTTCAGAGGTTCCTTCTAATGTGAAAGAGGCGAGTCTTGGATTAGGTGCAACAAAGTGGCAAACGATCACTCGTATTATTATTCCATCGTCACTACCACAAATTATTACAGGTGTTATTTTAGCGGCAGGTCGTATATTTGGTGAAGCGGCGGCATTAATTTATACAGCGGGTTTAACATCTCCAATTTTAAATTCAGCAGCGGACTTCTCAAGTCCTGCTCATCCTTTAAACCCATTTAGACCAGCTGAAACGTTAGCGGTTCACATTTGGAAGTTAAATTCTGAAGGAATTATTCCGGATGCGAAGTTAATTGCGACAAAGTCTGCAGCTGTATTAATTATTATGGTATTGCTATTCAATGTTATTTCACGCTTAGTAGCATCTATATTGCACAAACGTTTTACAGGAGCGAAAAGAAAAAGTAAAACGACGAAGAAGGTAAAAGCGGCATAAGTTATAAAGAAGAACTCTCTATTTATAAGTAGGGGGTTCTTTTTGCGTTTTAATATAGAAGGAAAAGGTATAGCGATTGTTGAATTTGTAATTCGTTATATAGATAAAGTGAAATTTTAAACAGTGGGGTTTTACTGCTCACAAATAGTGGGATAAAAAGATGAAAATGAGGGAGTGGGTTTAATTTGTTTTTTCTGCAAATGTCAGGTTTTCCAGGATCGGGAAAATCTACAGTTTCTAAGTATATAGGGGAGTTAACAGGTGCTATAATTGTAGATCATGACGTTTTGAAATCAGCATTGTTAAGATCACTAGAAGTGAAAGGTATTGAATCAACGATTATTGGTGGACTTGCGTATGATGCTGAATGGGCGCTGATTGATTCATATTTAGAACAAGGACATAGTGTGATATTGGATAGTCCATGTCTATCCCGCATTTAACGGGCAGTAAGACCCCCACCTCAAAATTCAGCGAAAGCAAAGAAGTTAGGTGGGGGATTAACTGCCCGTAAAAGCCCGATTGGTTCAACTAATAATCAGTGGGGATGAACAAACCCCACTGATTAAAGTTTCACTTTATATGAAGGGATGGTTGAAAAAGGAATTAAGCTGTCTAATAAACATGGTGTGAAATATAAATATATTGAGTGTTATCTGAATGATATGGAAGAGATTAATATGAGACTACAAACACGTAAGCGTCTGGTCAGTCAAATTGAAAAGGTAGAGTCGGAAGTAGCTTTTAAAAAGTGGTTAAATGGTAGTAAAAGACCTCTAAATAGTGAATATCTTATTGTGAATTCTAGTGAACCTCTAGAGCGGTATGCAGAAAAAATGATGAATTATATGAGTAGGTAGAGAAAAAAGCGTTATCTTCATTCGTGAAGATAACGCTTTTTCGTTTAAATATCAGGTGTTTCTGTAGAAGTATTTATTTTTCTACGAGAGCGTCTTTTTCTCCCGATTTTATCTAATAGTTCATACATTACAGGAACGACTACTAATGTAAGGACAGTTGAGACTGCTAAACCGCCGATGACAACGACTGCCAAACTTTTCGATACCATACTTCCTGCTTGTGATTGACCAAATAGGAGTGGTAGCATAGCGACGATTGTTGTAATAGCTGTCATAATAATTGGGCGTAATCTAGTGGAACCTGCTTCAAGTAAGGCCTCTCTCGTTTCCATACCGTGTTCTCGGTTTTGTTGTACTCTTTCTATTAATACGATAGCGTTTGTAACGACAATCCCGATTAACATTAATGCGCCGATCAAGGAATTTACATCAACTGGTGTTCCTGAAATGATTAATCCTAAAATACCGCCGACAGCAGCTAATGGCAAGGAGAACAAGATTGCAAAAGGAGCACGCGCCTGCCCAAAGGTAATAACCATAATTAAATATACAATCCCGATTGCAATCCCCATAATCTTGAATAAATCTGTGAAGTTCTCTTGCATAGATTCAGTGGCGCCTGCGATATTTACTTTGGCTCCGCTAGGTAAATCTAAGTCGGCTATCGCTTTGTTCACTTCTGCGCTTACCTTACTTAAATCTTCATTTGAAGCTTCTGCGGTAATTTGAATGGTTTCTTTTCCATCTTTATGGAAGACTTCTGTTTGAAGTTGTTTTTCTGAAATAGTTGCAATGTCTTTTAAAGGAATTGGTCCATTAATAGGTGATAGTATGTTTGTGTTTAAAATGTCTTCTTGTTTCGTAATGCTTTCTTTTTTATGTTCTATCATAATAGTAGTTTTTTCGTTATTGATTGAAACTTCACCAATAGGTGATTTCTTCATAAGGAATGCTACTTGTTGAGCTGCTAATTCTGGTGTTAATCCTAGTTGTTCGGCCTTTGTTTGATCAACATGGATTTGCCATTCTTTCTTAGAGTCTTCTAAATTCGTTTTTACTTTAGAAAGATCATTCATATCTTTTAGTTTTGTTTCGACGATAGTAGCAGCCTCTTTTAAATTCGTTTCGTTAGTGGCTGTTACGTTGAATTGCAAATTATTGCCGCCGCCAGAGCTTGAATAACTCATTTTTATATAATCAAGTTCAGCGGGTTCAAAAGTTTTATGTTCTTTCTTTAACTCTTTAATATACTGATCAATATCAGAACCTTTTTTAAAGACTACCAATATACTTGCGAGATTATTTTTGGTCGTTTGCCCCCATTGTGCATCTTCTGCGCTAGATCCCATTCGTAAAATAACATCCGTTACATCTGAATTAGAAAGTAGCTTCTTTTCGAAATCAAAGGCTTTTTGTTTTTGTGTTTCAGGAGCGTAATCAGCTGGGAAAGTCATATTAATAGATAACATTGTGTCGTCTTCAGATTTTATATTCGCTTTCGGTAGTAATACATAGGCAGCAATCGATCCTGCGAATAATAAAAAAGAAGTAAGTAGAATAATGAATTTATGCGAAAGAGACCACTTTAATGTAGCCGCATATCGTGGTGAAGAACTTGGCTTTTTGTGTTTTGTTTTTTTGAGTAGTAAAAAAGCCATAAGTGGAACAACTGTTAGTGCAACGATTAAGGACGATAGTATAGAATATACGACCGCTAATACCATAGGTAACATTAATTTTCCGATTACTCCTGATACGAGGCCGATAGGTAAAAAAACAGCGACCGTTGTTAAGGTGGAAGAAGTAATTGCGACGGCGACCTCTTTCGTTGCATCGAGAATAATATCTTTAGAGAAAGATTCCTTTTGTAACCGGCGGAAAATATTCTCAATGACAACGATGCTATCATCGACGAGACGTCCAACTGCAACGGCTAAACCACCAAGTGTTAGAGTGTTAAGTGTGATGTTAGATTGGTGTAGTAAAAAGAGTGTTAATAAAATAGATAATGGAATACTGACAACAGCGATGAGTGTCGTTCGGAAATTGCGTAAAAAGATTAAGATAATTAGAGTTGCAGCAATTGCTCCAAGGATTACTTCTTTTCCCATGCTAGTAACAGCATTTTCAACTTGTTCATGAGTTGATGCTAAAAGTTTAATAGAAAACTGATCTTTATATTGTTTACTTATATCTTTAATTTTTTTATCGATTTCTTTTCCAATTGCAACTGCGTTTTTACTTGGCTCTTTCATGATGATTAATCCAGTGCCTTCTTCGCCATTTATATGTGAGATTGTGTCATAGTGTTGTTTAAGTTCAATTTGAGCAACATCTTGTAATTTAACTTGAGGTGCAACAGTGATGTTTTTAATGTCATCTACATTTTTTATATCCCCGATGACACGAAGGTTATATTCTTCTTTATTAACGGTAACAGCTCCCGCTGGAGTGGAAGTTTCTTTTCCTTGTAAAACCTTTAATATTTGTTCCGTTGTTACGCTTTTATCTTTTAATTGGCTTGGATCTAGTATAATAGATAATTCAGAAGTTGATTTTCCGAAAAACATAACATTGGCAACGCCATCAATGCTTTCGAGTTGTGGTACGATTTCCTTTTCGATTTGTTTTTCATCTGCTTTTGAAAATCCGTTTTGCTTTTGGATTGCAATTTGAGCGAGTGGAATCATAGAAGTATTTAATTGGCTAACTATCGGTTTCGTTGCATCTTTAGGTAATTTAATTGTATTAATGGCCTTTTCAACTTCACGTGTGGCATCTTTCATATTTGCTTTGGATGTATACGCGATATCGATGCGTGATAATCCTTCGTGAGTAGAAGAGGTGATGTTGTCAATGTGTTCTAAGTTGCGAAATTGTTTTTCAAGGGGATCGGTTACTTCTTTTGTCATTGCTTCGGCGTCGAGTCCTGGAGATAAGGTTGTGACGGTGACTGCGGGATTATCGATGCTGGGTAAAAATTCCATAGGTAATTTAGAGCCGGAATAAACACCGAGTATGGAAATGAGAAAAACCATGATGATAACAGCGGCGCGGTTTTTTAATGAAAACTTTGTTAACCTATCCATAAAGTAATTCCTCCATTGGGTTATTTATAGTTGAGTACGTCCTTTCTTACTATATAACAAAAAATGGATATTTTTCATTAATTAAATGTAAAAAAATTCTAACAATAATCTTAAGTTGATGTTTCGTTGGAATTTCGTTATCTATCCCGCCGTTGGTCGGACGATAAAATTCTCACCTCGAATTCGGTTGGGGTGGAGCTATCTGCCAACAACCGGTTCTTTCAATTAGTAATGATTTGTGTGGAGGGACAAAAAATCAACATGTGCGCATTATTAGGAAGTGGCGAAGCTATTTTCTTTTTAAATGTGGACTTTAATGTAGAAGAGAATGAAAAGGTGGGAGGGATTATGAAAGGCAGTTTGGTTAATTAGAGTGTATTGGTATACAATCAAAATACTTATTTTCAGTAGAGAGAATAAAAGGTTTTACTATAGAAGAAAGGAGGATAGATAATTTTTTTGTTTTTTTATAAAAAACACTTGTTATTTAAAAACCATGATGGTATATTAATAAACGTCGCTGATGCGGAAACGTAGAAAACGACAAAAAAGAAATTTTAAAACTTAGTTGACATCGGAAAATGAAGATGTTAATATGATGAAGTCGCTTCTGAGCGACGGACAAGTTCTTTGAAAACTGAACGAAACAAACAACGTGAAACGTCAATTTTTATTTTAGATGCTAGACAAACTAACTTTATTGGAGAGTTTGATCCTGGCTCAGGATGAAC
>NZ_JBQAEG010000017.1:0-48528 GCF_051915205.1 Bacillus cereus group sp. MYBKT111-2
CTCTTAATCCATTCGCTCGACTTGCATGTATTAGGCACGCCGCCAGCGTTCATCCTGAGCCAGGATCAAACTCTCCAATAAAGTTAGTTTGTCTAGCATCATAAAATAAAATTGACGTTTCACGTTGTTTGTTTCGTTCAGTTTTCAAAGAACTACTTCGTCGCTCAGAAGCGACTTTATTAATATAACATTTCGTTATATTTTCGTCAACAACTTTTTTCAAAAAGTTGTTTTTCGTTTGTTTTGCTTGTTACCTTTCGTGGCAACGAATATAAATATACCAGTTTGATTATTAAAATGCAATAGTTTTTCTAATAAAATTTTTAACTTAGTAAAAAAGTATAAAAACAGCACTTTTCTTCTATATAAATATAATTTCCCACACCATCGACATCTAACGCCCGACGCTCATACTCAAATAAAAAAAGCTTTGGAGAAATCTCCAAAGCTTAGTCTTGTTTATGACGCATAGCAGGGAATAATAGTACATCACGAATAGATGGTGCATTCGTTAATAACATAACAAGACGATCAATACCAATTCCTAGTCCACCCGTAGGAGGCATACCATACTCAAGAGCTTCGATATAATCATCATCCATCATGTGAGCTTCATCATTACCTTGTTCGCGTTCTTTTAATTGCGCTTCAAAACGTTCTTTCTGATCAATTGGATCATTTAACTCAGTGAATGCATTTGCATGTTCACGTGCAACGATAAATAATTCGAAACGATCTGTGAATCGTGGATCTTCGTCATTCTTTTTCGCAAGTGGCGAAATTTCTACTGGATGACCGTAAATAAATGTTGGTTGGATTAATTTATCTTCTACTTTTTGCTCGAAGAATTCATTAATAATATGACCGACTTCCATTGTATCCTTAATTTCTACATTATGTTCTTTTGCAAGTTCACGCGCTTCTTCTACACTCATCGGATTCCAGAAATCCGCTCCAGAATGTTCTTTAATTGCATCTACCATATGAAGACGTGTCCATTCTGGTTCTAGATTAATTTCATAATCACCATATTGGATTGTTGTTGTACCTAGTACTTGCTTCGCGATATGAGCAACCATATTTTCTGTTAGTTTCATAATATCTTTATAATCAGCATACGCTTCATATAATTCAATCATCGTAAACTCAGGGTTATGACGAGTTGATACACCCTCGTTACGGAATACACGGCCGATTTCATAAACTTTTTCTAATCCACCCACAATAAGGCGTTTTAAATGAAGTTCAATTGCGATACGCATATATAATTCCATATCTAACGCATTATGGTGCGTGATGAAAGGACGCGCAGAAGCTCCACCTGCAATTGCATGCATCATAGGTGTTTCCACTTCAAGATAACCGTTGTCATCTAAGTATCTTCTCATTTCACGAATGATCTTACTGCGAGTAACGAATGTTTCACGGCTTTCCATACTTGTAATTAAGTCTAAGTAACGTTGACGGTAGCGTTGTTCAACATCTTTTAATCCATGATATTTATCCGGTAATGGACGAAGAGATTTCGTTAATAGCGTAAATCCCGTTGCTTTCACTGAAAGTTCTCCAACGTTCGTTTTGAAAATTTTACCTTCAATACCTACTAAGTCACCTAAATCTGCTGTTTTAAATAATTCGTACTCTTCATCTCCAACAGCATCTTTACGAACGTAAATTTGAACTTGTCCATGTAAATCTTGAATATGTGCAAATCCAGCTTTTCCCTTACCGCGTTTTGTCATAATACGACCAGCGATAGAAACAGAGATTTCTTTCTCCTCTAATTCTTCTTTAGAGAACTCTCCATATAGGCTTAATAATTCATTTGTTGCATTTGTACGTTCAAAACGTTTACCGAACGGATCGATCCCTTGCTCACGTAAGTTATGTAGCTTTTCACGACGAACAAGCAATTGGTCGTTTAATTCTTCGTGGTTCATGTTATCCATGGTATTGATATCACTCCAGCTCTATTAATTTTTACAATATATACAGTATAGCATTTTCTACTCAACTAGAAAAACTGCCAGCAACTAACTGGCAGTTCTTCTTTCTTTCACGTAATTATAGGAAGTGTATAGAAGAATGTCAATCTTCCCTTCCTATTATTAACCAACGTGAATTGTTTGTTGTTTCGCTTCTACTTCTTCTACAAATGTACCTAATACATTTGCAAGGTCTTCACGCGTATTACAAGCATTGATACCATTGCGTACAGTTGCATTACCACGAATGCCTTTTAAATACCAAGCTGCGTGCTTTCTCATCTCTCTTACAGCGACATTTTCATTCTTTAAATCGATCAGACGATCTAGATGCAACATACATACGTCAATTTTCTCACGTACTGTCGGTTCCGGCATTAATTCACCAGTCTCTAAATACTTTACCGTACGATAAATCATCCATGGATCTCCAAGGGCAGCGCGGCCAATCATAACACCATCTACACCAATTTCATCAAGCATACGCTTTGCATCTTGCGGCGTTGCGACATCACCATTTCCAATAACCGGGATATTTACAGCTTGCTTTACTTGTTTAATAATATCCCAATCCGCTTTTCCTTCATACATTTGTACTCGTGTGCGCCCATGAACTGCTACCGCTTGTCCACCAGCACGCTCAACAGCTTTCGCATTCTCGATTGCGAAAATATGATCCTCATCCCAACCAATACGCATTTTTACTGTAACTGGTTTTTCTACAGCATCTACAACTGCCGCTACCATTTCATATATTTTATTTGAGTCTAAAAGCCACTTTGCTCCTGCATCACACTTAACGATTTTTGGTACTGGGCACCCCATATTAATATCAATGATGTCTGCTGTCGTATATTGATCTACGTATTTCGCAGCATCTACAAGAGTTTCTTTCTCGCCACCAAAAATTTGTAAACTTAATGGCTTTTCTCTCTCATCAATATATAACATATCTAATGTTCTTTTATTGTTCAGTAGTATCGCCTTATCACTTACCATTTCAGCACAAACTAGGCCTGCACCGAATTCTTTTACTGTCAAACGGAATGCAGAGTTACACACTCCCGCCATCGGTGCTAATACAACCGGATTTTTCATCTCAATATTTGCGATTTTTAACACTCGATTTACTCCTTCCTTCATGGTCACTTTGGCATTAGCTCATCTATCGAGACCTTTAATGCTTTAGCAACTTCCACTACAAAGTCTTGGGAAGGCGATCGATTTCCTCGCTCAACTTCACCTAAAACAGATACAGATACCCCTAATTCTTTTGCAAAACCTTCTTGCGTATAACCTTTTAGTTTTCGAAAAGCACGAATGCGTCTTCCCCATTTTTCTGCTTCCATACCGTTACTCCCTCTCGCCTTTTCATTTCTTCTACTTGTGAACGTGAAATGTTTTGTTTTATATCTTGATTAATCTCTAACAACGGAACGATAACAAAAGCTCTTTCGAACATCCGCGGATGCGGAACAATAAGATTCTCTGCTTCAATATTTTCTTGATTATATAGTAAAATGTCAAGGTCGATAGTCCTAGGTCCCCACCTAATTTCCCTTTTTCTTCCTAGATCATTTTCTACTTTTTGCGTTACTTTCAATAATTCTTGCGGTGATAAATTGGTAGAAATTTTTATAACTAAATTTAAAAAGCAACTTTGGTCAGTATAGCCAACCGGTTCCGTCTCATATACAGACGAAACATCCTCAACTTTGATATAAGGATTTTTATTCAGAAACTGAATCGCTTCAGTTAAATACGTATAACGTTCTCCAATATTTGAACCTAATGCAATGTAAGCTATATTATTCATGGACGTTCTCTCGTAATTTCTACCGCTACAGCACGATAATGTCCTGGTATCGGCGGATCTGGTTTAATTACCTTTATCGTACATCTTGAAATACTCTCATATTGTTTCAATATATCTGTAGCAATATTTTCAGCAATACTCTCTACAAGCTTATATGTTCTATCTTCTACAACTTTCCTACATAATTCGAAAAGCTCTCCATAATTAACAGAATGCTCTAAGTCATCACTTTCTCCTGCTTGTTTCAAATCCAATTCCACCGTTAAGTCCACTTTAAATCTCTGGCCCAATTTATTTTCCTCTGGGAATACACCATGATAACCGTAAAACTCCATATCATGAATATAAATTTTATCCAATTACTTTACCCCCTTACCAATCATCGCATCCATCATCTTAGCCATACGTGCCATTTCCTTCACATCATGAACACGAACAAACTCACAACCCTTTTCAATACCAAGACAAACGGTAGCTCCCGTCCCCTCAAGACGTTCTTCTACCGGCAAATCTAGCACATGCCCAATAAAGGACTTTCTTGAAGTACCTAAGAGAACTGGATAACCTAGTACGTTTAACTGTTCTAAATTACGCATCGCTTCTAAATTTTGTTCAGGTGTTTTAGCAAAACCGATGCCCGGGTCTAAAATGATATTCTCATCTCGTACACCAGCATCTTTAGCAATTTTAATACTGTCATATAAATCAGCAACCATATCAGCCATTAAATTACGATAATTCATGTTATCGCGATTATGCATTAAGATAATAGGTACATCGTAATGAGCCGCAACTTCAGCGATTTTCGGTTCCGCTTTCGCTCCCCAAACATCATTAATAATATGAGCACCAGCTTCGATTGCTTTTTTTGCAACTTCCGCTTTATATGTGTCGATAGAAATAGGCAATTTCACCTCTTTTGAAACAGCCTGAATCATTGGAACAACTCGTTTTATTTCTTCTTCCACTGACACTTTAGCAAAGCCCGGACGAGTAGATTCGCCACCAATATCAATAATATGAGCACCTTCATCTCGCATTTCTTTCGCATGGCGCACTGCAGCATCTACCTCGTTGTAACTCCCACCATCAGAAAACGAATCTGGTGTTACATTTAAAATCCCCATAATTAACGTTTTTTCATTTAAGTTCAATGTATATTCGCCGCAGCGCAAATCATAATCCCACTTCAAACTACACATCTCCTCTTCGTAATTCATTTCTGCTCCACAATTTCTCTCTCTGCATTTCATAAAGGTTCATAAATCTTTTTGTAACCATACCTACTTTACCCGGGAAATCTCGTCCCTCTATACGATTAAGCGGAACAATTTCTTGAATCGAGTTTGTTACGAAGACTTCATCGGCTGAAAGTAATTCATCTTTTGTAAAGAAACCTTCTTTTACTTCTATACCAATCTCTTCAGCAACCTTTATAATAAACGCACGAGTGATACCATTTAAAATCCCTGTTTCAAGCGAAGGTGTATATAAAATATCACCTTTCACAAAAAAGAGATTCGAAACAATACCCTCTGCAACATAACCTACTTCAGTCAGGAAAATCCCTTCTTTATTCACACCATTTCCAATTTCACGTTTCCCCAAAATGTTATTTAAATAATGGTGAGACTTCAAGCGAGATGCACCTTCTGGGGTATTTCTCACTTGATTTAAGACAACCCCTTCTTTTTCCACTACATCTCCCGGGGCCGCTAAAGGTTTTATAAAAACAATAATAGACGGCTCTTCATACATTTCTGTTTGCAATCCAATTTCATCTATACCCGCCGATACATTAAAACGGACATACGCATGCTCTAATTTATTCTTAACGATTAAATTCTTCAAAATAAGCATTACTTCATCTTTCGTCATTGTCCATTTTATTTGCAATGTATCCAGCGCATCTATTAAACGGTCATAATGATCATCCAATAAGAAAGGATGACCATTATAAATACGAAAAGTCTCAAAAACTCCAAGACCATATAAATAACCATGATCATAAGGAGAAATTCTCGCTTCACTCGATTCTACATACTGACCATTTACGTAAATTAACATGATGTCACACTTGGACTATATTTACGAATGAAATTCTGCAACAACTCTTTCCCGTGAGAAGTCATAATAGATTCCGGGTGGAACTGCACACCTTCAATCGGTAATGTTGTATGGCGGAGCGCCATAATTTCCCCTTCTTCTGTCCAAGACGTTACCTCTAAACAATCAGGTAACGTCTCTTTCTTAACAATAAGGGAATGATAGCGTGTCGCGGTAAACGGATTAGGGATATCCGAAAAAATCGTCTTCTCATCATGATGCATAAGCGATGTTTTCCCATGCATTAATCGCTCTGCACGAACAACCTCTCCACCAAACACTTGCGCAATAGATTGATGACCAAGACAAACCCCAAAAATCGGAATCTTTCCAGCAAAGTATCGAATAACCTCCATACTAATTCCTGCCTCATTCGGACTACATGGACCTGGCGAAATCATTAAAAAGTCTGGTTTCATATTCTCAATATCTGAAATAGTCACTTCATCGTTACGTTTAACAACAAGATCTTGTCCAAGTTCTCCAAGAAACTGCACTAAATTAAATGTAAAAGAATCATAATTATCAATCATTAATATCATTTCTCTCACCTAACCGTTTCTTCACTACGTTCTTTTGCACGCCATAAAGCAATCGCCTTTTTTAACGACTCTTTATATTCATTTTCCGGATTTGAATCAATTACAATTCCCGCCCCTGCTTGTACATGCGCTTTTCCGTCTTTAGCAAGAAGTGTCCTAATTACAATATTCAATTCTGTATCTCCAGAATAACCGATCCAACCGATTGAACCTGTATAAATCCCTCGGCGAACAGGTTCTAATTCTTCAATAATTTCCATCGTACGTATTTTCGGAGCACCCGTAATTGTTCCTCCAGGGAATACAGCCTTCACTAAATCGAAAGCATCTTTATCTTCTTCCACCTCACCACGCACATTAGAAACAATATGCATAACATGTGAGTATTTCTCAATTACCATAAACTCGTCTACTTCTACGGTGCCATATTTACAAACACGTCCTAAATCATTTCGCTCTAAATCCACAAGCATGACGTGCTCTGCTCTTTCTTTTTCATTCTCAATTAATTCCCTTGCCAATTCTTCATCCTCTTGCTCATTTGCCCCTCTAGATCTCGTTCCAGCAATTGGTCTTGTACTTACTTCAGTTCCCTGTTTCTTAATTAGCAACTCTGGCGATCCACTTACAATTTGAAAATCCCCGAGCTCCAAGTAACCCATATATGGAGATGGATTAATTTCACGAAGACTTGTATATATTTCTAGTGGGTGTGTTTGTAACGTTCTTTCTTGTCTTGTCGACAAGTTTACTTGGAACACATCACCAGCCCCAATATATTCTTGAATACATTCAACCGCCTTCATAAAGCTTTCTTCAGTAAAAGCAACTGCTTCATTTTTCTTTTCAGGGCACGCAAACGGTATAGTCACTTCCGGCGCTTCTGTTGCCCAAAGAATCTTCCATTCATTTAATCGCTCTTTTGCCTCTTCATGCTTATCTACATAATGTGTAATAATCCATAATACTTTTTCTTTTTGATCATACACAAACACATCATCAAATAATAAAAAGAATATATCAGGTATATTAATATCATCTTCCGCAAGAGAAGGAAGTTTTTCAATATAACGGATGCAATCATAACTAAAGTAACCAATTGCACCACCTTGAAAAGGCGGGTATTCCGGATTATAATCCGTTTTCCATCGCTCCATATATTCCTGCATTAAATCTAATGGGTTTCCTTGCTTTATTGTTTCCTTACCACTTTCACTTATATGTAACGTTTCACCCTTCCCTCGGATTACCGCTACTGGGTTTAATCCCACGATGTTATAACGACCGCCACGTCCACTCTCTAACAAAATATGTTGCGGTTTATCCTTAGAAAGAAATTTATATTGCTTAAAGAAATCTAACTGATATGGAATAGAAAGCGCTAAAGATTTTCTTCGTTGCATATCAACACCCCGTCTTCTTTTATCCCACCCTCTTATATTAACCACTTCAAGCTACATTCGTTATGTATATAGAACGGTTATATTCGAAGGCTAGTGAAAATAAATTAATGATACTACCTCTTATTTTACATGAAGTTTTCTAGTCATTCACTCTTTTCCTATTTCCAATCCAAAAAGAAAAAGCATCCTTTTTCAAGGATGCTTTTTCAATCACATGTAATTAGGACTCAAATTGATAAAGTGGTGTACTTAAATAACGTTCACCATTACTTGGGATAATAACAAGTACCTTTTTCCCTTTACCTAACTTTTTCGCAACTTCTGTCGCTGCATAAATAACTGCTCCTGAAGAGATACCAACTAAAATACCTTCCTCTTTAGCCACTCTTCTTGCGTATTCGAACGCTTGCTCTGTTTTCACTTGAATGATTTCATCATATACTTCTACATCCAATGTTTCTGGAACAAATCCAGCCCCAATTCCTTGGATTTTATGTGGACCTGGTTTTCCACCAGATAACACTGGTGAATCCGCAGGTTCTACTGCATAAATTTTAATATCTTTATATGCTTCCTTCAGCACTTCACCAGCACCAGTAATCGTTCCACCTGTACCAATACCTGCAATAAATGCATCTAATTGATCACCCATTTGCTCAACAATTTCTGGACCTGTTGTTAAACGATGAATTTGTGGATTTGATTGATTTTTGAACTGTTGCGGTATAAAGTAGCCATGTTCTTTTGCTAATTCAGTCGCTTGACGAATTGCTCCGCCCATTCCTTCAGGCCCTGGAGTCAATACTAATTCAGCGCCATAAGCACGTAATAAATTGCGACGCTCAACGCTCATTGTTTCTGGCATTACTAAAATTGCCTTATATCCTTTAGCAGCTGCTACCATCGCTAAACCAATTCCTGTGTTACCACTTGTCGGCTCAATGATTGTATCGCCTTCTTTTAATAATCCTTTTTTCTCAGCATCTTCAATCATAGCTAATGCGATACGATCTTTAACGCTGCTCCCCGGATTCATAAATTCTAATTTTAAGTATATATCTGCGCTGTCTGATTCTACGATGCGGTTCAACTTAACGATCGGCGTTTTCCCGATTAATTCTGAAACTGATTGTGCCACTCGCATTCCTGTCACTCCTAACACCGAGTATTTTTATTGGTTTTGTCTATATTTAGATTTTGTCAGAAAATTCCCTGTTTGTCAATGTGTTTAGAGGGTAAATTCCCTTATTACAAATTCTCAATTAAATTTGTAATATCTTCTTTAGAGAACTTGTATCGCTCATTACAGAAATGACAATGAACTTCTGTTTCTTCTTCTTCTTCACGAACTTGCTCTAACTCCGTTTTACCTAAACTAATTAACACACTCTCTATACGTTCGCGTGAGCATGTGCAATTAAATTGAACATCCATCGTTTCTAATACTTTTACCTTATCTTCTCCAAGGACTGCATACAGTAACTCTTCTGGAGAAAGCCCTTGTTCGATCAATGTTGATACAGGAGGAATCTTCTGCAAACGCTCTTCAATGAATGAAATTGTCTCTTCCTGTGCACCCGGCATAATTTGAAGGATAAATCCACCTGCCGCTAATATGCTATCGTCTCCATTTACAAGGACACCAACACCTACAGAAGAAGGCGTCTGCTCAGAAACTGCAAAATAATACGTGAAGTCTTCTCCTAATTCTCCTGAAACAATTGGAGATTGACCAATAAACGGCTCACGCATACCAATATCTTTAATTACCGTTACAAATCCTTCAGTACCTACCGCTTGATATACACGTAATTTCCCTTGTTCTGTTCCTTCAAAGTCAACATGTGGATTCGTTACATAACCACGTACATCTCCATTTGCATGAGCATCTACTAAGATAGGACCAATCGGACCATTTCCTTCTACCTTAATTGTTAGCTTTTGGTCACCTTTTAACATTGCCCCCATCATTGTACCTGCAGTTAAAGAACGACCAAGTGCCGCTGAAGCTGTTCTCCATGTATCATGACGTCTTTGCGCCTCGCTTACCGTGTTTGTAGTACGTACACTATACGCACGCACTTCCCCATCAAATGCTAACGCTTTTACTAAATAATCTTTCATACTTATTTATTCACCTTTCTCATGCTGTAAATTTGCATTACGCTCGTATAACATATACAAACCTTTTAATGTTAAGAATGGATCTACAACATCAATTACATTCGATTCTTCTGAAATTAATTTCGCTAATCCACCTGTTGCAATAACTTTTGGTTTTTGTTTAGCTTCCTCTTTCATGCGCTTAACAATACCTTCCACTTGTCCAACATAACCATAAAGAATACCAGATTGCATCGCACTTACCGTATTCTTCCCAACTACACTGCTTGGTTTTGTAATTTCAATACGAGGAAGTTTTGCCGCTCTACTATATAAAGCCTCTGCTGAAATCATAATTCCTGGTGTAATAACTCCACCCATATAATGCTTTTCTTCGTTAATATAACAATATGTAGTAGCCGTACCAAAATCGACAATAATAAGCGGACTTCCATATAAGTGGATTCCTGCTACTGCATTTACGATTCGATCCGCACCTACTTCACGTGGATTTTCATATTTAATATTTAGCCCCGTTTTTATTCCAGGACCTACTACAAGCGGCTTAATTTTAAAATACTTTTCACACATGCGCTCTAAAGCAAACATAATTGGTGGTACGACTGAAGACACGATAATACCTTTCACATCTTCAAACGAAAGACCCTCATGCTCAAGCAACTGTTTTACAAGCATTCCATATTCATCTTCTGTCTTATGACGATCTGTTTCCATGCGCCAATGTTGACGAAGTTCCCCCTCTTCAAACACGCCCAGTACAGCATTTGTGTTCCCTACATCCAATACAAAAATCATATTCTCACCACTTATCTTATTTAATCTATATTTGTGCAGTATGTATAAAACTTATAAAAACATCATATCACACATACTTATATAATCAGCTTTTCTATCCTCATCATTTTACAAAAAGATTACTCCCTATTTCAATTTTTAGTACCAGATTTATTTAAATTCTTTTTCTACTTAGTTCCCTTCTACAAATAAAAAAGGAGTGACTATCGTCACTCCTTCATCTCTTCTTACTTATCTTCTGATTCTTCATCGTCCTTCTTCATGTTGATGTTTACTTTCACATCAGCTGAAGATGTTGGACGTTCTGGCAATCTGCCATAGTCACATAAATGATTGATTTGCTCTGCATCTAACGTTTCTACTTCAAGTAACGTTTTCGCAATAAGATCTAGTTTATCACGATTGTCAGTAAGAATTTGTTTTGCACGAGCATAACATTCTTTCATAATCGTTTGCATTTCCATATCGATTTCGTGTGCAATCGCATCACTATAGTTTTGTTCTGAATGGAAGTCTCTTCCTAAGAACACTTGACCACCTTGTGAGCTACCAAATTGCATTGGTCCAAGCTTATCACTCATACCAAATTCCGTTACCATACGTCTTGCAATACCAGTCGCACGTTGGAAGTCATTATGAGCACCTGTACTTACTTCACCAAATACAATCTCTTCAGCTACTCGACCACCAAGTAAACCAGTGATTTTATCAAGTAACTCTGGTTTTGTCATGAAGTAACGATCTTCTTTTGGAAGCATTACTGCATATCCACCAGCTTGACCACGAGGGACAATTGTTACTTTATGAACGACATCAGCTTCATCAAGGACAACACCAATTACAGTGTGGCCCGCTTCATGGAAAGCAACGATATTACGTTCTTTTTCAGAGATAACACGACTTTTCTTAGCCGGACCTGCAATAACACGATCCGTCGCTTCATCAATGTCACTCATATCAATTTTCTTCTTATCTTGACGCGCAGCTACTAAAGCAGCTTCGTTTAATAAGTTTTCAAGATCGGCACCAGAGAATCCTGGTGTACGAGTTGCAATTGCTCTTAAGTTGATATTCTCATCAAGCGGTTTATTACGAGCATGCACTTTCAGTACAGCTTCACGGCCATTTACATCTGGACGATCTACTGTAATTTGACGGTCAAAACGACCTGGACGTAATAATGCTGGGTCAAGAATATCAGGACGGTTTGTCGCAGCGATGATAATAATACCTTCGTTGGCACCGAATCCATCCATTTCAACAAGCAATTGGTTTAACGTTTGTTCACGCTCATCATGGCCACCACCAAGACCAGCGCCACGTTGACGTCCTACCGCATCAATTTCATCAATGAAAATGATGCAAGGAGCATTTTTCTTTGCGTTTTCGAATAAATCACGTACACGTGATGCACCGACACCGACGAACATCTCTACGAAATCAGAACCACTGATAGAGAAGAACGGAACGCCTGCCTCACCCGCAACGGCACGTGCTAGTAAAGTTTTACCTGTACCTGGAGGTCCCACTAATAGAACACCCTTCGGAATACGGGCACCAACTTCAGCAAACTTACGAGGATCTTTCAAGAATTCAACTACCTCAACAAGCTCTTGTTTCTCTTCATCTGCTCCAGCAACATCTCTGAAACGAACTTTTTTCTTTTCGTCATTATATAACTTCGCCTTACTTTTCCCGAAGTTCATAACACGGCTACCGCCGCCCTGAGCTTGGTTTAATAAGAAGAAGAATAAAATGAAGATAATGACAAACGGGATGATAGAAGTAAAGAAGGTTACCCAAGCACTTGTTTCTTCTGCTGGTTGATACTTAACTTCAGCACCTTGCGCTTTATCATTAATTTTCTTTTGTAATTCCTCAGTATTTGGTGCATAAGTAACAAATTGTTCTCCCTGGCTAGAGTTATTAAATTGTCCTTTTACTTCAAACACACCATTTTTCGGTTGAAGCTGCACATTACGCACTTCACCTTTTTCTAGTTTAGTAATGAATTTATCGTAGCTAACTGATGTCGTTTTTTGTGTCGAACCATTAAAATAGCTCACGATTCCAATTACTACTAGGAATATCAGTAAATAAAAGATGGTATTACGGAAGATACGATTCATTCCTAACCTCCTCTCACGGCATAAACACTATAGTAAATCGTAACATAGAAAAACTTTCCTATACAATTGTGACGCCTGTATTTAATTAATTTGAGTAAACGCTTGGTTTTAATACTCCTACATAAGGAAGATTACGGTACTGCTCTTTATAATCTAATCCATATCCTACAACAAATTCATGCGGTACAGTAAATCCAACATAATCCGCTTTCAAATCTACCTTACGGCCTGTTGGTTTATCTAATAACGTAACGATTTTTACAGACTTCGCTTTACGATATTTAAATAGGTCTACTAAGTAACTTAGTGTAAGACCGCTATCAATAATATCTTCAACGATTAAAATATCGCGACCTTCTACAGAAGTATCAAGGTCTTTTAAAATTTTCACTTCGCCTGTTGAAACAGTTGAGTGACCGTAACTAGATACAGCCATAAAATCCATTTCAAGATATGTATCTGTTCTCTTTAATAAATCTGCCATAAATGGCATTGCACCCTTTAGTACACCAATCGCAAGAGGTACTGTGTTTTTATAGTCCTCTGCAATAATTGCGCCTAATTCGAGCACCTTTTCTTGTATTTGCTCTTCAGAAATTAATACTTTTTCGATATCTTGATTCATCATTTCATTATCCTCCCGGAAGACTCCTTGCTTTTGTAGTGAATAATCATATATTTATCCTTCTTTGCTGCCTCTTTCGAGATAGCAAATGCAGATCGCTTCAACAAGGGTAACCAAATAACATTCCCACTTGCATCACAAACGACCGGCCATTCTTCTCTTTTTTCTCTCGGTACTTTTGCTTCGATAAAAATAGCTTTTATCTTTTTGGTGCCATTCATACCTTGTATTGACATGCGATCTCCATTTTTTCTAGACCGAATACGAAGTGGATATGATATATCATTATACTTAGCAACAAATACTGTTTCATTCATGTCACTTGGTATATCTTCGCTCACCTCTGTTACAAGTTTATCCCCGTTCGATAGCGTAATTGTCCCGGGCACTGATAAATCTTGTAAGAAAGGAGAAACAATTTCTTGTTTAAATCCAAAGCTACACTCCTCGTATGCGCGAACAATTTTCAAATCACCTGGGAAATCAAGTGAACCCGAAGGCTGTGTCCGCTTAAAAAACTCAATCACTTTGTCAATATGTATAGAGGAAAGAGAAGATGGAATCTTATATTCATAAAGATAGTTTAATATTAGTTGAATCCCTCTTCTTTGTAAAGGCATAGACATGGATTCAAAGGCAGGAATTGATAAGCTAATTTGTTTATCACTTTTTTTTGTAATTACTTTATTCATTTTCTCAAAAGCTAATTCCTGCAAATACGCCTCATCCTCTTGCATCTGCATGCTAAATTTTTGGAATTTCTCATGCACTTGTGGGTTTTCTTCTTTCAAATGAGGAAGAACGTATTTACGTAATCGATTCCTTGTATATACTTCCTTTTTATTACTTGGATCTATACGAGGAATTATTTTCAGCTTATTACAGTAATCAACAATTTCTTCCTTTGTTACTCCAAGTAACGGCCTAATTAAATATCCATTATGAAAAGGACGCTTCACTGCAATTCCTGCATATCCTTTCGGAGTACTCCCTCGTACAAGACGCATTAAAATCGTCTCTACTTGGTCATCACCATGATGTCCAAGGGCTACATATCTCGCATCATATTTCTTCATTATTCTTTCCAAAAATGCATATCTGCATTCCCTAGCAGCAACCTGTGCATTCATCCCGTATTGCTGTTGATATTGCGACACATTAATTCTTATCGTTTCGCAAATAACTCCCAGTCCTTTACAAAGGTCCTGCACAAACTGTAGGTCCTCATGAGATTCATCACCTCTAAACATGTGATCCACATGCGCCACTACAATTTCAAACTGTTTTGCCGCTCTTTTTTCTAACAAATAATATAGCAGAGCCAAAGAGTCAGGACCACCAGAAACCCCTACAACAATTGTTGAGCGTTCCTTTAATACATCATGCTGCTTTACAAAGTCATCTACCTTTTCAACAAATGTATCTTTCAACTTCGTAATCACCTTTCATTAAACAAGAACAGCAACGTTAGTTACCTTGTTTATAATGGTACAACTTTTACAAACATTGTGCAAAAAAAAGATATACAAAAATTACATTTTTATCTTACATCATCCGTATATATTCACAAAAATAATAACATTATCTTTTAAAGCAAAAAAACCTAGGTATTCACCTAGGTTTTTAGAAAGAAACATTACACTTCAAGTTTCACTTTATTGCGCTTGCATTCCTACAATTGGAATGGTAGCCCACTTCGGCATATTTTTCTTCACTTTCGCTACTACAATAGTCATATCATCATTTATATAACCATCGCCAGATCGAATCACCTCTTCCATAATGATATCAGCAATTTCTTGCGGATCTTCAGTTTGTAACTCTTTAATTTTCCGCTTCATCCATAACTCGTGATTCTCCACATGCTGCGCGCCCTCAAAAATCCCATCACTCATCATAATAAGAATATCACCTGTTTTTAATTGCTCACCCACTACATCAACTTCAACATCCTCGATAATTCCCATTGGTAAATTACTTGCTTCAATTTTCAAAATATTATTTGCGCGTTTAACAAAACTCGGCGTCGATCCAATCTTTAAAAACTTCGCACTCGCATCCCGCAAATCTACCATAGCTAAGTCTAATGTCGTAAACATCTCTTCTGTTGTTCTTAAAGAGAGAATAGAGTTAATAGATTTAATCGCTATCTCCTCATCAATGCCTGACTGAAGTATTTTTTGTAATAATTTCACTGTTTCTTTACTCTCCATATGAGCTCTTTGCCCATTTCCCATACCATCACTAATTGCAAGGGCATATTTCCCAACACTTAAATCCATCATCGCATAAGAATCACCCGAAACAAACCCACCGCCTTTCGCGGCTGTGGCCAAGCCGGTATCAAGGGAATACGTTTTTGCTGAACCAAATGATATTAAACTGTGCCCATTCGGATAAGAAGATTTTTCTTCATGTTTCACAACTATGTTTTCCTTCAGGATATCAGAAAGCATTGGTGCAACTAATTTTTCACACTCTCCATGTTCATTAGATGCAACTGGAATCAACATTTCAATATCAATACTTCCTCTATCTAAACAATAAATATCAACATGCTCTATTTCTACACCAAAATCACGAAACGCTTGCAGAATCTGTTCTTCCTGTACTTGATGATTTTCTCTTTCTCTTTGTATCTCCTTAGCAAAATCCTCCATAACTTTTGATACACCTAACAATTGCTCCGCTACTATTCTACGATTTTCTTTCATTTGTTTTCGTAATTTTTGTCCCTCATAGAAGTGATCTAATTCACCCGCTACTAAATCCGTCACTTTCTTGCCTCTTACGCAATGCTTGTCCCATTCACGAACTAACTTCCGATTATGCTGCAGAGTTCCTTCTTCCGTTTCACTCATTATTTGTTTCATATAATCATACGTTTTATCGAAATTAACTACCCAGCATTGGTCCTTTTTAAAGCATGTTTGACATGTTTTTGCAGTAATTGTACTTAAGAACAAATCTGCCTCCGTCTCTTTATCTTCCTCCTCCACATATCCATATACAGAAAAGCTATTAGATAAAGCAGCAAATACATTGGCAAATTGATTGATTTTATTCGCTGTAACATCACGCATTCTTCTTAAATACTGTTGTTGATCTTGCGAATGCTCCTGTGTGCCTGGCATAAATTTAGCAATACGATCCATAACAAGTTTCGGTGTTAATAAAAAGAAAGCAATCGCCACACCAGATTCAATTAAAGTTGTCACAATGTTTGTTTGCTTGTCTACATATAGCGTAATCAAGCTTGTCCCAATTAATAAACCTAAACTAACACCTAAGCGTTTCCCTTCTTTTAACAAACCACCAAGCAATCCAGAAAAGGCAAGCAGACTAAGTTGGGACAAACTAGAGACATTTGCTAAGCTTAATATTAACCCAGTGACGACCCCTACTGTAGATCCTGTAGCCGCTCCTGCGATAAACGCAAACACAAGCACTAAATACCTAGTAAAAATATGTTGAATAGAAGCGTCATATATGAACCAATCTGTTGTACCAGTTAAAACAGATGCTAGTAATATAATTAAACAAACAATTTCTTCTGTCTCTAACGCTTGTTGTTTCCCTTTTCTTTCTACTAAAAGCGGGACACTTTGTAAAAATATCATAGTTAATACGAAGCTAAGCCCTGCCTCAATCGTACTAACGAGTAAATCGTACATGGTAACAGTTTGTTGTGCAAAATATACGACAACTAAATGTGCAGTTAATGCGGAGATAAATACTTGGAATGGTACAAGTCCAACAGTTTTACGTGTAAACCGACTAAAGAAGATATTATAAATGAAGAAAGTAAAAATAGATGCAAAGGTAAAGAATAAATTATCTATCGAAACTGAAAGTGCGCCCCCCATTAGGGCCAAGAATGCGAGCGGCATTTTATCCCGCTTCATAACATAAACAGCAGCAAAAAACGGTAGTGCAAACGGTAAAATGTTTGTTAATATATATGCTCGTCCCAAAAGAAAACCAATAACAACAATAATGAATCCCCATCTAAAGAAAACTTGCTCAAACTTCATTCGCAACTTACTCGTCCACTTTACTCCTCCAAGCTGACCTTCATTCATTGCCAATGCACTTGTATTCATAGTATTCCTTCCTGCTTTAGGCATATTTTTAACACCACCTGCATAGTTTAATTACTGTCATTATAAAAGATGATTATTGGGATTTTTGTCAAAACAACAGTTTTCACTTTTATAATCGTTCGACTTTTTATTCGAAATAACTCTACATATATACACAGTATGTATTTTATTTTTAATATTTTAATCGAACATTCAGAAAATATAGGGTGATTTTGTAGAAGTGTTGTATGTCTTAATTTATTTAACAAAAAAAGATCATGCGCATTTGCATGATCTTTTTAGATGACCCGTACGGGATTCGAACCCGTGTTACCGCCGTGAAAGGGCGGTGTCTTAACCACTTGACCAACGGGCCGTTAAATTAAATATAGCGGCGGAGGGGATCGAACCCCCGACCTCACGGGTATGAACCGTACGCTCTAGCCAGCTGAGCTACACCGCCATGTCGTCTTATTTAACGGACAATTAGTATCTTACCTCAGATATAATTTAAAGTCAACACATCTTGAAAACTTTTTTAAAAATATATTTTCACATATAAAAAAGCACCCTGAGCAATCGCCCTGGGCACCTCTCTATATTCTAAGAATTAAACGTTCTTATTATCCGCGACGTGCGCCACGGCCACCACGTTTAGATTCAGTGTTACGCTTTAAAGAAGTTAAACGATCTTCGCTATCCTTTAAGAAACGTGCCATCTTTTGCTCGAATGTTTCTTTTGGAGCACGGTCGTTACCGCCACCACGGTTATCTCTGTTGAAAGAACGATTACGTTGTGGACGTCCAGAACGTTGTTGATCACCACCGCGTTGGTATTCACCACGTGGACGATCTCCTTCTGTTTTTTCACGCTCTTTCGCTTTTTTAATAGATAGACCAATCTTACCATCTTTTTCAACGTTAATAACTTTTACTTCTACTTGGTCGCCCACTTTTAAGTGATCGTTAATATCTTTCACATAATTATCAGCAACTTCACTAATATGAACAAGACCCGTTAAGCCTTCTGGCAGCTCCACAAAAGCCCCAAAATTTGTAATACCTGTTACTTTACCCTGTAACTTGCTGCCTACCTCGATTGACATAAAAAAAATGCTCCTCCTTAGTGGTTAAAAAGTCAAATTTTACTTTATTATATATAATCCTAAAATATAGTGTCAATAAGACATACTCTACTTAGAAACAGGAAAAATTATCTCCCCTTTTCCAGAGAAGAAATAATCCCTTCTAGCAATCTTTAATACGTACTCTTCATCATTTAACTTTTGAACTTCGTCTTTTAGACTTTTTTCTTTGTTCGTTAATGAATCCAGTTCTTTTTTCATGTCCTTAACTTTTGCTTCTTTTGCTTTAATGGAACTGTTTTGTTGATAAAACGTTACACTAATACTCGCAATAATTGTAAAAGCAAAGACAAGAAAAACCGCTAAACGGCGATAAAGTCGCTTCCTGTTCTCATCCGTTTGTATTATATGCTCTTTAACAGGATTTGGACTCTGTTTTTCGATTGTTCTTTGTCTCAGTTCCCTCATTTCCGAGGTCCCCCTAACTTCTTTTTTATACGCTCCCATAATTGGAAGATATGTCCCTTCAATTTTGCTATATATTGCAGGAACCCTACATGCTTCATTATAAAAAGTTTAACACGATTAGGGAGAAGTTTCCATATGAGCGAAGCAATAAATCGAACAGGCCAGAAAAAAACTTTCCATATGAAAAGTAATATCCAAATCACCATTTTCCATAACACATGTCCAATTGAAAGCAGTATACGAAATAAGAATAATATAAATGCAATAAATAGCTGCGCTATAATAATAACAGGTTTTATCATGAGTAGCTGTATAATTTGAACAAAAAAGTGTGTTGTTTGCACAAAAATATAGATGAGAAAATTTAACAGTCTCATGTATATTGCTTTCAACATGCTTTGATATGCCGCAAAACCACATAATAATGCTAAAAATACATATATACGTAGTTCAGCTTCATTTACAAGAAGTAATACGTAAAAAACGAATAATGCTTGGACAATCCAAAATAGTATATCATGTATAAATACAATCCAACGCTTACGTTCTTGACGTTTTAAAAATCGTTGGTATGTATCTAAAGACGCTCCAATCCAAGCACCCATTCCGATCATTGAGAGCATCGTATACAACTGAATTGTTAGACTCATTTAAACAACTTACTAAAGAAACCTTTAGTTTTCTCCCCTTGATTCTCATCAATATACAGCATCTCATGAACTTTCCCTTTAATCGATACAACACCTTTTTCTACATCTAAATTTTTCATTTGCAAATTTTGACCACGAATTGTTAAAAAGCCCATTACGGTCTCAAGTAAAAACTCTTCACTATCAAAACTCTCTACCTGCTTTACACCGGTAATATCAATTACACGCCTGCCACGCATAATAATATCATGCTCTACAGAAACATTTTGTTGATTAGAAGACATAGGTGAGTAACCATTATTCACGTAAATCCCCCCATACATTTATACTAGCTAATAGTAATGTATGAAAGGATAATCGATTTTAGAACAAGCCTTCTTCAGCCTTTACTTTTTCTTCACGAACTAAGCTATACATATTTGCTGCATCTTCTTTTTTAGTCGTTTCTTTCAATTCGTTTATTTTTACAGTTACTATTTTTTGACCAAAACGAATTGTTAGTTCATCAGCTACTTTCACATCCGAACTCGCTTTTGCCACTTGACCATTAATGGATATTCTTCCTTGATCAGCTACTTCTTTCGCCAATGTTCTTCTTTTAATTAAACGTGATACTTTTAAAAACTTATCTAGACGCATATTAAATCCCCCTATTAACGCTCTGTCTGTTTTGCCTCTTCCCATAAAACATCTAACTGCTCTAATGATAAATCTTGCATCTCTTTATTCATTTCAGCTACCTTTGCTTCCATGTATAAAAAACGACCGACGAATTTCTCATTCGTTGAACGTAACGCTTCTTCTGGATCTATTTTATAATGACGAGCTATATTAACAAATGCGAATAATAAATCGCCAAATTCACTTAACATCTTCGCCTCATCCATGTTTGTAACTTCTTGTTGGAACTCTTGCCATTCTTCTAAGGCTTTCTCTATCATCGGCTGTACATCAACCCAATCGAAACCAACCTTACCAGCTTTTTTCTGGATTTCATAAGCGCGTAGTAACTGCGGCAAACTTTTTGGAACCCCATTTAAAACAGATTCTTTTACAAACCCTTTTTCTTGTTTTTTAATTTCTTCCCAATTGGCAATTACTTCATCGGCATTATTTACATCCGTATTCCCAAATACATGCGGATGACGACGAACCATTTTCTCAGATAAAGTTCGAATAATATCATCTATAGAGAACCAACCTTCGTCCTCTCCGATTTGGGCATGAAGCATAACTTGTAATAATACATCACCCAGTTCTTCTACTAAGTGATCATCATCCTCTTCATCAATTGCTTCTAATACTTCATAAGCTTCCTCAATTAAATATTTCTTTAAAGATTGATGTGTTTGCTTTTTATCCCATGGACAGCCATTCGGGCCACGAAGATCTGCAATAATTTCTCTAAGCACATCAAACTGTTGATACAAGGATGCACGTTCCTGAACTGGTGGTATGTACACACTCGTTAAATTATTCAACTCCGTTTCATGATCTAACATGTACAACGGCACCTTTTTTACTTGCTCAAATGAAGTCCCTGCAGCTGTTACGATATACACTTCATAATCATCTGGCAGCATCTCCATTAATGTTAATTTCACATCAGATGCAACGAATGCATCATATACTTGGCAAAAGATTAAATGTTGACGTAATTCTAATTGCCCTCTTTCAAATGATGTGGCGTCAATTAATTGGAATCCTTCAATCGGATCAATCTTTAGACTTGCAAACATAGGGTCAAGGAAACTTTGTCCACCTTCAATTCGCACTTCAACATTCGCTACTTCGCCTTTTTCCAACAGTAGCTGAACCGTTCTTTCCGCTACAAGCGGGTGCCCTGGGACAGCATAGATAATTTCTGCGCCTTCAGCTTGTTCTAGCAATGTATTCGCAATTGTTTCATATACAATTTCAAATGTATCATGTGCTTCATATACATTGTCAAAAGCAGTATATTGTATACCTTCTTTCTCTAACTCCTCTATAACGGGATGTTCCTTCGTTCTAACAAACATGTGATCTGCTTCTTTTATTTTTCTATATACACCCATCGTTAACTGATCTAATTCACCAGCACCTAATCCTAAAATAGTAATGATTCCACTCACAACCTGTCACCTCTATCCACTCTTCTTCAATGAACCTTCTTTTTTCTCTTTTTTCATAACGGTTCCTATTTCTGCTTTTGTAAATACACGTAATTTTAAAATGAAAAACATATATGCCAATCCGCCGATGGCTACGCCTAACAACGCCTCAAGTGTTGCAACACCTCTATGACTTGTATCCATTACTAATCCAGACATTTGCAATACACGCATAAACATTATTAGTACAAATCCCATACCGATACCACTAATAACTATACCTAACATATTCCGTTTGTCGATAAGCGATTCAGATACAGCTCGCATAAGTAATACACTATTTAGTATAGAAATTACAATTAACGCAACTAGCGTCGCAATTGCAGCTCCCTTCACACTAAAATACGGCATTAATATATAATTTAAAGCTAACTTTAAACAACCGCCACATATAACGAATATTGCTGGTTTTAATGTTTGTCCTAACCCTTGCAAAATAGAAGCAGTTGTAATCGACAATGAACTAAATAAAATAGATAAAGATAAAATGGATAAAACATCTGACCCATCACTATTTTCAAACAACATAATATTCGTAGGCTGGATAATACAAGTTAATCCAATGGCCGCTGCAAATCCGATAACAAATGTTATTTTCATCGCTAACCTTACCTTTTCTCGAATAAAGGTAAGATCTCCTCTTTCCTTCGCTGCTGTAATAATTGGAACAAGCGACAACGAGAAGGAAGTTGTCACGACAGTACCTAATTGCATAAGCGGGATACTTCTGTCATAAACACCTTTTAACACCTTTGCACTTTCAGCCGGCTCTCCAGCTCCAATAAGTAAAGAATAGAAAGAAACAGAATCAGCCATTTGTATAAAAATAAGCACTAAGTTACTAACACAAATCGCTAACCCCTGCCAAAACAGGATTTTAATAATCTTCTTTTTCCCTCTAATCCTCTTTACACTTTTGAAGAATATAGAACGAAAGTCATGACGCATATAAAGTACAAGTACGATAATCCCAATCAGTCCACCCGCGATTGAACCTAGCATAGCACCTGCACCAACTGTATATAAATCAAATTCGTGAGCAATTAGGAATAGAGATAAAAATACAATAATAGAAACACGAATCGTTTGTTCTATCACTTGCGAAACAGCTGTTGGCATCATATTATTGAACCCCTGGAAATACCCTCTTGCTACAGATAAAAATGGCATCAATATGAATGAAAAGGAAATAACACGTAATAGCTTATCTAAGTGTATATCGCCCATAGCTGTCGCAATTGCTTCGGCACCAAAGAACAATGTAAAAAATCCTATGAAACCAATCCCTAATAAAAACCAAAAAGATACACAAATAATTTCTTCTGCTTCTTGTTTTTTCCCTCGTTCTAATCGTTCCGCAACCATTTTTGAAATTATAATGGGGAACCCATAAGTAGCTAAAATTAAACAAAATCCATAAAACGGATAAATTTGTTGGTAAATATAAAAACCAATATCACCCGCTATATTTTGATATGGAATACGGTAAAAAGCGCTTAATACCTTTGTAACAAAACTTGCGATTGTTAATATAATAGCCCCACGCCAAAAGGCTTGATACTTCTTCGATTCCATACAAGAAAACTCCTTTTTCTATTCTCACCCCTCGTATTATATCATAAAGAAAAGGACAAGCTTCCTTACCTACACGAGTAAGAATACGTTCGTGCAACGCCAGAAATATTCAATGAAAAAAGGTAGCAAAGCGCTACCTTCATTCAATATACATATATCTCCAAATAATTGATTTCTCAAGAAGAAATATCATAATTAGGAAAGATTGCTACTTCTAAAATCATACACCTTTACTGTTCCATTTGTTTCGCTAAGAAACTGGCAGCAGTATTGACCGCCTTGTGCTCTATTTCGCTTATAATCGCTTCTTTTGAAAAAATAATGACAGCCCCAATCGGGTCTCCATTTGCAACAATCGGTCCAACTGTATAAGAATGAACCTTTTCTGTTACACCATCAATAATGGAAATATCACTTTCGTCCGTCATAATAACAGACTTTCTTTCTTCCATCGTTTTTTCAATTAGATCGCCAACGCTTTTATTTAAGTATTCTTTTTTTGATACGCCTGATACCGCGATAATGGAATCCCGATCGCATACAAGCACATTATGTCCTAAGCTATCATATAAAGCTTCTGCATATTCTTTTGCAAAATCACCTAGTTCGCTAATTGGAGAATATTTCTTCAAAATTACTTCTCCATCGCGATCAACAAATATTTCTAATGGGTCCCCTTCTCGAATACGTAAAGTTCTACGAATTTCCTTTGGGATTACTACCCTACCTAAATCATCAATTCGACGTACGATTCCAGTTGCTTTCATTCTAATGCTGCCTCACTTTCTACTGATGATGAAAGTGGTGAATTTACCTGTTCATGTAAAAATCACCAACTGTTAGACATAGTATTTTACACATTAGTTCTTCTATGCACGCCGAATTGCATTTTTTTATCTTATATTAGGCATTTATGACTTCTTTTTTTACATCTGGCAAGCCTTTTAATAAATTTTCAGCAATTGTTAACCACTTCGATGTCTCTAAGCCATTTGTTTTCATGACGATTTTCAATTGTGATCCTTCCATTCCTAGACCGATCATTCGTCCAAAACTATTTCCGAGCATGAATAATTTTCCGCCATCAATATTTTGACTCGCTTGTTCTGAGAACAGAATTGTTACTTCAAATTTATTTTGCTTAATTAATTCAATTTGTTCTTTCATTGCCAATACTTTAATATTTGCAATTTGCAATAAGTAACCAACTTCTTGCGGGTAATCACCAAATCTATCTATCATCTCTTCCTGCAACTCTTCAATATCTTCAATTGCAGAAACGCCTCTAAATTGTTTATACATCATAATTTTTTGTTTACTATCCGAAATATAAGCATCTGGTAAATATGCATCTACTTCTAAATCAATTTCGACATTAACTGTGTTTTCAACTCCGTCTGTTCCTCTACGCTGTTCAATTGCATCTTTTAACATTTGAGAATATAAATCAAATCCGACAGAATCAATAAATCCATGTTGTTCGGCTCCTAACAAGTTACCTGCACCACGAATTGATAAATCTCGCATCGCAATTTTGAAACCGGACCCAAGCTCTGTGAACTCCTTAATGGCTTGCAGACGCTTCTCCGCAACTTCTGATAACACTTTATCCCGTTTATATGCAAAGTAAGCATATGCAACACGATTAGAACGTCCAACACGCCCACGAAGCTGATACAACTGCGATAATCCCATACGATCTGCATCAAATACAATTAATGTATTTACATTTGGAATATCTACACCCGTCTCAATAATCGTTGTACTTACAAGAACATCATGCTGTCCTTCTAAAAACGATAGCATAACAGACTCTAATTCACTCTCGTTCATTTTACCGTGCGCATAAGTTACACGCGCATCTGGAACCAACATCGAAATTTCATCTGCTTTTCGTTCAATATCCTCCACACGATTATATAGGAAGTAAACTTGCCCACCTCTTGCAAGCTCGCGTTCTATCGCTTCTCGCATTAACGCTGGATTATACTCTACTACATATGTTTGAACTGGGAAACGATTTTCCGGCGGCGTCTCAATAACAGATAAATCACGCACACCAAGCATAGACATATGAAGCGTACGTGGAATCGGAGTTGCCGTTAATGTTAATACGTCAACATTTGCTTTTAATTGTTTAATTTTTTCTTTATGCGTTACGCCAAATCTTTGTTCTTCATCAATAATGAGAAGACCTAAATCTTTATAAGTAACATCTTTAGATAAAATACGATGCGTTCCGATTACAATATCTACCGTGCCATCTTTTAAACCTTTAATGGTTTCATTTTGCTGCTTTCTCGTACGGAATCTACTTAATAACCCTATATTGATTGGATAATCTTGAAAACGCTCTCGAATTGTTTCATAGTGTTGTTGTGCAAGGATCGTTGTCGGCACTAAAATTGCAACTTGTTTTTCATCCATAATTGCTTTAAACGCCGCACGAATAGCTACTTCCGTCTTTCCATATCCTACATCACCACAAAGAAGCCTATCCATTGGACGTCCGCGTTCCATATCCTTTTTAATCTCTTCAATAGAACGCAATTGATCCTCTGTCTCTTGATACGGGAAAGACGACTCAAATTCTTGCTGTTCTGCTGTATCTGGTGTATATGCATAACCCTTTGAAGCTTCGCGCTCAGCATATAGTTTAATTAGGTCATCCGCAATGTCTTGTACAGATTTTTCAACTTTCGTTTTGACCTTCTTCCAATCATTTCCACCCAGTTTATAAACTTTCGGATCCTTACCTTCAGATCCTACATATTTTTGCACTTGGTCAATTTGTTCAATTGGAACGTATAACTTATCATTACCTTGATATTTAATGTTTAGATAATCTTTATGAACACCGTTAATCTCTAATGTCTCAATACCTAAGAATTTACCTATACCATGATTTACATGAACTACATAATCCCCAACTTTTAATTCCGAATAACTTTTAATACGTTCAGCATTCGATAACTTTTGCTTACGTTGTGATTTTTTAACTTTCTTATGAAAAAGCTCTTTTTCAGTAATGACAACAAGCTTTTGCATCGGCATTTCAAATCCTGCATGCAAATCACCTACAGCAATTTGTAACCTTCCAGGCAACAATATATCTGTGCCCTCTACAATATCTGCCTCAATATCATAATCACTTAAAATATGTTGTAGTTTTTTCACACGTTCATCATCTGTACCTAGCACAACAGTCGTAAAATGCCCTTCGTTCCATCTATCAATTTCAGTTTTCAACAACTGCATCTGCCCATGGAAATCTTGCATTGTTTTACATGTCACATTCACAATGTTTTGTGGATGTGTATGTGCTATATGACGTAAGAATAACGTTAAATATACAAAGCTTCTTTTTTTATGATGAAGAAATTCTTCAAACGAATGAGAGAAAGTTAAATCTTGAATAATTGTTCCCTCACCAAGAAGGGATATATACCATTCCGCCTCTTCTGTTTCAAGATGTGATGCTGTTTCTTGAATACGTGAAATCTCATCTAAAATCACAACACCATCTTCTGGTAAATAATCTATCAGACTAGCAGGTTCGTTATAGAAAATAGATAAATATTTAAACATCTGTTCTATACTTTGCCCGTTTTTTAACATCTCAATTTCATGACTTACCGTCTCAAGCACTGTAGTCTTCAACTTATCATCGGAAAGTTTTTGCATCGTCTTAGTCAGACCTTCTTCAAGATGCTTAATTCCCGATTTCAATTCTTCCTGCGAAAATAAAAACTCTGTTGCTGGACCAAATCTAACACTTTCTTTTTTATCTTGAGAGCGCTGTTCATCCACATCAAATAATCGAATAGAATCAACTTCTGTATCGAAAAATTCAATACGAAATGGTAGCTCTTCAGTTAGTGGATAAATATCTAATATTCCCCCGCGTAAACTAAATTCTCCAGGAGCTTCTACCATAGACTTACGCTCATAGCCGATATGATGTAAAGTATGCAAGAATGTATCTAAATCAATCTCTTGCCCTAGATTGATTTCGATTTGCCTTTGCTTCCACAACTCTTTCATTGGTAAAAATCTGCGTAGTCCTGCAACTGGTGCTACAATAATCCCATGTTCTCCTGCAGCTAAGCGATTTAACACTTCAATACGTTGCGCCTTCAATTCTGGGCTTGCAACACCAAGTTCTGATGCTATCAATTCATTTACTGGATATAGCCATACATCCTTTTCACCAAGTAACGCCACTAAATCTTCATGTACTTTTTGTGCTTGATATAAATTATGCGTCACAATAAGTTGTGATTTTTTTGTTTTTTTATATAAGGCCGCCATTAATAACGAACGAGAAGAGGTTGCCATACCTGATACAAGTTGCTCTTTTAAACCATCTTCTAATCCATTAATGACCGATTGGATCTCTTCATTTTTATAAAATTGCTCTAATAAACCTATCATTTTCAAAACCCCTCTCAACATAAAGAGCAAGCCACTATATTTTATGCAAATATTTCGGAAAAAGAAAACAGAAAAATGCTTTGGACATGCCAAAGCGACAACATTTTATTGCAGAAATTTTTCATATTCATAATACTCAGGATAAGATGCGAGCGTTTCTTGACACAATTCACAAATCGTTTTTATATATATATTTCCATTCTCATGAAAATGAATCATCTCTACTACTTCTTGCTCTGTTAGTTGAAATAAAACGTCGCTATATACTTTTTCTGCGGTAACGGAGCCTACATTACTCCCGCAATGTCTGCAATAATAATACCCTTCCATACTAGCCTCCTAAAAATCCAATTACTGCTAGTATGGGTAAAAACAAAATAAAATATTCCCAATTGTACCCTTAACTATTGAAAGTATTCATAATTTGAAGAAAAGGTTTATTTAACCACTCTTCACATGCATCTGCTGCTTTTTCAATAGAATGATTTACATCAGGAATTTCTTCCGATGTAAAACGTCCTAATACGTAATCTACTACCTTCATTCCATTTTTCGGACGATCGATTCCCATGCGGATACGTTGAAACTCTTGTGTTCCTAAATGTGAAATTGTTGATTTCACACCATTATGTCCACCAGCACTGCCTTTCATACGAAGACGTAATTTACCTACAGGAATGTCTAAATCATCGTACAGAACAACGAAGTCCTCTACATCAATTTTATAGTAATCCATTAGCGGACGAATACTTTCCCCAGATAAATTCATATATGTAAGTGGCTTTAATAAGATTACTTTTTCTCCATTAACAAATCCTGCACCAAATACTCCTTTAAACTTTTGTTCGTTCAAAGAAATATTCCAACGCTTTGCAAGTTCATCAATCGCCATAAATCCAATATTATGCCTTGTTAATTCATATTCTCTACCCGGGTTCCCAAGTCCTACTATCAATTTCATTCTTGTACCACTACTTTCTTTTTTCGATACGAAAAGACGTAACCAATCTTGGTTACGTCTCATTCTATCCAATTAATTGAATAATACACTTACAGATTCTTCTTCGTATACACGAATGATTGCTTCTCCGATTAGTGGAGCAACTGAAAGTTCATGTACTTTGTCGATTTTCTTCTCTTCTGGTAATACGATAGAGTTCGTTACAACTAACTCTTTAATATTTGAGTTTTGGATACGCTCAATTGCTGGACCAGATAATACTGGGTGTGTACAGCAAGCATATACTTCAGAAGCACCGTTCTCAACAAGAGCGTTTGCTGCTAATGTAATTGTACCAGCTGTATCAATGATGTCATCAATTAAAATTGCCGTTTTACCTTCAATATTACCGATAATGTTCATTACCTCAGATACGTTCGGACGAGGGCGACGCTTATCAATAATAGCGATTGGTGCTTTTAGGCGATCTGCCATTTTTCTAGCACGAGTTACTCCACCGTGGTCAGGTGACACGATTACGATATCTTTAAGACCTTTTGTTTCAAAGTAATCTGAAAGAATCGGTACACCCATTAGGTGGTCGATTGGGATATCAAAGAACCCTTGAATTTGTGGAGCATGTAAATCTAGAGTGATTACACGAGTTGCACCTGCTGTTTCAAGCAAGTTTGCTACAAGTTTCGATGTAATTGGTTCACGAGAACGCGCTTTACGGTCTTGACGCGCATAACCATAGTAAGGAATAACAATATTAATTGTTTTTGCAGATGCACGCTTTAATGCATCGATCATAATAAGTAATTCCATGATATGTTCGTTTACTGGGAAGCTTGTAGATTGAATAATGAATACATCGCAACCACGGATACTTTCTTCAATGTTAATTTGAACTTCTCCATCACTAAAACGATCAACAGAACATTTTCCTAGTCCTACTCCAATGTGCTTTGCAATTTGCTCAGCAAGTTCCTTATTAGAGTTTAAAGAGAATACTTTCAAATTAGAATTTAGATATTGAGTCGACATCTAGATTAACCCTCCACATTATGATTTTTTCTTATTCAGCAATTGATCAACATAGTCTTCTTTGTTAACTTGACGTGCACGTGCTACAGATAATGCTTTTGATGGAACATTCTCTGTAATTGTAGAGCCTGCTGCCACATAAGCACCGTCTTCAACTGTTACAGGAGCAACAAGGTTTGAATTACATCCAATAAATACCCCGTTACCAATCACAGTTTTGAATTTATTCTTACCGTCATAGTTCACCGTAATTGAACCACAACCAAGATTCACGTCTTCTCCAACTTGTGCATCCCCGATATAACTTAAGTGTGAAGCTTTACTTCTATTACCAAAAACAGTTTTTTTGATTTCCACGAAGTTTCCAACGCGTACTTCATCTCCAATAACTGAATCTGGGCGAATATGTGCAAATGGGCCAACCGATACTTCTGTACCAAGCTTACTATCATGTACAGTAGATTGACGAATTGTTGTACGATCTCCAATTTCACTATCGCGAATTACTGTATGCGGTCCAATCTCACAATCAGAACCAATTACAGTGTTCCCCTCAATAATTGTTCCTGGATGAAGAACTGTATCACTACCGATAATTGCATCAGCAGAAATATACGTGTTACTTGGATCAATAATAGTAACACCATTTACCATGTTCTTTCGGTTGATACGGTTTTTCATAATAATTTCCGCTTGCGATAGAGCGACTCTGTCGTTAACACCTAACGTTTCATCGAAGTGCTCTGTTTGATAAGCTGATACAATATGACCTTCATTTTTTAAAATTTCAATAACATCTGGCAGGTAATATTCACCTTGTACGTTATCATTTGAAACTTTAGAAAGTGAAGCGAATAAAGCTTTATTATCAAAACAATACGTACCTGTATTGATTTCTTTAATAGCTAATTCTTTCTCATTTGCATCCTTATGCTCAACAATCTTTTCAACATGACCATTCTCATTACGAACGATACGACCATATCCAGCAGGTTCTTCTATGTAAGCTGTTAATACCGTTGCCATTGCCCCTGCTTCTTTATGTTGCTGAAGTAATGCTTCCATCGTTTCAGCAGTTATTAGCGGTGTATCACCACAAATAACTAAAGTTGTTCCTTCTTCGTTTGCAAGTACACTTGCAGCTTGATCTACAGCATGCGCTGTACCAAGTTGTTCTGCTTGTAATGCAAACTCACTTACGTTTCCTAGCTGTTCTTGTACCATTTCAGCACCATGTCCTACGACTGTTACAAGTTTCTGCAATCCTAATTGAGATACTTGATCGACAACATGTTGTACCATAGGTTTTCCACATACAGGATGAAGCACCTTGTATAGCTTAGACTTCATACGTGTGCCTTTACCTGCCGCTAGAATCACTGCAAATCTGTTTGACATATAGACCCTCCATCGCAACCTATTTATCCATTAACGATATTATCCTAAATCATCATATATTTCAAGAAACACATTTTAACTATTAAATTTTACCATAATTCTTATAAGATGTTTTACTCTTTAGTATCTTTTTTAAGAAATAAGCTATACTATTTAAAATGATTTTGAAAAAATTAGAAGTTTCCCTCTTTATTTTATTTAATTCGGAATTTTCTAAACGATATATATGTATAAACACAAAAAAACAAACCCCTGTAAATGCTTACAGGAGTTTGTTGCAAAATTATAGGGCTTCCTTTAAAAAGCCCTTTTCATTCGAATTTTACGAAGCGCCCGCTTCTTCAAACTCAACCTCTTCTAACTCGCCTAAACGATGATACTCTGTTAAAACCGCATCTTGAATTTTAGAGCGTGTACCAGAATTAATTGGATGTGCAATGTCACGGAATTCTCCATCTGGAGTACGTTTACTTGGCATTGCTACAAATAATCCATTATTACCATCAATTACACGAATATCATGAACAACAAATTCATGGTCTAGAGTAATAGAGGCAATTGCTCTCATGCGGCCTTCTGTGTTTACGCGGCGTAATCTTACGTCAGTCACTTCCATCTTGTGTTCACCACCCTTTTCTAAATAAGCGATATATTTGTATAAATTCCACAAAATTTCTATTTTCCCTTTAATTTTTTAAAAATTTTTAAGATAAAAATTTTTAGTGTAATTGAATATAGAGATTAGTGGAGGTTATCGCTTACAAAGAATTACTTAACTAGGGCAATTACTTCAATTTCAACTGAAACATCTTTCGGTAATTTTGCTACTTGTACGCAAGAACGAGCTGGCTTATGAGCAGAGAAATAAGATCCATATACTTCATTAACAGCATTAAAATCATCCATGTCTTTTAAGAATACTGTTGTTTTTACTACCGTATCAAATGAAGCACCTGCTTCTTCTAATACTGCTTGTAAATTTTGAAATACTTGCTCTGTTTGTACTGTTACGTCTCCTGCTACAAGCTCTCCACTTGCAGTTAACGGAATTTGTCCTGAACTATAAAACATATTATTTACAATAATCCCTTGTGAATATGGTCCAATCGCTTGTGGTGCATTGTTTGTTTGAACAACTTTCATACTTTTCACCCTTTTATTATTTATTTTTACTCTTTAAAAATAGTGCACGAAAAGCAGTTTGTCCATCTATTTTATAATTTATAAATAGAATAAAAAAAGATAAAGCTATTTGCTTTATCTTTTACTCAGCCTCTACGAGCCCTTCATCAAATGGTGCCAGTGAATAATTTCCCTTTTCCACTTGAATCGCTTTTTCTTTCACATCAACTTCTGATAGACGAATCAATGATACAAAGTTATTAATTAGTCTTTCTTCAATATCCGTGGACTCTACTAATACACCAATACCAACAAGATTAGCCTTAAACTCTTCTAACATACTCATCATACCTTGAATTGTTCCGCCAGCTTTCATGAAGTCATCAATAATTAAAACATTGGATCCTTCTGGAAGGCTACGCTTCGCTAACGTCATTGTTTGAATTCGCTTAGAAGAACCTGATACATAGTTAATACTAACAGTGGGGCCTTCTGTTACCTTATTATCTTTTCTTGCAATCACTACCGGTACATCTAAGTAGTTCGCCACTGCATATGCAAGTGGAATCCCCTTCGTTGCCACCGTCATAACTGCATCAATTGGTTGCCTAGCAAAAACAGAAGCAAACAAACGACCTGCGCCATTAATATGACGAGGATTACTTAAAAGATCTGTCATATATAAGTAACCACCAGGCAAAATACGATCTGGATTTTCGAATAAGCTACACAGCTCACCAATAATTAGATCTGCCTCTTCCTCACTTATATATGGTATATATTTCACTCCTCCTGCTGCTCCTGGTATCGTTTGCAATGTGCCGACCCCTTGTTGTTCAAACGTTTGCTTAATAATAACTAAATCTTCACTAATAGAAGACTTAGCTGATTGATACCTTTCAGCAAAAAAAGTGAGAGAAACTAGCTGACGAGGGTTTTGTAACAAGTAATAAGTCATATCGACTAATCTTGTACTTCGTCTAATTTTCATACTCTCACCTCAAATCACGAATATTCTAAACAAATCATAACGTATTATACGTCTTTATTCAAGCGTTTCTCGCTCTCCTAATAAACGTACTGCGTATACTTGTTCACAAAATCCTTTTAATCCGTTATATATACGATGCATTCGCGAATCATGGTGCACTAGGCCGAATACAGTTGGACCACTTCCACTCATTAATACAGCATCTGCTCCAAATCGCTTCATTTGTGCTTTAATACGTGCAACTTCAGGATGCATCGCAAACGTTACATCTTCTAAAACGTTACCAACAGTATCGCAAATCCCTTTGTAGTCTCCAGCGTTTATGACATCCACCATTTTATCTACATTTGGATGTGTAACTCGATTTAACTTTAAATTTCCATACACATCAGCAGTAGATACACCAATATGGGGTTTTGCTAAAATAACCCAACAAGAAGGTGGAGTTTTTATGTGCTCAATCTGCTCCCCTCTTCCAGTGGCAATTGCTGTCCCACCATATACGCAAAACGATACGTCTGACCCAATTTCTGAGCCAAGCTCTGCTAACTGATCAATTGTAAGCCCTAAATTCCATAATTTATTAAGACCACGTAATGTCGCTGCTGCATCACTACTTCCACCCGCTAATCCAGCTGCTACTGGAATCGTTTTTTCAATAGTAATAGATACACCCTTTTTCACATTAAACTTCTCTTTTAATAATTTCGCTGCTTGATAAGCCAGATTTCTTTGGTCGTCTGGGACATACCGATTATGGGATAAAATTTCAATACGGTCTTCTGCTAATTCCATTAGTTCTAAACGATCCGCTAAATCAATTGTTGTCATAATCATTTTCACTTCATGATATCCGTCTTGTCTTTTTCCCAGTACATCTAACGACAGATTAATCTTTGCTGGTGCTTTCACTAGTAGCTTCAATCTATTCACCCACTCTATGTACTCAATCTTTTATCGTTTATTTTACCATAAATTTATAGTAAGACGATGACACTTCCCTAATTATAACGAAAAGCATTCAGAATGAAACTACTTATGTAAAATGATGGCACCTTTTATAGTACAAAAAGCCGAGGAATCACTCCTCGGCTACCGTAGCATAGAAAGTATCTTACAACTACTGGTTTTGTTTCATTAATTGCTGTTCTGCAATTTCTATAGCACGTTTCACCATGTTACCAGCATCTTTCGCACGAATTCCGCCCCATCCTTCTTTCTGAACAACATCATAAAAGCCTAGCTCTTTTGCAAGCTCTTCTTTAAATTGATTTGACATGACACCTCTTCGTCTACTCAATGCAGAGTCCCTCCTTATTTTGCTACGGTATAATTAGTATGCAAAATAATATAGCTTTTCATTTGTGGGAATATATGTAACGATACATGAATTATAAAATCACTTCATTATGAGGTTCACCATAAAATGTTAACTCTACTGTCTCTGTTAAAACATCCGCATAGCTATACGATACACGTTGCAACGCATCTTCTTGTTGATCCAGTTGTACAACAAAAACAGAACGGTACGTTTCTGCAAGTACACCTGATTGTTCTACAGTTTTTCTTCTCCCACTGTTCGCCTTTAACATCAGTCTCTGTCCAAGATGGTGATCTAATTCGCTTTTAATTTCATCTAAACGTTTTGACATATACTTCGTTACACCTCGCTGTAATTTAGATTGAACACTTAAAACACGATATATCTATCCCAATTATTAACCGCAACTCACAGACAATATCATTATAAAAGCATCATGCGTTCGAATAGATAGAAGAAATACTATATTGTAAAAGTATCATTATGTAGTCTGTGCGTTCTTGTCTCTTTTTATCCAAACTGATTTAAATCCTCTCCATACAAAAAAGCAAGATACATATGTACCTTGCTTATTCTTCATAATGTTGAAAAGGTAATCCCGTGCGTAAAATCCCCCTTGTCTCAATCCCGCCAAGTCCCTTTTCACCAGTAATCGTATTACGTACAACATCCCATACATTAACCCTTTCCATAAATGACGTAAAACTAATTTTACCAACCACATATACAGGGTCTAGTGCGTGAATATTAATTCTAGATGGGGAACTAGCAAAATTAGCACCTGCTCGGATTAATGCTTCAAAGTGTGATTGACATGCCCCAGCAAAAATAACGAGTTGATCCAACGATGGATATTTTTTTCGCACTTCTCGAACAGCCTGTACAAAATGCCTTGAATGCCTATATGCTGCTAAATCTCCCTTTACGCCTTTTGATTTTGTATACGCATCGTGCCCTGTAATAACTAAAATGTCCGGACGAAAATGATCTATTAAATCTACTACCTTTTCATGCATCTCCGTTTCTTTACAATGAATACCTTGTACAGGAACACCAATTTTATTATATAAATCTAGGCACTTGCGCAAATATAACGGGTCTCCATCTATGTGCAAGACACGCCCTGGCATTTGAAAATAATTCACTTCACTTGTATATCCACCAGTTGAAGTGTGTTCATGCCTTTGTTTCATTAATACGTAATCTTGTTGAAACAAACGATACGTCCGCTCCATTGTTTCTTTCTCACGCTTCGCTCTCTTTTTATGTTCTCGTTGATCTATACTAATTAAATCTTCAAGTGGCGCATCTGCCACTAATCTAATTTCCTCTCCAAACAATATAGCTATCTCGCCTTTTATTTCTATAATACGAAAAAGGATATCCCTATTATGAGAATATCGTTCCACTAATTCTCCAACATGTAAAGCCATTCTCCTACCTCCAAACTCGTTAGGCCATCTTACCTGTTTTTAAAGTATGAATTTAGGAGGAGAAAGGTGACAAAAGGGACAGTTCAATTTGAACTGTCCCTTTTGTACTCTTATGATAACTTATGAAGAACTAATGCATTACTTAATGTCGCAAACTCTTCGATAGATAGCGTTTCGCCTCTTCGTTTTGGATCAATTCCTACTTCTGTTAAAATCCGATCCAACAGCTCTTTATCTTTCGGGAAACCATTTAAATTATTTGATAAATTATTCATTAAAGTTTTACGGCGCTGTGCAAAACTTGCTCGTACTACTTCAAAGAAGAATGTCTCATCTGTTACCTCTACCACTGGTTTAGGACGCTTTAGGAGGCGAATAATTGCAGAATCAACATTCGGTTGTGGCACAAACACTGTACGCGGTACAGTCATAACTGTTTCTACCTCTGTATAATACTGAATAGCAATGGATAAAGAGCCATACTCTTTCGTTCCAGGCTTAGCCGCTAAACGATCCCCAACTTCTTTTTGCATCATAACAACGAATCCACGAACCGGTAATTTCTCTTCCAGCAATTTAAATAAAATTGGCGTTGTAATATAGTATGGTAAGTTAGCTACTACCATTACATCTTGCCCTTCTTCAAATTGCTCACTAAACACCTCATGTACATCTGCCTTTAGTACATCTTTATTGATAACTGTAACGTTGCCATATGGAGCTAACGTCTCATCTAAAATCGGTAATAACCTTTGATCAATTTCAAAAGCCACTACTTTTTTAGCACGCTTCGCTAATTGTTCTGTTAATGCACCGATACCTGGTCCAATTTCAATTGCACCACTTTCTGAACCAATTTCAGCGTGATCAACGATACGATTTAATACATTCGTATCAATTAAAAAATTTTGTCCTAAACTTTTTTTGAATGAAAATCCATACTTTTCAACAATATCTTTCGTACGATTTGGCGTTGCGATATCCTTCATTTTCTTTCCTCCTGTATGACTTGCTTATAAGCTTCTGCAAATGATTCTTTTGAAACTTGAAACATTTGTAAACGTTTATGTAACTGTTTTGCGTTTGTATAACCAATCTTTAATAGCTTACCCATTCTTTCTCTGCGACTCTTTGCCATTTCTCCGCCCACTAAACCTGCATCGACTAAATCGCTCCAACTGATTTCACTTGTGTAAGCTTCCATTTCTTCATGTATATTCTCTAAAGCACGGCGAATTGATTCATTAGAAGCATGTTCAATCCCGACACCTTTTTTCCTCTTAGCAAGTGCTTCTTCCTTCGGTAAAAAAGCATGTTTACATCCAGGCACCTTATCAGAAATAATTTTTCGAATACGCTCTCCAGGATAATCCGGATCTGTGAAAATAATAACGCCTCGTTTTTGCAGCGCTAATTTAACTTGTTCAATAACATGATCACCGATTGCTGAACCGTTCGTTTCAATTGTATCCGCATCAACAGCACGCTTAATCGCGACTGTATCATCTTTACCTTCTACAACGATAATCTCTTTAATTTTCATGCTTGCCTCCACACTCGTTTCGTCTCTACTTAGTAAAACAAAAAAATGACGACTTTTCCATTATTATTTTCCCCATTCTTACATTTTAAAAAATAGAATGTCTAAAACTTTGTTCTCTCTCCTTATTGTAACACTTACTCATTCACCCTCGGTTTCTCTACCACTTCTACTATTACGTTTCTCAAAAAATAAAAAGAATGGGCTCTCCCCATTCTTTTTATTCGACACCAAATAAAGCTTTTGCATTCTTAGTTGTTACTTCCGCTACCTCTTCATAAGAAATTCCTTTTAAGTTTGCAATTTCTTCTGCTACGAGTTTTACATAACTTGGTTCATTTCGTTTTCCTCGAAATGGATGTGGTGTTAAATACGGACAATCCGTCTCTATTAACAATTTTTCTAATGGAATCTCAGTAGCAACTTCTTTCGGCTTCTTAGCGTTTTTAAATGTAACTGGTCCACCTAACGAAATTAAAAAGTTCATATCAACACATCGCTCTGCTACCTCTACGCTGCCGCTAAAGCAATGCATAATGCCTCCTACTTCAGCCGCATTCTCTTCTTCTAGAATATCAACAATATCTTGGGTTGCATCGCGGTTATGTATAATAATCGGCAATTTTACTTTTTTCGCTAATGCAATTTGTTTACGGAATACTTCTTTCTGTATTTCTTTTGGAGACTTATCCCAGTGATAATCTAAGCCCATTTCTCCAAGTGCAACGACTTTAGGATGAGAAGCAAGTTCTTCTAACCAAGCTAAATGCTCTTCTGTCATGTCGATTGCATCAACTGGGTGCCATCCAACCGCGGCATAAATAAAATCATAGGCTTCAGCTAATTCAATCGCCTTTTTTATCGTTACTTCATCAAAACCAACAACAACTGTATAAGTAACCCCCGCTTCTTTCATTCGGGCGATAACTTCTTGTAAGTCTTCTTCAAATTGCTCTGCATTCAAATGTGAATGTGTATCAAACAACATAATACATAACTCCTTTTATATTGAAATCAAATTTATTCTACGTAAATAAGCTCTTTTATAACTTAACGATAACAATACTACAATCTTAATGCAAAAATTGAGAGTGTAAAAAGAAAAAAGACGCTTCACACATGTTACACGTGAAACATCTCTTTTCTTGTCTTAATTACTTAATTTTTGTACCATTTGGTAGATTTTGGTCAATCGATGCTAATGACAATACGCCATTCTCTTCACCCGCTAAAATCATACCTTGTGATAATTCACCGCGTAATTTTACAGGTTTTAAGTTTGTTACACAAATAACCTTTTTACCTTTTAGGTCTTCTGGCGAATAGAATTTTGCAATTCCAGAGACAACTTGACGCTTTTCTGTGCCTAAGTCTAGTTGTATTTTTAACAACTTATCTGCCTTTTTCACAGGTTCAGCAGATAGTACTTCAGCTACGCGTAATTCTACTTTAAAGAAATCATCAATTGTAATTTCTTCTGCCTTCGGTTCTTCTTCTTTTTTCTCTTCTACTTTAGGAGCAGAGGCTTTCATTTGTTCTTTAATGTACTCTACCTCTACTTCCATTTCTAAACGAGGGAAAATCGGGTTTCCTTTTTCTACTTTTGTTCCAGCTGGAATACAGCCGATTGTAGATAAGCTTTCCCAAGATTTATGCGCTTCATCAGTAAGGCCAAGCTGAGCAAACATTTTGCTTGGTGCTACTGTTAAGAATGGCATAAGCATAATACCCGTTTGACGAAGTACTTCTGCTAAGTGAGCCATTACAGAAGCTAACTTTTCACGATCATTCTCATCTTTCGCTAATACCCATGGTTGTGTTTCATCAATATATTTATTCGTACGGCTAACCAATTGCCAAATTGAGCTTAGAGCTACAGAGAATTCCATATTCTCCATTGCTTCTTCCACTTTTTTCAATGTATCTTTTGCAAACGTTACTAACGTTTCATCAAACTCCGTTACATTTGCTTTAAATGCAGGGATTTCTCCGTTAAAGTACTTATCAATCATAGCTACTGTACGATTTAATAAGTTACCTAAGTCATTTGCTAAATCGAAATTAATACGCTCCACAAATCCTTCTGGTGTGAATACGCCATCAGATCCAAATGGAACTTCACGAAGTAAGTAATAACGTAATGCATCTAATCCATAACGATCGATTAATGTAACTGGATCTACTACATTTCCTTTTGACTTACTCATCTTTCCATCCTTCATTAAAATCCAACCGTGAGCAAAGACTTTTTTCGGAAGAGGTAAATCTAATGCCATTAAAATGATTGGCCAATAAATTGTATGGAAACGAACAATTTCTTTTCCAACTAAATGCACATCTGCTGGCCAGAACTTCTTATACATCTCTTCATTTTCTGTTCCATAACCTAATGCTGTAATGTAGTTAGATAATGCGTCAACCCATACGTAAATAACGTGTTTCGGATTACCTGGAACACGAACGCCCCAGTCAAATGAAGTACGAGAAACTGCTAAATCTTCTAAGCCTGGTTTAATAAAGTTATTAATCATTTCATTCTTACGAGACTCTGGCTGAATGAAATGTGGATTATCTTCGTAGAATTTTAATAATCTGTCAACATATTTACCCATTCTAAAGAAATACGATTCTTCACGAACAAGTTCTACATCATGACCACTATCTGGACTTTTTCCTCCAACTACTTTGTCACCTTCCATAATTGGATCTACTAATTGATGCTCCGTATAGAATGTCTCATCTTGTACAGAGTACCAACCTTCATATTCATCAAGATAAATATCACCTTGGTCTACTAGTTGCTTGAAGATTTTTTCAACAACATCTTTATGACGATCTTCCGTTGTACGAATAAAATCATCATAAGAGATATCCATTTTCTCCCAAAGTTCTTTAATTCCTGCAACGATGTTATCCACATATGCTTGTGGTGTAACGTTTAATTCTTCTGCTTTCTTTTGAATCTTCTGTCCATGCTCATCAGTTCCTGTTAAATAATGAACATTATATCCTTGCATACGCTTATATCGTGCCATCGCATCTCCTGCTACTGTTGTATAAGCATGTCCAATGTGTAATTTTCCACTTGGATAATAAATTGGGGTAGTAATATAAAAGGATTTGTTTTCCTTTGTCATTGTTTTGGACCTCCCGGATAACCTCATATGTATTTATAAATAGTATATCAAAAACTTATATATAAAGTGAAACTTTAATCTGTGAGGGTCTTGTTCATTCCCACGGATTATCAACCCACACCAATCGGACTTTTACGAGCAATCCGACTTCCACTTAACTTCTTTGGCCCAGCCGAATTTAAAATTTAGAATCTTACTACTCGTTAATGCAGGATAAAAACAAGTTCATATTTTTATATTTATCATCTATTACTCATATTTCAAGAAAATATACAGTCATCACCTATAATTTCTTGATTTTTCCGAAAATAAAGTGAAATAATAGTAGAAATTACTCAAATTCTATTATATATAAGAAGTAAGAAATCTATAAATCTTTTTAAAAAATATAGAATTAAAGAATTGACGGAAATGTAAATGATTGGTATCATATGTCCATAGGGTATTTTGTCGAAAAATGACGAATCTAAAAATAGACTCGAAACTTATAAACTATTTCTTTAGGAGGAAAAGAATTATGAAATCTACTGGTATCGTTCGTAAAGTTGATGAATTAGGTCGTGTAGTAATTCCGATCGAATTACGCCGTACTTTAGGTATTGCAGAAAAGGATGCTCTTGAAATCTATGTTGATGACGAGAAAATCATCTTAAAAAAATATAAGCCAAACATGACTTGCCAAGTAACTGGTGAAGTATCTGATGGTAACCTATCTTTAGCTGAAGGTAAAATTATCTTAAGCAAAGAAGGCGCTGAGCAAATCTTAAACGAGCTTCAAGATTATATCGAAACAGCAAAATAAGCTTCTCAATTATGAGAAGCTTATTTTTTATCGACATGATAGATTTGATATACATCGCGTTTCGACAAATCTCGATCTTTAGCGACTGTTTTTATCGCCTCTTTTGAATTCATACCTTTTTCGTTTATATAATGTTCAATATGATTATATACTGAAATAGATTCCCACCATTTTTCTTCTGGAGCAGGTTCTTCCGTTGAACCAGCTACTAAAATACAAAACTCACCACGAACTTCATTTTGTTTCGTCCACTCAATTGCTTCTTCAACTGTTCCTCGAATAAATTCCTCGAATTTTTTCGTTAACTCTCGGCATAATACGATTTCTCTATTTCCCAATACTTCTTGCATCGAGATTAAAGTATCATCCAGGCGGTGGGGCGCTTCATAAAACATCATTGTAGTTTGTATGTAACGAAGCTTCTCTAACTCCATTTTTCTTTCTTTTTTATTTCTTTGTAAAAACCCATAGAAATAAAACTGTTTTGTTTCAAGTCCTGATGCAATTAATGCTGTAAGGGCTGCATTTGCCCCAGGAAGCGGGATTACATGATATTGCTCAGCTACTGCCTCGACAACAATATCATAGCCTGGATCGGAAATACACGGCATACCAGCGTCACTAACAAGTGCTACAGTCTTTCCTTCATCTAACTTCTCTAATATTTTCTTTCCACTTACTTCTTTATTATGCTCGTGGTAACTCATAACAGGCGTTTCAATTTCAAAATAATTACAAAGTTTTTTCGTTTGTCTCGTATCTTCAGCAGCAATTAAATCCGCTTCTTTTAAAATTCGGATTGCACGAAATGTCATATCTTCTAAATTTCCAATAGGAGTTGGTACTAAATATAAAACTCCCTTTTCACTTTGTTGAAAGCTTTTTTGTTGCCACATAGCGTTCTCCTTTTTGCATATATTCTTCTTTTTGTTTTCTATTTAATTGCTTAAAATAATACTCTGCTTGCATAGCTGTACGCTTATCTTCATGAAATTCTACGTACTTTAAAGCAACAGGAAGTCTAGCACGCGTATACTTAGCCCCTTTTCCGCTATTATGGGTCTCAATCCGCTTCTCTATATGATTTGTATATCCAGCATAGTAACTTCCATCAGAGCACTCCACTACATAAAAACAATGCTTATTCTTCTCCATATAAAATAGAACGAATCTCCTTTGTATATTCATTATTTTCTTCATATACAAAAAGAGGTGGCAATATTTTCAAATCTGCGTTTCCGTCCTTAATTCCTTCAATTAACAATGTATTCGCTTCTTTCCCTGCCTTAGGATAAACAAATCGTACACGCTTCGGTTCAATTTTGTATTTACGCATTAATGTAACAATATCTAATAAACGACCTGGACGATGTACAAATGCTACTTTCCCGCCTTGCTTTACTAGCTGACTACTTGCAGATACAACATCCTCTAGTGTACACATAATTTCATGACGAGCTATCGCTAAATGTTCATTCATATTTTTTTCAGAAGTTGCAGGTGTTTGGAAATAAGGCGGATTACATGTGACAACATCATATTGATGACGCCCAAGTTTCTCCGGCATATCTTTCAAATCCCCGTGTATTAAGTGAATTCTTTCTTCCAACTTATTGTATTGGACACTTCTTATTCCCATATCATATAAGCGTTCTTGAATTTCTACACCAGTAATATTCCCTTTCGTCCTTGTACTTAATAGAAGGGGCACAACTGCATTACCTGTACACAAATCAAGTAAATTACCTTTTTGAATTGGCACCCAAGCAAAGTCTGCAAGTAAAACAGCATCTAACGAGAAATTAAATACTGATGGGCTTTGTATAATCTTCAAATCTTGTGCTAATAAGTAATCTAAACGTTCATCTTCATATAAATTCATATGTTGCTCCTTTTCTTACACTTAACCTACCCTATTTCATCTTCTACTAATAAAAAACATATTCGATTCTACTCTCATGTATAAAAAATTACCTTTCCAATTATTATTGGAAAGGTAATTTCACTTTTTATTTAAAAATGACAGGCAGAATAAACAATCTCCCTCTTTACGTACACTTCCATAATGCAGATTACAAATATGAAAACCTTCTTGATATAGTCTTGCTAAATTATCGTAGCCTTCACCAATATCTGTCTTCGGCTTCACTTCTTTACGTTTTTGAGTTTTTTGTTTTTCTTTAATCTGTACTTCTTCAAAGCGGTGTCGCAAATTTTCATTTTCCATTTTTATATGTTGGTTTTCTTCCAGTAACTCTGCAAGATGTTGTTTTAATTCTCCCAACTGTTTATATAAATGTCCAATTTGCTCTTCCATACTAGAAACCGATGCAAAAATATCTTTTTTCTCCACAAGCACCCACCTCATTAATCTGTGGTTTGACTCGAAACGACCCCTTTATTCACTAACTCATCTAACGTATATTCTACTATCCGTTCCTTGTCTACTAGTTCCACTTGAATTAATCTTTCTAAAATATTTAATCCGATAACACGGCCAGTACCATGCGGGGTTTGTATACGTTGATCTAAATCAGGAAGTTGTTCCTTTGCTGCCTCATATTCATCGTTCTCATATTTTAAGCAACACATTAAGCGACCACATAAACCAGAGATTTTTGCAGGATTTAATGATAAATTTTGATCCTTTGCCATCTTAATGGATACAGGTTCAAAATCCCCTAAAAAAGTAGAACAACAAAGCATACGACCACATGGACCAATACCACCAAGCATTTTCGCTTCATCACGAACACCGATTTGTCTTAGTTCAATTCTTGTCCTAAAAATTGCTGCTAAGTCCTTCACTAGTTCGCGAAAATCAATCCGACCATCCGCAGTAAAGTAGAAAATAATTTTATTGCGATCGAACGTATACTCTACATCTACAAGTTTCATATCAAGATTATGTTCTACTACCTTTTGCTGACAAACTTGATATGCTTCTTTTGCAGCATGTTTGTTCTCTTCAACAATGGTACGATCGTTTTCATTTGCAATGCGAATAACCTTTTTTAGTGGTAATACAACGTCGTTTTCATCAACTTGCTTTTTGGTAATAACTACTTTTCCGTATTCAATACCTCTTACCGTTTCTACAATTACAAACTCATTTTCAGAGATATCGAACTGATTCGGATCAAAGTAATACACCTTTCCGGCCTTCTTAAAGCGAACACCTACTACATCATACAAAACGGTCATCCCTCCTGCAACCGCAACACTAACTGTTCGAACACAAGCTGCGCATTTACATTAGCGTTGATTCTATTTTTTGCCTCTAATATATTAAAGAGAGCTGATACAATGCGCTTCTGAGCGTAGGAGAAAGATTCAAACATCTCTTTCTGCTCATGAAAAACAAGACGATCTTCTTCTCCAAGTTGAACATATAATAAATCCTTATAAATAAGGAGCAACATATCTAAACCTTGCTGTAATTGTTCTTTCTCTCCAAAGTGTTTTCCCCATTTTTCTTGTACAAAAAAAATAGAGGCTTTATCTTTTTCGAGCGCTTCACATAATTTTATCACTAAAGCTCGTGCTTGTGCAAACCATTCATCACTACATAAAGCTAAAGCTTCATCAAAACTATTTGTGAGTTGTGCAGCAAGTGTCGATAAAGATGTCGTAACACCTTCATCCTGTAATCTTCTAATTAAAGATTCCGTAGGTAACGGTCTAAATGTAACAACTTGACAACGAGATAAAATCGTATTTAAAATTTGATGACTTTGTTCAGTAAGTAAAATAGCTGTTGTATCACTACTTGGTTCTTCTAAAAATTTCAACAGTGTATTCGCCGCATTTGCTGTCATACGGTCTGCGTGCTCAATAACATATACTTTTTTATTTGCTTCTAATCCTGTTTTTGAAAACTCTTCTTGTAAATCATGAATTTGCTGCTTCTTAATAGACAATCCGTCTGGTTTTACAATATATAAGTTTGGGTGGTTACCTGAATCAATTCGCTTACAATTTGTACATACATGACAAGGCTCTACCCCATTCCGCTGAGAACAGAGGAAACTCTTTGCCATTTGAATTGCTGTCGCAAACTTTCCTGTCCCTTTCCCTCCCTCTAATAAGTAAGCGTGGGATATACGCTCTTTTGCGATGCTATTCATCAACATTTTTACACCGATGGGTTGTATAGCAGAAAGCTGCTCCCACGTCTTCGTCATAATGCATACCTCACTTATTTCATTCTTTCCTTCCATTATAACAATTTATCTTCTATAACTTGAATAACTTCTTCTATAAGTTTTTCCATTGGTTGATCAGCATTTACTAATACAATACGATCCGAGAAACGTTCTACAACTTGTAAATACCCTTCACGCACACGTTTATGGAAAGTGATATCTTCCATATCTAACCGATTCACTTCACGTCCTGCATCTTTTGCAATTCGAGCTAAACCAACCTCGGGTTCAATGTCTAGGTAAATTGTTAAACTAGGCATGCAGTCTTCTGTTGCGAAACGATTGATTTCAAATACTTTATCCATACCTAACCCTCTTGCATAGCCTTGATACGCTAAAGAGCTATCTATAAAACGATCACATAATACAAGGTAATCCTCATCAAGTGCCGGCATAACTTTTTCCACTAAATGTTGTCTACGTGCAGCGGCATATAGAAGTGCCTCTGTACGTGCTTCCATCATCGTATATTCTTGCTTATGTAAAATCGTTCTAATCTCCTCAGAAATTGCAATACCACCTGGTTCTCTCGTCGCCATTACCTTTTGTTCCTTTTGTTCAAAGTATGGCAATAAACCTTGAATTAACGTTGTTTTACCCGAACCTTCTGGCCCCTCAATTGTTACAAATAATCCCTTCATCCTAAAACCTACTTTCTATATCATACACTTTCATATATTTCGTGCTACCTTGAAAACGAGCGCCTGCTCTCTCTAAATGCATAATTTGCTCTTTATGTTCTGAAGTAATTCTTTCTCCATACATAAGCAATGGAATACCAGGTGGATATGGAATTACCATTTCCGCCGCTATCATCCCAACTGCTTCTTCTACAGATACTACTTTTGTTTCATATCCTTCCAGTTGTTTATATGTATACGGCAGGGGAGAAATTTCTCCTTTATAAGTATAACGAATAGATTCCGTCTTGTCTTTCACCTCATAAGGTTGCAATGCCGCCCGGATCATCTCTATAGCCTTCATATACTTCTTATTTACTTGCAAAGGCAAAATAAATAAGACATTATATGGATCTGCCATTTCGGTATATATACCAACCTTTTCTAATACAGACTGTAATTCGTATCCTGATAACTGACAACGCGTCTGTATGGTAACTTTTAGCTCGTCTTGTAATGGATATTGTAAAATAGCTAATTGTGGGATAGAAGACAATTCTTCTTTAAATTCCTGTAAAAACTCGACAATTTCATCATGTCCCTTTTCTTTTATACGCGCTATCGTAAAGCGTGCAATATCAAGGGAAGCCATAATTGGATACGATGGACTACTAGATTGTAGCATACTTAAATAAGTAGAAACTTTTTCTTCTTTCACTAAGCGGCTATTTATATGTAAATAGGATCCCATCGTCATCGCAGGTAATGTTTTATGTGCGGAATGAACTACAATATCTGCACCATATGCTAAAGCTGACTTTGGAAATGCCCCACCTAAACAAAAATGAGCTCCATGCGCTTCATCTACTAACACAGGAATTTTATGTGCATGTGCATAAGCAATGCTTGCCTCTAAATCCATCCCCATACCATAATAATTAGGATGTGTTAAAATAAGTGCTTTCGCATTTGGGTATTTTTCAATTGCTTCCTTAATAATCTCATCATGAATTCCCACGGGTACGTTATAAGCTTCATCAATCCATGGATCTAAAAAAATTGGATTTGCTCCTGCTAATTTTAAACCATTAATAATTGATTTATGACAATTTCTTTGTACAAGAACAATATCATGTTCCCTACAGCAAGACAAAATCATTGCTAAGTTCCCGACTGTTGAACCATTAATTAAAAAATAACTTTTGTTCACTCCATATACATCAGCTAATAATTGTTGTGCCTCATCTATACATTCAAACGGACTATGTAAATCATCTAACCCTGATAACTCAGTTACATCGATAGATAGTATATCTTTAAACTCCTCTACTGCCCCTTGAGGGAAGTTTAAACCATTTTTATGACCTGGAACATGAAAGGATAACGGCCTTCTTTCTTTAAACTCTATTAATGCTTCATATAAAGGTATGCGATTTTGATTCATCTATATCTCTTCCTTATTATTTCATTCTTTCTCTATTATACAGAACAAAAAAAATAATAGGCATATGCCTATTTAAAAATATGATACTTCTAATTTCCGAAGCTGTTTTAAATAATATATATACTTTGGATCATTTGTTTCTGTATTCACCATGTCCTTTTCACATTCATAACATATTAAATTATTATAAACATATATCCCTTCTTTTCTTTCTGTCTCACAAACAATACAAACTTCGTTTTGTGATTTCATATCTTTCCCTCCCTATTTAATTTAAATGGACATATTTTATACTTCTATTCCTTAACAATTTACAGAAAAATATACATCGATTTCTTATATAATATGATTCATCCTTGGGCAACGTGTTTGTATTACCATTACTTCTTTTTGCATACTGTTTGAAAACACAAAAAAACACAAGTCAAAAGACTTGTGTTTTTAGTTGCTTGGCGACGTCCTACTCTCACAGGGACAAGGTCCCAACTACCATCGGCGCTAGAGAGCTTAACTTCCGTGTTCGGTATGGGAACGGGTGTGACCTCTCTGCCATCAT
>NZ_JBQAEG010000018.1:0-15722 GCF_051915205.1 Bacillus cereus group sp. MYBKT111-2
CAGGTTCAAATCCTGTCCCCGCAACCAAATGGTCCCGTGGTGTAGTGGTTAACATGCCTGCCTGTCACGCAGGAGATCGCCGGTTCGACCCCGGTCGGGACCGCCATTTTATATAAAGAAAAGAACGAAACATGTTGTTTCGTATTTTTTTATTTGTTTTAACAAAAAACTAATAAAGACAGTCAAACTATCCTTAGGAAAACTCCTAAGGACTTTTTTATATATTCAAAACCTGTATAATAAATAGCAGAGAACATTGTGAGTAAAGTAGGTGAAGTCTGTGAGTAAATATGAAATAACAACAAAATCATCTGAGGAAACACAAAGATTATCAGAAAAACTTGGTGAACTTGCTCAGGCACAAGATGTAATTATTTTAGAAGGAGATCTAGGGGCTGGTAAGACGACTTTTACAAAGGGACTAGCAAAAGGTCTTGGAGTGAAAAGAGTTGTAAATAGTCCTACCTTTAATATTATTAAAGAATATAAAGGGAGATTACCGCTATATCATATGGACGTGTATCGTTTAGCTGAAAGTGAAGAAGACTTAGGTTTTGATGAGTATTTCTACGGTGAAGGAATTACGGTAGTAGAATGGGCTCATTTAATAGAAGCATATTTACCAAATGAGAAGCTACAAATTAGTTTATTCCATGCTGGAGATGACACAAGAAACATTGTACTCGAGCCAATTGGAGATCGCTATATTAGATTATGTGAGGAGCTATTACAAGATGAAAGTACTAGCAATTGATACTTCAAATTATGTAATGGGTGTATCCCTTATTGAAGAAGGAAACGTAATTGGGGAAATCATTACAAATTTAACAAAAAATCATTCTGTGCGTCTTATGCCAGCTGTAGAACAACTGTTAAAAGAATGCGGTGTAAAACCAAAAGAATTAACTAAAATAGTTGTAGCTGCTGGACCAGGATCATATACAGGGGTTCGTATAGGTGTGACAGCTGCCAAAACATTAGCTTGGTCACTTCAAATACCAATTGTGGGTGTATCAAGTTTAGAAGTAGTGGCTGCAAACGGAGCTAATTTTGATGGATTAATCTGTCCTTTATTCGATGGAAGACGTGGACAAATTTATACTGGCTTATATACATATGAAGGAGAGGATTTAACTTCTATAGAGGAAGACCGAATCATCCTTATTGTAGACTGGTTGCAAATGTTAAAAGATAAAGGAAAGCCTGTTTTATTTATTGGTAACGATGTGAAACTACACAAAGAAACAATTATCGAACATTTAGGCAATCAAGCTGTCTTTGCTCCTTTCACTAAAAATAACCCAAGACCAAGTGAGCTAGCGTTCTTAGGATTACAAAAAGAAGAACAAGATGTACATTCATTTGTTCCTAGTTACCTTCGTTTAGCTGAAGCTGAAACAAAGTGGTTAGAAAGTCAAAACAAGTAGGAGCTTGCAGAGGATGGATATGATATTTAGAAAGATGGAACTTGATGATATTGCTCAAATTGTAGCCATTGAAGAAGCATCTTTTTCAACTCCTTGGACTGCAGATGCCTTTCACCGTGAGTTAACGATGAATGAACATGCACATTATGTTGTGCTAGAAAAAGATGGTCGTGTAATTGGGTATTGTGGATTGTGGATAATTATTGATGAATCGCATATAACAAATATAGCTATTTTGCCAGAATACAGAGGTCAAAAGCTAGGAGATGCTTTATTAAAAGAAGTTATTTCCGAAGCGAAAACTCTAGGTGTAAAAACGATGACACTTGAAGTACGTGTATCAAATGAAGTAGCAAAACAGTTATACAGAAAATACGGATTTCAAAATGGTGGAATTCGTAAACGATACTATGCAGACAATCAGGAAGATGGTCTCGTAATGTGGGTGAATATATAATGGAAAAAAATACGATTATACTTGGTATTGAAACAAGTTGTGATGAAACAGCAGTAGCGGTTGTTAAAAATGGAACGGAAATTATTGCAAATGTTGTTGCATCACAAATTGAAAGTCATAAACGTTTTGGCGGAGTTGTACCAGAGATTGCGTCCCGTCATCATGTAGAAGAAATTACAGTTGTATTAGAAGAAGCGTTAAAAGAAGCGAATATCACATTTGATGATATTGATGCAATTGCTGTTACAGAAGGACCTGGTTTAGTAGGAGCGCTTCTAATAGGGGTGAACGCAGCGAAAGCAGTGGCATTTGCACATGATATCCCCCTAGTTGGTGTTCATCATATCGCTGGCCACATTTATGCGAACCGCTTAGTAAAAGAAGTTCAATTCCCATTACTATCACTTGTTGTCTCTGGTGGGCATACAGAGCTTGTTTATATGAAAGAACATGGTTCATTTGAAGTAATTGGTGAAACGCGAGATGACGCAGCAGGAGAGGCATATGATAAAGTAGCTCGTACGTTATCTATGCCATATCCAGGTGGTCCTCATATTGATCGACTTGCACATGAAGGAGAACCAACAATTGATTTACCTCGTGCATGGCTAGAACCGGATTCGTATGATTTCAGTTTTAGCGGATTGAAATCAGCAGTTATCAACACTGTGCATAACGCAAAACAACGCGGGATAGAAATTGCACCGGAAGATTTAGCAGCAAGTTTCCAAGAGAGTGTAATTGACGTATTAGTAACGAAAGCATCTCGTGCAGCGGATGCTTATAACGTAAAGCAAGTGCTTCTTGCTGGTGGAGTAGCTGCGAATAAAGGACTGCGTGCACGTTTAGAAGCAGAATTTGCACAAAAAGAAAATGTAGAGCTAATTATTCCTCCTCTATCTTTATGTACAGATAATGCAGCAATGATTGCAGCGGCAGGTACAATTGCATATGAACAAGGAAAACGTGCTACATTAGCTTTAAATGCAAATCCAGGATTAGATATTGAAGCATAGTTATGCACAAAATTAACCACAGCTTGTGGATAAAACCCATATTATCTGTTGATAATATGGGTTTTATTGTGTATATAAAATGTTGATAACTTTTTTGTTGATTGTGGATAATGTGGAAAAGTTATTTTGTTGTTTATTTTATAAAGGTGGATATGTGTATAATGTTGTGGATAAAATAGGTGAAGTCTGACCTTTAGATGTATTTTTCTCGGGAAATAAAAAACAAGAAGATATCTTTAAAAAACATTTTGAAATATGCTCTTATTATAGGAGTCGCTAATATTGTCAAACTTTGTCGTTGAAACGATGCCTCATGTCGAATATTTTATACAATATGACGTTAATTCAAACTAGAAGATAAAAAGGATGCCGCATAGTCTAAAATCCCGACTTATGAGACATCCCTCTTATTTAAGACTCTTATAAATGTAATTCTTCCCATTCTGCCATACAAGCATCAAGTTGCTCTTGTAGTGTTTGCTTTTTCGTTGTAATTTCACTAGCCTTTTCATAATCTGCATATATTTCTGGTAAGCAAAGTTGATCTTCTAACGTAGCAATTTCTTCTTCAAATTGTACAATGTTTTGTTCTAGTTCCTCAATTTTTCGAGTACGTTGACGCTCCAACTTTTTGCGCTCTTTTTCTTCGAGATAATTTAATTTTTCTGGAGCTACAGTTTTTTGAACAGGTGCATGATTTTCTTGCTGTTCTTGTTGTTCAAACTCAGCACGTTCAATCATCTCATTTTTCTTTTCAACGTAGTAATCGTAGTCCCCTAAATATTCCTGTGCACCTTCTGTTGATAACTCAACAACGGTCGTCGTTACACGATTAATAAAGTAGCGGTCATGAGATACAAAGAGAAGGGTACCAGGATAATCAATTAAAGCATTCTCCAAAATCTCTTTACTATTTAAATCAAGATGGTTTGTAGGCTCATCGAGAATTAATAAATTCGATTTTTGCATCATAAGTTTGGCAAGAGCTAAACGAGCTTTTTGTCCACCGCTAAGAGAAGATACTGGCTTTAATACATCATCTCCTGTGAATAAGAAGTTACCTAATATCGTGCGAATTTCTTTTTCAGGTTGCAGTGGATATTCATCCCATAGCTCATTTAAAACTCGCTTAGAAGATGTTAAATTAGCTTGTTCCTGATCATAATAACCAACAGAGACATTAGATCCGAAAGAAACCTCACCATGTAATAATGGTAACTTATTCACAATGGATTTTAATAATGTGGATTTCCCAATTCCATTTGGACCAACTAAAGCAACACTATCTCCGCGAGTTAAGCGCATTGTTACATGTTCAATAATTGGATCCTTATCATAGCCGATAGTTGCGTCCTTTACTTGTAAAACATCATTTCCACTTTGTTTTTCAATATCGAAGTGGAAGGAAGCTGACTTAGAATCCCCTAATGGTCTTGTTAATAATTCCATACGGTCTAATTGTTTACGGCGGCTTTGCGCACGTTTTGTCGTAGATGCACGAGCTATATTTTTTTGAACGAAGTCCTCTAGCTTAGCAATCTCATCTTGTTGTTTTTCATAACGTTTCATTTCTTGCTCGTATAGTGCTGATTTTAAGTCTAAATATTTACTGTAGTTACCAACAAATCGTCTACTTTCTTTATTCGAAATTTCATATACTTGTGTAACAAGTTTATCTAAGAAATAACGGTCATGGGAAACGATTAGTATTGCCCCAGGATAACCTTGTAAATATTGTTCAAGCCATGTTAATGTTTCGATGTCTAAATGGTTTGTAGGCTCGTCCAAAATAAGTAAGTCTGGTTTCGTTAATAATAATTTACCGAGAGCTAATCGTGTTTTTTGTCCACCGCTTAATGTCGAAATCGTCGTCTGGTGCGTTTCAACTGGGAAGCCAAGACCACTTAAAATCGAGCGGATATCTGCTTCGTACTGATAGCCACCTTGATCTTTATAATCTAATTGTAATTGGTCATAATCAGCTAATAATCTTTCATATGTAGCCTCGTTTGAAAAGTTTTCTTCTTTTCCCATCTCTTGCTCTAGCCTTCGAAGTTTTGTCTCCATTTGCTGCAAGTGTGTAAAGACGGTTAACATTTCATCCCAAATTGTTAAAGATGTTTCTAAACCGGTATTTTGAGCTAAATATCCAATTGAGACATCTTTCGGTTTTATAATTTCTCCACCATCATGAGATAGCTCACCCGCTATTATTTTTAATAATGTAGATTTTCCAGCGCCATTTCGTCCGACTAATGCGATACGATCTTTCGTTTGAACTTCTAATTTTATATTTGAAAGAATCGTTTCTGCACCGTATAATTTCGAAAGCGCGTTTACTTGTAATAAAATCAATGTTTTCACCTCAAATAATTTCTTAACTTTGCCATGTTTATATTTCTCAATCATACTAAAAATAGTGTATAGTTTAAAATACAGAGAGAATACTTCTTCTTTCTATTATACAAGGAATTTAATAAGTGCTAAACTTCTGTATTTAATTAAAGCATATGAATAAAGATAGGAAGAGAGGAGAGGTTATATGGAGCAGCAGAAAATTCCACAAGCCACTGCTAAGAGATTGCCTCTATACTATCGATTTATCCAAAACTTATCTTTGTCTGGTAAGCAACGTGTTTCATCAGCCGAATTAAGTGAAGCGGTAAAGGTTGATTCCGCAACGATTCGAAGAGATTTCTCATACTTTGGAGCATTAGGGAAAAAAGGATATGGATATAACGTAAATTATTTATTATCATTTTTCCGTGAAACACTCGACCAAGATGATATAACACGTGTAGCGCTTATTGGAGTAGGTAATTTAGGGACCGCTTTCTTACATTATAATTTCACGAAAAACAATAATACAAAAATTGAAATGGCGTTTGATATTAGTGAAGAGAAAGTTGGAACAGAAATCGGAGGCATTCCTGTATATCACTTAGATGAATTAGAAGAACGTTTATCATCTGATATACAAGTGGCAATATTAACAGTACCCGCTACAGTAGCACAATCTGTAGCTGATAGATTGGCAGAAACAAACGTGCATGGTATTTTGAATTTCACACCAGCACGATTAAATGTGTCAGACAATATAAGAATTCATCATATTGATTTAGCAGTAGAGTTACAAACATTAGTTTACTTTTTGAAGAATTATCCACAATAAAACGCAGAGGAAGCGACCTCTGCGTTTTATTATTGTTTTTTCTTTGTGAATTTAACTAAGATGAGGCGAAGTGCCAAATTAAAATCAATCGTCGCCATAACTGCAAATAGTATTGTCCACATATTCCAAATTGTATCTGTTACATTCCTAATGGCTAGATGTGTAAAGATACATCCTAGAAGGAAGTACAATATAGCCATGAACAATGGTGAGTTTCTCATACTAAAAATCCTCCGATAAAGCCTTGCATTTTTTCAGCTTCTTTAATCATTTCTTGAATTTGTTCGTTACTCATTAAAACTTGGGCAACTGCAACTAATGTATTCATTGCAACATGAGCTGCAATGGGAACGATAATACGCTTCGTTTTTACATATAAGAAGGCGAATACGAGCCCCATAGCAGTGTATACCAATAAGTGAGTAAAATCAAAATGAATCGCCGCAAATACAAGGGAACTAATGATAGCGGCAATAAAGAAGTTAAACTTCTTATAAAGTGTACCAAATAAAATTTTTCTAAATACGATTTCTTCCAAAATAGGTCCTAGTATAGAGATGACGATAAGGAACCAAGGTGTCGTTCTTGCGATATCCATAAGTCTCGCTGTATTTTCAGATCCAGGTTTAATACCTAATACATACATTTCAATCATACCAGCAATACTTTGCGAGAAAAATGCTAAGAAGAACCCGATAAAAATCCAACCAATTGTAGCTGGAACAGTAGAACGCTTTGTATCTAAATGTCTGTCGCGAATATCTGTTCTAAGTAACCAAAGTACGATACATAATGCAATAAAGAAGCTAATGATCGCCCAGTGACCAGTTATGAGTTGAAATTTCTCTTCCCTAGTGAATCCCCTGTTATCATAAAGCCCAGTTTTCAGAAGAAGTGGTAATCCAGCAATTGATGATAACTGCATTAAAATGTATGTAACGATAACCCACCAATATTGTTTTTTCAAATGGTTTAACCATCCTTTCTAACTCTAGTGTATGAGATAAGGTAGGATAACATGTAAATATGCTACCTACGATATAAACCTTACTTAAATTATGTTTTTTTTTGTAAATCCTTATTTGAAATTATAATAGAAGACAGGAGAAAGTTGTGTGTGTAGCGAAAACAACTTAGGGTGTCCTTTCATATTGTAACATACGAGTAGTGGAAACAACGATTCATATAGTAAAGGTAGAAGAAGAGGAACTCTATATAGAAAAATTTATAGCGTAATTTGCGAAAAAATTATGATTTTTTTACTTGCAAAAGAAATTGAGATTATTTATTATTATAAGTGTGTTAGCACTCGGGTGACTTGAGTGCTAATAAATAAAATTTACATAACAAAATGAGGAGGTTATTGTTCATGCTAAAGCCATTAGGTGATCGCGTTGTAATTGAGCTTGTTCAAGCGGAAGAAAAAACAGCAAGTGGTATTGTATTACCAGACACAGCAAAAGAAAAACCACAAGAGGGTAAAGTTATTGCAGTAGGTACTGGTCGAGTGCTTGAAAATGGTGAGCGTGTTGCTTTAGAGGTAGCAGCAGGTGATCTTATCATCTTCTCAAAATATGCAGGTACTGAAGTGAAATATGAAGGTACAGACTACTTGATTTTACGTGAAAGTGACATTTTAGCAGTTATCGGTTAATTATATAAATCTTAAAAAATCCAAGGGGGTCAATTATTATGGCAAAAGATATTAAATTTAGTGAAGAAGCACGTCGTTCGATGCTTCGCGGTGTCGACACTCTTGCAAATGCAGTAAAAGTAACGCTTGGACCAAAAGGTCGTAACGTTGTTCTTGAGAAAAAATTCGGTTCACCACTTATTACAAATGACGGTGTAACAATCGCAAAAGAAATTGAATTAGAAGATGCATTCGAAAACATGGGTGCGAAATTAGTAGCAGAAGTTGCTAGCAAAACAAATGATGTAGCTGGTGACGGAACAACAACTGCAACTGTATTAGCGCAAGCTATGATTCGTGAAGGTCTTAAAAACGTAACAGCTGGTGCGAACCCAATGGGTCTTCGTAAAGGTATCGAAAAAGCTGTAGTTGCTGCAGTAGAAGAATTAAAAACGATTTCTAAACCAATCGAAGGTAAATCTTCTATCGCACAAGTAGCTGCTATTTCTGCTGCTGACGAAGAAGTAGGTCAATTAATCGCTGAAGCAATGGAGCGCGTTGGTAACGACGGCGTTATTACTTTAGAAGAATCTAAAGGTTTCACAACAGAATTAGACGTAGTAGAAGGTATGCAATTTGATCGTGGATATGCATCTCCTTACATGATTACTGATTCTGACAAAATGGAAGCAGTTCTTGATAACCCATACATCTTAATCACTGACAAAAAGATTTCTAACATTCAAGAAATCTTACCAGTATTAGAGCAAGTGGTACAACAAGGTAAACCGCTTCTTATCATTGCTGAAGATGTAGAAGGCGAAGCATTAGCTACATTAGTAGTGAACAAACTTCGTGGTACATTCAATGTAGTAGCTGTTAAAGCTCCTGGATTTGGTGACCGTCGTAAAGCAATGCTAGAAGATATCGCAATCTTAACTGGTGGCGAAGTAATCACTGAAGAATTAGGCCGTGACTTAAAATCTGCTACAGTTGAATCTTTAGGACGCGCTGGTAAAGTTGTTGTAACGAAAGAAAACACAACTGTAGTTGAAGGTGTAGGAAGCACAGAACAAATCGAAGCTCGCATCGGTCAAATCCGTGCGCAATTAGAAGAAACAACTTCTGAATTCGATCGTGAAAAATTACAAGAGCGTCTTGCAAAACTTGCAGGTGGCGTAGCAGTAATTAAAGTAGGTGCAGCAACTGAAACTGAGTTGAAAGAGCGCAAACTTCGCATTGAAGATGCACTTAACTCAACTCGTGCAGCAGTAGAAGAAGGTATCGTTGCAGGTGGTGGTACTTCACTTATGAACGTATACACGAAAGTAGCTTCTATCGTAGCTGAAGGCGACGAAGCAACAGGTATCAACATCGTACTTCGTGCACTAGAAGAGCCAGTTCGTCAAATCGCAATCAACGCTGGTCTAGAAGGATCTGTAGTTGTAGAGCGTCTAAAAGGCGAAAAAGTAGGCGTTGGTTTCAACGCAGCTACTGGCGAGTGGGTTAACATGCTTGAAACTGGTATCGTAGATCCAGCTAAAGTAACTCGCTCTGCACTTCAAAACGCAGCATCTGTTGCAGCTATGTTCTTAACAACTGAAGCTGTAGTAGCTGACAAACCAGAACCAAATGCACCAGCAATGCCTGACATGGGCGGCATGGGCATGGGCGGTATGGGCGGAATGATGTAATTCCGTTCGCGCTAAAAAACATCCATTTCTATATAGAAATGGATGTTTTTTTTATGTTTTTTAGTAAAGGAAATGAATTTCTGTAGAATTTTGTCGCTTTCTCTCTTGACCATACCGACACTTCATTGTTAGAATCTAGGAAGATAATATAAAACGATCCTTCATATATCCTCAAAGATATGGTTTGAGAGTCTCTACCGGGTTACCGTAAACAACCTGACTATGAAGGCAGTGTGTCTTATATTTATAAAGAGCGGAGACTATCTTTCTTTATAAAGCCAGACCCCTGCCTTTTCTTTGTTATGAGACTAGAGGCGGAGGACTGGCTTTTTTTATTATATTGGTAATGCTTTTCGCCTAATTGGTGAAAATATTTATATACGAGAACTAACGTTGGGGTGATTATTTTGAAGAAGCAACACGATACAATTATCGTTTTAGATTTTGGAAGTCAATACAATCAGTTAATAGCACGTCGAATTCGTGAGTTCGGTGTATACAGTGAACTTCATCCGCATACAATTACTGCAGAAGAAATTAAAGAAATAAATCCAAAAGGGATTATTTTCTCTGGTGGACCAAATAGTGTATATGGTGAAGGTGCATTACATTGTGATGAAAAAATCTTTGACCTAGGATTACCGATCTTCGGTATTTGTTACGGTATGCAACTTATGACGCAACAATTCGGTGGTACAGTAGAGCGTGCAAACCACCGTGAGTACGGAAAAGCTGTTCTGAAAGTAGAGAACGAGTCAAAATTATATGCGAACCTTCCAGAAGAGCAAGTTGTATGGATGAGTCATGGCGACTTAGTAACTGGTTTACCTGAAGGATTCGTAGTAGACGCGACAAGTGAGTCTTGCCCAATTGCTGGTATGAGCAATGAAGCGAAAAACTTATACGGTGTACAATTCCACCCAGAAGTACGTCACTCTGAGCACGGTAACGATTTAATTAAAAACTTCGTATTCGGCGTATGTGGCTGTTCTGAAGGATGGAACATGGAGAACTTTATTGAAGTAGAACTAGAGAAAATCCGTGAAACTGTTGGAGACAAAAAAGTACTATGTGCACTTAGCGGCGGTGTAGACTCTTCTGTTGTAGCAGTATTAATTCATAAAGCAATCGGCGACCAATTAACATGTATTTTCGTTGATCACGGTTTACTTCGTAAAGGTGAAGCGGAAGGCGTTATGAAAACATTTAGCGAAGGCTTCCACATGAACGTTATTAAAGTGGATGCAAAAGAACGCTTCATGAACAAGTTAAAAGGTGTAGAAGATCCAGAACAAAAACGTAAAATCATCGGTAACGAATTCATTTACGTATTTGATGATGAAGCGTCTAAATTACAAGGTATGGACTTCTTAGCGCAAGGTACACTTTACACAGATATCGTTGAGAGTGGTACAGCAACTGCACAAACAATTAAATCTCACCATAACGTTGGTGGACTTCCGGAAGACATGCAGTTCAAATTAATTGAGCCTTTAAACACGTTATTTAAAGATGAAGTACGTGTATTAGGATCTGAACTAGGAATTCCTGATGAAATCGTATGGCGTCAACCATTCCCAGGTCCTGGTCTTGGTATTCGTGTACTAGGTGAAATCACAGAAGAGAAATTAGAAATCGTTCGTGAATCTGATGCGATTTTACGTGAAGAAATTATTAAAGCTGGCTTAGATCGCGAAATCTGGCAATACTTCACTGCACTTCCTGGTATGCGTAGCGTAGGTGTTATGGGTGACGAGCGTACTTACGATTACACAGTAGGTATCCGTGCAGTAACATCTATCGATGGTATGACAGCTGACTGGGCACGTATCCCTTGGGACGTATTAGAGAAAATCTCTGTACGTATCGTAAACGAAGTAAAACACGTTAACCGTATCGTGTATGATGTAACGAGTAAGCCACCAGCAACTATCGAGTGGGAATAGTATTATAATAAAGGATCCATCTATTGCTCATGAGCAATAGATGGATCTTTTTTATTTTGAGTTTAATACGAACGAAAATATAAAAGTTAATAAAAATGTTCGTATTTAAATTGACAAAAATACTTTCAAGAGTTAATATGAGTATGTAATTCAAACGAAAAGTGAATATTATGCCGTCGTATAATATCGGGGATATGGCCCGAAAGTTTCTACCTAGCTACCGTAAATGGCTTGACTACGAGGCGTTTTTATAAAGGTGAGGGGAATCTTGTCTTTATTTATAGAACGCTTCCATGTATATGCAATGGAAGCCTTTTTTATTTTTAATAGATAAAAGAGGGCTAGGGGATTACGGCGAGTAATCATATAACGGGGGAAACGTAAGATGAAACGCTATTTTCAGTTTGATGAACTCGGCACGAATTATAAAACAGAGTTCATAGCAGGTTTAACGACATTTCTATCTATGGCTTACGTACTATTTGTCAATCCTGCTACGCTGTCACTTGGGAATGTTAAAGGGTTACCAGCAGGTACAGGAATGGATCCAGGTGCAGTATTCGTTGCTACAGCATTAGCAGCAGCGATCGGTTCGTTAATTATGGGGATTTTCGCGAAGTATCCGATTGCTTTGGCGCCGGGTATGGGAATTAACGCGTTCTTTGCTTATACAGCAGTGTTAACGATGGGTATTCCGTGGCAAACAGCAATTGCTGGAACGCTAATGTCAGGTATTATCTTTATTATTCTTACAGCTTCAGGTATTCGTGAAAAAATCATTAATGCAATTCCATCAGAGTTAAAGTTTGCAGTAGCGGCAGGTATCGGATTGTTCATCGCTTTCCTTGGATTCCAAAATGCCGGAATTATTGTGAAAAATGATGCTGTTCTTGTTGGGTTGGGGGATTTAACAAAGGGCACAACGTTACTAGCAATTTTCGGAGTTGTTACGACCATTATCTTCATGATTAAGAAAGTTAATGGTGCAGTATTTTACGGTATGATTCTTACGGCAATCTTAGGAGTAGCAACCGGATTAATTGATACTCCGAAAGCGGTAGTGGGAGCAATACCGAGTTTAGAACCAACGTTCGGTGCGGCGTTAACGCACTTCGGAGATATTTTCACTGTTCAAATGGGGATTGTTATTATAACGTTCTTCTTTATCGATTTCTTTGATACAGCAGGTACACTTGTAGCGGTTGCGAATCAAGCTGGATTAATGAAGAACAATAAATTACCACGTGCAGGAAAAGCATTATTTGCAGATGCAATTGCAACTGTAATTGGTGCGATCTTAGGTACATCAACAACAACGTCTTATATTGAATCTTCTGCAGGGGTAGCAGCGGGTGGACGTTCTGGATTTACAGCAGTTGTAACAGCAGGATTCTTCTTACTGGCACTATTCTTCTCGCCATTACTAAGTGTTGTAACACCAGCTGTAACGGCACCAGCACTAATTATTGTAGGAATCTTGATGGTTTCATCTTTAGGAGAGATTGACTGGAAGAAATTCGAAATTGCAGTACCGGCATTCTTTACTATCATTTCAATGCCACTTACGTATAGTATCGCAACAGGAATTGCAATCGGGTTTATCTTCTATCCAATTACAATGGTAGTAAGTGGTCGACGTAAAGAGATTCATCCAATTATGTATGTTATGGGAGTTTTATTCGTACTATATTTCATCTACGTTCGTAAATAAAAGGGGTTTTTGAAAGGTCTAGACTTAAGGGGAGTCTAGATCTTTTTTGCGTCTTCAGAAAATCTTAAGGATTTCCGAGCGTTTTTCTTCAGAAGTTTTCCTATAATAGAAGTTAGGGATTAAAAAAGTGATGGGGGAGATATTGTGGCAAACGAAACAATACTTGTCGTAGATGATGAAAAAGAAATTCGAAATTTAATTACAATCTATTTAATGAATGAAGGATATAAAGTACTGCAAGCAGGGGACGGAGAAGAAGGATTACGTCTCCTGGAAGAAAATGAAGTGCATCTAGTTGTATTAGATATTATGATGCCGAAAGTAGACGGCATTCATATGTGTATGAAAGTAAGGGAAGAAAAAGAAATGCCAATTATTATGCTTTCCGCGAAAACGCAAGATATGGATAAGATTTTAGGGTTAACAACAGGGGCAGATGATTATGTAACGAAGCCATTTAATCCGTTAGAGTTAATCGCAAGAATTAAATCTCAGTTACGCCGTTATATGAAAATGAATGGTTTCGCTATACAAAACGAGGACGAGCTAGAAATTGGAGAGATGAAAATAAACATCTCAACCCATAAAGTTATTGTAGAGGGAGAAGAAGTGAAGCTGACCCCGAGGGAATTTTCAATTCTAGAATTACTAGCCCGTAATCCGGGAATGGTCTTTAGTGCAGAGCAAATTTATGAAAAGGTTTGGAATGAAAGATCTTTCCAGTCTGATAATACTGTAATGGTGCATATTCGAAAAGTACGTGAAAAGATTGAGGAGAATCCAAGGAAACCTAGATATATAAAAACAGTATGGGGAGTGGGGTATAAGATTGAAAAAGATATTTAATCCATTTACTTATATTAGGAAAATCCGAGAGTTAATTGGAAAAATAATGAAGAGTGTGAAACGGAGTATACGGATTCAACTTATTACGGCTTTTACTGCTTGTGCGTTATTAGGTCTCTTTGTATCAACGAAGATAGTAGCGCCTGTTTTTGAAGATGCTAGTCGACATGCTGAGATTAATTATAGAGATGGTATGGAACAAATTAATCGTAAAGCGCAAAGTACTGCGGAAATGATGGTTGATGCAAATAAATTAGATGCCGTACAAAGTATGATAGAGCTAGAAAATGAACATTTAGAGCAGGGGCAGGATGCTTTTAAAATATTAGTTACCGATGAAAATGGTAAGGTTTTGTATAAAACGAAGCAGGCACAAGAAGAACAAATTAATTTGCATAATACAATTCGTAATGCAACTTCGTTTGCTATCAATTATTCGAATAATAATGATATTGAAAGATCTAGAAAAGAGTTTATTACTTTCTCACCTATTACAATAGAAGGTAAGAATTTATATATGTTTGTGAGTGGAATTCCTCAAGGGGAAGTAGTGTATTATAAAGTAGAAGGGCCATTTCCATTTTTAATTGGTGTACTTATATTCATTTTCTCTTTCTTCTATATAACAAAGAGAAAGATGAAACAAATTGAAGCGATGGCAGAAGGTGTAAAGGAAATAGAAAAAGGCAACTTAGCGTACCGTATTGAGAAGAAAGGTGAAGATGAGATTGCGTCTTTAACTGAGAATATTAACAATATGGCGGAAGAGCTTATGAATAATATAGAAAAGGAACGTAGATTAGAGAAGCAAAAGAATGAGCTTATTACGAATGTATCTCACGATTTACGTACACCACTGACTTCTATTATGGGTTACTTGCGATTACTTCGAGATTCTAAATATGAAAATAAAGAACAACATGATGAGTATACAAGAATTGCTTTTGCTAAATCGGAGCAGTTAAAGAATTTAATAGAAGATTTATTTGAGTATACGAAGTTAACGAATGAACAAGTTGTATTAGAAAAACAAGAAGTATGTGTAAATGAGTTGCTCGAGCAATTAATAGAAGAGTTAGTACCGCAAGCGGAAGAGCATGGACTTACGTTCGTTAAGAAGTTTCCTGAGGAACGTGCCTATGCAGCGATTGATTCGGAAAAGATGGTCCGTGTATTTGATAATCTATTAATGAACGCGATTAAGTATAGTAAAGATGATGGGGAAATCAAAGTTTCTCTTCAAAGGCAGCGCCGGGATATACAAATTGTAATTGCGAATCATAGTGAAGAGTTTACGAGAGAAGAGTTAGCGAGTTTATTTGAACGCTTTTATAAGAAAGATCAATCTAGAAGTAGGGCAACAGAAGGATCGGGCCTTGGATTGGCGATTGCGAAAAGTATTGTTGAATTACAAGGTGGTAGTATTCGGGCTGAATATGAGGATGGTATTATTCAGTTTATCGTCTCGTTACCAATTATAGAAAAATAATAAACGAATAGAATGGTATATGATAAAAAGGCTTATTTTAAAAGAAATAAGCCTTTTTATACTTTTTTAGAAAAACATGTTGACGATTAGAGATTAGAGGTGTAATATAGAACAAGTCGCCGATGACAACAACGTCGAAAGCGGTAAACGAAATGAAAAACTTAGTTGACATTGAAAGATGAAAATGTTAACATAAGGAAGTCGCAAATGAGCGACCAAGTAGTTCTTTGAAAACTGAACGAAACAAACAACGTGAAACGTCAATTTTTATTTTAGATGCTAGACAAACTAACTTTATTGGAGAGTTTGATCCTGGCTCAGGATGAACGCT
>NZ_JBQAEG010000019.1:0-14892 GCF_051915205.1 Bacillus cereus group sp. MYBKT111-2
TATTAGGCACGCCGCCAGCGTTCATCCTGAGCCAGGATCAAACTCTCCAATAAAGTTAGTTTGTCTAGCATCATAAAATAAAAATTGACGTTTCACGTTGTTTGTTTCGTTTAGTTTTCAAAGTTCAACATCGCGTTTCAGCGACTTTTATAATTTAACATTTTGCGTTAAATCTGTCAACAACTTTTTTCTTTCGTTCCTGACGACGCTTATTAATTTACCATATTAATCATTTGTAAGTCAACACTTTTAAAAAAAATGCCAAAATAAATTTATCTTGGCATGATATAAAGCTTAATAACCACTAATGCAGCAACACCAGGTAGACCTAATAAACTTGTGATTGTTGCGGTGCCCAAGTTAATTGGAATATGAAAATCAAAATACGTTCCTACAACATTTACGATAAAAAGTAATGCTACTCCCAAAGTAACATGAAAGAGCGCTTTTCCTATAAAACGTAACGGCTTAGAAGAAACACCAAAAACAAGGAAAATAAAAACTAACGCAAGAATACCAACAATAATAATTGTAGAATTCATTTTTTCCTCCTTATGAATGACCTATACACATTTATTTGTATGGGACAAGACGATAAAAAAGAACGTTTATTATATAACTCCAGTCGTTTCATCTTATTCACCTTGATTCGGCTACACGTTCTTCACAAAAACCATTAATCGATCTTTCCAAACGAATAAAATAAAAAGGCTCTGCTTTTTCAGCAGAACCTTTTACCATTGTTCCATCTTTACAGGACGACGTTTTGCTTCTTTTAGTAAGAAGAAATATTTCGCCTCTGCTATTTTCAAAGAACAAAGTACATCTTGAGATGGTTCAACACTTTGTTCAACCATTCTCTTTTGACGTAACCATTCATTCTTCACCTTTTCTAATAGTACAATTAGCTTATCATCATACTCTTTACGCAATTTACCCTTTTTTTGAAAGAACATTTTTGTTTCTCCTCTTATACTTCTCTACGACCTTCTAACGCTTTCGACAGTGTCACTTCATCTGCATATTCTAAATCTCCACCAACTGGCAGACCGTGTGCAATACGAGTTACTTTAATACCTGTCGGCTTTAAGAGGCGGGATATATACATCGCTGTAGCTTCCCCTTCAATATTAGGATTTGTTGCTAATATTACTTCTTGTACTGTTTCATCGTGTAGTCGTTTTAAAAGTTGTGGGATATTAATGTCCTCTGGTCCAATTCCCTCCATTGGAGAGATAGCACCACGTAACACATGATATACACCTTGATACTCTTTCATCTTTTCCATCGCGATTACATCTTTCGGTTCTTGTACGACACAAACAACTGATTGATCTCGATGTGAATCGTTACAAATATAACAAGGGTCACGGTCAGTAATATGCCCACATACAGAACAATATGCTAAGTCTCGCTTCGCATTTACAAGTGCTTTTGCAAAACCTAACACATCATCTTCTTTCATATCTAATACGAAAAATGCCAATCGAACCGCTGTTTTCGGTCCGATTCCTGGCAACTTCATAAAACTATCAATTAGTTTTGATATTGGTTCTGGATAATGCATATATCAATATCCTCCTAGAACATTCCACCCGGTAAGTTTAAGCCTTTTGTAAATTTACCCATTGTAGAGTTTGAAAGTTCATCAGCTTTCTTAAGTGCATCGTTTGTTGCAGCTAACACTAAGTCTTGTAACATTTCGATATCTTCTGGATCTACAACTTCTTCTTTCACTTTTACTTCAAGAATTTGCTTATGACCATTTGCAATAACTGTGATCATACCGCCGCCAGCTGTACCTTCAACTGTTTTTTCGCCAAGTTCTTCTTGCGCCTTTGCCATTTCCTTTTGCATCTTTTGCATTTGTTTCATCATGTTATTCATATTTCCCATTCCGCCACGCATCATAATTAATTCCTCCTAATTATTATTACTCTTTTATTTCAATGAGTTCTTGCCCTACTAATTTTACAGCCTCTTCTATGAGAGGATCTTCTTTTTTCTCTGGGCTTTCTTCAGAACTTCCACCTTCACGCTGTAAAAAATCTTCACGGATTTTACCCCATTCACTTTTTGGAATGGCAATCATATTTAATCTTTTACTTAGCAATTCAAATAAAGTTTGTTCCACTGTATCCATAGCCTCTCGATTTTCGCTTGCCATTTTACAGTGAATCTCATATTGGAACGCTAAAACGTAAGTATCATCCGAAGCCGCTACCGGTTCGCTATTTTCTAATAAAACAGCAAACGCTACTTTGTTGTATGCTTTGAGTCTTCCTAACAACTCTCCCCATACAGCTTTTAATTGTTCTAAATCTTGACGCTTCGCTTGCTTTAATACTTCATTTACGCGTCCGACAGGTATCTTCATACTTCCTGTCCGTACTGGCTTTGGTGCTGCACGCGTCTCTCTGACTTCCTGCTGCACACCGGCCGGCACACCATTCTTTTTGACTTGTTCTAACTCTTTCTCTAATTGCTGCATCCTGTTCATAATTGCTTGTAAACGATCTGCACCATTTGCTTGCATCATAAACTGTTGACACAGTTGTACCATAACAACTTCTAAGAAAATTCGCGGATGATTTGTCCACTTCATTTCCTGTTGTGCTTTACTAAGAGTATGAATGATCTCATAGATTACTTCCGGCTGCATTTCTTCACTTAACGTCCGGAATTGCTCATCAACCATTACTCGTTCCAACATATGTTCCAATTGTGGTGAAGTTTGATATAAAAGCATATCACGATAATAGTAAATGAAATCCTCCATAAAGCGAACTGGATCTTTCCCTTTACCCATCATCTCATCTATGATACGTAATGCTCTTGATACATCATTTTCACGTATACATTCTACTAAGTTGCCTAAGTATTGCTGAGAAACAGACCCTGTTACAGCTAATACATCTTCTGTCGTAACGGTCTCATCACTATAAGATATTGCCTGATCAATAAGACTAAGCGCATCACGCATACCACCTTCAGCGGCACGTGCAACAATTTGTAATGCCTCATCTTCTACTTGCGTACCTTCATTGTTCACAACTGTCGATAATCTCTCAACAATATCATTTACTGATATCTTTCGAAATTCGAAACGTTGGCAACGCGAAATAATTGTAGGCGGTATCTTATGCGGTTCTGTTGTCGCCAAAATAAAGATAACATGTCCTGGCGGTTCTTCTAACGTTTTTAAAAGCGCATTGAAGGCACCCATGGAAAGCATGTGAACTTCATCAATAATGTATACTTTATATTCTACAGCACTTGGAGCATATTTTACTTTATCTCTAATATCTCGAATTTCATCTACACCGTTATTTGAAGCCGCATCAATTTCTAATACATCTGAAATAGATCCTTGTGTAATCCCCAAACAAGAAGGACATTCATTACAAGGTTCAGCTACCGGAGCATGTTCACAGTTAATTGCTTTTGCAAACACTTTTGCAATTGTCGTTTTTCCTGTTCCTCTCGGCCCAGAAAATAAATAAGCATGTGAAACTTTCTCTTGAAGAAGGGCATTTTGCAACGTTTTTGTCACGTGCTTTTGACCGACTACATCTTCAAACTTTTGCGGTCTCCATGTTCGGTATAACGCTTGGTATGACACGAAAATACGGCCTCCCTCAAAGGTTATTATCTCATTTATTATAACCCATTCTGTTTATAGATTCCAAAAGTTATTTTCTATACAAAAAACCCACCTTAGTATTAAGGTGAGTTTTGTATACATATATAACTGCCGTGCACCTTCTGTCGATTACGTACCATAAGCGTTACTTAAGCAGTTAGCTCGGTTCAGGCACTCCTGCGGCACACGAGAAGACCCGCTTATTGCTGCTTCCTTCCGGACCTGACAAGGTTCACGGGGTCCCGTTGCGCAGGACCCAAACGTCAACACCACTTACTTAAGGCAGGCCTTACAGCAACATAACCTCGAGAAGGGATTCGGCCTCGCTAGAGCGGATTGCGAGTATAGGGCACCGCTACCTCCCCGCTTAGCACGGCAAAGTTAAAACCAATATTCGGTTGCCTTCATTAAAGGCACTATCAGTATAACTTGTTTTTTTATAAAATGCAAATACGTTAATTCTCTTTACTTTTCTCTAATTTCTTAATCGCTTTTCTTTTTTTACGAAGCGCTCTAAAAAAGTTCGTTAACAGCGTACCGCACTCTTCTTCTAATACACCAGCTACTACTTCACATTGATGATTAAAGCGTTCATCCGTTAACAGATTCATCAATGTCCCTGCACATCCACCTTTCGGATCACTCGCACCATATACAACTCGCTTTACTCGTGATAAAACAATTCCACCCGCACACATCGGACAAGGCTCTAATGTTACATATAACGTCGCATCTTCTAAACGCCATGTCCCTAATTTTTTGCATGCCTCATCAATAGCTAACAACTCAGCGTGAGCTATCGATCTTTGCTCAGTCTCCCTTAAATTATGAGCAACACTAATTACTTCACCATCCAACACTATAACTGCCCCAATCGGTACTTCTTGTATTGCCTCTGCTTTTTTAGCCTCTTCTATTGCTAACTGCATAAAATAAATATCTTGATCACGTTCCATAACATAGTCCTTTCATTACAAATAAAGTACACTTATTTCCATTTACTACACATGGGATAACTTTTATAAATTCAATCCACCCTAAGAAAAAAAGAGAGGGGATTACATATGAAGAATACCGCCTTACTCATTATCGATATGATTAATGACTTTCAATTTTCACACGGGCCTATCCTAGCCAAAAAATGCGAAATTATAACCAATCCCATTTTACAATTAAAGAAAACAATGAAATCCTTCGGTTGCCCCATCATTTATATTAATGACCATTATCAACTTTGGAGGTCTGATATTGACCAATTGATTACTCATTGTACAAATGAGTATAGTAAAAATATCATTCATAAGATCGCTCCAAATGCTGATGATTATATTTTTATTAAACCACATTACTCTGCTTTTTATGAAACACCTTTAAATTCTTTATTAGGCTATTTAAAAATAGAAAATCTAATATTAACAGGTGTCGCCGGGAATATATGTATCCTCTTTACAGCTAACGATGCTCATATGAGGAATTATACATTGTATGTACCACAGGACTGTATTGCATCTAATGATGATCAGGATAACCTGCATGCTTTAAAAATAATGGAAGCCACATTAAAAGCAAATATAGTACCGTCGTTTCAAATAAAATTTAATTAATACATATATCTATTTTCCAACTTTTTATATCAAATTAACCCGCTCGCTTCCCTCTTGTGCTACAATAATTCTGTTTTGTGTTTTTAGTAGTCACGGTAAATCACTGATTGAAAGGAGGAAACAGCGTGACCGGAGTACCATTTATCGCGGTTGAAGGACCAATTGGTGTTGGAAAAACTTCACTTGCGAAGGAAATTTCAACTCACATGCAACTCCACTTACTGAAAGAGATTGTTGATGAAAACCCCTTTTTAGGAAAGTTCTATGAAGACATCGACGAATGGAGTTTTCAAACAGAGATGTTCTTTCTTTGTAATAGATACAAACAATTAGAAGATATTAACATAAAGTATTTGAATCAAAGGAAGCCAGTAGTAGCGGATTATCATATATTCAAAAATGTAATTTTTGCATCCCGTACATTAAAAGATTCTCAATACGACAAGTACATGCAAATCTATCGTATCCTTACACAAGATATGCCAGTTCCAAACGTTATCGTTTATTTAACAGCTAGCCTAGAAACATTACAAAAGCGAATTGCAATGCGCGGAAGAGAATTCGAAAAAAATATGGATCCAAATTACTTACTACAGCTCACAAAAGATTATGAAACAGCAATGGATGCTTTTAAAAAGGACCATCCAGATATCCCAGTATTGAAATTTAACGGAGACGATATGGATTTTGTAAAAAATCCTGATGATTTAAACGTCATCCTATCTGCCCTTCAAAATACTCTCTTAAAGGAGTCGAAATAATAATGAATTTAAGGCAAAAATATGATATACCAAATGACGCAGTAATCACTATCGCTGGAACAGTAGGTGTCGGTAAATCCACTATGACAACTGCATTGGCTAACGCTTTAGGGTATCGCACATCATTTGAAAAGGTAGATTCTAATCCGTATTTGGACAAGTTCTATGCTGATTTCACACGCTGGAGCTTTCACTTACAAGTGTATTTTTTAGCAGAACGATTTAAAGAACAAAAAAGAATTTTTGAATACGGTGGCGGTTTTGTTCAAGATCGCTCTATCTATGAAGACACTGGCATTTTTGCAAAAATGCATCACGAAAAAGGTACAATGACGGAAACTGATTATGAAACATATAAAGGTTTATTTGACGCTATGGTCATGACCCCTTACTTCCCACATCCAGATTTATTAATTTACTTAGAAGGTTCTTTCGATGATATTGTTGATCGTATCCAAGAACGTGGACGTCCGATGGAACAGCAAACACCAATCGAGTATTGGAAAGAGATGCATGGGCGTTATGAAAACTGGATTAACAACTTTAATTCATGCCCTGTTTTACGATTAAACATTAATGAATACGATATTTTAAAAGATGGCGATTCCATTGAACCAATCATAAAAAAAATCGGTCATTTTTTAAAACAAACACGTAAACTTGTAAAATAAAAAACCCGTGCATATGCACGGGTTTTTCTATTAAATTACTTTTTCTTTGTTGGAGCAATAATTTCACTCTCAGGTTTTCCAGCGTTAATACGCTGACGAACAGTACTTGTACTAATATCGTACGCCTCAGCAATCTCTTTAACAGTCATTTCTTTCCCGTTAATTACTGCTGTTAATACTTTACCTGTACGTTTTGGAGCTGCTTCTTTCTTTACAGCTTCTTTTTTAACTTTTTTTGGTGCCTCTACTTTTGTTGCAGTTTGCTTTACATCACAAGTGCAACCACAAAGTTTACGGAATGTATCATCGCTAATAATGCGTGATACATTTGCACCACTGTTTAAAATTCTATTGTTCTTACAGACAGGACATTGTACATAATATAAAGTTTTTCCATCTAAAGGAAACGTTTGTATAATAAGATCCATGTTGACTCCTTTCATATCTATGAAGATAATCATCGGAATATGAGTGTGTAATAAGGACAAAATCGCCTTACACCATACTTTATGATTGGTTTTAAAATAAAAACTCGTTACGTGTGGTAACGAGTTCTCCAATCTCCACTTATATGCGCTGTTGTCAATTATATCTGGAGGAGGTAGAGGGATTCGAACCCCCGCGCGACTCTCGCCGCCTGTCGGTTTTCAAGACCGATCCCTTCAGCCAGACTTGGGTATACCTCCATATTGACATCAAATATAATATCAAAAGAAAAACAGTTAGTCAACCCTACTAAAATAAATTATGAGGAAAGGAAAATTTTACTTTTCCTTTCCTACATCATAGTACTGACAACGCTCATAATTACCAATCACTCATACCGATGAATGTTTATAAATTTACTTAATAACTGTTTTTCCTCCCATATAAGGGCGAAGAACTTCTGGAATTATAATTGTACCATCTTCTTGTTGGTAGTTCTCTAAAATAGCTGCCACCGTACGTCCAATTGCAAGACCAGATCCATTTAATGTATGAACATGTTCTGGTTTGCCGTTTGGCTCACGACGGAAACGGATATTTGCACGTCTTGCTTGGAAAGCCTCGAAATTACTACAAGAAGAGATTTCACGATATGTGCCATAGCTTGGAATCCATACTTCGATATCGTATTTCTTCGCTGCTGTAAATCCTAAATCGCCTGTGCACATGCTCATAACGCGATATGGCAACTCTAATAATTGTAACACGCGTTCTGCATCATTTGTTAATTTTTCTAACTCTTCATAAGAATCTTCTGGTTTTACGAACTTCACAAGCTCTACTTTATTGAACTGGTGCTGACGAATTAAACCACGTGTATCACGGCCAGCTGAACCTGCTTCAGAACGGAAACAAGAGCTAAACGCAGCATATCTTATAGGCAATTGTTCTTTATTTAAGATCTCATCACGGTGCATATTTGTTACAGGTACTTCAGCTGTTGGAATTAAGAAGTAGTCTTCACTTTCAATACGGAATGCATCTTCTTCAAACTTCGGAAGTTGTCCTGTCCCTGTCATACTTGCACGGTTTACCATATACGGAGGTAATACTTCTTCATATCCATGCTCATCAGTATGAAGATCAAGCATAAAGCTAATTAAAGCACGCTCTAATCTTGCGCCAGCACCTTTGTAGAATACGAAGCGGCTTCCTGTTACTTTTCCAGCACGTTCAAAATCTAGAATTCCTAAATCTGTAGCAAGATCCCAATGTGGTTTTGGTTCAAAAGCAAATTCCTTCACTTCTCCCCAAGTGCGAGCTACTACATTATCATCCTCTGTTTCACCAACTGGAGCAGATTCGTGCGGAATATTTGGAATAGATAGCATCAATCTTTCTAGATCTTCTTCAACTGTACGAAGTTCGTTATCAAGATCTTTTACTTTTTCTCCAACTTCACGCATTTCTAAAATTAGAGCTTCTGCATCTTTCTTTTCGCGCTTCAATACAGAGATTTGTTGAGATACTTCGTTACGTTTACTTTTTAGTTCCTCTGTTTGAACAAGTAGTTCTCTTCTTCTCGTATCTAATTCTTCAAAGCGACCAAAATCAGTTAAATCTTCGCCTCTATGCTGTAACTTAGCTTTTACTTCTTCAAAATTTGTACGTAAAAATTTAATATCAAGCATTATATACTCCTCCTTTTATTTTATAAAACACAAAAAACTCCCGTCCCTATATAAAGGGACGGGAGTTAACCCGCGTTGCCACCCTAGTTGAAAGCATTACCGCTTTCCTCTCAAGTAGAAATAACGGCTCTTCACCGGGAATGTTTACTAATCATAAAGATATTCCACATTCCATTCCAGGATGGATTCACAAACTGTTTCTATCGATTTCCACCAACCATCGACTCTCTATAAGAAACGACATTTGTTACTACTTCCTATCAACACGCTTATTTTATAAAATTGTTACCATCAATTTACTATAATCTTATACAAGTTGCAAGTTACTTATACAACTTTTTTCATTTTCGCTTCTTTTACCATTTCTACAAAGTATGCTGTTACACGATGGTCATCCGTTAATTCCGGATGGAAAGAAGCAGCTAAAAACGGCCCTTGCCTTACCGCTACCATGCGATCACCATGTGTAGAAAGTACCTCAACATTATCCGCTACATTTACAACATACGGGGCACGAATAAATACGCCAACAAAATCTTCTCCCACACCTTTAATAGAAAGTGCAGCTTCAAAGCTATCTTTTTGACGTCCAAACGCATTGCGCTCAACTGTAATATCCATAGCACCAATATGTGCTTCGTCATAGCCAATAAGTGTTTTTGCGAGAAGAATCATTCCTGCACATGTACCAAACATTGGTTTACCAGACTTCGCAAATGTACGAAGTGGTTCCATGAAAGCATACTTATCAATAAGACGGCGCATAGTTGTACTTTCACCGCCTGGTAAAATAAGACCATCAATCTCTTCAAGTTGTTCTATACGCTTTACAACAACAGCTTCTGCACCACTTGCTTCAACTGATTTTACATGTTCACGAACTGCACCTTGAAGACCTAGTACACCGATTTTCACCATTTTAAAGTTCTCCTTCAATTACCATCCACGCTCTTGCATGCGTTGCTCTGGTAGTAACGTTGAAATTTCAATACCTTTCATCGCATTACCTAATCCTTTAGAAAGGCTTGCAATTAACTCGTAATCCTCATAATGAGTTGTCGCTTCAACGATTGCACGTGCAAATTTCGCTGGATTCTCTGATTTAAAGATACCAGATCCAACAAATACACCATCCGCACCAAGTTGCATCATTAACGCTGCATCTGCTGGTGTTGCTACACCACCTGCTGCAAAGTTTACAACCGGCAAACGACCAAGGCGTTTAATTTCAAGTAGTACTTCATAAGGAGCACCAGTATTTTTTGCATATGTCATTAACTCATCTTCACGTAGACTTGCAACTTGACGGATTTCTGCATTGACTTGACGCATATGACGCACTGCCTCTACAATGTTTCCTGTTCCTGGTTCGCCTTTTGTACGAAGCATAGATGCACCTTCTGCAATACGACGTGCAGCTTCTCCGATATCACGGCAACCACATACAAATGGAACTGTGTAATCACGTTTATTTAAATGGTATACTTCATCGGCAGGAGTTAATACTTCACTCTCATCGATATAGTCTACCCCTAATGATTCTAATACACGTGCTTCTACAAGGTGACCAATACGGCATTTTGCCATAACCGGAATTGACACCGCACCCATAACTTCTTCAACAATTGTTGGGTCTGCCATACGAGAAACGCCACCTGCTGCACGAATATCTGCTGGTACACGCTCTAATGCCATAACGGCAACTGCGCCTGCCTCTTCTGCAATTTTTGCTTGTTCAGCGTTAATTACGTCCATAATAACGCCGCCTTTTTGCATTTCTGCCATTCCACGTTTTACACGTTCTGTCCCTGTTACATTTGTCATGTTACAAAAACCCCCCTAGGTGAATTGCTTTTCCCCGTTAAAGGCGAAAATTAAGAATACTCTTACATTCTACCACTAACTATCAGATGCTTGTCTACTACTTTTTCATAAAGTCGGTATGAAAAATAGGAATAAGAAAAAGCCCCTACAATGAGGAGCTTTTAAAACCAACCTTTTACTGTATCAACAGCACTATTCCATATACCACTAAAGAAAGAACCAATTCCGCGCATAGCACGAGTAAACCAATTTGCTTCTTCTACTTCAGCTGTTGTTACAAGATCCACTTGCAACGACTTACCAGTTAAAAATCCAGGATCGTTTGTATCTTTTGGCGTAATTACCATTTGACCAAGCGCAGCTCCCTTTTTAATAGGTGCCTCTTGTCCCTTACTTGATTCTTTTAATTCTGTTTTATAAACATCTTTACTTCCTTTTGGTACTGGAAGTGAAATGGCTTGTTTCGTTTGAACTGCTACATCTTTGTCTTTCGCATTTTCTACTCGTACTGTTTCTTGTCCTTTTACTGAAGAACCTTTTTTATACATTTGTTTCATTTCAAAGTTAGCAAATCCATAATCATATAGCTTCTTTGTTTCATCAAAACGTGCTGTATGAGAACTTGTTTTAATCACTACAGAAATAAAACGCATACCGTTTCTTTCAACCGTACCAGTGAAGCAATCTCCCGCTTCTGGAGTTGAGCCTGTTTTTAGGCCATCTACGCCATCATATTCTTTAACTAAGCCCTTTAACATCCAGTTCCAGTTCGACATTGCAAACTTCTCTTTTTCTGGACGGAATTCTTTTTTCGGGATTTTTGCTGTATCTAACACTTTTGGATAATCTTTAATTAAATGTTGTGCTAAAGTTGCAACATCCTTTGCAGACATTTTATTTTCTTCATCCGCTGTTGTTCCTTCTGGATGCATTCCCTTTAAATCTTTATTCGTTAAACCTGTAGAATTGACAAATTTATAATTTTTCAACCCTAGTTCTTTCGATTTATTATTCATCATTTTTACGAAATCTACTTCTTTACCTGCAATTGCTTCTGCTAATGCAATCGTTGCACCATTTGCAGAGAAGATTGCCATTGCCTCGTATAACTCTTTTACTGTATAAGAGCCACCATTTTCTAATGCCACATTTGATAATGAAGCATCCTGTGAAACTTTATACGCATATTCAGAAACCTTAATTTTCTGATCCCACTTAAGCTTTCCTTTATCCACTGCTTCGTGAACTAAATACTCACTCATCATCTTCGTCATACTAGCAATGGATAATAATTCATCAGCATTCTTTTGATATACAATTTTTCCAGAATTCGCTTCAACTAAAATTGCCGCACCTGCTTCAATATTTAAAGCAGCTCCTGTTTCAGCTGATGCATTGCTATATGGTAACAACATACTACAAGCTAGTGTAAGCATTGTTACTAGTGCAATGAATCTTTTGCAAAACATACCTTTCACTTTTGCTACCCCCAATATCTATGTACTCACATAACCGTTATTCTAACATAATCAAAAAAAAATAGACAGAGATATAAAATCTCCGTCTATTTATATATAAGACATTATAATGAGTAGTTTGGAGCCTCTTTTGTAATTTGTACATGATGAGGATGACTTTCAAGTAAACCAGCACCTGACATACGAACAAATTGTGCATTCTCACGTAAGAATTCTAAATCTTGTGCTCCGCAATATCCCATACCTGCACGTAATCCACCAACTAATTGATGAACCGTATCTGCTAAAGGTCCTTTATATGGTACTCGTCCTTCAATACCTTCTGGAACAAGTTTTTTATTTCCTTCTTGGAAATAACGATCTTTACTTCCTTTTTCCATCGCTCCGACAGAACCCATACCACGATATACTTTAAATTGGCGACCTTGATAAATTTCAGTTTCACCAGGACTTTCAGCAACACCAGCAAACATACTACCTAGCATAACAACATGTGCTCCTGCTGCTAAAGCTTTAACCATATCACCAGAGTACTTAATACCACCGTCAGCGATAACTGGGATACCGTGTTTACGAGCTTCTGTTGCACAATCATAAACCGCTGTTAATTGTGGTACACCAACCCCAGCTACAACACGTGTTGTACAGATAGAGCCTGGTCCAATACCAACTTTAACTACGTTTGCCCCTGCTTCAATTAATGCTCTTGTTGCTTCAGCAGTAGCAACATTTCCAGCGATAATATTTAATGATGGATACTTTGCACGAACTTCTTTTACTTTATCAATAACGCCTTGAGAATGCCCATGGGCTGTATCAAGTACGATTGCATCTACGCTAGCTTTTACTAATGCGTCAATGCGAGTCATAGCATCAGCCGTTACACCAACTGCTGCTCCAACTAATAAGCGCCCTTGCTTATCCTTCGCAGAATTTGGGAATTCAATTACTTTTTCAATATCTTTTATTGTAATAAGCCCTTGTAATACACCATTGTTATCAACAAGAGGGAGTTTTTCAATTTTATACTTTTGTAGGATCTTTTCAGCCTCATCTAGCGTTGTACCAACTGGAGCTGTAATTAGCTGTTCTTTTGTCATTACGTCGGAAATTTTGATTGAGTAGTCTTGGATAAAACGCATATCACGGTTTGTAATAATACCAACTAATTTTCGCTCGTCTAAATTATTTACAACCGGTACACCTGAGATACGATATTTCCCCATAAGGTGCTCTGCATCATACACTTGATGTTCTGGAGTTAAAAAGAAAGGATCTGAAATAACACCACTTTCAGAACGTTTTACTTTATCAACCTGCTCGGCTTGTTGTTCAATAGACATATTTTTATGAATAATTCCTAAACCGCCTTGACGAGCCATTGCAATAGCCATATCCGCTTCTGTTACTGTATCCATTCCTGCACTAATTAACGGGATGTTTAACTGTAAGCTTTCAGATAAAACTGTTTTAACACTTACTTCTCTTGGTAGTACATCTGACTTTGCTGGTACAAGTAATACGTCATCAAAAGTCAAACCTTCTTTAACAAATTTAGATTCCCACATAATTGTTCCCCCCATGATACCAGAAATTATTATTAGTAGCTTATCAATTGGTTAAAATACTGTCAAGGACGTATATATATGTTAGAATTTTTAGACAATAAAAGGAGCGTAATATATGCATCAAACACATTGTACTTGGCAGCAACTAAGTTTCTTCTTTTCATCTCAAAATGTACAACGTTATCTTGCCCGTTGTTATGAAAAATCCTCAATACAAAATGCCGAAAAAAAAGGTTTTGAAAATTGTTATCCTTTTATTTATTATTTAGAACACGGGAAAAATTATTACGAATTATATAAGGTAGCTCCCTTTTCGATTCAGCCAATGTTATTGTTTTATGGAATGAGCCAACTTTTTAAAGCATGCTTATTAACTATTGATCCAAACTATCCTGAATCCACTACTGTTTTAGCTCATGGCGTTACGACTCGTAAGCGGAAAAAACAGGGATATCAATTTTTAGAAGATGAGGTAAAGGTACAAAAAAATGGACTATTTACTCATGTTGCAGAACAGCTGTTTCACATGAAACACTTAGAATCAGAAAAGTTTAACATGTTGGATTTAATGGGGAATATTCCTGAATTACAAAACTTATTTCGCTATAGTCAGCGGGGTTCCACTTTATATAAAATTGATTCAACAAATGCAAATGAACTTTCCTTTTCAGTCAATATACTAGATCGACTTCATATGACTTCAGAAAGATTTTCACGTTATATTGAATCAATTTGTAAGCACTTATCCGTGCAACATGTCCCCGGGAAAACGAGCGCATCCAATTTACTTTTTACAGCTCCTATCCAATCGTGGAATCCTATATATAGTACGCCTTTATACTACGAATATCTCGCTGATACTTATTACTTACCACTCACAACTGACCCTAGAAATCCTACACCCGTATTGCCTGAACTTCTCGTTCATTATTTATTGCTCTACAATTTAAGTATGATTTCTAGATACGAAACAGATTGGTGGTATGATTTACTTGGAAGCTATGGCTCTGAAGATTACCCATTTATTTATCAATTTCTTACTATTTCTGCTCAAAAAATTCCTTACTATATTTCGAATTTTTTACTAGCAGAACCGAACCTATTTCATGGGAAATAAAAAAACACAAGTCAAAAGACTTGTGTTTTTAGTTGCTTGGCGACGTCCTACTCTCACAGGGACAAGGTCCCAACTACCATCGGCGCTAGAGAGCTTAACTTCCGTGTTC
>NZ_JBQAEG010000020.1:0-10801 GCF_051915205.1 Bacillus cereus group sp. MYBKT111-2
GTAGGTCCAGTAGCTCCTGTAGCTCCTGTAGATCCAGTAGGTCCAGTAGATCCAGTAGCTCCAGTAGGTCCAGTAGATCCAGTAGCTCCTGTAGCTCCAGTAGGTCCAGTAGCTCCTGTAGGTCCAGTAGCTCCTGTAGGTCCAGTAGGTCCAGTAGATCCAGTAGCTCCAGTAGGTCCAGTAGATCCAGTAGCTCCTGTAGATCCTGTAGGTCCAGTAGCTCCTGTAGCTCCTGTAGCTCCTGTAGATCCTGTAGGTCCAGTAGGTAAAGTAAGTGGAGGAATAGGAGGGAATGTTGGACCTATTAATTCTGGATTGAAATTATTGAAAAAAAACGGTGATGGAATGTTGTTATTTGACATATAGAAACCTCCTATCTAGTTTATTAAAAAAATATATTATATATAGTAAATGTATAAAGATATAAAATTGATTATTATAAATGTATTAATTTTTTGACATAAAAAAAGAGATGAAGGACCAGTTCATCTCTTTTTTCCCTATTCAGGTGAATTTATGTCAATATTTATTATATGTATAAGTTTAAAAAAAAGTTCTTATATTGAATTTTATAATTAAGTATTGTTAAAAAGTGTAATTATAAAGTCTGCTGAAATAAATGTTTCATTTCTTTTAATAGGGGTCACCATATTATTTTGGGAAAATTGTACGCTAAGGACTACAAAACCTTATTCTTACAGTATCTTTAAAGGTAAATACATGTTCAGAAAGATAGAAACCTAAGTTTAATTGAACATTGATTTGTTTACATGCTTTATGAACATGATTATAGTCAGAAAACGTGTTGATATTGTTGAGTTTTACCCTCTGTTCATAAATATAAGGTTTTCTGGACAGATATCTCTTAGCGTACAGGAAACGCTTGGAATGTGTCCGAATTGTGTCTAAACGTACAATTTTCCTGAAATGGTATGGTGACCCCTAATACAACTTAAAAGCATTTGAAATACGTTTAAAAAAAGTAACTCAAAAACTTTTTACTTTTTAATAAGTGTAGTATTGAATAATTAGTAAAGTGATTATTGGGAGAAGAAAAATAAGTGGTAAGAGTCAATGGTAAGCGGACTGAAAGAGATCAGCGTTTTTTTGCTGATCTCTTGAAAGGAGCATTAAGGAATTGACTCGTGCATCTGATTTTCCAACCTCTTGGCAGTTCCCCAAAACAAATTGTTTTGGGGACGCCAACCGGCGAGGGAGGCCCTCAAGGATTTGAGGGGTTGGGGAGTTGGATAAGGGGGTCTGGGGAAGATTTCCCCAGCAGGTTTGGACAGAGTCCAAGGTTGTTTTTTCCATGCTAAGCATGGCTCGGCGAAGCCGAAAAGCGTCGCAGACCCCTATCGATTTTGATGCGAAAGCGTCAAAATACGTATAGGGTTACTCTAATTGACACCATTTCGTCGCTTTGCTAGACTTATGGTATCAATTAATCTAGGGAAAGTGGTGGCACTTTATGTTGGGTTCTATCTCATTTAATCAATCTCACCAAAGTTCATTAAGCCACAATAATAGGGAAAATATTCATGGGAATCCTGGCATTGATCCAGCTAGGTCAGAGGAGAATATTTACTTTGTTCAAAAGGACATCCGAAGTGTATACAAGGATGTCTTTCAAGAAGCGGTGGACAAGTATAACGAGAAGCAAAAACGGAATGACCGTAAGATTGAGAATTACTATGACAAAATACATAAAGATGATAAAACGCATGAGCAACGAGAATTGGTCGTAGCGATTGGAGAAGGTAAAGACGACCCGAAGTATAGGGAAGCTAAGAAAGAAGCGTTAAAACGGTATGCTGAAGCGTTTCAAGAGCGGAATCCCAATCTGGCAGTCTATAACATGGTTTTACATGATGACGAAGCAAATCCACATTTACATATTAACTATGTACCGAACTTTGAAAGTAGTCGAGGATTAACGAGGCGTGTCGGAATGGATAGAGCTTTGCAACAACAAGGTGTCGAAGGAACGGGAAGAAAGTTAATTGCGCATTGGAGAGAAAGGGAAACCGCTTATATAGAGCAATTGGCTAAAGAATATATTCCGAATTTTGAACGTGCTAATGTAGGTTCACATAAGTACATGAAAGTCCGTCAATACAAGGAGTATGCAGAAGCAAAGTCAACTATTGAAAATCAAGTAGAGGAAAAAGAAACTAAGTTACAAACGATTGACGATCATTTAAAAAATGTTGAAGAGAAAACAAACGAATTAGAAATGACGAAAAAGAGTTTGGAAAGTGATGTTGTTGATACGTACAAAGAATTAGAGATAGTAAAGCAACAGGTAGAGAGTGAAAATGAAAAGCTGCAGCTAATTGGCCAGCGTCATGTGGAATTAGAAAAAAGAGTAGAACAAATGCAAAAAGAATTAGATAGTGCTAGTGATCGAGTGCCAAATGAACCTGTTAAAATTCCATTTTTACGTAAAGAAGTAGTAGTAGAAGTACAGGATAAAATGTTTGGAAAAGCTGAAATTACAAAGAAACAGACAAGAAATTATGTGTTATCACCAGAACAATATCAAGAAGTAACAAAGCAAGTGAATGCAGCGGTCACTATCAAAAAGGATCATGAGCGTTTGAGAGAAACAGACTTTGTGAAAGAGTATGAAAGTTTAAAAATGACTGCAGACGGTTGGATGAAAGAAAATAGAACATTGAAACAGGAAAAAAACCAGTTGCAAAAGGAAGTTGGTGTATTAAATAGAGAAATTAGCTCGTTAAAAGCTCATATAAAGGGTTTGCAGACGAATATAAGAGTTTTATATGTACAAACGAAAAAAGTTTTAAAAGAGCAATTTAAGGGGTTTAGAGAGAGTGTTAAAAATGAATTGGGTAGCAAGGGAGTAGATAATCAATTTGAACGTGAGCATAAAAAAGAGGTGAATAAACATCGTGGATTTGATATGGAACGGTAAAAAAACAGGGAAACTTTGTTTTTATCTTTAAGGTTGTTAAAAACATGATAGAATGAAAAAAAGAGCCATGCGGGAACATGACTCTTTTCATAGGGTATTTTACGAAAATACCTAAACTTCACTTATCTGATTATAGATTATCATAATTTGATTTATAATCAAATAGCAAAAAATAGGTATTTTTGTTGATTCCCTCAATTAAGGAGGAATTAACTTAGATATGACAAAGAAAATTATTGATTTTGGACAAGCTGAAAAAAAAGCAAAAGAAAGAGATAGTAAAATTAATAGTATTTATGAAAAACTTGAAGGTAGTGGCGGACTTTCTGAAGAAGAAAGAGTCATTATGCTACAAGTATTAAGTAAAATGTCTGGTGGAGAAGAATATTTTATTGGTAAAAAGAAAAAACCTACAGATCGGGTGAGATTTGTGCAGATAATTACTGATAATATTAATTATCTATGTAAAACGGGATATCTGACAAATGCTGAAAAAGCTTTTTTGATTGATTTAACACCGTATATAGAGTTTAAAACTAATATTTTAATTGAATGTTCAAATGAAGATTCTGAAGAAGTAGATGCAGATGCAGCTACACCAAGTTATTTAGCAAGGAAGTTAGGAAAAGATAGAAGTAATCTTTCTCATTTAATGAATGGTTTATTGGAAAAAGGTGTTTTAGCTGTTGCAGAATCTGGAATGACAACTGAAGATGGTCGCATTTGTAGTTCTCGTACTTGGTTTGTGAATCCTAATGTTTTATGTTGTTCCCCTAAAGATGGAGTAGACAAGGCTACTATGAAGATTTTTAAGAAGTCTCTTAGAAATTTTAAAATAACTGGAGATAAGAAAAAACATAACTTACCGATTTATTTATTTTAGATGTCATTTGTTATTGACATCTTTTTTTTTTTTATTATTTTCCATTTTTTAGGTGTGGGAATTTAACAACACATGTGTGGGAATTTTCCCACACCCTACCCTTGTTAAACCCTTGATATTACTGACTTTCTTTACTTTGCTCTTCTCACTCTTATATATAGGGCTAAAAGTTCCGCAAGGAACAGGTAGTATTTTTGAGCAAACAACGCTCAAAAATCTCCACCTTCATAATAAAAAAGTCGGTTCGTTCATCCTCACCTAAAGACTACCGTCTTTTCTTTTTTATTATGTCCTTGCAAAACTTTTTTCGGCTTGTATGCTTTTCTCGCCAAGCCGACAGACAAAAAGCAAAGCAATGCCGATCGACTTGGACTAGTAAGTATACAAGCCGAACCGCCTAGATCATTCGTCCTAAAATAGTGCTTACTCCAAAATTGATACGGAATACGTGGGGTTTCGCCCCCACACGACGAGCCAGCACTCTAGCCAAAAAGCAAAAAGTAGACCAAAAAACAAGGACAAAATCAGGCTAAACAAAAATAAGCCGTCCATATGGACGGCTTATTTACATAATTCACGATATAGGAAGTTCTATTTTAGTAAACTCATAGCAACTACAATACATCCAACTATAAATAATTCTTTTTTTAATATGTATTTTTATCTTTACTTAGGATATGCTATAGTCTTTTCCTTAAAAATGTTTCCATAATATCTCTCTTAAATCTTTCATAATTGAACTGAAAAGCGATATTATGTGTTTTATAACCTGGATTTGTCACAAAACGAAAGTCTGCGATACTTTGACCAAATCCTTCTCCTAGATCGGGAATTACTTTGATGGGCACTTTTGACAGACGAACTGCATCTGGATTCAACAAATACCATATTGTTAAAAAATCATGCATAGGGCTTCCTCCTATGCCAGGATTCGATTTAGAGTAGAAATTATAGTAGTAGTCTAACATAGGTTTGATGATGAGTCCTGCAAGGTCTTGTGTATTCCGGTGAAATGCATCAATTTGTTGAACCATTTCAGGTGTAACAATCGCGTGTTGGGTGACGTTTAATGGAATAATTGTCAAATTCTTCGCATGCTGCAGAATTAAGTTTGCTGCATAAGGGTCTGCGTAAAAGTTAGCTTCAGCCACAGCAGTCACGTTTCCGGGGTAAAAAAAGGCTCCACCCATGCAAATGTATTCTTTCACATTCCGCATTGCTTCTAAATTCAAAATAAATGACGTAGCCAATGAGGAAAGTCTTCCCAAATTGATAATTGTAAGATCGTCTAAATTTGAGTTTATAATTTTGTAAATATCATTCATGGGATAAATTGGATAAGGGATTTCAGGTGGAATGATAGGTCCTAGTCCTACTTTTCCATGTACTTCAGGAAAATATTGAACCAATATACCTGTTAAAGGTACAGAAGCACCGAGAAATACGGGTATCTCTTTTCTTCCCGAAATATACTTCAAATAGTTAATATTTTTTATAGCATTCTCTCTCGATACATTTCCATAATCAGCTACAATCCCCACAAGTTGGATATCATTACGAAAAAAGGTGTACAGAATAGCAAACGCATCATCAATTCCCAAATCTGTAAACAAGAGAACTTTTTTGGGCATATATTTTCCTCCAAAAGCCATAAAATTTTATTTTTACTAAGGATGTAATGAATAGGCTTGTACTATATTTGATATATATTTTATATATTCTTCAATAGTACATTCTGTTCATCTATAACTTTAGATATCTTATATGTGTTTGCATCTAAAAAAGTATTTTTGTTTTGTATATTGTATACAAGTACAGTTAACATAACGCATCATTATCGGCAGCAAGGAAAAAGCGGAATCCATTGATATAATAAGGATTCCGCTTTTTCTTTGTTTGTCATCCTATGCATGATTTTATACATTGTTGAGATACTATGGTTTTTCCGGTTTACGAATGTCCTGTATTAGTACAAAAAATTGTATAAAATCTTGTATAAAAAAGATTGATAATTTTAAAACAAAGTTTGATGAAAAACTTTGTTGATATAGTTTTTTTCTTTTGATTTTTAAACTTCAATTGTATTGTTAAGTTAAAGGTCCATTTAATGAAATAAGTGTTTTAGGCTAAAAATCTTTCTTTACAAAAGTCACTTTGAATTTTAAGTACATTGACTTAACCAGTGCATAGGATAATTTTATAAAATTGTGAAGGATTGAGAAAAATGCACTATATTCCTTTTATGTATCGATATCAATATCTTTATTATGTTAATGTACCAATACCAATGTATAACTATGGAAGACAGTCTGTTTATTGTACTTTTCCTAATGAGATAGATTATACAAACAGATTTGATTTTTTTCGTTTTTCCAATGGTGATGGAAGTATTTCGTTAAAAGATTATGGATCAGAACCATTTGTTGTTAATATCAATGAAGCAGCAAAGCAAAATAATACGTATCGTACTGCTTTATGGACAGGGAAACATTTACAAGTTACCTTAATGAGCATTAATGTTGGTGAAGATATCGGTTTGGAAATACATCCTAATGTTGATCAATTTTTACGTATTGAACAAGGTCAGGGGATTGTTCAAATGGGAAAGAGTAAAGATAATTTAAATTTCAAAAGAAATGCTTATGATGATTTTGCAATAATGATACCTGCAGGAACATGGCATAATGTAATTAACACAGGTAATATTCCGTTAAAACTTTATTCGATATATGCTCCTCCAAATCATTCATTTGGTACCGTTCATGTTACTAAAGCAGATGCATTGGCTGTGGAAGAAGATTATAGTCATGGCAATAGGAATACAGTTGGTTATTAATCAAGATTTATTATAAAATCTATAACTGTGTTTTAAAAAGCAAAAAAATAAACTTTTGTTAATCTTAAAAAACAATTGAAAACTCTTCTTTAAATTTTAAAAAGAAGGTGTTACCTTTTCAAAGAAGGAAAAGACTATATAGCAACTGGAGAACAGCTTGAAGCAGAGGGAGGACAAAATATGGCTCAAACTTATTGGGGATCTGAGGTAGCCAAGAATTTAGGGATTGGCTCAAGTACTTTGCGTAAATATTGCCTTGCTCTGGAGGAAGTTGGGTATCCTTTCGAGCGCGGTAGTAATAATTCTAGAATTTTTTATCATAAGGATGTAGCAATTATAGAACGGCTATTAACAGCTATGAACAAGAAGAACGTAACACTAGAACAGGCTGTAAATCTAGCAATGACAAGTGTTATAGAAAATGAGATAGCAACTGTTGCTACAGATAGCGTAGTAGATACAGAACAGATAATAGTATTATCAGAACGTATAGAACGTTTAGAACAGCTTAATTTAGAATTAATTCAAAGATTGGATCAACAAAGTAAATTTTTACAGGAAACAGATGCTCAAAGAATAATAAGAGAAGAACAAAGAGATATTCAATTAATGCAAGTATTAAGAGAAATACAAGACAGTAAGCGATTAATAGCAGCTTCAGAACAGAGGAAATCGCTTTGGAGTCGTCTATTTGGTAAATAAATTAGAATTTAATAATAGAGAAAAGCTTACTCCTATATAAAAATAAATAAGGAGTGAGCTTTTTTGTTACTTATAAGTGGTGTTATTATAATTTCTAAAATTGGGAGTAGCTCCCCGATGTCAAGGGGAGCTACAGAGGAATAACCATGACATTAATTTTGAATTATTTAATACTATTGAACATAATAAATTCTTTTACAATGACACATACTATCCTTATATAAATTGTTATAATACGAACACTTAATTCAAAAGGGGTTAGCTACTTGTGTCTGAACATATAGAGATTATTTTGAGAACACTATTAGCTTTTTCGATTTTATTTATCGGAGCTAAACTACTAGGAAAGCAAATTATTGCTGAAATGAATACTTTTGATTTTATTGGTGCTATCTCTATCGGAAGTATTATTGCGAATTTGGCATTTAATTTAAATATAAAAACTCATCATGCAGTCATTGCTTTTCTTATGTTAGTATTGGGGTAGCGTCAGAAAAATGCGGATTTACAACGTTAAGCATTTTGATACAAGTCTTATGAGAAATTATGAAGTCCTAATTTAACGATAATTTAATTATGTACCAATAGGCTTACTCTATTGAGATTGTGAAAAAATGTACTTAAACTAATGGGGCAGGTTAGTGAAAGGCAAGTTATTTAAAATATATATTAAGACTTCAACAAATTTTAGTGTTATATATAAACCCCTGCCCAGTCTTTTAAATTATGTTATAATTATCGCAAGAACAAGTATTTAAACAAAACTCGGAGATGTATAAGATGATTAGATTAGAGAAAATAAACGCTGATAACTACCAAAAAGTTTTTGACTTAGAACTTGTAGGAGAACAGGAAAACTTTGTTTCATCAAATATGAGATCGTTGGCACAAGCCTGGGTATTTTACGAAAGAGCCAAGCCTTATGCTATTTATAATGATGATACAATTGTAGGATTTATAATGTTTGACTATAAAATAGAAAATAGGAAAGTAGAGATTTGGCGATTTATGTTAGGGAGTGCATATCAAGGAAAAGGCTATGGTAAAGAAGCATTAAACAAAGCTATAGAATTTTTGAAGCAAGAAAATTTATTCGACTATATCCAAATAAATTATGTTGAAGAAAATTTAGTGGCAAAAAAACTTTATCAAAAAGTTGGTTTTTCAGAAACGGGAGAAATGGAAGGAAACGAAGTTGTTATGAGGCTCTCAATAGTGAAAGAATAGGTGTCAAATATATTCCAGTTTCATTACCTAACAGCAGTGATGAATAGCTAAAAGTATATTTCAAATAGATAGAACGTTTTAGGTTGGCAGCTGCTAGCCCTTTTTGTATTCTTGTTTTGTGAATAGTTACACTTAAACTAAAGGGTGCTTTAGTTCAACAATCTAAATTAAAAAGTCGATTCCTTGAGAGACTGGAAATCGGCTTTTTTTATGATTGGAACTTCCTTAGCGTTGTAAATACGCATTTTCCTGACGCTACCCCTTATAGGAAAAAAGAGAAAACCTTTAGATCGGGTGAGGTTTGTGCAATTAATAATGGATAATATCAATTATTTGACTGAGATTGGTTATTTGAGTAGTAAAGAAGAAGCTTTTTTATTTAAATTAGCTTCATTTGTGGAATTTAAGACTAATGTTATTGTAGAACGTGAAACAGGTAGTCCAGCATCTCCCACATATTTGAGTGAAAAGTTTAAAATAGCTCGTCAAAATATTTCAGGTACAATGAATACTTTGTTAAAAAAAGGAGTATTAGCTGTTGCGCAAGCAGGGGTAACAACAGAAGATGGTCGGGTGTGTACAAGTCGTACATGGTTTGTAAATCCTAATATTATGTGTTGTAGTCCAAAGGATGGTATAGACAAAGCAACACAACATATTTTTAGAGATTCATTACAAAATTTTAAATTGGAAGAAAAAGGGAAAAAGAAGTATAAACTTCCTGTTTATTTGTTTTAAAGAATACAAATTTCTATTGTATTCTTTTTTTTTTGTTATTTCCCAATTGTTAGGTGTCATGAAAACATGACACCTAACATCTTATGAACCCTTGATATTATTAACTTTTTTCATTTTGTTCTTCTCACTCTTATATATAGAGCTAAAAGTTCCGCAAGGAACAGGTAGTATTTTTGAGCAAATAACGCTCAAAAATCTCCACCTTTAAAAAAATTATCCTTGCGGAACTTTTTTCGGCTTGTATGATTTTTTCGCCAAGCCGACAGACAAAAAGCAAAACAATGGTTCTCGACTTGAACAAACAAGTATACAAGCCGAATCGCTTAGATCAATCGTCCAAAAATAGTTTTTATTCTAAAATAGATACGTAATTCGTGGGGTTTCGCCCCCACACGACGAGCCAGCACTCTAGCCAAAAAGCAAAATTTTATATAATTAATATTATTTGTAATAATATTAATTAAGAAATGCGAAAAAAAGATAATCTAGCTGCTACAATACTTGATCCTGCTGCTGTAGCTCCACCTATTGAAATAGTTTTATCACTAATATTATATAAATTAATTGTTGTGCCAGCTGGTATTTGACCAGAAAATCCGAAACAAACAACTTCTTGACCTGTAGGTGTACCATAATTAGCTCCATCTAAACTAGGAACTGGAATACCATTAAATCCTACACCAACAGCAACAGGGCCAGCTTGATTATTTGAAGTCATTACAGCACCAATAAAAAAGTAATTACCAGGAATTTGAATAGTAAAAGTATCAATACCATTAAATGTAACATTTTTACTTATTAAAACTGGTGCTGTAAATTGAATAGGTGCTAAATTATTAACAGTTTGAGGAGCAGGAGTTACTATACTAGCGTTAGCAGAAGAAAAAGTTCCAGTAGCTCCAGTAGGTCCAGTAGCTCCAGTAGATCCTGTAGCTCCTGTAGCTCCTGTAGGTCCAGTAGCTCCAGTAGGTCCAGTAGCTCCTGTAGGTCCAGTAGCTCCTGTAGCTCCTGTAGATCCAGTAGGTCCAGTAGATCCAGTAGCTCCAGTAGATCCTGTAGATCCTGTAGATCCTGTAGATCCAGTAGGTCCAGTAGCTCCAGTAGATCCTGTAGCTCCTGTAGGTCCAGTAGCTCCTGTAGCTCCTGTAGCTCCTGTAGGTCCAGTAGCTCCTGTAGATCCTGTAGATCCAGTAGATCCAGTAGATCCAGTAGCTCCAGTAGATCCAGTAGGTCCAGTAGCTCCAGTAGATCCAGTAGGTCCAGTAGCTCCAGTAGATCCTGTAGCTCCTGTAGGTCCAGTAGGTCCAGTAGATCCAGTAGCTCCAGTAGGTCCAGTAGCTCCAGTAGCTCCTGTAGCTCCAGTAGATCCTGTAGCTCCTGTAGGTCCAGTAGCTCCTGTAGCTCCTGTAGCTCCAGTAGGTCCAGTAGATCCAGTAGCTCCAGTAGGTCCAGTAGATCCAGTAGCTCCTGTAGCTCC
>NZ_JBQAEG010000021.1:0-8574 GCF_051915205.1 Bacillus cereus group sp. MYBKT111-2
ATGATGGCAGAGAGGTCACACCCGTTCCCATACCGAACACGGAAGTTAAGCTCTCTAGCGCCGATGGTAGTTGGGACCTTGTCCCTGTGAGAGTAGGACGTCGCCAAGCAAGCTTAAGACGAGTCAGAATGACTCGTCTTTTTTGTATGCTTTCATGCCTCTGTTAATTGCTTGTTTAACTCCTTCTAAATAGGCAAAGCCATGCCTTTTATCTGGTTCTAAGTAAGTACCTTCTGCCCATTCATTCCACGCATTAATAAATAAAAACTCGCTGTTGTAAAGAGAATAGGTACGCTGGATTTGCTTACTTAAATATATCGTGAACTTCTCAGGAGTAGAGCCTACGAAAATGCTGCTATTTAAATCTTTGCGGCGTGCTGTGTTATCCCAGTCAACAAAGGCACCGGGAAATGTTTTTTTCTCTGGAGGAGATCGCTTTAGTATATACATCCAAACTTTATCATAATCCCAAGCGTTTATTTGTTTACCAGACTCATATATTGTTTTATTTATGTCTGAAGAGCTATCATGAGCAATTGTATAAAAAGGCTCGAATTGAATGCTAGCATCGAACCCATTTATATTAGGAAGTGGGAAGCTGTTTAATGTTTCTACAAAGTATATACCTGTCAAACCATTTTCTTGTGCGAGTGTATTCCAGTAGTTAAGCATTTGCTCACAATTAGGTATATGCCCAGGACGATAAATAATGAATAGTGGTTTATTATCTATACGGATATACCTCTCATCTTGGAAAGCTTGTAATAAATAATCAAAGTGTTCTTTCCAATCCGATAACCCTCCGTAATTTTGAGGCATTAATATGTGACTATCAAGACCATCCCAAGTTTTTGTCCATGGTTCATTTGCCCAAGATAGGCAAAATGGAAAATCTGGTTCGCCCATCTGAAGTACCTCATTAAATGGTCTCTCCAATAGCCTCTTCCCTTTAAACCAGTAATGGTAATAACAAAAACCATATATGCCGTGTGCTTTGGCAATTTCTGCTTGCCATTTTCTTACGGATGGGGTGGTTAAGTCGTAATAAAAATCTTGATAAGGTTCTCTAGGTTGATAATGTCCTGAAAATAAAGGTCGTGCACTTTTAGTATTTGTCCATTCAGTAAAACCTTTTCCCCACCATCGGTCATTTTCTTTTATTTGATGAAACTGTGGTAAGTAAAAAGCAATTATTTTCAAGATATATCCCCCTTATGTGCTTCGTAGTTCAAGTGGTGGGAAGTTATTTTTGATTTTTCGAATCTAGTTAAAGCATGAGAACCGTTATTTACTTACTCTGTTTATGCCTCATAATGAATTTTTTTGTACAGTTTGCTTGATATGGAAATCTTTAATGATTTAATATATACGGCTGAAATATAAAATGATCTTCATTATACAATGAGCGAAAAGAGTTAATCTTTTTGGAGAACAAATAGGGCTTGGGGTAATCGGTTTGCATCATCGAAAAAGTCCCGCAGCTTTAAATACTTCTCATAGTGGTTTTTAATATAAGTTCTAGGTATAATGGTTTCCCCGTAGAAGCTACTATTTCTAACGTCTCCAGCTCCCGTAGGGCTGTGGACGAAATTGCCGCTTTCATAATCCGAGATGGCACGATTTATATCTGGAAAAGCTTGAGATAAAGTTTTATGCCATCCTGTCTGAATTAATTCAGGGTGTTCCTTAAATTGTTGACAAAAATCGAGAAAATAGCGCGCTTGTGTTGTGGCGACGAGGATTCCACCTGGACGAAGAATTCTTGAAAATTCCTTTATCCAATTTTCTGCAGTTTCTTCGGATAAATGTGAGAATACAGAATAAGCGAATATGATGTCTAATGAATTGTCATTAATAAATTCTGCAGGAGGGTGTGGGGGAGCTACTTTATATCTGCCTCTTCCTAACGTTTCGTTACAAAGGTTAATCATTACAGGGTCTACATCAATACCAAGTAAATTTTTATGGCGAACATCTTTGAAAAAGAAGCGTATGATTCTTCCCCAGCCACAACCAAAGTCTAAAATTTTCCGTTCTTTATTCAAGGGAACGCCTAAATTATGGGCATATGTTTTTACAAGTCTATAAAACAAATATGCTTCATAAAGAGCATGTTCATAGGAAGCACCTACAAACTGTTGTTGAATTTCTTCAGGGGGGAACATAGGTACTGGGATACCATTTATCTTTGTTTGTGAGCAACTTTGTATAAATAGATGAAGAAGTTCAACATCAGAAAGCGGGCTAACAAGGTTATCAAAATCACTTCCTAACTTAAAGTCATCCATTTGTTAACCTCCAAATTATATGGTGCCTAAAAATCATTTTCTTGTTTTCTACTAATAAAAACATGTAAAAATTCAGCATCTAAGCCTAGTGATTTATCCTTTTGTAAATAAACTAGGGTATACATATTTGCATGTGTATAAATATATTCAATCATATCTTGGCCCCAATCAAATGTTACTAAAGACCCATTCTCATCAATAGGATTTCCGTGATAAATTGGCTCTTCAATATACTCAATTCCATCCTCATTGATTCTTGCCCTTTGCAAAGTTTTTGGAAGTGTGTGGTACCAAGGGACAGTAAACACATGAGCACCGCCAGGCTTTAATACACGCTCTATTTCTTTAAAGGCTTTGTTTGGTTCCATTACATGTTCAAAGACATCTTGAGTAATGAACAAATCAAAAGATCCATTTTGGAAAGTCATGTTTTCTAAGTTCTCGCATCTAATCCCTTGAAAGTATTGGCCGAGAGGATAGTTTTTAAAGTATTGAGAGTATGTATAGTTTTTACAGTTTTTTATTAGTAGTTGAGTTGTAATCCCCCCAGGTGAGGATTCGTGAATATGATAGGAACCCCATTTCGGAAAAAATGTATTTAAAACATGAATTAAAGCTCGCTGCCTTGGTATAGAGTGGCATGTAGAACATAAGTAGTGATCTCTAAGCCAATCGTTATGCTCTATAAATGTAGTTTCCTTCTCACAAATAACACAATATCCGTTATTATGTTTCAAATTACCTTCCACATGACATCACTCCTGTGTAAAAAATGTATATGGCACATGCGTCAATAATTAGTGAATTCAAAGAGGGTAGGTGAAATTTAGGGAATCTATAACAGTAAAATTGGTAGAAGGGAATAATTAGCAGGGGAGAACCCCTCTCTAATTAAAGTTTCAATTTATGCTATGCGATACATTCGCTTTTATTCATTGAAGAGTGTATCAATTTAAAATATCCCTTTTGTGTACGGATACATTTCAAAGTCTTGTGCATATATTTCTGTAACTAATGCCATTGTTTCTTCATCATAAAAACTTTTATATGTCGGAAAGCGAGGGAAGGCCGCATCTGTAATGCTGAGCTCTGCATAGCTTCCTGTATACATCATTTTATGAGAGCGATGATGATCTGAATTTGTAAGTAGCGCTAAATTAGATTTAACTAAATCATACGTATGTTCTATTTTGGTGATTTGTGTATTAAAATCTTCTAAAGGAATATAGTGTTGGATGAAATTTTCTTCACCCGGAACGTATTGCTGACTAAAATGTATGTCCATTGCTACGGAATTGGGACCTAATGCTCGAACGTAATATAAAAATTGTTTAAATGATATTCCTCGGTTACTATATTTGTCATTATATAAATACTGGCGGATACTTTCCCATTGAGGAATTGCATATGGATTGTCAGCAAGTAATAAAAATGAGCTGACGGCCCTTGTATAGGGATTTCGTACAAGTTTACAAACAGCTTTTTCTGCTGTTAGAAGCCCATTTTGTAACTCTGGTATGTAGTTGGTGTTGTTTTTATATACCCAGAATTCATAGTAATGAATAAAGTCATGGTATTTCTTTGCTTCATTAAACAATCCGATTTGAAAAAAGAACCAATTAGCTAAAGTAGTGCATCCGCTTCTATGGCTCCAGAATAGTATAAGGGGAAAGTCTTTATGGAAATGTGGGATTCGATTTTTATGTAGAATTACATGATTTAAAAGCTCTTGATTTACATTCTTCATACATGTAGTGCTCCTTTTTGAAAGTTTTATTTATGGAGAAGGGGAAAGCTTTTACTAATCCAATATATTCATAGGAATGAGTAAATATTATGAATGTTTTTTCGGGCGGCTTAAATAAGGTAGTGATTCTAAAGGGAAAATATAAAATAAAGATAATGAAAATTTATAAGGGGCATACAATTATAAGAGACTCAATAATAGAATTGACTAAGTTTATTTATTTGTATTTCTAGGTGTGATAAGCAAAAATCTTATTACTAGAGAGGATATTATGCGGAAGAATAATTATTTAATAGTAGGTGGAAATAGTTTCATTGGTATTAACCTCGCATTAGGTTTATTGAAAAAAGGCCAAAATGTAAAAGTATTTTCCAGACATATAAATAATTTTCCTCAAAATATTATAAGTGAGGTTGAATTTATTAAAGGTGATTTAGCAAATGTTGAAGATATATATAAAGCCTTAGTGAATGTGGATATTATTATTTATTTAGCTGCAACGTCTAATGTAACAACTTCAATTGAAGATGTTTTCGGAGATATAAACAGTAGCCTTTTTTTTCTTAATTTCATGGAAAGTGCTAAAAATTTCCCCATTAAAAAAATCGTATTAGCATCTTCTGGAGGCACAGTTTATGGTGAACCGGAATATCTGCCTATTGATGAGGAACATCCATTAAAACCACTTTCTCCTTATGGAATAACAAAGGTGTCGCTTGAAAATTATTTGTACTTTTATAAGAAAAAATATGGAATGGACTATGTTGTATGTAGATATTCTAATCCGTATGGAAAATATCAAAACCCGTTAAAGAAAGTTGGAGCAATAAATTGTTTTTTGTATCAGCATCTCAGTAATGAAAAGATTAATATATATGGGAATCCACAAGAAATTATTCGAGATTATATTTATATCGATGATTTAGTGGAAGTTACTATACAACTATCGCAATTAAATCACTTGAAATTTTGTGTGTATAATATAGGCAGCGGAAAGGGTCTCTCTTTAAAACGAATTATAGTAGAATTGGAGAAATTAACGGAAAGAAAAGTGGACTTTATCTGCTATAAACAAAAGCAAGAAAACGTTCAAAAAATCATTTTAAATATAGATAGAGTAAGACGAGAATGTAATTGGGAACCGAAAGTGGATTTCAAAAGTGGAATTAGATTAAATAAGCTATGGATTGAAGAGTTCTTATATAGTAAAAAATAATAAGCCATGCCCTACTTCTGTATAAGTAGAGCGTGGTTTATTATTTTATTTCTTTTTTTATTACCCAAAGATCTTGATGTGCCCACCAAAAACCTTCAGTGTATTTTTTGATAATAGGATTATAAGGTAATAATTTAATTTTGTCACATACGTAAGAGGGGCTAACGATCGTTTGCCCATATTGATGAACATCTAAATCGAGTTGTTCGCTAGAGGGAAGAAACCAATAACCCCGTTCATTTAAAGCAGGAAAGCCGAAGTACTTTTTACTTTGATATCCATGAGTTGTGAAAATGAATAAGCCGCCAGGGGAAACAGCGTTATACAATGTCTGAAGCCAACGAAACCAAGTTGTATCAGGCATATGAGAAAAAAAGGATAGACAAAAAACGATATCATACGTAGACGAGGCTAATTTTACTTGTTCTGGTTCAGGGTGAGATAATAGAGATGAAGTATGTAATGTGTTTTTAATAAAAGTAATAGCCTCTTCGTGTATATCGCAAGTAGTTATACTTAAGTTCATTTGCTGATTTAATAAATGACGTGTTACGCAGCCATATCCGGATGCGAATTCTAATAATTGAATTGGAGTGTCTACAGGAGGATAAAAGGAAGTAATTAAATCTAAGAGTGTTTCTGCTGATTTTTTTCCATCTTTAAAATAATAATCTATTGCTTCTTTTTTAGATGGAAAGACTGGATTTGTGACAAGGAATTGAAAGATATGATCCTCTGGGTGGATATTTGCACTTACATTGTATTTTTGTGCAATTTGAGAAATCAAATGTTTATTTGCCTCTATAAATTCTTTCAAAGAGTAACACCCCTTAAATAATAGTAATGTCTTAAAAGAGCTACTGATGATAAAGAAAATATATAATTAAACCTTCAAATATGTTTCAAGGTACTTTCTATATGCATACATTTTCTTTTTTGAAATGTCGTCGATAGTAAAGGTGTCTTTAATGAAATTCTGCATTTGTACAACTTCACTGTAATGGGAATATGAATCTTCTGTTCTTGTTACGCTATTTGTATGTCGTCTATGATAGTTTAGAGGTTTTGGATTAAAATAAATGTTCCCCTCTTTAAGGAGAGAAACATAGAAAAACCAATCACCAGCTATTTTAAACTTTTGCAATTGTTTTGCTATTGTTTTTATATCTATGTTTTTAAAAACTACACTTGAGACATTAGGTATGGTGTTTTTGATAAATAACGTATCTTGTATTTCATCTATCCCTTTTCGGATATAAGAACTCTGCCATTTTTCCTTATCGATATCATTTGTGTAATTCAAATAATGATTGGCCAAGATATTTCCTTGTTCATCTATTTGTTTTGATTGTGTGTAGCTTAAGGCAACATCACTATCTATATGAAACCCTTGTATTACTTCTTCTAAAAATGTCTGATCACATAAGTCATCGGCCTCAGCAATCCAAATATAATCACCGGTTGCTGCAGAGACACCTTTTATCCATTGTTTAAATACAGAACCAGAATTTTTATCATTAATAATCTGCTGAACTTTCAGGTGGTGTTTATTTTCATTTGAGAGCAGCTTTTCAAATATAGATACGCTATTGTCAGTAGAGGCATCGTCTAGGAAAATTAGTTCGTAAAGGGGATAGGTTTGATTTAATATTGATTTAACTCGTTCCGGTAAGTATTTTTCGTAATTATAGTTCGGTACAATGACGCTTATTTTTTTATAATTATGCTCAAGCAAGTTTAATAATTGATAAACGTAATCAAGAAAGTTGAAATCTTTTTCAATAAGTTCTTGGCCAAAGGTCCCTTTCTGTAATCGTAAATCTTCATCCCCGATAAATTCATATATTTTTTCCAGCATCATCGGTAAGTTTAAATAGTCTACTAATGCACCGGTTTGTTCCGTAACAACATCTCCAAAACCTCCAGCATTTTTAAACCCTATAACAGGGACTTTTGTATCTAATGCTTCTAAAACCACGTTTGGGAAAGGATCTTCTCTTGAAGTTAATAAATATAAATCAGCCCCAGCGTTATATAAACCGATATCTGGAGTAGGCTCCACTAATGTGAAATGTGCTGTATATCTTGGTGATAGCGTTTTTAAAAAGTGAACATCTGTTTTCCCAACCCAGATAAAATGAATATTTCTATGAATCTTTCTTACTGAGTAAGCAATAAGTGAGAATAAATCTATCCCTTTTCGATGATCAGCGAAACCTACCCCCAAAATGATTTTGCTATCTAGAGGCAGGTTGTGTTTTTTTCGTAATTCGTTTCGCGCTTTTGCAATGTTGTTCTTATAAGGATTGTGGTTAAACAAACCTTGAGGGAGGATGTGGCACTTTTGATGGTCTAATTGGGTGATTGTAAGGAATTTTTCATACACGTACTGTGAAGGAAAGACAATTTTGTAAGCAAATTGGGCAATGTTTCTAGCCTTTCCCACAGCAGAGTATTGTTGTATTAAATGCGGCAATTCATGTATTAATGAAATAACTTTTATATTATGTTTAGCTAGTAATGCAACTATGTCACCACTTATGACGGTACTACATATGGCGATGGTATAGTCTTGTGATAATAACTTCTTTATTAATGATTCGATCTTTTTGTCCGTTGGGTAATCTTCCTCTAGGCAATAAACAGGACCATACTTTTGAAAATCGTGGATTAAAATGCCCGTTCCAATAGAAATAATTGCGACGGAGTAATGAAAATTTTCTTTAAGAGCTTTAATAGTATGTAAAGAAAGCAGCTGTGCTCCGTGGAAATGGGCATCATGGGATACATAAATGATTTTCTTATTAACATGCATTTCATAACGCCTCCTAAGTTAATTAGATTTTTAGTAAAGGTATGGTGTATTTATAATTCCTAGAGAGAAGTGGTAGGAGATAATTGTGAATGTAATCGAAATGAAAAGGCTACTTTTAATATATATTTGTTTGGCTTGATATTCATTCTTTAGAAAGTAGAAACTGTCGATTATGAAAGTGACTGTACTAGTTTATTAATCTTTAGGGAAGGATTATAAAAATACGCTTTATAATTTATAAAATAAAAAGGATAAAAGGTATTGACGATTAGAGTATAGAGGTGTAATATAGGAAAAGTCGCCGATGACAACAACGTCGAAAGCGACAAACGAAATAAAAAACTTAGTTGACATTGAAAGATGAAAATGTTAACATAAGGAAGTCGCAAATGAGCGGCTAAGTAGTTCTTTGAAAACTGAACGAAACAAACAACGTGAAACGTCAATTTTTATTTTATGATGCTAGACAAACTAACTTTATTGGAGAGTTTGATCCTGGCTCAGGATG
>NZ_JBQAEG010000022.1:0-7000 GCF_051915205.1 Bacillus cereus group sp. MYBKT111-2
CTTTCTTTGCATAGGTTATTATTGCTTACGCCATGTCATTTACTACGTTCATTCCATGCAATCTTTAAAAGTAATACTATAATATCTATCACTATCATATCTGTTAATAGGATTATTTATAGTTTAGTTTTTAATTATTTTGCGAAGCACCGAACGAAGTGAGGTAATGTTTTATCTTTATTACTGTTAATAGAGTTAATTACAGTTATTTAAGTTTCTGTACTCTATAGCTTATCAAACCACCCAATTTTACAGTGCCTCAATTGTAAAATTTTTGAAAGGATTCATGAAAGCAAGCGTACCAAGGGTTCAAGACGTTCACAATTTAGACACATTTATAAATGGCGGTCTCCGTGAACCTGAGGGAATTACATGATCTTTGTTAATCAGTGGGTTAATCCTTGAAAAAGGGATTATTAAACTTATAAATCCGCACCTTATGTGATTAAGGATTAACCATGTGATAAGAATGGGCTTTGTTGAGGTTTATAATCACACCGTCTTGTGATTTACTCTTTCCTCACTAAAATATGATTTTAAAACAACACTAGACCTCTCAGAATTAAATCTGTGGGGTTTTATTTATTTTCGGATACAAAAACAAATAAACGAATTTAAGACGCTGTACGAGGCAATATGAGGCGTTAAAATGGACGTGTAGTGGATAGGCGGTGCACAATGTTGTTTTTCTGTAAAACATAGGCGTAGCAAGGGTTTTCGCTATATTAGGATTAGTCGATTTAGTGCAATTCTTCACTTTTTACCGCTTCCTTGCCTTCTATACACAACAGTCTCAGAACTTTTTAATTAGCACAATAAAAGACCACACTATTAAAGTGTAGCCTCGTATTCTTTCACTTTCTTATAGAAGGTCGCTTTCTTCATGCCGATAGTGTCCATAAATGCCACCGCTGTTATTTTTCCAGCTTTCCATTCTTTGTACAGCTTGTTCCATTCCTTAGGAAGTGCCATAACTGGACGTCCTAGATGTTTGTTGGGGTCTTTCTTAGCAATAGCGATACCTTCAGCTTGACGTTGTTTAATATTTTGACGTTCCTGTTCAGCCATAGAAGTATAAACCTCGATAATGATGTTGTTAATCATATCAATAACCCACTCTTGTCCCTCAGGTACGTCTTGCATTGTAGTAGGAAGGTCTATAATCTTTACCCTAATCCCTTTTTCCTTAAATTGATTAAGGTAGTCCTTAATTAGTTCCTTATTACGTCCTAGACGGTCAATAGATTTAATATAAAGCGTGTCGCCTTTCCTCATTGCTTTAAGCATGTCTTGAAATCCTTTACGTTCCATATCCTTACCACTGGCTTTATCACTGTATATGTAATCCTTGTCTGTTACATAGTTTTTCAAAGCTTCATATTGTCTATCCAAATTCTGTTCTTTAGTTGATACACGCATATAGCCAAAATTGATTCCAGTCATTATTAAAACCACCGTTTCTATTAGTTGATAAATTTAATATACATCAACCGTCTATAAAGGTCAATTACTTTATGTACGTTTATAAAGGTTTATTTTCTTTATTTTATAGACACTATAAGGACAGTTTTTTTACCGTCTATTAAGGTGTACCTTTGTAGACTATTACTTTAAGTTATGAACCTGCTATTTGTAATGGATTTAATATTGTATACTAATCCAAAGGGGGGGGCTGTTAATGAATAATGATGGGGGTTCTTTATACAATAGGTTACCGTTAGAAATGTTAGCAGGTTTTTATTACCACATAAGCAAAAATATAGAGAATGGAATTTTATCTAATGCTATGTACCATGAAATAAATCTGATTGAACAAGTAGCCATAAAAAGGGGCATCTCATTGATAGATTTATATAATCAAGGTTCATTTATGAAATGATATACATAGATTTTTTTAGAGGTAAATTAAAGGGTAGCAATATTATGTTGTTACCCTCTTTACTATTATGTACGTTTATCAAGGGGGAATGGCTAGGGCATCGTTATGACATGGCTAACACCTAGATAATACACGTCACTACACATAGGCATATAGTAGGGCATGGCACACGAGGGCAACAGTACCAGTACTAACACCAGTATGAGTACTGACATAAGTACCAGTACTGAAACCAGCGAGGCACGAGGGAAGGACAGGGCATGGCAATGGCAAGGCACACGACACGAGGCGAGGACAACAGCAAGCAAGGAACAGCGAATGAAACAAGAACAAACGAATAAAGAAAGCAAAGAAACAAGCAATGAACAAACAAGTAATGAATGAGATCAGTGAGGATATTGGCGATAACGTTGTGCGAGGACGGTTGCGACGCCTACTATATTTTTATATATAGATACCCCACCCTAGGGGGGCTGGGGGTGTATATATGGCTGGTCTGGTCTCCGCTACAAATTCACACCAAAATTGAAACCTTTCCATGCACAATCACTCTAATAGCGTTATGCGAGTCACCGAGATTCGCAATTCTGCCTCAATAACTTTAGCTTTACGTACTAACACCTGCTAAATGGATTGTACAGCGTTATATAGAGGTGGGGTGGTTACGGTTCTTGCTAAAATAGAATATCCGTTTCTTGAAAAATAAATTTGGCGAATCGTTGGGAATCCTTTTCGGCACAATTTGGGCTGGTATAATGGTATAAGATAATTTTGGGAGGTCTAGCTGCCATGACAGAAAATGAGAAATTGATTCAACAGATATATGAAATGGTAACGGATATGGCACAGGACGTAAAAGAGTTAAAGGGTGAAGTGAAAGAAATGCGTGGGGAATTAAAAGAGTTCCGTAACGAGTTCACTGACTTTAGAACTGAAATGAAGGGATTCTATTCTGAGTTTCGTAACAATCAAAAAGAAATTATGGGGGGAATCACTACATGGCAACAGAAAAGGAAATGGAGTTAGCAAAACAGATACTAGTAAAGTTAACAGAAATGGAGACTACATTAGATAAAATAGATGGTAAGTTAGGTAAGGTGGAGGACAGTTTAGATATAGTGGACAGTAGAACGGATAAGTTAAATGGGGAAACATCAACCTCAGTAGACGGTAAGTTGGACAATTTAAGAGGTGTACATAAAGGACTAAAAGCTACATTCGAACAGGGCTTTGCGGATGTAAACAAGGGCTTGGCTGAAATAAAAGATAATATAAGTGGGACAAAGGGACAAAAGCAAAAGGGACAATTAAATTAGTCCCAACCTTTTGCACTCTTGTAGCTTTTGTTTTCGTGTCACATTTGCGGATACCTTACACTGTTCATCTAGGTACAGTCGATTAGGTTCGCTTTGAATTGATGTACGTTTATCATTACATATAATTTTTTCCCAGTATACCGAACCATCTGCGAAAGTGACTTTACAATTTCTTATAGTCGGTTTCTTATACCGGTACATAGCTGCATTACTTTTTACATCCAGTCTCATAATGTTTGTATTTCGTTCTTTTGTATATTGTTCCATTTCTCCGTATCTCCTTAAATGAAAAAGAGACCACCAATAAAGGTGATCTCAGTTTGATATTTAGAATTTATCGACGGTCATTCATTGCAAGTCCCGCCCTAGCACGTTCTACCTTTGCTTTAATTTCCTTCTCCAAATGTTCCTGTCTAATTTTCTCTTTCAATGCTTCAGCATCTCTTTGACGTTGAAGAAGTATAGCTAAATTGTTTCCTAGTTCGTCCTGGTCTTCTTGTGTCACTTTCTTCTGTTCATAGACAGAAAAGCCACTATTCATAGGTACGATGTTCTCATCACGGCGTAGTTGGTCAACGGCTGTTCCTAATGCCATACGAACCGTTAACGGTAAGTCTTTGATTTGTTCATGTGCCTCAGCGTCTCCATTTGCTAATGCTTTTACTAATTCAGGATTAAAGTTTGTCATAGTTTAGTACCACCTTGTTTTTGTATTTTCTTTTGCTTCCCAATATTTAGCGATAAATTCACGTTGTTCCTCAGCTGTATCTAATCGACTAGCTAAAGTTACAACGCCTTGTTTTTCAACTTCTTTTGCAAGTAGTTGAAATTGTTCCTTTTGTTTCCGTCTGTCTTTGATAGTTTTGAACAATAAGAAAAACCCCCTTTACATATAGGTACTTGCGATAAAGGAGGTTTTTGGGACACTATTTTAATATTTTTTTTTAATTTGTTATGTAGCTGTACTTTAATCCCATAATTAACATAGGAGATTTGCTGAGGTTATTTCTTCTTCATTCTTGCTAACTCTTTTCGAATAGCTGTTTCCACTATTTCATAAATATTCGTATCATGTATGACAGCTTGTATCTTTAATTCTTTCATGAGTTCCACATCTATATCAAAGGATGAACGCTTTCTAATTACACTCTTTGGTTCTAAAGTTCTTACGTTCGTTTGTTCTTTCGTTGTTGCTACTTCTTGTTTGCCCTTCTCGATTTCCTCAATAGCTTTTCCAACGTTTGAAGGTTGTAACGTTGGTTCTTTAGTTGTAACGTTCGCTTTGGCTTTCCTTTTGGTTGGTGCTACAAAGTCATATAAAGATTGTTCTAACACGATTTCGTCAGTTCCTTCAGCAAGATACCAGCCACGTTTTCCACTGGTATTATAGCAACCAGCTTTCTTTAATCCTTCAACAGCTTTCTTTTCACCAACTTCAAGATATTCTTTGGCTATTTCAGCCACTTTCTTAGTTTGAGTTAACTCTAAAATGTCTTTTATCTTCATGTTATTCACCTCTAAATTTGAAATTGAATACCTGATCTTTTCTTAAATAAGTCACCTTGCCTCATTCTATTATACTTTTACCGTATATCGTAACAAGAATAATAATATTGAAGAGTGCTTGATTTTGTAGGGGAGATAGAGGTAAAATGAGAACAACTTCATATGGACGGAAAACACAAAGAAAACCATTTCCTCCATGTTAACGTTTCTCAGGCGTTAGCACTTCACTGGAAATGGTTTCTTGTAACCTAGTGTACTCAGCACTAAGTTAAATTTGTTAGACCTGACAGACACAGGACTAACTTGGTGAATCCATTGTAACCTTTAATGATAGATATTTCAACTAGTAAATAGTTGTCAAAAATCTACTACTTTTGATAGGAATTTACAAAGGGCATTATCACTTTAACTTGTGACGGTAAACAGGTTATTGCGATAATGCCCTTATTTGTGTTCTGTTCACCGTGGAATTGCCTGCAAACCACGTTAAAAACTGTTTCCTGCTTTATATCTGTCGTGAGATATGTATATTGTAGATTGGCTTGCTATCGGTCGTGCGGAAAGTACTTAGTATGCTTTTACAAGGATAGCACCCCTCACTGAAATCCTGTTCTTTTGGTGAGGGTAGGCGAGAACTTGCCTAGGCGTGTAGTCTGAAAGGTTCGGGTGGTTATCGTTAGCATTACGGTGCTAGGGAGTGCATTCAGTTTGTCATTGTGGGACGATAAGCAAGGGACAAGCCATTGTAAAAGGGTGTATGCGGTGAAAATCGCTGAGTGAACAGGGTCTTTTGACCGACCAACGAGGTGCGGTATGGTAGAGACGCTTATCCATCTATTTTGATTGATTACTTTTTGTAGTCTTTCAAAGTAGGGGATAAGTCTGCCTATTTCCCTCCCTGCCTCGGCTTAGTATGGTAAAGGGCGTCAAAGAAAAGTCAAGTGATTTAAGTGATTTAAAAGACTTATTTCCACTAACCACGGCTAGAGGAAAATTGAAGTAACTACCACTAACGATGATAGAGGAAAATAAGGCTTAAATGATATACAGATTAAAATCATAAAGGGGACGTGATGAAAATGAGATATACAAGAAGTAAAGGGGCAGAGAAGGCATTTCTTAAAGAGGATAGATATGTAAGTTCGTGGGAAGTGGCTGAAAAGAAGTATCAAAGTAAGTTGAAAAAGAAGAAACGTAAAGGTAAAAGAAAGAACTAAAATAAGGGGGCTAATTGTATGACACCTGAGGAAAAGAAAGAATTACAGCGTCAAAAAAGGGCTAAGAAGAATCAAGAGAAAATGGCATTGGAAAGAGAAAGAAAAAGAGAGAAACAGCTTAAAAATGCTGATAGGGAGAAAGAGAAAGCAAAAAGAGAGTATGAGGCAATGAATAACATTGTTAAGGACAGTACTCAGGCTAAGAAGGTTAGGGGAAAGTTTGAAGAGAGGGCAAAACCAACAGTAGGGAAATCTAAAAATAATAAGAAGTGGGAACAGAAAAGGGTAGAAAGATATAATCAGCGTGTTTGGAGAGGCTGGCGTGAGTCTGAAGGTAAAGAAGCACCAGTAATTAGCTATAACATTGAGGATTTAAAGGATAAATAGGTATAAAGAAATTCCCACTAATCAATTAAGATCAACAAATAAGGAGAAATAGGAAAAAGAGAAAAAGCGTCTAGTCACTAAGACTAAACGCAATAGGTAGTAAAGAGAAGGGGAGTTTTCCCCATAACTTTAAAAACATTATATCAGGAAATTACGGTATAAGAAATAAAAAAGGACGCTTAGTTATTGGACTAAACGTCAAAGTGAATAGATAATCAAAAAAAAATGAGTACGATGGTTCTAGAGAGGAGAATGATTCTCCAATTTATTATGAGTATATCATAGAATGATACTATAAAGAAAAACAAATAATTATTAAGTTGGCTAATTGTTATGAGGAAATAAGTGAATTATGTAAGGTATGTAGAGAAAAAGGCATAAAGAAAAGTCCCACCAATCAACAGTAAGATCGGTGGGTGATTATATGGAGGTATATATATTTTTATTATTATGATGCGGATAAGATTTGTATGTATGGTATACATTATACCTAAAAGGAGATTCTATGAACTTCTTTATGACAGCTTTAAAGTATACAGCAATTACAATTGGATGGATTTGTTTATTATCAATTTGGTATGTTACTTTCTTTGCATAGGTTATTATTGCTTACGCCATGTCATTTACTACGTTCATTCCATGCAATCTTTAAAAGTAATACTATAATATCTATCACTATCATATCTGTTAATAGG
>NZ_JBQAEG010000023.1:0-3931 GCF_051915205.1 Bacillus cereus group sp. MYBKT111-2
ACAACTGAATGAAGAAGGACGAACAATTATTATTGTAACGCATGATATGGAAGTAGCGAATAAGTGTAATAGAATTATTGAGTTAGTTGATGGGGAAGTTGTGCGGAGTTAAATGATAGTAATAAGGGGATATATACTGTTCTTATTATAACAAAGCAGGGTTAATAATCATGGTAGAACGTCGGTTACTCCTTCTTTAGGCATGTTTATGAAGTGGAAAGATAACAAATTAAACATAGTATGAAGAAAAAACGCCTTGTTAAATTGAAGTGAACTTCTAAAACTGGACACCTATCAAAACACCTAAACCATCTATTCCCTAAAGAATTTAGGGAATAGATGGTTGGATTTTTCTAGAATTCGCACACTAGTGTAGTAATGAATGTATTCTAGCACAATCTTTCGCACAGTTATGTTGGATACTTTTGTTATTTCTTGTGAGTAGAAGCTTCAATTTTTAAATGACTTTCCACTTTATTTCTTCTGGGTAATGAACTCCTGTCTTCAAACGAAAAAAACCTCCGTTGAATTTGCATACTTAGTATACGAATTCAGGAGATGTTTTTTTCATGTACCACTATTCGGGTTCACTTCATAACTACAGAAGGCTTTTTAAAACAAGGTATATTATTGGGATATTAATGATCAGTAAGTTGCTCATCTGAATGTACAGGGGGAAATAAAACAGGATTAGGAAAAATCTTAGTGTATGAAAATCAACAGTCAATTTTAAAAATAGCGTAACTTAGATTTTATGTCATTTTGTTAGAAGGAATGTAAAGGATATGTAAAAATGTTAATTTTAGTAATATTCTCACTTATCTGCTATTTTATCTTATATAATGAGGTCACGGCCTGAAAATACTTAAATATTTAAGTGAATATTTTAAACAAGGGGGATTAGTGATATATGAAAAGCTTAATTAAAAAGACATTGGCTACTCTAGGTATAACAGCTTGTGTAGTAGGTACGATTTCTCCAGTTTCATTTGCCACAATTAACTGGGATTCAAGTGCAGCATGGGTGGGTTCTGGAGCTAAAGCTTCTGCATCTGCTTATACAGCAAAAACAAATGAACCTCATTATTACAAGATGACTGTAAGTGCTCGTTTTAATGATGGATCCTCTGGTTTTAGACAATTGCCTAATGCTTCAAGTTCTGATCGTGTAAGTGTCAATTTTACATCAAATGGGGCGGTAAGCAGCGGTAATTCATCCCATGAATGGATAATGGTCGGCGATAGTGCGTACACATCAAAGGCTATGACAATTAAGTAAGAACTATATAAATAATAATAAAAACCGTGAAAAAATTTTATACCTTTTCACGGTTTTTAAAATTCGGAGGATATATGAATCTAATATTAAAAGAAATAGCGGTGAACAAGAAACTATTCAGTATGTTATTTATTGGATTTGTATTGACGATATTACCAATACTTATAGCTATATCAACTCGAGATTATTATGATGAGAAATTTTATGATAGTAAAAATGGTTATTTCAATTATTACTACTCCATTGAGCTAACTGGTATGGGAGAATTGAATTTTAAAGAATTTCAAAAATTAACAGAATCTAAATTTAAAAATGCTAGCGTTATTACAAATGATATTCGCACTACTATTCCCAATATCGGTCAAGTGACTATCATTGGTCTTATTAATATGAATTGGTCTCCACCGCTGCTAAAAGGTTCTCCCATGAAACAAGGTGAAGAAAATAATGTAATTATAGGAAAGAAAATTTATAAAGATTCTGCAACAATAAAATTATTTAATAAGGAATATACAGTTAAAGGTGTGGGTGGAGCAAATACTGGAGATGAATATAATTATAAAATTTACGTCTCGCTAAATGATATGCCAGATGAGGTGAAACGAAGTATACAGAATGAAAATACATTTCAAATGATAGTTAGGTCTAACGGGGATCCTAAAAAGGAGATAGACAGTTTCATTCAGCATGTTAAGCAGAAGAGAAAAGATACAAATATCAAAGTGATAAATGAAAAAGAGAATTATGAGAAAGAAAAAAACTCAAGTCAAGCAGTGGAAGAATTGCTAAGTTTTCCATATAGACTCCTTTTCATAGCTTTAATTAATTGCATAATTGTAAGTTATTTTTGGATTTACACGAAGAAAAAAAGTCTATCACTCAGGAAAGCCTTGGGAGCAAGTAGCTTGAATCTTTTTATATTTATATTTAGTCAACTATTCATATGTGCAATCACAGCAGCAGCCTGTGCAATAGGTATACAATGGATTTTAAGCATTTTGAGTACAAGGATTTTAGAATATACAAGTTATAGCATTAGTTTCGGTTTTTTCCATATTGTAATGAGTATATTTAGCGCTTTTTCTATATCTTTCATTACCGCTTTCATGCCATTCATCTATGTGTTAAAAAGTGAACCTGCTAAAACTTTGAAGGAGTCAAAAATATGATGAGAATAAAAAGCGCTGTAATAGCTTTAAAAAAGAGATTTTTATTTTCACTGCTGCTCCTCATACAATTTACATTTGGATTATCAACTATAACGAGTTCTATTAATGTATTTTCGAATTTATACTATCTCAATGACAATTCCAGTTCGGTATTAGATTTGAACAACACATACTTAATTTCTTTCGATATGACTACAGATAGGTTAAGAAGTGATCAATTCAATAAAGAGCAAATTCAACAGATTTATAATAAAATTCAACAAAATAAAGATGTGATTTCATTTGGAACATACGAAGAGCGAATAATAGAATTAGAATCGAGTAATAGATTACTTAAAAATAGTATGCTTGCTGATTTGAAAAATAAAACTTTTCATGATGAAAGACCTACTATTAATTCGATCCTAGTAGATGAAAACTATTATAGGTTACTTGATTTTTCTTTCAAAAATGGTAAAGGGTTTTCACGCCAAGATTTTCAAAAAAAAGGTGAAGAGAAAATGAATGTGTTAGCTGGTTCTTACTTTAAAGAATATTTTCAAGTAGGGGATACAATTAATAATCGATATACAATTATCGGTTTTTTACCAGAAAATAAATTCATTGTAAATAATAATTCAACAAATACATATTTAAAGCTGGATAAAGCGATGATACTGCCTATGTCATCTGAAATGTATGGAGAATATGAATCAATGTTTTTAAGGTTGCATCAAAGTACCGTATTAACTTTACGAAAAGGTGCAGATGTAAAGGAATTACAAGAAACAATTCAACTTAAAGGAAACAGCGTTACGTTACATTTGAAAAAATTGGGAGAAGAAATAAGTAAAGATATTACGGTTAATAGCTACTCTGAAATCCCGCAGCTTATAGTAGGAATACTATTTATTCTATTTTCAATAGCAGGAATTGTTGTAACCACTATCGTCTCTATTATGATGAGGAAAAGGGAATTCGGAATAAAAATGGTTCTTGGAGAAAGTAAGATTGGAGTTTTCATTCAAATTGTTTTAGAAAATACTATAGTAGGAATAGCTGGTTTCGGAATGGCACTATCGTACTTTTCATTGAGATATGGAGCTCTTCTCCAAACAGCAAAAGATCTAAACGTGGCGTCTGTATTAGATTTTAAATTAAATCTACCTATATTATCGTTAGTATTCCTATTCTTATTATTGATCATCGTTGTCTCGAATGTAATTGTCTTCTTGTTTATTAGAAAGCTCGAACCGAAAACATTAATAGGGGGGATGGAATAATGAGTTTAATTGAATTGAAAGACATTAAGAAGGTGTATAGTAACAAGAATCATAAAACGTTTGCGTTAAATGGTATAAATTTAACGATAAACAAAGGTGAAATTATCGCTGTAATGGGTCGGTCAGGTTCAGGGAAAAGTACTCTATTAAATGTTATCGGGTTAATTGATATACCAAATGCGGGTGAATATACGTTAAATGGAAAATCATTAACTGAAATT
>NZ_JBQAEG010000024.1:0-3354 GCF_051915205.1 Bacillus cereus group sp. MYBKT111-2
AATTGACGTTTCACGTTGTTTGTTTCGTTCAGTTTTCAAAGAACTACTTGGTCGCTCATTTGCGACTTCCTTATGTTAACATTTTCATCTTTCAATGTCAACTAAGTTTTTTATTTCGTTTGTCGCTTTCGACGTTAATGTCACCGGCGACTTGTTCTATATTACACCTCTATACTCTAATCGTCAACACCTTTTTATAAATATATTCAAGTTAATATTTTTATGCTCTTTTAGCTAGATACAACCTTACAAAGATTCATTACCAGAAACCATCTTCTGCTGCTCTTTAATTTATTCTCCCAAAACATATCCGAGTCATTTTGAACTCTCAACTTAATACGTGTAGACCTTTTCCTCCAATAAAACTAGCAGACGATGATAAAGAAATCCGAAATTTATTGAAAATATATTTAGAGCGAGAATTATATATGGTGGATACTGCGATTAATGGAGATGAGGCCTTACAGTTATTTAATCAAAACAACTATAATCTCGTTATATTAGACCTTATGATGCCGAAAGTAGATGGTATCGAAGTATGCAGAAAGCTTAGAGATAAAACGAACGTACCTATATTAATGCTGACTGCTAAAGATCACGAAGTTGATAAAATTTTGGGTCTAAGCATTGGTGCTGATGATTACATTACAAAACCTTTCAGCATTCACGAGGTGGTTGCACGAGTAAAAGCTCTTATGCGACGTTTTTTAGTTCTTGGAAGTAACATTAATATACAAGAGAAAACAACTTTAACTTTTAAAGGACTAACTATCAATTTAAATACGTATACAGTTCATACAAATAAAGAGGAAATTAGCTTAACCGGAAAAGAACTGGAACTATTAAAATTCTTTACCTCAAACCCAGGGCAAGTATTTACTAAAACTCAACTCTTCCGAAATGTATGGGACGATAATTATATAGAAGATGATAATACCGTTATGGTACATATTCGAAAACTTAGAAAGAAAATAGAAGTCGATCCTTCCAACCCAAAATTCATTCAAACTGTATGGGGAATTGGTTATAAGTTTGTAGGTGAACAGCTTGAAGACTGATAAAACCCTTTTCCTTATTTCATTACAACTTATCATTTGCGGGCTTTTAAATATACAAATGGACCCAAGGGTAAAAATATCCTTATTTATTACCCTTATCTTAATTACAATGTATCTCTTCTTTTCAAGAATACAATTCATTCAGCACCGCAAATCAATAGATACTAAATTAAGTCTTGTACTAAAAGGTAATTTACAAACGAGATTATTTACAAGCAATGATCGTTCATTACATAATATCGTTTTTTCAATAAACGAACTAATAGCTGAATTAGAAAAGGTTCGGATTGAAGCAAAGAGGTCTGAGGAATCTAGAAAAAAACTTCTGTCTAGTATCTCGCACGATATACGAACACCACTTACCTCCATTATCGGCTATATTGATGCCTTAAAAGATGAGGTTGCTGCTTCTGAAATAGAAAAGCAAGAATATCTTAAAATACTTTATATGAAATCAAATAACTTGAAGCACCTAGTTGATGAGATATTCAATATGGCGAAGCTAGATGCTAACGAATTTCCACTAAAAGAAGAACTCGACTTTTCTGAAGTTACTAGAAGAAGTTTCTCTTGATACGCTACGAAAAGCAAACCGTAAATACATGGAATTTCAGGTGAATAATGACAGTAAGGCTACGATGCTATTAGAAAATCAATTTCAAATTTTCGATTATGAGGTACATGATGAAGGGAATATTCGCATTTACTCTCATTTCGGGCAACAAGGATACATCAACAGAACATTTGTTCTGAATGATATTGAAGTATTAAAAATGATGATGAGCGAAGACAGATTAGAAGATTATTTCACCAAGCTAGTTGGAGGTGGAACAATTGGTTAACCTACTCTATACAGAACTATTAAAACTAAAACGCTCTAATATGTTTTTAATTAGTATTATTGGGGCTGGTGTCGCACCTTTCTTAGTCGTAGTAGCTTCTTATATACATATAAAAACAAAACAGCCAACTCCGACTATTTGGTTCCATCAATTATTCACTGAAGTTAACTTATACACTACTTTAGTTATAGGGTTCCCCTTATATGGAGTAGTAGTTGCTTATCTGTTTACCCGTGAATATGCAGAAGACACATTAAAAAATTTACTAACTATCCCCGTGTCACGCATTAGTTTTATTATAAGTAAGTTCATCATTCTTTTCCTTTGGATCATGATGCTAACTTTAGTTGCTTGGTCGCTTACTTTAATATTAGGGCTATTGGGGAACTTCCCTGGTTTTAACACTGCTTTACTTTTAGGTTCTTTCCTAAAATTTTTAACCTGTGGTGGACTTCTTTTTCTATTGTCTTCACCTATTGTTCTATTAACTCTTGTAATGAAGAGCTATGTACCGCCTATTATATTAACAGTCATTATTACAATGACTAATCTTATGCTCGTAAATTCCAAACATAAAGATTTATTTCCCTGGACCGCCACTTTAGATATCGCAAATAATGAATTACAACCCACATATCCACCAGAGTATTCTTACATGATCATTGCAGCAACAACGATTTTCGGATTTATCGCAACACTATTCTATTTTAAGAGAGTAGACATTCATTAATTTTTAGGAGTGAAACTATGAGCGATATCATTATTGCCTTCATACTCGGTATCGTAGAGGGGTTAGGTGAATTTTTACCTATCTCTTCTACCGGCCACCTTATATTAGTCGGGCATTTTTAAAAATTAAACATCCCTCCATTAATCTAGATGTCTACTGGACAATGCTGTATAGGGATCGTATATTTTTATAAACCATATTCATTCCAAACATACTATCTTTCTTAATTCGCGACACACAGATACAAGTTTCAAATGCGTACAAAGACACAGCATATAAAGACCTTCCCCAAGAATTATAAAGAGGCTAAACTATTTATTAAAGTGAGGTAACTGGGATACTTATTGGGGAAACCGTAAAAACTAGGATTTGTTACAGCTTGGCAATTTAGTGATTCTCCTCATTATCTTGCACGGCTAGTAATTGATGAGTTAAAAAATGCAATATGCCCCAGTCACATTTATTATGAATTAGAAACTAAACCAATATCGCCAAATAACGATTATAGTTTTATATTCTGATGTCTTAATGATGAACCTGTATCCATCATTAAGACATCAGAATACAACGTTCGTCTATAATTGAAACAGTATAATATTGTTTACTAAACACGAAAAAACACAAGTCAAAAGACTTGTGTTTTTAGTTGCTTGGCGACGTCCTACTCTCACAGGGACAAGGTCCCAACTACCATCGGCGCTAGAGAGCTTAACTTCCGTGTTCG
>NZ_JBQAEG010000025.1:0-3277 GCF_051915205.1 Bacillus cereus group sp. MYBKT111-2
AATAATAGAATAGAAGGGAGAACATAGGTTGAACCGTTGATATGACTGGATTTCTAGGAAAATACTATAATTTGTGGGATTATAAGTTATAATTTGTGGGATTATAACCGTAATTTGTGGAGTTATATACCGTAATTTGTGGAGTTATAAATTAAATTTATTTTTTATATAATTTATAATTTGTGGGATTATAAATGTGAAATCCTATAAAAAATATTGCACTTTTAAAATACCCGATTTATAATTTAATTAAATTATAAATCGGGTAGGAGGTAGATTTGATGCAACCGGAAAGACCCTTGAAAAAAGTTTCTAAAGTTACAAAAAATAAAATAATAGATATAAATACTGGTGAAATTCAAGAAGAAGAAGAAATTATAAATGCTTATATCGACAAAGAACCAGACTACGTAAAAATATATTTAAAAGATATTGTAGCCTTAAATGATTTACCTAAAGGTTTAGATAGAGTTATTAACGTTTTATTAAAAGTAATGTCTTATGACAATATGATCATTCTAAATAGCTTTATAAAAAAACAAATGGCACAAGAACTAGGATATAAAACAGTACAAGTTCTTAATAACAACATCAACAAACTTGTAAATGCAGAAATTCTTTTTAGAAAAGGTACTGGTACATATCAAGTAAATGCTCGTTATTTTGGTCGTGGCCATTGGCACGATATACAAGAAATCCGATTACAACAAGTCTATTCAACTAAAGGAAGAGAGCTTAAAACAGAAATAACATACAAAAACGACGAACCGTCTCAGAATTAATTCTGAGACGGTTTTAACGTTCCATGTTATATCCACGTTGTTTCTTAATTTCTTTCTTATATTCACAATCAAATTGATTATCTACACCTTTTATATCCAATTCATTCTTAACAAGTCCTCTAAACGCTTTAAAATGCTCTCCAAGGACTTTTTTCGTATTGTGGTATAAAACCTTTACATTTTCCTTTAAATCTTTTACATGGGCTTTTAACGAGCTTATTTCCTTACGTAATTCTCTATTCTTCTCATACAAATCTGTATTCTCATTAATAGCTTTAACATAACCATCGGCTAAACTATCAACTCTATCATGTAATTCTTTGTTTTCTTTAACTAAATCTGTACGCTGCAAACGCTCATAATCTTCCTTTACGAAATTTGCATCGCTTAGAACTTTTTGCATCCTTCTCATTTCACTATCAGAAACAATCCAATTCCCAGTTTCTGTAGTTACTGTTTCTGATTTTAAAAAACCTGTTTTTACAACCTCTGTTTTTTTCTCTTTTCCTTTTACTTTGATATTAATTTTTGAAGGGAGTGCTTCACTCAAATTCAGAAACTCATTTTTTTTACTTTCCAATTCTTTATCTAATGATTGAATTTTCCCCTCTAACTCTCTTTCTTTGACCTTTACTTCCGCATCCATTACATCTTTTTGTTTCTGTATTTCTTCAGAATACCTTTTCAAATCTTTAACCGTATCAACGCCAATCGTTTTATCGTTTAAAATACCTTCTTTGTAGATTTGTGGTATTTCTTTTTTCAAAAACTCATCTAAATCTTGGTGAAATGTTTTTAAATCTTTTCTTGTTAAAACTTCTTTAGCTGAAACCTTTGCCTGTTGCTTTTTCTCGTCCCAAACAACAGGCATAAAAGCAAAATGCATATGCGGTCTTGTTTCGTCATTATGTACATTGGCTGACAACACATTTTTTTCACCACCATAACGGTTCGCTAAAAATTCATAGGTTTTCTCAAAAAATTCACGTTGTTCCTTCTCAGAAGCATCTTTCAAACTTTCCGGTAATGTAACAGCCCAATCTGCACAGACTTTTACATCTTTTCGATTCAAGCAATGCACTTCACTTAACCGATCATTCATGCGTGAAAGTGTATCTCCTTCTTTTTCACATAAATCATAATTCAAATGTGACCGTTCATTATCAATGTCTTGATTCGAATGATTTTCTGTTTTTCTGTCCCAGTGGATGGACAATCCTTGAACATTTCCTTTTGCATATTTTTGAACGTGAGCCATGAGCAAGACCCCCCCTTTTGGTAACTAGTTTAACATGGGGATAGAAGAAAAACCAAATTTGGTCTAGCACGTTATACCAAATTTCATTTGGACGTGCTCTGCGAGGCTCTTTGGCTCCGCCAAGCCATGCTTTGCCTGGCAAAAAACAAACCTTGGGCTTTGCCCAAACCCACTGGGGAAACTCTTCCCCAGACCCCCTCAATCAAACTCCCCAACCCCTCAATCCTTGAGGGGCTCCCTCGCCGGTTAGCAGGAACAAACGATTGTTTGTTCAATGCCAAGAGGGTTTGGGTGTAGTACGGTTGGTCAAGTCAAATACTCCCTTCGCTTTGCTAGGTCCGTTTTGATTGACCAACACCCTTTTTTCCTATAACAGGTTTTTAGCTACTACACCAAGTACTCCTGTTAACAATCCGCTTATGATCAATCGTAAAATCCATGTAGTATTTGCACTAATTTTATCTAATTGTTTATTAATAGTTAAAACATCCTTTTCAGCTACTAATATTCTTACTTCTAAACTTTTCATATCATGTTGTATAGCTTTTAAATCTAGATTCATTTGATTAAAATCTTTTTCTAGTTCCTCCAATTTTGTCATATAACATACTTCTCCTTTTAAATTAATTTTAAATATATTATATGTATATGGTAATTAGAGAATAATGATATAAAAAGAGAACTCAAATCTATTATTAAGATTTAAGTTCTCTTTAAAGATAAGGGAATTATACGAAAGCGTAATATAGCATATGCTTATCCTTTTTAATATGCATCTAGCAAAAACACAGTTTCTATAAATGTGCTGTTCTAAGTTCATTCTCTCCTTGTTTTTGGGTGTGAGTGCTGGCTGGGGGTTTGGGGGCTAGCCCCCTGGATCTTAACGTAAATGAATATGGAATAAGCGGATTGTTTAGAACGATAGAGCAAGGCGGTTCGGCAGGTACAATTGCTAGTCCAAGTCGAACAATCTAAATCCTCGTTTTTGGTCTGTTCGGCTTGGCGACATGCTCACACCTGCCGAATTTCACTATGCAATAGCAAAAGAGTGGAGATTTTTTGAATGGTTTTCTCAAAAAATACTACTCGACTATTGCATAGTGAAAAGCCCTTTTAAATTTTATAAAATAATAGAATAGAAGGGAGAACATAGGTTGAACCGTTGATATGACTGGATTTCTAGGAAAATACTATAATTTGTGGGATTATAAGTTATAATTTGTGGGATTATAACCGT
>NZ_JBQAEG010000026.1:0-3174 GCF_051915205.1 Bacillus cereus group sp. MYBKT111-2
GTTTTGGCATTTTATCATCCTTTTCTGTTTTGTTTTCTGTCTTCATCCTAACATCTTTAGACCAAATGGTCAAAAAAAATTAGACCAAAAGGTATAAAAAATTAGACCAAAAGGTATAAAAAATTAGACCAAACAAAATACGTCTCCGTGGCTATATATCAACTCAAAATCCACTTTTACCCCCTTTATTACTCTTTTCTATATATTTAAGGGCTTTTCACTATGCAATAGTCGAGTAGTATTTTTTGAGAAACCCACTCAAAAAATCTCCACTCTTTTGCTATTGCATAGTGAAATTCGGCGGGGGGTGGCATGTCGCCAAGCCGAACAGACCAAAAACGAGGATTTAGGTTGCTCGACTTGGACTAGCAATTGTACCCGCCGAACCGCCAGTTCTATCGTTCTAAGTAAAATCCTTACTCCATATTCAGTTACGTTAAGATCCAGGGGCTAGCCCCTCGCTTCGCTTCACCCCAGCCTTCACCACTCCACCCAAAAACAAGGGGGAAACCTCTTTCAAACAAAGTCAAATACTGTTGATTTGCCAAAGGTACGCAAAAGAAAACTTAAGTAGCACAACAGAAGTAGATACAGAGGTAGCTACATGATGTATGTCAACGGTACCGGACCGAACCCGAAAGGGGACGGGAGGATAAGGAGTTGACATACTTACTATGCAACCCTCTTGGATTGTCAAAACGCTTGCCGTTTTGGCTTGCCAACTGGCGAGGGAGCCCCTCAAGGATTGAGGGGTTGGGGAGTTCGATAAAGGGGGTCTGGGGAAGAGTTCCCCAGTAGGTTTGGACAAAGTCCAAGGTTTTGTTTTTGCCATGCAAAGCATGGCTTGGCGATAGCCAAAACAGTCTCGCAGAGCCTTTTCATTGTGTACATGAAGCGTAGCAGAATGTCAGAATACAGAAAAGGTTACTTTGCCAAAGTAACAAAGCTTTTGGTATAGTGAGAGCAAGGAGTTGATTCGTTATGAGCATGTCAGTTTCTCTTAAGAAGGCAACTAACAAAACCAACATTAAACACAATAACAGGACAATGAGTGAGAAGGAAAAAGAGCGAAATTCGCACATAGATTATTCAAAGTCTGACGAAAATAAATATCTTGTTCAGAAAGATTTAAAGGAATTGTATCAAGAAGAATTTGGAGAAGTGTTGGGGAATTATAACGCCAAACAAAAACGTAACGACAGAAAAATTGATGACTATTATAAACACATTCAATCTAGTAAAAAAACTTCGCTTCAGCAAGAAATGATCATTCAAGTTGGTGATTTAAACGACTTCATTTCCCATGCCGATTATGAAAAAGCAAATGAAATTTTGTTAGAGTGGTTCAAGGATTTTGAGAAACGAAATCCAAACTTAAAAGTCTATAATGCCGCTATTCATAATGACGAGGCTAGCCCTCATATGCACTTGAATTTTGTGCCTGTGGCGAGTGGGTATAAGCGAGGACTTGAAAAGCAAGTATCATTTGACCGAGCCATTATGCAACAAGATTCAACACTAGATAAAACTCGTCCTTTTGATGATTGGAGAGAAAAAGAAGTTCAGTTGTTAGAAAAAGTATTAAAGGAGCGTGGCATTGAACGAAAATTAGTTGGCTCAAATGAGTATAAAGATGTCAATGAGTACAAAGAGAAAAAGGATTTAGAAAAAGAAATTCAATGGCTAGAAGGAGAAATAGTTAAAAAGAAAGATGAACTTGTAAAAGTCAGTGAGAAAATTCCTGAAAAGAAAATAAATCTAAAGAGCAAAAAGAAAGAGATTAAAACAGAGGTAAAGCCCAAATTAATCGGGAAACCTGACATTATTGAAAAAGAGACTGGTAACTATGTTTATACACCAAAACAAGTTGAACAATTAGAAGATTTAGTGACCGCAGCTGTCACTGTAAAAAAAGATTATAAACATTTACAAACAACGGATCTAGTTCAGGAAAATAAAAATCTTAGTGAGAAAATCTATCAAAAAACGAAGGAAAATGAACAGTTAAAAAAGGAATTGGTGTCAGCCTCATTTGAAATTAGTTCGTTAAAGGGCGATATAAGCGATTTAACGGCCCATATAAACGATTTAAAAGAAAACATAAAGGTTTTGTACGAAAATACGAAAAAAGTCTTTAAAGAGCAATTTAAGGCGTTTAGAGGGCTTATCAAAAATGAATTGGACATGAAGGGTGTAGACAATCACTTTGAACGGGAGCATGGACGCGAAAGCAAGAAAGAAATGAGTAGACGTCGAGGATATGACATGGAACGTTAAAAAAACGCCTTAGAATTAATCTTAAGGCGTTTTATTTCGTTGGAACTATAATTTCATGTAACTCTTTGATTAATAGTTCAGCACCTTCGGGACTAACAACAATTTTCCCATTAAACAAAGAGATATTCTTGTTAGAAACTTCGCCAGTTATCATACAAGTCATATTAGATTCATATTTTCTAAGAATAATACTGTCTTCTTCTGTGAAAATTTCTATTGGATCTTTAGTATCAATATTCAGTGTTTTACGTAATTCTTTTGGAATTACGATACGTCCTAATTCATCAACTTTACGAGTTATACCAGTAGCTTTCATTTTTGTTCCTCCTAATTATTTTTATTCAACATCATTTATTGGAGCATTGTTATTACTGAAATCTTCAAATCTAGCAAGTAAGTATTTCTCTTTTGTGTCTTTACCACGATGCACAAGACTTGGATGAATCATTATTGCTCCAGTTCTTCTGGTAATGATTTGGGCTTGTTCTAGTGTTTTTAATGTGTCTATTACAGTTTGCCTAGATACCTTGCTTTTTTCAGTCAATTCTCTTGTCGTTATAATTAATGTATTTGTTGACTTATCCATGTTTTCTAATATGTATTTTACTACTTGCATTTTTTTGTTACCTAAACTATCTATCAATTGAACAATTGCTGTTAAATACGTAATCATAAAACCATTTCTAGGAGTTTTCTTTATGATTTCATCGGTTTCTATTATTTCACCTGTATCTAAGTTTCTCCATCGACTTTTACCGTTATAAATCATTTCATTTTCAGTTCTTTGTTTTGGCATTTTATCATCCTTTTCTGTTTTGTTTTCTGTCTTCATCCTAACATCTTTAGACCAAATGGTCAAAAAAAATTAGACCAAAAGGTATAAAAAATTAGACCAAA
>NZ_JBQAEG010000027.1:0-3127 GCF_051915205.1 Bacillus cereus group sp. MYBKT111-2
CAAACTCTCCAATAAAGTTAGTTTGTCTAGCATCATAAAATAAAAATTGACGTTTCACGTTGTTTGTTTCGTTCAGTTTTCAAAGAACTACTTGGTCGCTCATTTGCGACTCCCTTATGTTAACATCTTCGTTAGTTAATGTCAACTAAGTTTTTCATTTCGTTTGTCGCTTTCGACGTTGTTGTCATCGGCGACTTGTTCTATATTACACCCCTATTCAGTAATAGTCAACATTAATCTTTCGCTTTTTTAGAAAAGATGAAACAGCTACTCATATTCCTCTTTATTTTCCATACATGTAATTAAAATATCCAAAAAGTGTGTAGGGGTTGTTCGATCCTACCTTATTACACATCATCAATGCTCATTCAAGAAATCCACACTATCATAAGAAGTTTCCTATCATTCTATTTTGGAGCCCAAAAAGTGGTTGTACTTCTCTTGCCAAGTGGTTCTTTTACCAAATTGATTTATTACAAACAGCTCTAAGTTATAGCCCTTTCATTCATAATTATGAATATGATATATACAAAAGTACACCTGCCTATAATGTACGACTAGGTATAGCATTACGAGAAAAACAAAAAGAAACTTTTAAGCTTGTTCGTAACCCTTATAGACGAGCAGTGAGCTCTTTCGTATTCTTAATCGCACCTCCCTATATAGAGAATCCCGAATGGAAGCCCATCCGAAAGTTTCTATATCAAGATGAAAATTCCTCCAAGGGCCTCTCATTTAAACAATTTCTATATTATCTATTTATTAATGATGCTCAAGGAAATGATATGAACCCGCATTTTACACAACAATATATAGCTGGTGAAGGAGAATATGTAACCAATTATATATACTTAGAAAACTTTTATCAGGATATGAAAGCATTAGAAAAGCGTTTCGAATTAAAAACTGCACCAATAAATGCGTTCTCAACACCATGGCATCATCAATCCCCTGCCATGATTTATAAAGGGAATTTTAGCGAAGCCGATATTACTGACCCTTTATTTCCTCGCTACCCCACTTTCGAATGTTTTTATGATACCGAATGTATACAACTCGTTCAAACAATATTTCAAAATGATTTCAATACGTATAAATATAGTAGAGAATACCTATACTGATTTCAATCTATTATCTTTGCCAAATAAAAAAACACCTAATATATATAAGGTGTTTTTTTATATTTAAACTATATACAATATGTTACTTAGCATTCCTTACTATTCAAGTTATTCTTCTTTAATAACTTACTTATCTTTTGTTTGTCCGCCCATCCTACTCCTATTAAGACTAAACTTCCTCCTATTACTATCTTCCAAGTTAAAGCTTCATCTAATAAAACAATTGAAGCAACAATACTTATTAACGGTAATGCATTTAAATATAACCCACTTACTGATGCTGAGACTGTCTCTAGTGCTCTATTCCAAAACCAATACGCTAAAATTGTTGCGCCTATAACCAGATACATTACACTAAATCCAGTCTTCCATGTTTTGATTTCTGGGAAACCATAGTAAAAAGTTTCTACCATTGCAAATGGTAATAAAATAACAGCTCCAATAATTAAAGTTAATGTTGTAAAAACCTTGTTTAATAAATACTGTTCTTGTTTTGGTCTTTTCAACAATACTGTATAGAAAGCAAATAAGAAAGTGCTTAATAAAATAAGGGTATCTCCTATTAAAGATACTTCTTGATTATCGTTACTAGATGGGATGGTAATAAGAAGTACTCCAGCAGCTCCCAATACAATACCGATCCAATAATTAAGCTGAATTTTTTCTTTCAAAAAGATCGCTGAAAAAAGAATTGTAACTAACGGTAAAGCAGCATCAATAATACTAACATGTAATCCACTTGTTAAAGAAATACCGTAGGATGTGAACATAAAGTAACCAGCTACACCAGTAAAAGATAGTAAACTCATTCTTTTCCACGGCACTTGTTTATGTACAACCGATTTTTTTAATTGTTTAAATGAAAATAGCAAACAAATTCCACCAGCGAAGAAAAGGCGAATAAATAACAAAGTAAATGGCTGAATAGATTCTAACGCCCACTTTGTTGGCGCAATGGCTGTCCCCCATAATATAACAGCCACTAATAACATGCATATTTCTTTCATAATCCCCCACACCCATCAATAATATATATTAATTACCTTAATTATAGATTTTTTGATGAATAAAATCCTTTAAAAGTGAAAAGACATTGTATAAATTGAAACTTTAATCAGTGGGGGTTTACTTCAGCGCATGTCACATAGCTCAAAAGCGTTGCGAAATGTTGGCTTGTACACGATGAAACAAAGTTACTTAAACAATAACAGGATGGCTACTGTAAAAGAAGTAGATACTGCCATGCAAGCCAATACGAATGATTGGGGCGTTCAATCAAATTCTATTCAAGCGATTCGCAGAGCCTTATATGCAGAAGTGAAGAGTTTTTTTAAAGCGTCGGAACAATGGAAGAAAAATCCTGAGCAGTTCACAGGGCGTCCGAAGTTTCCAAATTATTCTCGTTCCACTGACAAACGAATCATTGAAATCTATCAAGTCCCTAACCTAAAGTGGATAATAACGGGTATTGGATGGTTCCGATGAATGTGGCATTCAGAAAAAATTGGGTTCCATTAAAATACGTATGCCGAAAAATTTAAGACATAAAAAAATCTTCTACATTGAGATTGTACCGAAGCAAAAAAGTCGGTTCTTTGAGGTGCATGATACATATGAAATGCATGTTTCTCAAATGAAGAAACCATCCACGACTACGAGTAACGCTTTGAATTGCGATTTAGGTGTAGATAGATTAGTAAGTTGCGTGACAAATCGTGGGGTAGCATAAATGCTAGAGCGTCAAACTGTCTAGCGATAGACGAAAAGACCTAGCGCTCGAGCTCAAGCCCCCACTGAAAGGCTTTGTCTCACTGGGGGTAGTTGACTTTAAAACGTCTCCATTTCATCCTTTTCTCTCATTAAGATTACTAAATTTACGAATTATGTCATTTGATATATATAAATAAACACAAAAAAACCTAAGTCGAAACGACTTAGGTTTTTGCTTGGCGACGTCCTACTCTCACAGGGACAAGGTCCCAACTACCATCGGCGCTAGAGAGCTT
>NZ_JBQAEG010000028.1:0-2338 GCF_051915205.1 Bacillus cereus group sp. MYBKT111-2
GCGTTCATCCTGAGCCAGGATCAAACTCTCCAATAAAGTTAGTTTGTCTAGCATCATAAAATAAAAATTGACGTTTCACGTTGTTTGTTTCGTTCAGTTTTCAAAGAACTTGTCTGCCGCTCATTTGCGACTTCCTTATGTTAACATTTTCATCTTTCAATGTCAACTAAGTTTTTCATTTCGTTTGTCGCTTTCGACGTTATTGTCATCGGCGACTTGTTCTATATTACACCTCTAAGTATTAATCGTCAATACGTTTTTTAAAAAAACTTCATTTTTTTAAAACCCTATTTACATACCTCTTCTATCAGAATATATAAGCAACCCATATAATACTCTATGGGTTGCTTTCCATCATAAAAACTATTGTTCTTTTGAAGGTACCGAACAGCTTTCATCTGTACAAGACATATCGCTTCCACCTTCTGAAGAAAACTCTTGTAATTTAGGTACAGGATTCTCTTCTTCCCACACTTGCTGAAGTGCACCAACAAAAGTTTCAAGTGGTTGTGCACCTGAAATAGCATACTTTTGATTAATAATAAAATAAGGTACTCCTGAAATTTGATATTGCTGAGCAATCGCTTCATCAACTCTAACATCATTTGCATATGCGCTTTTATCATTAATAACCTGTAAAGCTTCTTGTTTGTCTAGACCTGAAGCTTCAGCTATAGTAGCGAGCGTATCCACATCACTTAAATTTCTTGATTCAGTGAAATATGCAAAAAGTAGATTTTCCGTAATCTCTTTTTCTTTCCCTTGATCCTTTGCAAATTTCGCAAGACGATGCGCATCAAAAGTGTTCGTCGGCTTCATCTCATCAAAATTAAAACTTAAACCCATACTAGCTGCATGATTACCTAACTGCACGTTATTACGTTTCGCTTCTTCAATACTAATCCCATACTTTGATGCAAGTACTTCATTAATACTTGTTCCAGAATAGATTGGAGCATTTTGGTCTAATTCAAAACTTTTAAACTCAACTTCAACATCCTTCTTATGAGGAAATTGCTCTAAAGCCACTTCTAACCTACGTTTCCCAATGTAGCAAAATGGGCATACAAAATCTGACCATACTTCAATTTTCATAGAAACACCTCATTAACATGTAGTTTTCAATCATTGTAGCACTGGCACTAAGGAATTCAAAAATTTATGCTTCAAGCCTTATATACTACAACCTAAAATAAATTTATAAATAGAAAAACGATAATCAAAAGTATTACCTTCTGATTATCGCATATATAAATCTAATTATGCTTGAATATATCTTCCCACGAACTTCCATACGGTATTCCAATACGTATTTGAATCTATCTTCTCAGCTTCTCCATTCCAACTTATCGAAAGAATTTATGTGTAGTGTATTAGGTTTATGATTTGATACAAAGTTGGCATCCTTTTCTTCATTTGTAGCCAACACATCTCCTGATGCATTCACAGTTTCTACTAAGTGAGGGTTATCCTCTAAAAATTCTTTTTCTTGTTTCGCATTCAACGCATAGTTATAAAAATAATTCCCAACTAACATATATACAATCGCTAGAAGGACTAAGACTACTATATTGACACTCCCACGGCTAAAGCCGCAAGCTGACTAACGTCAGTGGGATTCTTGCTACCAAAGGCGAAGTCTATTTCTAGTATCGCTGACGTGCAAGATTGCGGTGTGCCATCACCACTCCATATCCAGTGCATCTAGCAGATACGGCACTCGTTCTATTACCAAACGAGTCAGATTGTGAGTTCTCAAATGTTTTTTAGCGTCTTGTACTTGACGACTCAATACATTTTACGGAGCAGAAGAATTTGTTACTCCAACCTCATATGTATTCTGTTTTCAGAGAACAAGATTGTTTTAGAGACTTCCACTTGTCTGTTATGAAAATTATACCATTTCAAACACTTGATGCACAGAACATACTTTCGGTATTTTATCTATACATCGCATTTGACCTCACTATCATCCCACCCCTAAAGAGGGTACTATCGCACCGTAGTGGGCTTTCCTATTCGGAAAATCTGTAATTATACCTATCTTTTTTCATGTTATCTCCTTTAAAAAAATTAAATCTTCCTATATTAAAGTACTTCAAAAAATAACTGTACTATTTTAACATACCGATAGATTGCTTCCACAAAAAATAAAATAGAAAATCTTAAACTGCATATCGAAATTGAATATAACAGAATAACTTGAGACTGATAAGAAGTTAGAAACACAAAAAAGACGAGTCATTCTGACTCGTCTTAAGCTTGCTTGGCGACGTCCTACTCTCACAGGGACAAGGTCCCAACTACCATCGGCGCTAGAGAGCTTAACTTCCGTGTT
>NZ_JBQAEG010000029.1:0-1614 GCF_051915205.1 Bacillus cereus group sp. MYBKT111-2
GTATGTTCTTTGAAAACTAGATAACAGTGTAGCTCATATTTTTTAATTTTTAGTTTGGTTAAGTTAGAAAGGGCGCACGGTGGATGCCTTGACACTAGGAGTCGATGAAGGACGGGACTAACGCCGATATGCTTCGGGGAGCTGTAAGTAAGCTTTGATCCGAAGATTTCCGAATGGGGAAACCCACCATACGTAATGGTATGGTATCCTTATCTGAATACATAGGGTAAGGAAGACAGACCCAGGGAACTGAAACATCTAAGTACCTGGAGGAAGAGAAAGCAAATGCGATTTCCTGAGTAGCGGCGAGCGAAACGGAACATAGCCCAAACCAAGAGGCTTGCCTCTTGGGGTTGTAGGACATTCTATACGGAGTTACAAAGGAACGAGGTAGACGAAGCGACCTGGAAAGGTCCGTCGTAGAGGGTAACAACCCCGTAGTCGAAACTTCGTTCTCTCTTGAATGTATCCTGAGTACGGCGGAACACGTGAAATTCCGTCGGAATCTGGGAGGACCATCTCCCAAGGCTAAATACTCCCTAGTGATCGATAGTGAACCAGTACCGTGAGGGAAAGGTGAAAAGCACCCCGGAAGGGGAGTGAAAGAGATCCTGAAACCGTGTGCCTACAAATAGTCAGAGCCCGTTAACGGGTGATGGCGTGCCTTTTGTAGAATGAACCGGCGAGTTACGATCCCGTGCGAGGTTAAGCTGAAGAGGCGGAGCCGCAGCGAAAGCGAGTCTGAATAGGGCGTTTAGTACGTGGTCGTAGACCCGAAACCAGGTGATCTACCCATGTCCAGGGTGAAGTTCAGGTAACACTGAATGGAGGCCCGAACCCACGCACGTTGAAAAGTGCGGGGATGAGGTGTGGGTAGCGGAGAAATTCCAATCGAACCTGGAGATAGCTGGTTCTCCCCGAAATAGCTTTAGGGCTAGCCTTAAGTGTAAGAGTCTTGGAGGTAGAGCACTGATTGGACTAGGGGTCCTCATCGGATTACCGAATTCAGTCAAACTCCGAATGCCAATGACTTATCCTTAGGAGTCAGACTGCGAGTGATAAGATCCGTAGTCAAAAGGGAAACAGCCCAGACCGCCAGCTAAGGTCCCAAAGTGTGTATTAAGTGGAAAAGGATGTGGAGTTGCTTAGACAACTAGGATGTTGGCTTAGAAGCAGCCACCATTTAAAGAGTGCGTAATAGCTCACTAGTCGAGTGACTCTGCGCCGAAAATGTACCGGGGCTAAATACACCACCGAAGCTGCGGATTGATACCGAATGGTATCAGTGGTAGGGGAGCGTTCTAAGGACAGTGAAGTCAGACCGGAAGGACTGGTGGAGTGCTTAGAAGTGAGAATGCCGGTATGAGTAGCGAAAGACGGGTGAGAATCCCGTCCACCGAATGCCTAAGGTTTCCTGAGGAAGGCTCGTCCGCTCAGGGTTAGTCAGGACCTAAGCCGAGGCCGACAGGCGTAGGCGATGGACAACAGGTTGATATTCCTGTACCACCTCTTTATCGTTTGAGCAATGGAGGGACGCAGAAGGATAGAAGAAGCGTGCGATTGGTTGTGCACGTCCAAGCAGTTAGGCTGATAAGTAGGCAAATCCGCTTATCG
>NZ_JBQAEG010000030.1:0-1368 GCF_051915205.1 Bacillus cereus group sp. MYBKT111-2
GCTGAGCTGTGATGGGGAAGCTCCTTATGGAGCGAAGTCTTTGATTCCCCGCTGCCAAGAAAAGCTTCTAGCGAGATAAAAGGTGCCTGTACCGCAAACCGACACAGGTAGGCGAGGAGAGAATCCTAAGGTGTGCGAGAGAACTCTGGTTAAGGAACTCGGCAAAATGACCCCGTAACTTCGGGAGAAGGGGTGCTTTCTTAACGGAAAGCCGCAGTGAATAGGCCCAAGCGACTGTTTAGCAAAAACACAGCTCTCTGCGAAGCCGTAAGGCGAAGTATAGGGGGTGACACCTGCCCGGTGCTGGAAGGTTAAGGAGAGGGGTTAGCGTAAGCGAAGCTCTGAACTGAAGCCCCAGTAAACGGCGGCCGTAACTATAACGGTCCTAAGGTAGCGAAATTCCTTGTCGGGTAAGTTCCGACCCGCACGAAAGGTGTAACGATTTGGGCACTGTCTCAACCAGAGACTCGGTGAAATTATAGTACCTGTGAAGATGCAGGTTACCCGCGACAGGACGGAAAGACCCCGTGGAGCTTTACTGTAGCCTGATATTGAATTTTGGTACAGTTTGTACAGGATAGGCGGGAGCCTTTGAAACCGGAGCGCTAGCTTCGGTGGAGGCGCTGGTGGGATACCGCCCTGACTGTATTGAAATTCTAACCTACGGGTCTTATCGACCCGGGAGACAGTGTCAGGTGGGCAGTTTGACTGGGGCGGTCGCCTCCTAAAGTGTAACGGAGGCGCCCAAAGGTTCCCTCAGAATGGTTGGAAATCATTCGTAGAGTGCAAAGGCATAAGGGAGCTTGACTGCGAGACCTACAAGTCGAGCAGGGACGAAAGTCGGGCTTAGTGATCCGGTGGTTCCGCATGGAAGGGCCATCGCTCAACGGATAAAAGCTACCCCGGGGATAACAGGCTTATCTCCCCCAAGAGTCCACATCGACGGGGAGGTTTGGCACCTCGATGTCGGCTCATCGCATCCTGGGGCTGTAGTCGGTCCCAAGGGTTGGGCTGTTCGCCCATTAAAGCGGTACGCGAGCTGGGTTCAGAACGTCGTGAGACAGTTCGGTCCCTATCCGTCGTGGGCGTAGGAAATTTGAGAGGAGCTGTCCTTAGTACGAGAGGACCGGGATGGACGCACCGCTGGTGTACCAGTTGTTCTGCCAAGGGCATAGCTGGGTAGCTATGTGCGGAAGGGATAAGTGCTGAAAGCATCTAAGCATGAAGCCCCCCTCAAGATGAGATTTCCCATAGCGTAAGCTAGTAAGATCCCTGAAAGATGATCAGGTTGATAGGTTCGAGGTGGAAGCATGGTGACATGTGGAGCTGACGAATACTAATAGATCGAGGACTTAACCATATAATATG
>NZ_JBQAEG010000031.1:0-1325 GCF_051915205.1 Bacillus cereus group sp. MYBKT111-2
TAGATCCAGTAGATCCTGTAGCTCCTGTAGATCCAGTAGATCCAGTAGCTCCTGTAGATCCAGTAGGTCCAGTAGCTCCAGTAGATCCTGTAGCTCCTGTAGGTCCAGTAGCTCCAGTAGCTCCAGTAGATCCTGTAGCTCCAGTAGATCCTGTAGCTCCTGTAGGTCCAGTAGCTCCTGTAGCTCCTGTAGATCCAGTAGGTCCAGTAGATCCAGTAGCTCCAGTAGGTCCAGTAGATCCAGTAGCTCCAGTAGGTCCAGTAGATCCAGTAGCTCCTGTAGCTCCAGTAGGTCCAGTAGCTCCTGTAGGTCCAGTAGGTCCAGTAGGTCCAGTAGGTCCAGTAGATCCAGTAGCTCCAGTAGGTCCAGTAGGTCCAGTAGCTCCTGTAGGTCCAGTAGGTCCAGTAGGTCCAGTAGGTCCAGTAGATCCAGTAGCTCCAGTAGGTCCAGTAGATCCAGTAGCTCCTGTAGCTCCAGTAGGTCCAGTAGCTCCTGTAGCTCCTGTAGCTCCTGTAGGTCCAGTAGATCCAGTAGCTCCTGTAGCTCCAGTAGATCCTGTAGATCCTGTAGATCCTGTAGATCCAGTAGCTCCAGTAGATCCTGTAGATCCAGTAGCTCCTGTAGCTCCTGTAGGTCCAGTAGGTCCAGTAGGTCCAGTAGGTCCAGTAGATCCAGTAGCTCCAGTAGGTCCAGTAGGTCCAGTAGCTCCTGTAGGTCCAGTAGGTCCAGTAGGTCCAGTAGGTCCAGTAGATCCAGTAGCTCCAGTAGGTCCAGTAGATCCAGTAGCTCCTGTAGCTCCAGTAGGTCCAGTAGCTCCAGTAGCTCCTGTAGCTCCTGTAGGTCCAGTAGATCCAGTAGCTCCTGTAGCTCCAGTAGATCCTGTAGATCCTGTAGATCCTGTAGATCCAGTAGCTCCAGTAGATCCTGTAGATCCAGTAGCTCCTGTAGCTCCTGTAGGTCCAGTAGCTCCTGTAGCTCCTGTAGATCCAGTAGATCCAGTAGATCCTGTAGCTCCTGTAGATCCAGTAGCTCCAGTAGCTCCTGTAGATCCTGTAGATCCAGTAGATCCAGTAGATCCAGTAGCTCCAGTAGATCCAGTAGGTCCAGTAGCTCCTGTAGCTCCAGTAGGTCCAGTAGCTCCAGTAGATCCTGTAGCTCCAGTAGCTCCTGTAGCTCCTGTAGGTCCAGTAGCTCCTGTAGCTCCTGTAGATCCAGTAGGTCCAGTAGCTCCTGTAGCTCCTGTAGATCCAGTAGGTCCAGTAGATCCAGTAGCTCCAGTAGGTCCAGTAGATCCAGTAGCTCCTGTAGCTCCAGTAGGTCCAGTA
>NZ_JBQAEG010000032.1:0-1300 GCF_051915205.1 Bacillus cereus group sp. MYBKT111-2
TGGTGCCACTGGACCTCAAGGCGTTCAAGGTAACACAGGTGCTACTGGTGCCACTGGACCTCAAGGCGTTCAAGGTAACACAGGTGCTACTGGTGCCACTGGACCTCAAGGTGTTCAAGGACCGGCGGGTGCTACCGGCGCTACTGGACCTCAAGGCATTCAAGGACCGGCGGGTGCTACTGGTGCTACTGGACCTCAAGGTGCTCAAGGGCCGGCGGGCGCTACTGGTGCCACTGGACCTCAAGGCGTTCAAGGTAACACAGGTGCTACTGGTGCCACTGGACCTCAAGGTATTCAAGGACCGGCGGGTGCTACCGGCGCTACTGGACCTCAAGGCATTCAAGGTAACACAGGTGCTACTGGTGCCACTGGACCTCAAGGTGTTCAAGGGCCAACGGGTGCTACTGGTATAGGAGTTACCGGACCTACTGGACCTTCTGGTGGGCCTCCTGGACCTACTGGACCTCAGGGACCTCAAGGTAATACAGGTGCTACCGGACCTCAAGGTGTTCAAGGACCGGCGGGTGCTACTGGTGCCACTGGGCCTCAAGGCGTTCAAGGTAATACAGGTGCTACTGGTGCCACTGGGCCTCAAGGCATTCAAGGACCGGCAGGTGCTACTGGTGCCACTGGACCTCAAGGTGCTCAAGGACCGGCGGGTGCTACCGGCGCTACTGGACCTCAAGGTGTTCAAGGGCCAACGGGCGCTACTGGTATAGGAGTTACCGGACCTACTGGGCCTACTGGACCTAGCTTCCCTATAGCAACAATTGTTGTAACAAACAACATTCAACAAACAGTACTACAATTTAATAACTTTATCTTCAGTACTGCAATTAACGTAAATAATATTATCTTTAATGGCACAGACACAGTTACAGTTATCAACGGTGGTATTTATGTAATTAGCGTATCCATCTCTACAACTGCACCAGGATGTGCGCCACTCGGAGTAGGAATTTCAATAAATGGAGCAGTCGCAACTGACAACTTCTCTTCAAATTTAATAGGCGACTCACTTTCATTTACTACAATCGAAACATTAGCTGCAGGAGCAAACATTTCTGTCCAATCTACTCTTAACGAGATTACGATCCCTGCAACAGGAAATACTAACATTCGTCTAACTGTATTTAGAATCGCTTAAATTTCACTATTTATCGTTTATGGCAAATAAAAAAAGAGCGAGAATGAACTGCACCCCAATTGTTAGACACAGTCTAACAATTGGAGGTGCAGTTTTTCTATGGCTAAATTTACAGCTGATGAAAAAATACAAATCGTTCTACGTTATTTGAAC
>NZ_JBQAEG010000035.1:0-519 GCF_051915205.1 Bacillus cereus group sp. MYBKT111-2
AACTTTTTTAAGTACTCATTTTCCATTTCAAGCTGTTGAATACGTGCTTCAAGTGCTTCGACTGACCCTTCAGCTAAAGCTTGTTTTACTTGTTTATTTGAATCTTTTTTCATGGATGGACGCCCCTTTTTCTTAGATTGAAGGGCATCAATTCCTTGTGTTTCGAGCTGTTTTTTCCAAACAGAAATCGTTGAAGGGGCAGGAATGTTAAAGATAGCCGCCGTCTCAAATAAGGACATACCGTTTTCAATCATAAAGTTTAGTACGTCTAGTTTAAATTGTTGTGTGTAATTTGTACATCGTTTTAGAAAAGCTTCCATACCATTCTGTTTATATTGGTTTACCCAATTCAAAATAATTGTGTCACTTATACCAATCGATTTACCCATTTCTCGATAACTTTCATTTCCGTTCAAATAACGTAGAACGATTTGTATTTTTTCATCAGCTGTAAATTTAGCCATAGAAAAACTGCACCTCCAATTGTTAGACTGTGTCTAACAATTGGGGTGCAGTTCA